>NZ_BMMU01000004.1 GCF_014646095.1 Streptomyces lacrimifluminis | reverse complement strand
TCCGGAAAGCAAAAGGGTCCACCGACTCCGTCGGCGGACCCTCAAGAAAGATCGAGGCTAGGCTCATACCGAAAGTCTTACCGGTTGAGGGGGTTCGGCACCAGCTGAATCCGCCTCCTTCACCGGTAAGAGGTACGGCCCCGCCTGAGGCTGCCGTTCCGTACGCGACAATGACCCCATGAGCCTGTTCCGTGACGACGGTGTCGTGCTGCGCACCCAGAAGCTGGGGGAGGCCGACCGGATCATCACGCTGCTCACGCGCGGTCACGGGCGGGTACGGGCCGTGGCCCGGGGAGTGCGCCGGACCAAGTCCAAGTTCGGGGCCCGGCTCGAACCGTTCTCCCACGTCGACGTGCAGTTCTTCTCGCGGGGGAGCGACCTGGTCGGGCGCGGGCTGCCACTCTGTACGCAGAGCGAGATCATCGCTCCGTACGGTGGCGGGATCGTCACCGACTACGCCCGGTACACCGCCGGGACGGCCATGCTGGAGACGGCGGAACGGTTCACCGACCACGAGGGCGAGCCCGCCGTGCAGCAGTACCTGCTGCTGGTCGGCGCCCTGCGCACCCTCGCCCGCGCCGAGCACGAGCCCCATCTCATCCTCGACGCGTTCCTCCTGCGCTCCCTCGCCGTCAACGGGTACGCGCCCACCTTCAGCGACTGCGCGCGGTGCGGGATGGCGGGGCCCAACCGGTTCTTCTCGGTGGCCGCCGGAGGCTCCGTCTGCGTCGACTGCCGGGTGTCCGGCAGCGTCGTACCCTCTCCCCAGGCCCTCGAACTGCTCGGCGCGCTGCTGACCGGCGACTGGGAGACCGCGGACGCGTGTGAGCCGCGTCACGTCAGGGAGGGGAGCGGACTGGTGTCCGCCTACCTGCACTGGCACCTGGAGCGCGGGCTGCGTTCCCTGCGCTATGTAGAGAAGTAGAGAAGCAGAAGCAGCACCACAAGAACCTGTACAGCAGCAACAAGGAGACGAGAAGCGCATGGCCGTACGCGGAATCCTGGGGCGCCAGCGCCGCGAGTACAAGACGCCGGAACCGCACCCCTCCGGCGCCACCGCGCCGAAGCTCCCCGGCGAGCTCGTACCGAACCATGTGGCGTGCGTGATGGACGGCAACGGGCGGTGGGCCAAGGAGCGCGGGCTGCCGCGTACGGAAGGGCACAAGGTCGGTGAAGGCGTCGTCCTCGATGTCCTCAAGGGATGCCTGGAACTCGGCGTCAAGAATCTCTCCCTCTACGCCTTCTCCACCGAGAACTGGAAGCGGTCACCGGAAGAGGTCCGCTTCCTCATGAACTTCAACCGTGACGTCATCCGGCGCCGGCGCGACGAGATGGACGAACTCGGTATCCGGATTCGGTGGGTCGGGCGTATGCCCAGGATGTGGAAGTCCGTCGTACAGGAACTCCAGGTCGCCCAGGAGCAGACCAAGAACAACGACGCCATGACGCTCTACTTCTGCGTCAATTACGGCGGCCGAGCCGAACTCGCCGACGCCGCAAAGGCGATGGCGCGTGATGTCGCCGCCGGAAAGCTCGACCCCGACAAGGTTTCCGAGAAGACCATACAGAAGTACCTCTACTACCCGGACATGCCGGACGTCGACCTTTTCCTTCGCCCCAGTGGTGAACAGCGCACCTCCAACTACCTGATCTGGCAGTCGAGTTATGCCGAGATGGTGTTCCAGGACGTGCTCTGGCCCGACTTCGACCGGCGCGACCTGTGGCGCGCCTGCGTCGAATTCGCCTCCCGCGACCGGCGGTTCGGCGGCGCGGTCCCGAATGAGCAACTGCTGGAAATGCAGCGGGACATGAAGGGCAACGTAGAGGCCTGAGCCGAGCGTGGGGCAGCGGCACCCGGCGTCTTGCGACGCGACGCCGGGTGCCGGGTGGTGCGACAGCCCTGGGTGCGTGCGTCAGTCCCCGGTACGGGGCAGCAGCAGCGGCGTCGTGAGGATCAGGACGCCCGCGGCCCCGACGGCGGCCAGGGGCGTGGTGAGCGCCGCCAGCAGCCCCCACAGCGCGGTCAGCGCCGCGACGGTCAGCTTGCTGGAGACCGACCAGGCGGAGAGGGTGCGGGCGACCCGGTCCGCCGGGGTGTGCTGGAGCCGGTAGGTGGCGTACACCGGGTTGAACACGCCCATGCTGGTGATCAGGCCGAACTGCACGACCATCACCAGGACGAGTCCCGTCGTACCGCCGTGCACGAACACCATCCCGACCGGCCAGCACACCCGCAGCGTGCCGAAGGTGAGCATGATCCTGCGCTGACCGTACCGCGCCACGAGCGGCCGGGACAGGCGCGAGCCGACGAGGCCGCCGACGCAGGGCACGGCGAAGGCGAGGGCGTACTGCCAGGGCGCGAAGCCGAAGCGGCCGAGCATGAGGACGGCGACCAACGGCGCCGTCGCCATGATCAGCCCGCTGACCAGCACGGTGTTGAGGAACAGGGGCCGCAGCACCGCATCGGCCAGGATGAACCGCCACCCGTCGACCAGGTCACCGGCGCGCGGACGCAAGCCGCCGGCCCGTACCTCCTCCCGTACGGGCAGAGCTTCGCGCTGCCCGCCGATGGCCCGGAGACCGGCCGCCGACAGCAGAAAGCTCACCGCGTTCGCGACCACCGTGGTCACCGGTCCGAGCAGTCCGATGGCGGCCCCGCCCAGCGGCGGCCCGAGCACGCTCGCCGTCCACATCGTGGACTCGAACCGGCCGTTGGCGACCAGGAGTTGGGACGGCGGCAGCAGTCCCTTGAGATACGCCCCGCTGGCGGAGGTGAAGGTGATGTCGGCAGCGGCGACCACGACGGCCACCACCACGAGCTGCCCGAAGGAGAGCACGCCGAGCGCGTAGGCGGCGGGGACGGTGAGCAGCGCCCCGCACCGCACGAGATCCATGGCGACCATCACCGGCCGCTTGCGCCGGAACTCCACCCAGGGCCCCAGCGGCACCGCCACCACCGCCCCGACGGCCAGCCCTGCCGCGGCCAGCAGTGACACCTGCGCGGGCCCCACCTGCAGCACGAGAACCGCGATCAACGGAAACGAGTCGAACGCGAGCCAGGTCCCGGCCAGACTGGCCGCATAGGACACCCACAACCACCGAAACGGCGCCCCCAAAGAGGCACCGCTCAATCGACCGTCTGTTGCCCTGACATGACCCACGGCAAGAAGCTATCCGACGGGGGACGGCATTCAGGGGCGCGGGGAACTGCGCGACAAGCCACAACGCACCCGCAGCCGAACCCGAACCTACCCCCGCCCAACCGCAGAGCACTCCGCACAGGTACCGAAGATCTCCACCGTGTGAGCCACGTTCACGAACCCGTGCTCCACGGCGATCGCCTCCGCCCACGTCTCCACGGCCGGTCCCTCGACCTCCACCGCCTTGCCGCACATACGGCAGACAAGGTGATGGTGGTGGTCACCGGTCGAACAGCGCCGGTAGACCGACTCCCCGTCCGACGTCCGCAGGACATCCACCTCACCCGCGTCCGCCAGGGACTGGAGGGTGCGGTAGACGGTCGTCAGGCCTACCGAGTCGCCCTTGTGCTTGAGCATGTCGTGGAGTTCCTGGGCACTGCGGAACTCGTCGACCTCGTCCAGCGCCGCCGCCACAGCGGCACGCTGGCGGGTGGATCGTCCCTTGACGGGCGGGCCGGCCGTCGTCACCGTTGTTCTCCTCACGTCCGCGCTTGCCGGGCCATTGTGCCAGCCCGGACCGTGCGCGGTCAGACGCCCGCCTTGCCGGCGGCTTCCCTGCTGGCCGGAATCACACACTCCGCCGGGTCCCCGGCCGTCTGCGCGGCAGCCGCCGCACGGGCCCGGCGGCGGGCCACCGGTGTCGCCAGCGCGGTCAGCGCGACGAACGCGCCGATGGTCAGCAGCACGATCGTCGCACCGGGCGGAACATCCTGGTAGTACGAGGTCACCGTGCCGCCGATCGTCACGGACACCCCGATCGCCACCGCGACGGCGAACGTCGCCGCGAAACTCCGGGTCAGTTGCTGGGCGGCGGCGACCGGAACCACCATCAAGGCGCTGACCAGCAACAACCCCACCACCCGCATCGCCACCGTCACCGTGATCGCCGCCGTGATCGCGGTGAGGAGGTTGAGGACCCGGACCGGCAGGCCCGTCACCCGGGCGAACTCCTCGTCCTGGCTGACCGCGAAGAGCTGCCGGCGCAGACCGATGGTGACCAACACCACGAAGGCCGCGAGCACGCAGATCGCCGTCACGTCGGATTCGCTGACCGTGGACAACGACCCGAACAGGTACGAGGTCAGGTTGGCGTTCGAGCCCGTCGGCGCCAGGTTGATGAACATCACGCCGCCGGCCATACCGCCGTAGAACAGCATCGCGAGGGCGATGTCGCCGCGCGTCTTCCCGTACCAGCGGATGAGTTCCATCATCACCGCGCCGATGACGGCGACGCCCGTAGCCATCCACACCGGTGAGGTGTTCAGCAGGAAGCCGAGGCCGACACCCGTCATCGCGACATGGCCGATACCGTCGCCCATCAGCGCCTGGCGGCGCTGGACCAGGTAGATGCCGATCGCGGGGGCCGTGATGCCGACGAGTACGGCGGCCAGCAGGGCCCGCTGCATGAAGGCGTAGTCGAGGAATTCCATCAGCTCAGCAGTCCCGTCCGGATCGGTTCGGCGTCGTGAGCCGCGTGCGGGTGTACGTGGTCGTGGCCGGGCAGGGCGTGCTGTCCGACCGCCTTGGGGGGCGGCCCGTCGTGCGTCACGCACCCGTCGCGCAGGACGACGGCCCGGTCGATCAGCGGTTCCAGCGGTCCGAGTTCGTGCAGGACGAGCAGCACCGTCGTACCGGCCGCGACCTGCTCCCGCAGCGTCCGGGCCAGCACCTCCTGGCTCGCCAGGTCGACGCCCGCCATCGGCTCGTCCATGATCAGCAGCTCGGGTTCGGCGGCGAGGGCGCGGGCGATCAGTACGCGCTGGTGCTGACCGCCCGACAGCGCGTTCACCGAGTCCTTCGCGCGGTCCGCCAGCCCCACGAGAGCGATGGCCCGCTGTACGGCCACGTGGTCGGCCTTGCGCAGCATGCCGAAGCGGGCACGGGAGAGCCGGCCCGACGCGACGACCTCGGTGATCGTCGCGGGCACGCCACCGGCCGCGGTCGTCCGCTGCGGTACGTAGCCCACGCGCCGCCAGTCGTCGAAGCGACGCCGGGGGACACCGAACAGCTCGATCTCGCCCGCGCTGACCGGGACTTGGCCGATGACCGTGCGGATCGCGGTCGACTTTCCCGAGCCGTTGGCGCCGAGCAGCGCGACGACCTCACCGTGGCCCACGGTGAGGTCGATGCCCCGCAGGACCGGGCGCGAGCCCAGCTCCGCGCGAACACCGCGCAGGGAAATGACCGGTTCGGGCCTGCCCGGCTCGCTGCTCATGCGTGGTACCTCCGCTGTGTCACTGGCGTTACTTGGCGCCCAGAGCCGTCTGCAGCGCCTTGAGGTTGGCTTCCATGACCGTGATGTAGTCGGTGCCCCGGGACTTCTCGGTGATGCCCTCCAGCGGATCGAGAACGTCCGTCCTGAGGTTCGCGTCCTTGGCGAGGGTCTTCGCGGTCTTGTCGGAGACCAGTGTCTCGTAGAAGACGGTGGTCACTCCGTCCGCCTTCGCCTCCTGCTGGAGCTCCTTCATCCGCGCGGCACTCGGCTCGCTCTCCGGGTCCACGCCGGTGATGGCCTCCTGGGTCAGGCCGTAGCGCTCGGCGAGGTAGCCGAAGGCCGCGTGGTTGGTGAAGAACACCTTCGTGGCGGTGTTCTTCAGGCCGTCCTCGAACGAGGTGTTGAGCGAGGTCAGCTTCGCGGTCAACGCCGTGGTGTTCTTCTCGTATTCCGCCGCGTTGGCCGGGTCCGCCTTCTGGAGGGCGGCGGACACACCGCCGGCGATCTCGGCGTACTTCACCGGGTCGAGCCAGACGTGCGGGTCGAGGGCGGAGGCCTCCTCGTCGGAGTGCGCTTCCTCGGCGGGCTCCTCGCCCTCGTGGCTGTGCTCGGTGCTGCCGTGGTCCTCAAGGGTGGTGAGGGTCGCCGCGTCGATCTTCGTCTTCGCCTCGGACTGCGCCACCGCCTCGTCGACGGCGGGCTGGAGGCCCTTGAGGTACAGGACCGCGTCGGCCTTCTGCAGGTCCACGGTCTGCTTGGCGCTGATCTCCAGGTCGTGCGGCTCCTGGCCGGGCTCGGTCAGCGTGCTGATGGAGACATGCCTGCCGCCTATCTGCTCGGCGAGGTACTGCATCGGATAGAACGACGCCACGACGTCGAGCTGCCCGGTGATGTTCCGGTCGGAGGCGTTCGAATCCGAGGAACAGGCGGACAGGGCGCCGAGGCCGAGCGCGGTGGCCGCCGCGATCGCGGTGCCCGATATGAGTCGTCGTACGTTCATGACAGTCATTTTCAATGATTCTGGAAACGATTGTCAACAAGCGGGTTTTTTGGGCGCCCGTCGGGCACGGCGCGTGGTAGTGGCGGGGGCACCCGCACGGCCCGCTACCGGAACCGATTTGATTGGGGGGCGGGCCCCGCCGGTAACCTGAGTCATTCGCTCTGAAGCGCGTCCGCCTCCGCCCGTACGGAGCGCGTCCGCTTCATCGCCCGTCGTCTTAATCGTCGTAATGAAGAGAGCACCGTGGCCGCCGACAAGATCGACACCATCGTCAGCCTGAGCAAGCGCCGTGGCTTCGTATTCCCGTGCAGTGAGATCTACGGCGGTCAGCGCGCCGCCTGGGACTACGGACCGCTGGGTGTCGAGCTCAAGGAGAACCTCAAGCGTCAGTGGTGGCGCTACATGGTGACGTCGCGCGAGGACGTCGTCGGTATCGACTCGTCCGTCATCCTGGCCTCCGAGGTCTGGGTGGCCTCCGGCCACGTCGCCACCTTCTCCGACCCGCTCACCGAGTGCACCTCCTGTCACAAGCGCTACCGCGCCGACCACCTGGAGGAGGCCTACGAGGCGAAGCACCACCGCCTCCCGGAGAACGGCCTCGCCGACATCAACTGCCCCAACTGCGGCAACAAGGGCCAGTTCACCGAGCCCAAGCAGTTCTCCGGTCTGCTGTCGACGCACCTCGGCCCGACCCAGGACTCCGGTTCGGTCGCCTACCTGCGCCCCGAGACCGCCCAGGGCATCTTCACCAACTTCTCCCAGGTGCAGACCACTTCGCGCCGCAAGCCGCCGTTCGGCATCGCCCAGATGGGCAAGTCGTTCCGCAACGAGATCACGCCCGGCAACTTCATCTTCCGCACCCGTGAGTTCGAGCAGATGGAGATGGAGTTCTTCGTCAAGCCGGGCGAGGACGAGAAGTGGCAGGAGTACTGGATGCAGGAGCGCTGGAACTGGTACACCGGCCTCGGTCTCCGCGAGGAGAACATGCGCTGGTACGACCACCCGGCCGAGAAGCTCTCGCACTACTCCAAGCGCACCGCCGACATCGAGTACCGCTTCCAGTTCGGCGGCAACGAGTGGGGTGAGCTGGAGGGCGTCGCCAACCGCACGGACTACGACCTCACGGCCCACTCCAAGGCCTCCGGCCAGGACCTCTCCTTCTTCGACCAGGAGGCCGGCGAGCGCTGGACGCCGTACGTCATCGAGCCCGCCGCCGGTGTCGGCCGCGCGATGCTGGCGTTCCTCCTCGACGCGTACATCGAGGACGAGGCGCCCAACGCCAAGGGCAAGATGGAGAAGCGCACGGTGCTCCGCCTCGACCCGCGCCTGGCGCCGGTCAAGGTCGCGGTCCTGCCGCTGTCCCGCAACCCCGAGCTGTCCCCGAAGGCCAAGGGTCTGGCCACCGCCCTGCGCCAGAACTGGAACATCGAGTTCGACGACGCGGGCGCGATCGGCCGCCGCTACCGGCGCCAGGACGAGATCGGTACGCCGTTCTGCGTGACGGTCGACTTCGACACGCTCGACGACAACGCGGTCACGGTTCGTGAACGGGACACGATGAAGCAGGAGCGCGTGTCGCTGGACCAGATCGAGGGGTACTTGGCTCAGCGTCTCGTTGGCTGCTAGGTCCTGCTGACCTGCTGCCGTTCTGGGGGCTGCCGCCCCCAGGCCCCCGCTTCGGCCTGAACGGCCCCGTCCTCAAGCTCCCCCAGAGGGGGGACCCCCGGACGGGCTGACAAGTGGCCCCGGAGTCCTGTGACTCCGGGGCCACTTGGCGTTCTAGCCCGCCGTCGGGTCCACCGTTGCCTGGTGCTCCTCGGCGAGGTGTTCCTCCGCCTTCAGCCAGGGCAGGAACTGCACCTTCTTGCGCCAGCCGCACGTGTCGCAGTTCATGAGGCGCTGTGCCCCGGTGCGCGTGACGTGGACGATGTGTTCCCGCCCGTGCTGGTCCCAGCGGCTCACCTTGCTCGTGTTGATCTGCAACATGACCTCTCCGCTGTCCAGGGGATGCGTCAGCTAGGAGTGTGCAGCAAGAGCAACATCAACAGGGGTCGGCTGTGTGAAGAGTTGACAGTCCCTCGGCGCTCAGGGCTCGGTACCGGGGGCGATCAGGCCCGTCTCGTAGGCCAGTACGACCGCCTGGACCCGGTCGCGCAGCTCCAGTTTCGACAGGATGCGGCCGACGTGCGTCTTGACCGTGGTCGGGCTCAGGAACAGACGTTCCGCCAGCTCGGCGTTGCTCAGGCCCGTCGCCATCAGGCGCAGGACCTCCAGTTCACGGGGTGTCAGACCCGACAGGTCGGCGTGCCGGGCGGGGGCCCGCGCGGGCTCCTGGCGGTGGGCGAAGCGTTCGATCAGGCGGCGGGTGATCGCGGGGGCGAGCAGGGCGTCGCCGGACTGGACCAGGCGTACGGAGGCGACCAGGTGCTCGGGGGTGACGTCCTTGAGGAGGAAGCCGCAGGCGCCTGCCGTGAGGGCGGCGTAGACGTAGTGGTCGAGGTCGTAGGTGGTGAGGATGACGACGCGGGTCCGCCCGGCCTCCGGGGCGTCGTCGGCGAGGATCCGCCGCGTGGCCTCGATGCCGTCCATGCCGGGCATCCTGATGTCCATCAGGACCACATCGGGCCGGGTACGGCGTACGGCGGCCACCGCCTCGGCCCCGTCGGCCGCCTCGGCGGTCACCTCGATGCCGTCGGCGGCCAGGATCATCCCGAAGCCCGTACGGACCAGCGCCTGATCGTCGGCGATGACGGCACGCAGCGGTGGGTGGGGCGGGCGCTGCGGCTGGTGTGGACGGGGCTGGTTCACGGGGTCCGCCACGGGACTCTGGCCGTGATGCGGTAGCCGCCGGCGAGGGTGGGGCCGGCGGTCAGCTCGCCGCCGTAGACCGCCAGCCGTTCCCGCAGCCCGATAAGACCGCGGCCGGTCCCGTTGTCCTTTCCGTTGCTGTCGCCTTCCGGCGGTGGGGAGTTGGGTGCGGTGGCGCGCGTGTTGCCGACCTCGATCTGGAGGCAGTCGTCGGTCCAGCCGATCAGGACGGAGGCCTCCGCGCCGGGCGCGTGCCTGATCGTGTTGGTCAGCGCCTCCTGCACCACGCGGTACGCCGTCAGGTCGACCCCGGGCGGCAAGGGGTCGGGCGGCAGTGACACGGCGACGACGACCGGGGTCCCGGCGCCGCGCACCCGTTCCGTCAGGGCGTCGAGCCGGTCCAGGCCGGGCTGCGGCTCCAGACCGTCGGCGGGTGTCTCCTGGGGACCGCCGGTGTCCGGGGCAGTCAACAGGCCCATCACATGCCGGAGTTCGGCCATCGCGGCCCGGCCCCCGGCCTCGACCGCGAGCAGCGCCTCCTTCGACCGTTCGGGCGCGACGTCCATCACCTTGCGTGCCGCGCCGGCCTGGATCACCATCACGCTCACATTGTGCGTCACCACGTCGTGCAACTCGGCGGCGATCCGGGCCCGTTCCTCCGCCACGGCCCGCCGCATGGCCTCCTCCTGGGCCTGTTGCAACCGTGTGAACCGGTCCCGGCCGGCCGCGAGTCGCCGCCGCCAGAAACGGACCAGGCCGGCCAGCACCCCAGCGATCAGCAGCACGACGCCGGGACTCGACCAGCCGGGGAGCAGGGGCTCGGCCCGCTGGAACGCGAGGCCGGCCAGGACGGCGCCGACGACCATCGCGGCCATGGCCCCCACCCGGTAACGGCTGTGCATGACAGCGCTGTAGGCGCCGATGACGCAGGTCAGCACAGTGATCCAGGAGGCTTCGTCGCCGATGGCCACGGCCGCGGCCAGTACCACCGCGAACACGGCGAGCGGGTACCGGCGCCTGGCCAGCAGCGGCAGCGCCGACAGGACGACCAGGGGCCAGGGAGCGAGGGGCGCCTCGCCCTCCATGACCGGCGGGCGGGGTACGGGCGGGACGGGCGGCGGGGTCGGCGGCACGACGTCGGCCCCCGGCACGCGCACGCTCACGCCGCCGCTCTCGTACACCGTCTTCGGGAGGAAGCGCACCGGGCCGTCGCCGGGATAGGCCGCGGCGACGAGCAGCGCGACGACGGTCAGCACGACCGCCAGCGCCAGATCGACGCGTACCGCCCGCCGCGACAGCGGAGCGGGTTTCGACTCCGGCCGCAACGCGTCACGCAGTTGCTGACGCCAGTGCCGATGCCAGTGCCAAGAGCGCCGGTGCCGGTCCTCCGTCTCCCTCGGCGTCTCCAACGGCGTCGTCTCCATCGGAGTCGTGTCCATCGGCACATTGTGCGGCCGGTCGTCCCGCCCCGCGCCCCTTCGCACCGAACAGCTCAACAAGCCGTTCGTCAGGCCTACTTCGCAGGGATGACCCCACGGGCGGATCCTCCGCGGGGAGGGCCGGACGTCGGTGCTGCGGCCGACGCGCCGGGGCGACGCCCGCCCCTACGTTCACCGGGTCCGGACAACTTTCCGCTCGAACCGACCGTAGGGACAGGCGAGTTCATGACTCAGGTGATCCAACTGGAGGACGTGGCCAAGCGCTACGGAAGTGCGGGCAGGCCCGCGCTGGGGCCGCTCACGCTCTCCGTCGAACAGGGCGAGGCCCTCGCCGTGACCGGCCCCTCCGGCAGCGGCAAGTCCACCCTGCTGAACCTCGTCGCGGGCCTTGACCGGGCGACCGAGGGCACCGTGTCCGTGGCCGGCCGACGGCTCGACGACCTGACCGAGCACGCGTTGGCCCGGTTCCGCCGCGAACAGATCGGTATGGTCTTCCAGTTCTTCAACCTCCTCGACGACCTCACCGTCACCGACAACATCCAGCTCCCCGCCCAACTGACCGGAACCGCACGGCGCGAGACGGCGGCCCGCGCCGGGGAACTGATGGAGCTGCTCGGCATCCAGAAGCACGCCCGCGCCTGTCCGGGCCGGCTCTCCGGCGGCGAACGCCAGCGCGTCGCGGTGGCCCGGGCCCTGGTCAACCGCCCCGCCCTGCTGCTCGCCGACGAGCCGACCGGCGCCCTCGACACCGCCTCGGGCGAGGACGTACGGGAGCTGCTGGTCGAGCTGCACCGTGGCGGGCAGACCATCGTGCTGGTCACACACGACCTGGCGCTCGCCGAGGCGTGTGCGAGCCGGACGATCCACCTCGTCGACGGTCACCTCGCCCTCGACACCCGGGCGGGGGCGGCCCGGTGAACGGATTCGGCGCCGGCTTCGGTTTCGGCATGGGAGGTGCGCTCGGCCGGGTCGTACGGTCGGGAGTGGGGCGCCGCCGGGTGCAGACCGTGGTGATCGCCATCGCCACGATGATGGCCGTGGCCTCGGCGGTGGTCGCCGGGTCGCTGATCGTCGCCTCGAACGCGCCCTTCGACCACGCCTTCGCGCAGCAGCACGGCGCGCATCTGACCGTCCAGTTCGACCGGGCCAGGGCGAGCACGGAGCAACTGGCGGCCACCGGGGAGGAGGCGGGTGTCACCGCGAGCGCGGGACCGTACCCCGCCACGACGATCAAGCCGGTGGACGCGGGGGGCGGCCACCTGCCGACGCTGACGCTCGTCGGACGGTCCGGTCCGCAGGCCGACGTGGACGATCTGGACCTCAAGTCCGGACGCTGGGCGGCGAAACCGGGTGAGATCGTGCTGAACTCGTCGTTCTCCGGCCCCAACCTCGGGCTCGGCTCCACACTCCGGACCTCGGACGCCGCCGACAGCCCCACCCTGACGATCGTCGGCTTCGCCCTGTCGGTCAGCAGGACCGCCGACGTCTGGACGACCCCCGCCCAGGCCAGGGCACTGGCGTCGAAGGAGGCCCCGCTCACCAACCAGATGCTGTACCGCTTCGACTCGGCCGCGACGGAGAAGGAACTCACCGCCAACCGTGAGCGGCTCGGCGCGGCCGTGCCGTCCGGTGCGCTGCTGGGCAGCCAGTCCTATCTGGAGACCAAGCGCGACGCCGACGAGGGCGCGGCGCCGACCATCCCCTTCCTCATCGCGTTCGGTGTTCTCGGCATCGTGATGTCGGTGATCATCGTCTCCAGTGTGACCAGCGGCGCGGTCGGCTCCAGCCTGCGCAGGATCGGCATCCTCAAGGCCATCGGCTTCACCCCGCGCGAGGTCGTACGCGCCTATGTCGCCCAGGCGTTGATCCCGGCCGCCGTCGGTATCGCGCTCGGCGTCGTCCTCGGCAACCTGCTGGCCGTCCCCCTCCTCGACGACACCGAGCAGGCGTACGGCGCCGCCACGCTGGGCGTGACGTGGTGGGTGGACATCGTGGTGCCGGCCGCCGGGCTGCTGGTCGTCGGGCTCGCCGCGCTGGTGCCCGCGCTGCGCGCAGGACGGCTGAGCACGGTCGAGGCCATCGCGGTGGGCCGGGCCCCGCGCACGGGGCGTGGCCAGTGGGCGCACCGGGCGGCGGGACGGCTGCCGCTGCCCAGAGCGGTGACGTACGGCCTCGCGAGCCCCTTCGCGCACCCGGTGCGCACGGCCGCGATGCTGCTCGCGGTGGCCTTCGGCACCGTCGCGGCGACCTTCGCGGTGGGGCTGACCGCGTCCCTGACGGCGGTCGGTGCCGCCGCCGATCCCGAGGAGCGCGCCGCGGTCACTGTGTTCGGCGGCGGCGGACCGGGGACCGGCCCCGGTGGACCTGTGCGGCAAGAGGGTGCGGGCAGGTCCGAGGCCCCGGCCGCCGATCCGGAACGCATACGCGCCGCCGTCGAGGCGCAGGAAGGTACTGCCTCGTACTACGCCATGACCCGGAACGACGCCACCGTGGCCGGCGTCACCGGCTCGGTACCGGTCGCCCTCTACCAGGGGGACTCCCGGGCCGGCAGCTACGAGATGATCTCCGGACACTGGCTCGACGGGGCCGGGCAGACCGTGGTGGGCTCCGGTTTTCTGGAACGCACCGGCACCGAGATCGGCGACACCGTGCGGGTGACCTACGAGGGGGACACCCGCACCCTGCGCATCGTCGGCGAGGCCTTCGACACGTCGGACGGCGGCATGGCGATCCACGGGAACACCGCCGACTTCCCCTCGGCCCAGCCCCGGATGTTCCTCGTCGAGGTGAAGCCGGGCGTCTCTCCCGCCGAGTACGCCGCGAAACTCGCCGACGCGGTGCGGCCGTTGGGCGGCGACGCCATGGCCAACGCCCCTTCGGAGCAGGACAACTTCATCATCGTCCTGGAGTCGATGGCGGCACTCCTCACCCTCATGCTGGTCTCCGTGGCCGGCCTCGGCGTCCTCAACTCCGTCGTCCTGGACACCCGGGAGCGCGTCCACGACCTCGGCGTCTGCAAGGCGCTGGGCATGTCACCACGCCAGACGGTGAGCCTCGTCCTCGCCTCGGTGGCCGGGATCGGCGTGCTCGGCGGCCTGATCGGCGTACCCGCAGGCTTCGCGCTGCACGGCTTCGTACTGCCGGTGATGGGCCATGCGGCGGGTACCGAGCTACCGCCGTCCGTCCTCGACGTGTACGTGCCGTGGCAACTGCTGCTCCTGGGACTGGCCGGGGTCGCCATCGCGATGCTGGGCGCGCTGCTCCCGGCGGGCTGGGCGGCGAGGGTGCGTACGGCGACGGCACTGCGCACGGAGTGAGGGGGAGTGTGAGTGGGGAGTAGGAGGCGAGGGAGTGGTCGGGAAGGGGGGATAGCTGGTCGGGTTCGGTTGAATACTCGGTCGAGGGCGGTCAATTCCGGTCTCTGTGCGGGGTGTTGGGGGTGGCGACAATGTCTGCGCGCAGATGCTTCCCTACCGTCGCCAGGAGTTGATCATCAACGCCCGGGGAGGCGCCCTCGATGACGGAACACGCCCATGGAGTGCCCGACGCCCAGGCCCACTGGCAGGTGCTGACCTCCTGCACCCGCACCGGACAGGCCCGCGGCGAGAAGGTGCTGCTCGTCCTCGACCCCGTCGACGACGGCGCCCTCGCCCGTCTCGACACCGACATGGCCTGGGGAGCGCGGACCGGCGTGAGCGACGACCAACTCCTCGACTACGAGGCCTGCATGGAACCGCTGTTCGTGGATCCGCGCCTCACCGCGATGTGCTGGTACAGCCGCTACCAGTACACCGACCACCTGGTGGCCGCGATGCGGACGGTCCACCCGCTCCGGGTGATGGCCCACCTCGACGCCCTCGAAGTGACCCCTGCCGACGGCTCCTCCCCGCTCCGGTACGCCCTCGACCTGACCAACCTGACCTATATGGAGGCCCAGACCGCCTGGCAGCTCATCGGCTTCGCCCGGGGCCTGCCCGACGGCGACACCCTCGACGTCCGCTGCGGACCGATCCCCGAAGCGGTCCTCCGAGGCCTCGGCTCCGACGACGTACGGCAGTTGAGGCTCCGCACGGTAGACGTGGAAGCAGGGGCAGCGGCAGCGCTGGAAGGCGAGCCGGTGTCGGCTGCGGAGTCAGAGGCGGAGGCGGGCTCGGGAACAGTCAGCGGGACAGGCCGCTGAACCAGGCCGCGACCTGGCTCCGGGCCGCGAAACCCAGCTTGGCGAGGATGCGCTCGACATGCCCCTCCGCCGTACGCCGGGAGATCACCAGTCGCTCCGCGATCTGCCGGTTCGTCATGCCCGACGCGATCAGCGCGGCCACCTCCAGCTCGCGGCGCGTGAGCCCGCTACCGGGCACCGGCGGTGCGGTTCGCGCGGTGCGCCCGGCTCCGGACGCGCTGCGCGGCTCGCCCAGTGCGTACGCGAGGGCCTCGCGTACCGACAGCTCGTAACCCCGCCGGTGGGCCTCGCCGTACGGGCCGTCGCCGGGCGCCCCGCGGGTCTGCCTGCGCCCGGCCGGCGGGTCGTGGCCGAGGTCGTACCGGATGCGGTGCGCCGCGCCCCGCAGCACGGCCGCCCGCTCGGTGTCGCCCCGGGCGGCGGTGACGACGGCCAGCATCTCCAGGGCACCGCCGACGGCGTGCGGCTCGCCGGTGACGTACGGCAGCCGCAGACAGCGCCGGGCGCTCTCGGCGGCGGCCTCGTGCTCGCCCAGGGCCCAGCGCGCGGTGGCGAGTGCGCTAAGGACGTACGAGCGGACCCACTGCTCGCCGTACGCCTCGCACACGGCGAGGGCGTCCACGCACAGCGGCACGGCACGCTCGGGACGGCCGTGGAAGGTGAGCGTGGCCGCCATCTCGACACGGCTGAGGAGGTGGAAGGCGAGCAGACGTCGCTCGTCGTCCCCGACGCGCCCTGTTTGCCGCCCCAGCACGTCGGCCAGGGGTCTGACGTCCGGTATCTGGTGCGGGGCCAGCGTCGGGGGACAGGGTGCGCCGGACCGGAGGACGGCGTTCGTACGGCTGCGGACCAGCGGAATCAGGGCGGCGGCCCAGTGGGCCCGGGTCAGCTCGGGCGGCGGGCGTCGGCCCCCGCGCAGGAGGAGCCGCTGCCACCAGTGGCGCAGCTCCGACCAGGCGCCGCGCGCGATCCAGTAGAACCACAGGCTGCCGATCAGCCGCAGCCCGCGCGGGGCCTCGCCGGGGGTGGTCAGACAGAAGTCGAGTGCCGCGCGCAGATTGTCGTGCTCGGCGCGCAGACCGGCCAGTGTGGCCGGCTGATCCGGCCCGAACCAACCCCGCTCATGCTCCTCCGCGACCCGCACGAAGTGCGCGCACAACCGCCGCCGGGTGTCCCCGGCCGCACCGAGCGCCTCCAGCTTCTCCAGCCCGTACTCCCGGAGAAGGGCGAGCATCCGATACCGGGTACCGCCCACCTCTCCGGCCCCACCCACCTCCCTGACCAGAACAGACTTCTCCACCAGCCCGACCACGGCATCCAGCACGGCGGCCCGGGCGACACAGGCGGCTGCACCGACCGCTCCGGCCCGGGCACTCGTTCCGGTCCCGGTCCCCCTTCCTGTTCCGGACCCGGCTTCGCCTCCGGCCAGGGTCGGCGGCTCGTTCGCGTCGGCGGGAGCGGCCGGGGCGGGGTCGCCGTGCGGGCGGTGTGTCGTGTCCGGCTGGGCCGTCTCCGACCTGTTGTCGGCGCGGGTGGTTCCTGGCGGGTGGGGCTCGTCTCCGGGGTGGGCCTGTTCCGCTCGGGTGGCAAGGGTGTTGGTACGTACGGCTTCGGCTCGGGTTCCGGGGGCGGCCGGGCTTCCGGGCCGGGTCGGCGGCGGGGTGGACTCGCCGGATGGGCGGGTCGTGTCCGATGGGGCCGTCCCCGTCCCCTCAGCGGCGCGACCGGCTCCCGCCGGGGCGGGCTCACCGGCGGCGCCGACTCCGACCGTGTCACCCGATCCCCCTCCGAAGGAGTCACCGCACACCGCCTCCGCGCCCGCCAGGTCGAAGCTTCCGGTGAACACCGAAAGGTGGGCCCAGGCGAGCTGTTCTGCCGGGGTGCACAGGTCGTGGCTCCAGTCCACGGCCGAGCGGAGGGTCTGGTGACGGGGTGGGGCGGCCGGGCTGCCGCAGGTGAGCAGGCGGTAGTGGGCGCCCAGGTGGTCCCCGAGGCGTTCGTCGAGTTGCTCCACACCCAGGGCGTGCATCCGTACGGCCGCCAGTTCGATGGCCAGCGGGAGGCCGTCCAGGCGGTGGCAGAGACGGGCCACGGCCGCCCGGTTGTGGTCGGTGATCTTGAAGCCCGGCGCCACGGCAGCCGCCCGGTCGGCGAACAGGCGCAGCGCGGGGAACTCCCTGCCGGAGCGGACGTCCCCGGGGGCCGGAGTCGCCAGCGGGGACACCGGGAGCAGGTGCTCCTCGGTGAGGCCGAGCCGGTGGCGGCTGGTGGCCAGTACGCGGACGCCCCCGGTCGCCCCGAGCACCGCGGCCGCCAGCGAGGCACAGGCGTCGGTCACGTGCTCGCAGTTGTCCAGGACCAGCATCAGCCGTCTGTCGCGCAGCTGCTCGACGACCGTGTCCAGCGGCGCCCGGCCCGTCTCGTCCCGGATGCCGAGCGCGTCCGCCACCGCGTGCGGCACCAGCGCGCCGTCCCGTACGGCGGCCAGCGGCACCAGCCACACCCCGTCAGGGAAACCCCGTACGGCTTCCTCCGCCACCCGGGCCGCCAGCCGGGTCTTGCCGACCCCGCCGGGGCCGGTGAGCGTCAGCAGCCGGGTGGCGGCCAACAGCCGTCTGGCCTGCGCGAGTTCAGGGCGCCGGCCCACGAAACTGGTTGCCGGCACGGGGAATCCGACCGTACGCCGCGACCCGACTGCCCCCACGATCGGCCACGCCCTCTTCGAGTTCGACGAGTTGCTGGTGCCCTTGCGTGATCTTCAACGGTGATCGTCGGCAATGGGTTACCGCAACGGTTCACCTCGTGGTGCGCGCCCCCGACGCACCCCGCACGCCCTTCTTCCCGCCCCCGTCCTCCGGCGAGGCACCCTCGCCGTCCCCGTATGCGTCTCCGTCCCCGTCCCCCAGACGACCGGCCGCCCGCTCCGCCGTACGCCGGGCCCAGCCGCCGGTCGTGACGGCGCCCAGGATCAGTACGGCCAGACCGCAGCCCGCGATGATCCACCAGCCGGGCCGCGCCGCCGCGGCGAACACCTCCTTGTACGGACCCGCCCCGATGCCCGACGCCAGCACCGCGCCGATCACCGCGACCCCCAGCGTGCCGCCGGTCTGGCGGCTGGTGGAGGCGACCGCGGCGGCCACCCCGGCCTGGGAGCGGGGCATGCCCGAGACGGCCGTGTTGGTGATGGGCGCGTTGACGAAACCGAAGCCGAGGCCGAACAGGAAGTACCCGATGACCAGCGTCACGTTCGACGACTCCGCGTCGAAGGCGGCGAACAGGACCCCGCTCACCGTCATCCAGACCCCGGCCATGAGCAGCGGGAACCGTGGACCCCGGCTGCCGACCAGCCGCCCCGAGATCGGCGCGCACACGAAGCACATCACCGCCATCGGCAGCATCCACAGACCGGCGTGCAGTGCGGACAGCCCCCGCACGTTCTGCAGGTACAGCGTCGACAGGAACAGGAACCCGCTCAGCGCGGCGAACGCGCTGACCGCGATCACGGTCGCCCCGCTGAACGGCACCGACCGGAAGAACCGCAGGTCGATGAGAGGTTCGGTGCGCCGGGGCTCGTAGTACAGCAGCCCGAGCAGCGCGGCCAGGGCGAGCGCCCCGAAGGCGAGGGTGTGGGTGAGCGGCGAAGCGGGCGCCTCGATGATCGCGTACGTCAGCGAGCCGAGCAGCGCGATGACCAGGACCTGACCGACGGGGTCCGGACGGCGGGCCCTCGGCGCCCGGGACTCGGGGACGTACCGCAAGGTCAGCAGGAGCGCGGCGAGGCCCACCGGCAGGTTGATCCAGAAGATCGAGCGCCAGCCGACGGTGTCCACGAGCAGGCCGCCCACGATCGGGCCGGCGGCCATGGATATACCGACGACCGCGCCCCACGCCCCGATCGCCCGGGCCCGCTCGCGCGGGTCGGTGAAGGTGTTGGTGATGATCGACATGGCGACCGGGTTGAGCATCGAGCCGCCGATCGCCTGGATCATGCGGAACACGATCAGCCAGTCGAGGCTCGGGGCGAGCGAACAGAGCACCGAGCCGAGCGTGAACAGCACCAGCCCGGTCAGGAAGACCCGGCGGCGGCCGATCCGGTCGGCGGTCGAGCCCGCCAGCATCAGCAGCGAGGCCAGCACCAGCGTGTACGCGTCGAGCGCCCACTGCATACCGGCAACACTCGCGCCCAGGTCCCTCTCCATGGAGGGGAGCGCGACGTTGAGCACGGTGACGTCGAGACTCACGATCAGCAGGCTCATGCAGCAGATCGCGAGCACCAGCATGCGGCGGCGGGGACTCAGCTCGGACATGCGGTCCATAGTACGGCTAACTAACGACTTTGGCTGTACTCCGTTCGGTGCGCGAGAATGGCCCGATGTCCACGCCCGTGACCACCCCCGCAAACCTCCTCCGGATCGGCCCGCACACCGTGCAGCCGCCGGTCGTCCTCGCCCCCATGGCCGGGATCACGAACGCGCCCTTCCGCACCCTGTGCAGGGAGTTCAGTGGGGGCAAAGGCCTGTTCGTCAGCGAGATGATCACGACCCGGGCGCTGGTCGAACGCAACGAGAAGACGATGCAGCTGATCCACTTCGACGCGACCGAGAAGCCGCGCTCGATCCAGCTGTACGGCGTCGACCCGGCGACCGTCGGCAAGGCCGTCCGCATGATCGCGGAGGAGGACCGCGCCGACCACATCGACCTCAACTTCGGGTGCCCCGTCCCGAAGGTGACGAGGAAGGGCGGCGGCTCGGCCCTCCCGTACAAGCGGCACCTGCTGCGCGCGATCCTGCGCGAGGCGGTGTCCGGCGCCGGGGACATCCCCGTCACGATGAAGATGCGCAAGGGCATCGACGACGATCACATCACCTACCTCGACGCCGGCCGGATCGCGGTGGAGGAGGGCGTGACGGCCATCGCGCTGCACGGCCGTACCGCCGCCCAGCACTACGGCGGCACAGCGGACTGGGAGGCGATCGCCCGCCTCAAGGAGCATGTGCCGGAGATCCCCGTGCTCGGCAACGGCGACATCTGGTCCGCCGAGGACGCGCTGCGGATGGTCCGGGAGACCGGGTGCGACGGCGTGGTGGTCGGCCGCGGCTGCCTCGGCCGGCCGTGGCTGTTCGCGGACCTGGTGGCCGCCTTCGAGGGGCGTACGGAGGCCATCGCACGCCCGTCCCTCCGCGAGGTCGCCGACATCATGGTCCGGCACGCCACGCTGCTCGGTGAGTGGATCGGGGACGAGCCGCGCGGGGTCATCGACTTCCGCAAGCATGTCGCCTGGTACCTGAAGGGCTTCGCGGTGGGCTCCGAGATGCGCAAGCGCCTGGCCATCACGTCGTCCCTGGAGGAACTCCGGTCCGGCCTCGACGAGTTGGACCTCGACCAGCCCTGGCCCCTGGGCGCGGACGGACCCCGCGGCCGTACGTCCGGCAACAACCGGGTGGTGCTGCCGGACGGCTGGCTGAAGGACCCGTACGACTGCGCGGGCGTGAGCGAGGATGCGGAGCTGGACACCTCCGGGGGGTGAGTTTTCCCCGGTAGCCTGTCGTCCGCGGGTTCGTCGTGGCTGGTCGCGCCCACGCGGCGGAGCCGCAGATCGACACAGCCCCGCGCCCCTGTGTGGGGGGCGTTGCCCCCGCACACACGGGCACATCTCCCGTCGTTCACGGATGGGGTGTCGAGCCGTACGCCGTCAGGAACTTGTCGCGGAAGGCGCTCATCTTCCAGACCGGGGCGTCGCCGGCGGGGCGGAGGCCGTCCGTCCAGTTCCAGTCGGCGATCCTGTCCAGGATCTTCGGGTCCTTGGCCACGACCGACACCGGTACGTCACGGCTGGCGTTGCTGCCACTGACCCGGGACATGGGCTGGTGGTCGCCGAGGAAGACGAGGACGGTGTCGTCGGTGCCGTACCGGGTCAGCCAGTCGATGAGACTGGTGATCGAGTACTGGATCGACTTGCCGTACTCCGCCTTGGCCTCGGGGCCGTTGTAGAGGACGTCCTTCGGGTCCTTGCCCGCCTTCTCGATCGCGTTGAACACCGTGCCGTCGCCGAGCTGGTCCTGCGGGACCGTCTTCGGAAGCGGCGCCCAGGGCTGGTGGCTCGACGTCAGGATGATCTCCGACATCAGCGGCTTGTCGCTCTTCCTGCCGTGCTCCAGACGCTGGAACGCCTCCAGTGCGTACTGGTCCGGCATGGTCGACCAGCTGAACTTCGGTCCCTTGTAGCCGAGATCCCTGGACGAGTAGTTCTTCTCCAGGCCGTAGAACTTCTCTTCCGGCCAGCCCTTCTGCACGCCGGGCATCACACCGACCGTCCGCCAGTCGCCGGTGCGCCGGAAGACCTCGGGGAGGGTGAGGCGGTCGCTGTTGACGAGGGTGTTGTAGCGCTGTTGGTTGTTGATCCACAGGCCCGACAGGAACGTGGAGTGGCCGAGCCAGCTGTTGCCGCCGAATGTGGCCGACGTCAGCCAGCCGCTCTTCGCGGCGAAACCGGCGTCCGTGATGGCCTGCGTGCTGTCGGCGAGCGTCTTGTCGACGCCGGGCGCGATGCTCGGGTCCTCGATCGCGCTGCGGCCGTAGCTCTCGATGAACGTGAAGATGACGTCCTTGCCGCGCAGGTCCGGCACCAGCTGGTCGCCGGGCGTCTTGGCGAAGGGGTCGTTCTTGGCGAACTTCTCGAACGCCGCCTCGTCGCGGAACGTGTCGCTCGCCCGGCGCGCGTGCACCTTCACGACTCCGGCGGTGTGGTCCGAGGCGATCGGCACCCCGCCGATGGTGAGGCCGAGAGACATGGAGGTGATCCAGACGGTGCCGGCGATGAGAGTGGCCTTGGTGGCGACGACGTTGTTGCGGGCGAGCAGGTTGCTGAGCCGCACGCTGGCGAGGGCGGTCCCGACGGGCAGGCACAGCGCGAGCAGGATCACGGCGACGGTGACGGCGATCGACCCCGTCGTGCCGATGGCGTCTGAGATGTACGACTGGGCGTCGTCCAGCAGTACCCAGTCGAGCACGACGTTGAAGTGCCGGCCCAGGAACTCGACGAACCCCATGTCCAGCAGGTTCAGCACGGTCAGCGCACCGAGGGACGCGCCGATGCAGGCCGCCGTGATCACCCGCGGCCGACGCGGCATCGCGAGGAGCACCACGGCCCCGACGATCGCCTCCGCCGGGAGCCGGAGGAACTCCGAGATCCGGAAGTTGCCGACGGTGTTCGGCATCTGCAGCGCGAAGAGAACGAGCAGTGCGGAGAGGGCGGTCGCCGCCCAGCCGAGGTTACGGGGGGCGAGGGGCAGCCGGGTGCGCCAGTCATCCTTGGGGGCCGCGTCCTCGGCCTCGGTGGCTCCCGTTGGCTTATGGGGCCCTTCGATGGCCCCGGTCGGCTTGGCGGGTGCGCCGGTGGCCGTGCCGGGCTCGTCGGGCCTCAGGGTGGACGTGGTCGGGTCCTCGGCTGCCGGTGCGGGCTCCGTCTCCCCCTTCGGTTCGCCCTCGGCCCCCGTCGCCGGACCCTCGCGAGCCGGTTCGGTTTCCGCCTCCGTGGCCGGTGCGTCCCCGGTCTCCGTCGCCGGGTCCTTGGGCGTCGGTTCGGTCTTCGCCTCTGCGGCCGGTGTGTCCCTGGGCTCTGCGGTCGGGTCCTCGGCTGCCGGTGCGGGCTCCGTCTCCCCCTCCGGTTCGCCCCCGGTCTCCGTCGCCGGGTCCCCGGGAGCCGGTTCGGGCTTCGCCTCTGCCGCCGGTTCGCCCCCGGTCTCTGTCGCCGGTTCGGCGTTCGCCGACGGTTCCTCGATCGCCGTATCGGCCGCGGCCGTTGTTTGAGTGACGGTGGCCGCCTGGCTCTCCGTCGCGCTGGCGTCCGTGTCCGGCGATGGCGTCTCGGTCGAAGGCGCCTCGGACGGTGCCTCGGAAGGTCCCTCGGGGGTGGCGTCCGTCGATGGGTTGGTGCGAGTGAACAGAGGCACCCCGGAGGTCCTTCCGTGTGAAGCCCGTGCAGGAAGCGGCGGACCCGGCGCGGGAGCCGAGGTCCGCCACCATCCCGTACGGCGGGCCCTCGGCCTCCGTTCAGCCTCCGGGCCCAAGCACCCGGCAAACACCGGGTAAACGCCTCACCACGTGACCGGCCACACACCTCGTCGTACGTTCCCTCAGGCGCCCCCGACCGCCGTGAGCAGCGCCAGCGGGGCCGCCGCGGACCGGGACTCCCGTACGCACGCGTGCGGGTAGGGCACCGGTTCGCCATGGGTGTCGCGGCCGTAACCGGCGAGGACCTCGGGGAGGCGGTGGCCCGTGGCGGTCGCCGCGTCGACGAGCGCGTGGGCGACCGTACGGGCCTCGTCGTGCAGGCCGTACCGGGAAAGGCCCAGCGTGATCAGGGCGTTGTCGTGCGGCCAGACCGAGCCCCGGTGGTAGGAGAGAGGGTGGTAGGCGGACTGACCCGAGGCCAGCGTCCGGACGCCCCAGCCGGAGAAGAAGTCCGGTTCGACCAGGCGCCTGCCGACCTTCTCGCCGAACTCCTTGTCGAGGAGCCCCGACCAGAGCAGATGGCCCGCGTCGGAGGCGAGCGCGTCGACCTGTTTGCCCTCCCCGTCGAGCGCGAGGGCCGGGAAGGAGTGCCGGGTCATCCAGAAGTCCCGCTGGAAACGGTCCCGGAGGTCGGCCGCCGCCTGTTCGAGGAGGGCGGCGTACACCTCGTCGTCCCATACCGTGCGGGCGAGTTGGGCGGTACGGCGCAGGGCGTCGTACGCGTAACCCTGGGCCCCCGCCGCCATCACCGGGCCGCTTGCGCGGGTGCCGTCGGCCGAGCAGATGGCGCCGGGGGAGTCCTTCCAGTTCTGGTTGGCGAGGCCGCCCTGGTCGGCCCGGTAGACCAGATAGCCACGGGACGTCAGGCCGCCGTGGTCCAGCATCCAGCCGATCGCCGCGCGGGCGTTGGCTTCGAGGCGCCGGGCCAGCGCCGTGTCGCCGGTCTGCTCGACGTACGCCCCGAGGAGCACCAGGAACAGCGGTGTCGCGTCGACCGAGCCGTAGTAACGGCCGTACGGCACCTGCCCGAAGTGCGCCAGCTCGCCGTGCCGTACCTCGTGCACGATCTTGCCCGGCTGGGCCACGGAGTCGGGGCCGACCTCGGTCGCCTGGGTCGCGGCGAGCGCCGGGAGCGTGGCGGCGGCGAGCTGGGGACGGTAGGGGAGGGCGAAGAGGGAGGTGAGGAGGGCGTCGCGGCCGAGGAGGGTGAGGAACCAGGGCGCGCCGGCGGCCGGTACACGCAGTTCCTCGCCGTCCGGTCCGGTCGCGGGGACCTGGAGGGACGCCAGGTCGGAGAGGCCGCGTGCGCAGGCCGCCGCCAGCTCCGGCCAGCCGGTGGGGAAGGCGACGCCCTCGACGAACTCCCCTTCCAGAGCGCGGAGTTGCTCGTTGGCGGCGGTGGGTGAGACGGGGACCTGCGGCGCCTTGGTCGCGCCGTGCGGGCGGGCCGCGACGCGCAGCGTCAGTTCCGCCGAACCGTGCGGTTCGAGGTCCAGGGTCCAGACGAGGCGCCGGGCGCCGGTGCCGGTCTCCTCGACGCCGTCGGGCGCGGGCTCGGCGGTTACCGTCGTACAGGACAGCCACTCACCGCGCCGGTAGCTGAACTCGACCCCGTCGTCGAGGACTTCACGCTTCCGGACGGCGCCGGACTTGACGTACGTCCGGTAGTCGGAGCGCAGCTCGAACTGGTCGGTGAAGTCGGCGTCGGCGGTGACCGCGATCCGGACCGTCACCGGCACCGGACGGTTGCTGGTCACCCGCAGCGCCTCGACGAACGCGCCGTCCGCGACGGCCTGTTCACGGAAGAGTGTGTAGGCGGGCGGCTCCTGACGGCCCCCGCGCGGCACGAGCACACAGCGCGCGGTGTCCCCGTCGGCGACCGGGCTGAGCGTCTCGGGCACTGCGCCGTCGACGGTGAGCTGCCAGCGGCTCAAGTGCCGTGCGTCGCGCACGAATAACCCGTCGGGCTGGCTGCCCCCGCGTACGCCGCTGATGTCCCCTCCGTCGCCCACCGCCGCGAACGTCCCGCCGTGCACGAGCAGATGATGCCGGTCCGTCATGCCCGTTCGCCTCCCTTGTCCTTCATGTCGCTCGTCTGACTCATGCCACTCATGCCACTCACGTCGTACCTGTCGAACGCGTGGGTGATGTCGCTGTCGCCGAAGGGCTGTTGGTGCAGCAGATCGAGGGTGAGCGCGGCGGTCCAGCCGAAGCCGAGCGCCCCGCAGGCCTCACCCGTGTACGGGTCCACGTACTCCGCGAACTCCGAGGCGTCGGCGGTCTCCAGCAGGGCCGTGCGCAGCGCGTCGGCGTGCGCCTGCTCGCCGTGCTGCCGCAGTCCGCGCTCCACCAGCCACCCGGTGTTGAACCAGGCGGGCCCCCGCCAGTAGCGGTGCGGGTCGAAGGCCTCGCCGAGCAGGTCGTAGGACGGTACGAGGCGGGCGGCACCGCCGACCTCGAAGTGCGGCCCGCGCGCCGTGCGGACGAGGGTGGCGGCGATGTCCCGGGGCAGCGTGGGCAGGAGGAGCGGGACGAGCCCGGAGACGCCGCGCTCGGGGACGAGGGTGCCCTCCACCACGTCGCGGCAGAAGAACAGTCCCTCCGCCGGGTCCCACAGGCGCTCCACCAGGGCCGCCGTCAGGCGTTCCGCGCGGGCGTGCCGGGCCGTCCCCGTCGCGCCCAACTCCCGGGCGATACGGGCCAGCGCGTGCTCCGACGCGATCAGCAGCGCGTTGAAGGAGGGGTCCTCGACGGCGAACTCGCCGGTGCCGGCTCCATATCCCCCGCCCAGCCCATCCCTGTATCCCCCGTCCCGGTAGTCGGTGGCCAGCCGCACGTACCGCCCGTAGTCCAGGTCGGTCGGCCGGTCCTCGGCGGCTCCGTGGTCGAGGTCGGCGCGGCGGAAGGAACGGGCCGGCGCCGGGGTGACGCGGCTCAACGGGGCGTCCCAGCAAGGGCTGTTGTCCATACCCTGTTCCCAGGGGTGCACGACCGACGCGAGGCCGCCCCCGCCCAGGTCGCGGCGGTGCAACAGATAGCGGTGCCAGGCGGCGAGCCGTGGGTAGGCGCGGGCGAGGAAGCCGCGTGCCCGGGACAGGCCGGGGTCGGCCTGGTGCACCAGCCAGACGGCCAGCGCGTGCACCGGTGGCTGCACGATGCCGGACGTCTGTACGGTGCGCGGGGCGCCCGCAGCGCGCCCCGCGGTCGAGGAGCGCCAGAAGTCGGGGCTCGGGAAGTACGCGTCGAGCGGGACGGAAGGGTTGAAGACGATGTGCGGGATCCGCCCGTCGCCCCACTGGGCGGAGAGCAGCGTCTCCAGCTCCGTCTGCGCACGCAGGGGCGACAGATGACGCAGACCGATCGCGATGAACGCGGAGTCCCAGGACCACTGATGCGGATACAGGCCGCGCGAGGGCACCGTCGAGGTGCCGGTCCAGTTGCCCTCCAGCACCTCGGCCGCCCTGATGTGCAGGGCGTGCGGGCCATGTGTCGTAACGTCCGCTTCGTATACGAAGGAGTGCGCCGTCGTGCGGGCACGGGAGGTCAGCTGGGCAGTGCGATCCACTCGGGGCTCCCCGAAGACGTTCGGCCCGACCGGTTCGGTCGCGCCACCGTAGAGTTACGTCTATTTAACACGCATAACTCAATATGTAATGCAAGCTTGAGAAACACAAGGGGGTGCGCATGAGTGGTCGTGCTCAGGCGAGCGCCGGCGATCTGCTCGAACTGGTACGCAGTGGACGCGCCACGACTCGCGGTGCCCTGCAACAGGTGACGGGTCTCTCACGCGCGACGGTCGGACACCGTCTGGACCGGCTGTTCCGCGCGGGCTGGCTGCGCGAGGGCGCCTCGGGCCCGGTCGACTCGCCGCTCGGCGGGCGCCCGTCGATCACTCTGGAGTTCGACGACGCCCACGCCGTGGTCCTCGCGGCGGACCTCGACACCCGTCACGCCCGCGCCGCCGTTCTCACCCTCACGGGTGAACTTCTCGCGGAACACTCGGGCGCGCTGGCCGTCGACGACGGCCCCGAGGTCGTCCTCGGCGAACTCGGCCGCTGGTTCGCGGAACTCCTGACGAAGGCGGGCCACCGGCCGTCCGAGGTCTGCGGCATCGGCCTCGCGGTACCCGGTCCGGTCGACATGGACACCGGTCGCGTCGTCCAGCCGCCGATCATGCCCGGCTGGGACGGCTACGACACCAGAGCCCGGCTGGCCCGCGCCTTCGCCGAGCACACGGGCGAGCCGGGCGCGGCGGGGGTCCCGGTCCTGGTGGACAACGACGCCAACCTCATGGCGTACGGAGAGCAGCGCTCCGGCTACCCCGGCTGCTCGGCCTTCGTCCTGGTGAAGGTCTCGACGGGTATCGGCGCGGGCGTGGTGGTCGGCGGTTCGGTGTTCCGGGGCATCGACGGCGGCGCCGGGGACATCGGGCACATCCGCGTCCCGCAGGGCGCCGAGGCGCTGTGCCGGTGCGGGTCGTACGGCTGCCTGGCCGCCATCGCGAGCGGTGGTGCCGTCGCCCGTCGGCTCGCCGAGACCGGGGTGCCGGCGGCGTCGGGCTCGGACGTACGGGACCTGCTCGCGGCCGGGCATCCGGGGGCGCTCGCGCTCGCGCGGGAGGCGGGCCGGAGTGTGGGGGACGTACTGGCGACGGTGGTGACGCTGCTCAACCCCGGTGTGCTGATGATCGCGGGGGACCTGGCGGGCACGCCGTTCCTGACCGGCGTACGGGAACTCCTCTACCAGCGGGCGCTGCCGCGCTCGACCGCTCGTCTGGACGTGGTGACGTCGAGGCTGGGGGAGCGGGCGGGGCTGGTGGGGGCCGGGGCGATGGTCGTGGAGTACCTGTACGCGCCGGAGCGGGTGGAGGAGCGGTTGACGGCGCTGGGGGTGTGAGCCGGCGAGGGGCCTGCGGCAAGGGGCCCTGTGACAGGGGTGTTTCCCCTTCGCGTCGGTGTCCGCATGGTGAAATCCGGGCGCCCGCGAGTGCGTGATTCTCGCCACCCTTGATAGGGGTTGCGCTCAGATGAGCGCCACGCAGGCGACTGCACTTCTCAAAGGGTGGCACTCAGTGCCACCCTTTGATCGTTCATCGAGAGAACTCAGGCGTGTCGTCATCCGCTCAACTGAGCGATAAAATGCGCATAGGGACGTGCCTGCGTTCAAGAAGTGAAAACATGCCGCTCGTGCAGCCTGCCAAGCTGTGACTTTGGATCTGCTGGCTGACGACTGGTTACAGGCACATGACGCGCAAGTGGACGTACCCAGACGCCTTCGATCTGGGTATGTTCCTGGCCGTCAGGGCAGCCACCGCGTCCTCAAGGAGTTGGGACCCGTGTCGGAAAACAAAGATCCCCACGTAGTTCAGCCGGGCAACAGCGTTGAGGGCGTGAAGTTCGTTTACGACTTCACCGAGGGCAACAAGGACCTCAAGGACCTTCTCGGTGGCAAAGGTGCCAACCTCGCCGAGATGACCAACCTGGGCCTGCCGGTGCCTCCGGGCTTCACGATCACCACCGAGGCCTGCAAGACCTACCTCGACAGCGGTGAGGAGCCGGCGGCACTGCGTGACGAGGTGAGCGCGCATCTCGCGGCCCTCGAAACGGCGATGGGCAAGAAGCTCGGCCAGGCCGACGACCCCCTCCTCGTGTCCGTCCGCTCGGGGGCGAAGTTCTCGATGCCGGGCATGATGGACACGGTGCTGAACATCGGCCTCTCCGACAAGTCGGTCCAGGGCCTCGCCAAGCAGGCCGGCGACGAGCGCTTCGCGTGGGACTCGTACCGCCGCCTCATCCAGATGTTCGGCAAGACGGTTCTCGGCGTCGAGGGTGAGCTGTTCGAGGACGCGCTGGACGCGGCGAAGACGGCCAAGAAGGTCGCGGTCGACACGGAGCTGGAGGCCGCGGACCTCAAGAAGCTGGTCACCAAGTTCAAGAAGATCGTCAAGACCGAGGCGGGCCGCGACTTCCCGCAGGACGCCCGCGAGCAGATGGACCTCGCGATCCACGCGGTCTTCGACTCCTGGAACACGGACCGCGCGAAGCTCTACCGCCGCCAGGAACGCATCCCGGGCGACCTCGGTACGGCGGTCAACATCTGCTCGATGGTCTTCGGCAATTTGGGCCCCGACTCGGGCACGGGCGTCGCGTTCACCCGCGACCCGGCCAGCGGCCACGCGGGCGTGTACGGCGACTACCTGCAGAACGCGCAGGGCGAGGACGTCGTGGCGGGCATCCGCAACACGGTCCCGCTCGCGGAGCTGGAGCAGATCGACAAGAAGTCGTACGACCAGCTGATGCAGATCATGTCGACCCTGGAGAACCACTACAAGGATCTCTGCGACATCGAGTTCACCATCGAGCGCGGCCAGTTGTGGATGCTCCAGACGCGCGTCGGCAAGCGCACGGCGGGCGCGGCCTTCCGTATCGCCACACAGCTCGTCGACCAGGGGGTCATCGACGAGGCGGAGGCGCTCCAGCGCGTCACCGGAGCCCAGTTGGCCCAGCTGATGTTCCCGCGCTTCGACGAGGCGACGAAGGTCGCGCAGGTCGGCCGGGGCATCGCGGCCTCGCCGGGCGCGGCGGTCGGCAAGGCGGTGTTCGACTCGTACACCGCGGTGAAGTGGTCGCGTTCGGGCGAGAAGGTCATCCTCGTCCGCAGGGAGACCAACCCCGACGACCTCGACGGCATGATCGCGGCCGAGGGCATCCTCACCTCGCGCGGCGGCAAGACGTCCCACGCGGCCGTCGTGGCGCGCGGTATGGGCAAGACGTGCGTGTGCGGCGCCGAGGAGCTGGAGGTCGACACCAAGCGGCGCCGGATGACGGTCCCCGGCGGGCACGTGGTGGAGGAGGGCGACCTCATCTCCATCGACGGTTCGAGCGGCAAGGTGTACCTGGGCGAGGTCCCGGTCGTGCCGTCCCCCGTGGTGGAGTACTTCGAGGGCCGGATGCACGCGGGCGCCAACGACGCCGACGAACTGGTCGAGGCGGTCCACCGGATCATGGCCTTCGCGGACCGGAAGCGTCGTCTCCGTGTCCGGGCCAACGCGGACAACGCCGAGGACGCGATGCGGGCGCGGCGGTTCGGCGCACAGGGCATCGGCCTCTGCCGTACGGAGCACATGTTCCTCGGCGACCGTCGCGAGCTGGTGGAACGCCTGATCCTGGCCGACACGGACGCCGAGCGCGAGGAGTCCCTGAAGGCGCTTCTCCCGCTCCAGAAGCAGGACTTCGTGGAACTGTTCTCGGCGATGGACGGCCTGCCGGTGACGGTCCGTCTCCTCGACCCGCCGCTGCACGAGTTCCTGCCGGACATCACCGAGTTGTCGGTACGGGTCGCCCTCGCCGAGTCCCGCAAGGACCCGCACGAGAACGACCTGCGCCTGCTCCAGGCGGTGCACCGGCTGCACGAGCAGAACCCGATGCTGGGCCTGCGGGGCGTACGGCTCGGCCTGGTGATCCCCGGCCTGTTCACCATGCAGGTACGGGCGATCGCGGAGGCGGTGGCCGAGCGCAAGAACGCCAAGGGCGACCCGCGCGCCGAGATCATGATCCCGCTGGTGGGCACGGTCCAGGAGCTGGAGATCGTGCGCGACGAGGCCGAGCAGGTCATCGCCGAGGTCATCGAACAGACCGGCGTGGAGCTGAAGTTGGCGCTGGGCACCATGATCGAGCTGCCGCGCGCCGCCCTGACGGCGGGGCAGATCGCGGAGGCCGCCGAGTTCTTCTCGTTCGGCACGAACGACCTGACCCAGACGGTGTGGGGCTTCAGCAGGGACGACGTGGAGGCCTCCTTCTTCACGGCCTACCTGGAGAAGGGCATCTTCGGAGTCTCCCCCTTCGAGACGATCGACCGGGACGGCGTCGGCGCGCTGGTCAAGCTGGCGGTCGAGGCGGGCCGCGCGGTCCGCCCCGACCTGAAACTGGGCGTGTGCGGCGAACACGGCGGCGACCCGGAGTCGGTCCACTTCTTCCACGAGGTCGGCCTGGACTACGTCAGCTGCTCACCGTTCCGGATCCCGGTGGCGCGACTGGAGGCGGGGCGGGCGGCTTCGTCCTCGGCGGGGAGCGATCACCGGTAGGGCGATCACAGGGTAGGGGCACCAGCGGCTCCACGAGGCCCTAGAGACGCCGGAACCGTCGCCTGTCACCCCGACCCTCAGCGACACGGCAGCGGTTCCGGAGCACGAGAGAGGGCGGCACCCCTGTGCGGGGGGTGCCGCCCTCTCGTTGTCCGTGCTCATGGCGACGCGTGTCCGGACGCCCGCCGCACCACTTGGCCCCTCCGACTCGGCTCCGGCGGTCATGTAGGTCACCCCCTGGCCTAGACCGCCCCTAGCGTCGGGAGGACCAGCACGTGCTCAGGAGGGAAGAAGATGACCGTAAAACCGATTCCGGACGGCTACCGCACCATCACACCGTGGATCATCTCGCAGGACACGGCCGGGCTCATCGAGTACCTGAAGAAGGCGTTCGACGCCGAGGAGATCGCCCGGGTCGTCGGGGAGGACGGCCGGATCGGGCATGCGGAGGTGCGGATCGGCGATTCCGTGGTCATGCCGTTCGACGCGCCGCCCGGCTGGCCGCCGACGCCGGCCTTCCTGCGCCTCTACGTCGAGGACGCCGACGCCACGCACCGCAGGGCTGTTGAGGCCGGCGGCACGTCCGTGACCGAGGTGACGCACCTCTTCTTCGGCGACAGGATCGGGCGGGTACGCGACCCGCTGGGCAACCTGTGGTGGTTCCAGACGCGAGTGGAGGACGTCGGCCCGGAGGAGATGGAACGCCGTCTCGGTGACCCGAAGTGGGCCGAGGCGATGGCGTACGTCCAGGGTGCCGACTTCTTCCCGGGACCTCTGGGCTCGGGGGACGATCCCCTCAGCAATAGGTGATCGGGCACCCCCGTCTGAGCGAGTGCTGTGCCGCCCGCAGGTACAGCGCAACGTAGAAGGCGGCGTCCAGATCCTCGCCCCACGGCCCCGGCCGGGCCGCCGCCAGCTTCGCCGCCGTGCCGTCCAGGAACCAGTTGGTCAGGTCCAGGTTGTCGCACAGCTCCGGGACCTCGGGCGGCAGTGCGACCGCCGCTGCCAACTTCTCGGCGATCAGCAGGACTTGAGGGGCACCCGCGATCACCGTCACGTCGGAGTACGAGGACTCGACCGGCAACTCGATCTCCTCGTCCAGGGGCACCGGCACCAGTACCGTCCAGCCGCAGAGCCTCTCCGTCTCCGCCTCCGAGAGGTGTGCCCGGCACAGCGCCACGAAGCCGTCCATCGGCGGGGCCAGTTTCTCCTCGAAGGACCGGCCCGAACCGCGTACGAAGTCCGCTGCCTCGGGTACGGAGTCGTACCGGGGCAGGCCGCGGCGTACCAGCTCCGCGTTCAGGCCGGCGGCGATCTTCGCGCGCCCACCCTCGTCCTCGCCCTCCTCCTCGCCCTCACCGAACCAGTCCTCCGCACCGACATCGACCAGGTATACGCCCATGCCCGCAACGTACCGCGCACCACTGACATCGACGCCGGTGCGCAGTACGGACGTACGGCCCGGCGGTGCCTACGAGCGGAACGGGCCCGTCACCTCGTAGGTGATCCCGCCCGAGGAACTGCCGCTCGTGCCGCGCTGGCTGGAGAAGTACAGGCGGCTGCCGTTGGGGGAGAACGCCGGGCCCGTGATCTCCGAGCCCGACTGGCCGTCGATGCGCAGGAAGGGGGCGATCACGTCGTCCGGCGTGATCACGCAGATCTCCATGTTGCCGCCGTCCTCCGCCACGAACAGGTCGCCCGACGACGTGCCGGTGATGTTGTCGACGCCGGTCAGCGGGGCCGTGCCCGAGGTGACGAGGGAGTCGTCGTACGCCAACTCGTAGGTGTTCGTCAGCAGGTTGAGCTGCCAGACCCTGTTGTCGCCCTTGGTGGTGAACCAGACCTTGTCGTCGGCGTAGTAGCAACCCTCGCCGCCGTTGAAGGACTTGGAGCCGGAGACCTGGGTGCGGGTGGTGGTGGGGGAGCCGTCCGGGTCGGGGATCGTCGTCCAGGTGTACGAGCCCGAGGTCGCCGTGCCGGCCACCAGGACCTGGAGGGTGCCGGACGACAGGTTGCCCCACGTCGTGGGAACGAAGCGGTAGAGGCGGCCGTTCGTCTCGTCCTCCGTCAGGTAGACGACCTGGCGGACCGGGTCCACTGCCGCCGCCTCGTGCTTGAAGCGGCCCATCGCGGGGCGCTGCACCGCGGCGCTCGTGCCCCACGGGTCCGTCTCGTAGACGTACCCCAGCGACACCTCCTCGCAGGACAGCCAGGTGTTCCAGGGGGTCTGTCCGCCCGCGCAGTTCTGGCGCGTGCCCGACAGGATGCGGTACGCGGAGGTGATGGTGCCCGTCGACGAGAACCTGACCGCGCTCGCGCCGCCCGAGGGATTGATCTCCGAGTTGGAGACGTAGATCCAGCCCGTGCCGTCGGCGTAACAGGCCCCGCCGTCAGGGGCGTTGTGCCAGGTGTACGACGTTCCGGTGACCGTCTGGCCGGAGCGGGCGATGACCCGGCTGGTGAAACCGGCGGGGAGTCTGATGCCGTTGGCGTTGGGCGCGGCGAGGGCTCCGTACGGGCCTGTGCCCGGCTGGGCGGGGGCGGCGTGGGCGGCGCCGCGCCACAGGGTGCCGCCGAAGACGGCCGCCGAGCCGCCGATGACGGCGGCGCGCAGAAGGGTGCGGCGTTCCACGTGTGCGTTCACTCGTGCGTCCACTCTCGCTCCAAAGGGGGGTGGCGTGACGTGCGGTGACGTCAGGGACCCTAGGACGGCGGAATGGAATTGTCATGTACGCGCAGTGGAGTCCCGGTTACCGTTTCGATGGCCGGAATTCTCTGGTGCCCGAAGGTGGATCTTCGTAACTTCGCTGGCGCGAGGGCGAGTTGACCTACGTTGGTGCTCAATGATCAGCACCGGAACCCAGGAGGCTCTGCCGTGTCAGACGACGACCCCACCGTCACCCCCACCCCCTCGGTCGGCACCGGCGCACGGGCACGGGCGCACATCGACACCTCCAAGCCGCACTCGGCCCGCTTCTGGAACTACTTCGTCGGCGGCAAGGACAACTACGAGGTCGACCGGGAGATCGGGGACCAGATCAAGGAGATCTTCCCCGGTCTCGTCGACGTCGCGGTCACGAGCCGGCACTTCCTGGGACGCGCGGTCCGCTATCTGGCCGACGAGCGGGGCGTACGTCAGTTCCTGGACGTCGGTACCGGGCTGCCGACCGCCGACAACACCCACGAGGTCGCGCAGCGCGCCGCCCCGGACGCCCGGATCGTGTACGTCGACAACGACCCCATCGTGCTGGCCCACGCGGACGCCCTGCTAGGCAGCACCCCCGAGGGCCGGACCGTCTATCTGAACGCCGACCTGTACGCGCCCGAGACCATCCTCGAAGCGGCGGCCGACACCCTCGACCTCTCCCGGCCGGTCGCCCTGATGATCCTCAACACGCTCGGCCATGTCGCCGACCACGACCAGGCGCGCGACCTGGTGAGCCGGCTGATGGCGGGCCTGCCGTCGGGCAGCCATCTGGTGATCAGCGACAGCACCGCCACCAGCGAGGGCATGATCGCCGCGTCGGAGGCCTACAACGCGAGCGGTGCCGTGCCGTACTACGTACGCAGCATCGGGGAGATCGCCGCCTTCTTCGACGGCCTCGACCTGGTGGACCCGGGTGTGGTCCAGGTACCCGAGTGGCGCCCCGACCTCCGGAGCCCGGCCGGTCCCGCCGTGTCCGTCGACGCCTACTGCGGGGTGGGGCGCAAGCCCTGACCCGGCAGGAGCAGAGGTCCGGGGGCGGGAGGTGACCCGGACGTGGATCTGGCCATCGGGGTCCCTTCCGGCGCAGTCTGGGACCCGCATCCGGATCTGGACCTGATCCGGACCTGATCCGGAACCGCCGGACTCGTCGTCGCCCACGGAGGTAACCCGAACATGCCGGACTGGAACACACAGGACATCCCCGACCAGAGCGGTCGCATCGCCGTCGTCACCGGCGCCAACAGTGGGCTCGGGTACGTCACCGCACGGGAGTTGGCGCGCAAGGGGGCGCGGGTGGTGCTCGCCTGCCGGAGCGAGGCGCGCGGGAACGAGGCGGTCGGGCGACTGCTGGCCGAAGTGCCGGACGCCATCGCCGAGTTCTGGCCGCTCGACCTGGGAGACCTGGGCTCCGTACGGGAGTTCGCGGACGAGCTTCCGTACGAGCGGCTCGATCTCCTCGTCAACAACGCGGGCGTGATGGCGTTGCCGTACGGGACGACGGCGGACGGGTTCGAGACGCAGTTCGGGGTCAACCACCTCGGGCACTTCGCGCTCACCGGCCTGCTGTTCCCGGCCCTGCTCGGTACGCCCGGCGCCCGGATCGTGAACCTCTCCAGCGGTGCCCACGCGCTCGGCAACATCGACATCGACGACCTCAACAGCGAGCGGAAATATCGGCGTTGGACCGCGTACGGGCGTTCCAAGACGGCCAACCTGCTCTTCACGCACGAGCTGGCGCGCAGGCTGGCCGCGATCGGCTCCGGTGTCGTGGCCGCCGCCGCGCACCCCGGGTACGCCGACACCAACCTCCAGACCGCCTCGGCGAAGATGGAGGGCCGCAGGGGCACCGAGCGGGTCATGGAGATCGGCAACCGGTACCTCGCCCAGTCCGCCGAGGCGGGCGCCCTGCCCACGCTGTACGCGGCCATCGCGCCGGACGTACGGCCCGACGCGTTCATCGGGCCGTCCTTTCTGGGCTGGCGCGGTTCGCCCGCGAAGTCCTGGCGGGCGTCCTGGACGCTCAACGACCGCGCGGGGGAGCGGCTCTGGGCCGCCTCCGAGCAGCTCACCGGGGTGACGTACGAGGGTCTGAAGACGTGAGTGCGAGCGGCGCCCCGGCCGGGGAGGCCAAGGCGCCGCTCACACGATCTTCGCTCGGATGCGTCAGGCGGCGGCGCGTACCTCGTACGCCCGCACGGCCACCGTCTCGTCGTCCAGGCAGCGGCCCGACTCCAGGTCGAAGCGCTGCTTCAGGAGCGGGGAGGCGACATACGGGCGGCCCTGGTGGGTGCCGGTCAGGCCGCGGGAGAGGACCGCCGCGCCGCCGAACGGGTCGCGGTTGTCGATGGCGTACAGGCTGCCCGCGCGGTCGCGGAAGATGGCCGCCTGCCTGCCGTCCGGCAGCAGGGCCGCCACGCCACGGCCCGGCAGCAGGAGACTCAGGTCGCAGACCGTGAACCAGTCGTCGGCGCTGTTGTCGAGGCGCAGTTGAATCTTCAGGTCGGTCGTCTCGGGTGCCAGGGTCATCGCTGGGCGCTTCCTTCCAGGACGTCATCGGCGGGGCGCAGGCCGATGGACAGCAGCGGCAGGTCGGGCTTGATCTGGTCGCGCTCGGGGACGAAGCCGACGACCGGGTCGGGGGTGTCCGGCGCGTTCACGAAGGACACGAACCGGGAGAGCTTCTCGGGGTCGTTGATGGTGTCGGCCCACTCGTCGCGGTAGTGGGCGACGTGCGCGGTCATCAGCGACTCCAGCTCCTCGCAGATGCCGAGGGAGTCCTCCACGACCACGTCCCGCACGTGGTCCAGGCCGCCGGGGATCCGCTCCAGCCAGGTCGACGTGCGCTCCAGACGGTCCGCCGTGCGGATGTAGAACATCAGGAACCGGTCGATCAGCTTGATCAGTTCGGCGTCGTTCAGGTCCTGGGCCAGCAGGTCCGCGTGGCGCGGGGTGGCGCCACCGTTGCCGCCGACGTACAGGTTCCAGCCGCCCGAGGTGGCGATGATGCCGAAGTCCTTGGACTGGGCCTCGGCGCACTCGCGGGCGCAGCCCGACACCGCCGACTTGAGCTTGTGCGGCGACCTGAGACCCCGGTAGCGCAGCTCCAGGTCGATCGCCATCCGGACCGAGTCCTGGACGCCGTAACGGCACCAGGTCTGGCCGACGCAGGACTTCACCGTACGCAGCGACTTGCCGTAGGCGTGGCCCGACTCGAAGCCTGCGTCCACCAACCGCGTCCAGATCAGCGGGAGTTGCTCGACGCGGGCGCCGAACATGTCGATCCGCTGACCGCCGGTGATCTTCGTGTAGAGGCCGAAGTCGCGGGCGATCTCGCCGATGACGATCAGGCCCTCGGGGGTGATCTCACCGCCGGGGATGCGCGGGACGACCGAGTACGAGCCGTTCTTCTGCAGATTGGCGAGGAAGTGGTCGTTGGTCTCCTGCAGCGCCGCCTGCTCGCCGTCGAGGACGTAGCCGCTCGCGCCGATGGTCGGGGCGAGGGAGGCGATGATCGAACCGACAGCCGGCTTGCAGACGTCGCAGCCGTCACCGCCCTTGGCGCTGTCGCGGCCGTAGCGGTCGAGCAGGTCCTGGTAGGTGTTGATACGCAGGGCGAGGACGATCTCGTACAGCTCCTCGCGGGTCTGCGAGAAGCAGCCGCACAGGCCCTTGTCGACGACGACACCGCTCGCCTCCAGCTCGGCGGTGACGAGCTGGCCGAGGACCTTGACGCAACTGCCGCACGTCGTACCGGCCTTGGTGCACTTCTTGACCTCGGGCACGGTAGTGCAGTTGTGCTCGGTGACCGCGCCGCGGATCGTGCCCTTGCGGACGTTGTTGCAGGAGCAGATGATCGCGTCGTCCGGCAGCGCGGTCGGACCGAGCTGGACCGGGCCGCCGGCGCCGGCCGGGAGCACCAGGGACTCGGGGGAGACCGGCGGGACCGTACCGGTGAACGCGCGCAGCGTGCCGTAGGCCTCCGCGTCGCCGACGAGGATGCCGCCGAGCAGCGTGCCGTCGCGCCCGATGACGAGCTTCTTGTACAGACCCGAGCGGGAGTCGGAGTAGACGACGTCCAGGCAGTCCTCGGCGGTGCCGTGCGCGTCACCGAAGGACGCCACGTCCACGCCGAGCAGCTTCAGCTTGGTGGAGAGGTCGGCGCCGGTGAACGTCAGCTCCTCGGCCTCGTCCGCGGCGATGGCGGCGGCAGCCGTCTCCGCCTGCTCGTAACCGGGGGCGACCAGGCCGTACACCCGGCCGTCGGAGGCGAGCGCGCACTCGCCGATCGCGAACACGTGCGGGTCGTTGACCGTACGGCACTGCTCGTCGACCGCGATGCCGCCGCGCTCGCCGACCGTCAGGCCGGACTCGCGGGCCAGCTGGTCGCGGGGGCGGACACCGGCGCTGAACACCACGAGGTCGGCGGAGAGTTCGGAACCGTCGGACAGCTTCATACCGGTGACCGCGCCGTCCTCGTCGACGACGATCTCCTGGGTACCGACGCCCGTGTGGACGGACAGGCCCATGTCCTCGATGGTCCGCAGCAGCGCGGCGCCGCCGCCTTCGTCGACCTGCACCGGCATCAGGCGCGGCGCGAACTCGACGATGTGGGAGGTGAGTCCGAGGCCCTTCAGCGCGCCGGCCGCCTCAAGTCCGAGCAGACCACCGCCGACCACGGCACCCGTCGTACGGGTACTGGCGTACTCCTCGATGGCGAGGAGGTCCTCGATGGTGCGGTAGACGAAGCAGCCCCTGGCGTCCTTGTTGGGGACCGGCGGCACGAAGGGGTAGGAGCCGGTGGCGAGGACGAGGACGTCGTAGTCGACGACCAGACCCGAGCGGGCGGTCACCCGCTTCGCCTCGCGGTCGATGGTCTCCGCCGGGTCACCGATGTGCAGCTCGATGCCCTCCTTCTCGATGAACGCCATGTCGGTCATCGAGAGCTCCTCGGGCGTCTTGCCCGAGAAGTACGAGGTCAGCGCGACGCGGTCGTACGCCGGACGCGGCTCCTCGCAGAGCACGACCACGCGGTGCGCGGCGGTCAGGCCGCGCTCGGCGAGGGCTTCGAGGAAGCGCTGGCCGACCATGCCGTGGCCGACGAGCACGATCGTGGGGGTGGCCCCATCAGTGGCGGTCATTAGGAGCCTCCATCGTTGGTGAGCAGGTGGAGCAGTGGACCGCCGTCAGTGGGGAGCGGCTCTGCTCCCTCCCAGGCCCGAGCGAGGGCGCCGACGGTGCCGAGTTCGCCGACGAGCACCCCGCCGACCAGCCGGTCGTCGCGGACGACGACCTTGCGATACGTGCCCCGGGTGGCGTCGGCGAGCTGGATGACGTCGTCGCCGGGGCGGGGGGTCGGCTCGCCGAAGGCGGCGAGATCGAAGGGGTTGCCGGTGTCGGCGGTGAAGTCGGTGAGGGTGAGCCGGGTCAGGGCACGGGTGCCGGTGTAGCGGGCGGTGGCAGCACCCGACGCACCCGCCTCGCTCGCGATCAACTCGGCCAGGACATTTGCCTGTTCGAGCGCGGGGGTGGCAAGCCCGTAGATCGTTCCCTGGTGCTGGGAGCAGTCTCCGAGGGCCCGGATGTGCGGGTCGGAGGTGCGGAGTTCGTCGTCGACGAGGATGCCCTTGTGCACGGCGAGCCCCGCGTCGCGCGCGAGCCCCACCCGGGGGTGGACACCGCAGGCCAGCACGACGAGGTCGGCGTCGAGGGCGTAGTGGTCGGCCAGCTCGACCGAACGAACCCTGCCGCCCACGCAGCGCACGTCCCGCACCCGGCACTCGGTGTGCACCTCGACGCCCAGCTCGTTGAGGTGCCGCAGCACCAACGCCGAGGCACCAGGGTCGAGCTGACGTTCCATCAGCCGCTCGCCCTGCTGGGCGAGAACGACCTGGGCACCGCGTACGGCGAGGGCGCGCGCGGCGGACACACCGAGGAGACCACCGCCGATGACAACGACCCGCGCCCCCGGACGTACCGCCTTGGACAGCCCCAGGCAGTCGTCCATCGTCCGGAACGCGTGGACGCCTTCCGGGAGTTCGTGATCCGGGGTGAACAACCCACGCAGGGGCGGGAGTACGGGGTTGGAGCCCGTCGCCAGCACCAGCGTCTCGAAGCGGATCGCGGAGCCGTCGGAGCAGTGCACGGTCCGGTCGGCGCGGTCGATGTGCTCGGCGCGGGCCCGGACCAGCCGGTCCGGCGTCGGCAGGGCGATCACCTCGGGGGCGTACCGCCCGGCGAGGACCTCGGCGAGCAGCACCCTGTTGTACGGGCGGTGCTCCTCCTCGCCGACGAGCACGACGTCCGAGGCGGACAGGCCGAGCTCGCCGAGCCGCCGGGCGAGCCGTACGCCCGCGAGCCCGGCGCCGATCACCACCACACGCGCATTCGAGGTCATGTACTGCAGCGTGCGTTGCCGGTGTTACCCGGCCGCATCACGTCTGTTTCCCGGGGGGCACGCTTCCCTCAGCGGGGGCCGGGAGTGGGTGTGAGGGTTCGGGAGGGGCGGGGCGGGTGGCTGTGAGGTGCACGAACGATATCCCGTGGCCGTCACCGGCGGACGTGCCACCTAAGCTCGTGATCATGCCCGACATATCTCTGCCCATGATCGTCGCCCTCTGTGCCGCCGCCCTCGCGGCCGGCTGGATCGACGCCGTCGTGGGCGGCGGTGGCCTGCTCATGATCCCCGTACTGCTGCTGGGGCTCCCGAACACGTCGTCGGCGGCGCAGTACGCGCTCGGCACCAACAAGGCCATGGCGATCGTCGGCACCACGGGCGCGGCCGTGACGTATACACGCAAGACACCGGTGGACGTACGTCTGGCGGTACGCATCGGACTGGCCGCGGTCGCCGGGTCGACGGCCGGGGCGTTCGTGGCGGCCGGTATGAGCACGGACGTCCTGAAGCCGGTCATCATGGTCGTCCTGCTCGGCGTGGGCGCCTTCGTGATCTTCAAGCCCGCCTTCGGTACGGCCCCCGCGACCACCCCGGTCTCCGCGCGCCGCGTCCTCGCCGCGATCGGACTCGCGGGCCTGGGCGTCGGCTTCTACGACGGCCTCATAGGCCCCGGCACGGGCACGTTCCTGGTCCTCGCGCTCACCGCGCTGCTCCACCTCGATCTGGTGACCGCCTCCGCCACCGCCAAGATCGTCAACTGCTGCACCAACGCGGGCGCCCTGGCGATCTTCGCCTGGCAGGGCACGGTGTACTGGCAGCTGGGCGCGCTGCTGGCCGCGTTCAACCTGGCCGGCGGGATGGTGGGGGCTCGAACGGCACTGAAGAAGGGGAGCGGGTTCGTACGGGTGGTGCTGCTGGTGGTCGTGTTCACGCTGGTGGCGAATCTGGCGTACCAGCAGTGGCTGGCCTAGCGGGGCTCAAGCCTAGCCCGACGGGTGTCGGCTGCTGCCGGTGAGGTGGGCGAAGACGACGACGTTGCCGTCGTAACCCGACCCCGGTGTGTAACCGCCCCCGCAGGTGATGACCCGCAACTCGGCCCGTTTCGCGGCCCCGTACACCTTCTCGTCGGGGAAGTCCTTCGTGTCGTACACCTCGACGGCGTCCACGGTGAAGAGAGCGGTGCTCCCGTCACGCCGCTCGACCTCGATCGCGCCGCCCTTCTTCAGAGCGCCGAGCCGGTAGAAGACGGACGGCCCGTCGGCGTTGTCGACGTGCCCGGCGACGATCGCGGTGCCCGTCTCGCCGGGCGCCGTGCCGGCCTCGTACCAGCCGGCCAGGTCCTCGCGCTCGGCGGGCGGCACGTCCAGGCTGCCGGTGGGGGTGAGGCCGAGGCCCATCAGCGGGGCGTTCACGCCGATGGCGGGGATGCGGATGCGCAGGGGCGGGGAGGGTGCGAGGGCCGGGGACTCCGGTACGGCGGACTCCGGGTGGGCGGGCTGCGTACGGGCCTGGGCGGCGGACGGCTGCGGCGGGGCGTGCGTCGCACCGCCGCCGCGTACCAGCCAGGCGCCCGAGCAGAGGGCGGCGACGGTGACGACGGCTATGGCGAGGTTGGCGAGTCTGCGCACGGGGGCCTCCTGGATGCCCCTTGTTCCACCCTGATGCTTCTTGCACTTCTTGTGCTTCTTATGCCTCTTCATGCGTCTTGTGTTTCTGATGGTTCGTCCTGCCCCCCTCCGGGCCGCGAGGGGCGTCGGGCCCGGAGGGGAGGGGACGTGCGGTACCGGCTGACGGGCGGCGGAGGACGTCCGTCAGATCCTGTCGCCTCTCGCCCGGCGATGCAGGAGCCAGGTACCGCCCGCGGCGGCGACGGCGAGAGCCGCCACGCCGGCCGCGGTCTGCACGGGGTCGGGACCGAGCGCGCCACCGACCCCCGTCTTCACACTCCCCCTGGGGTGCGCGGGAGGATGTGCGGGCGGCCGGGTCGAGGTGAGCGTGACAACAAGATCACCGCTGAGCCGTCGGCCGTCCCCCTCTCCATCACACCGGGCGACGATCTCGTACGTCCCCGGCTGCGCGCCCGGCGGTACCCGGAACTGCCCGACGGTGGCCTCCTTGTGCGTACCGGGCGCGAGGACGAAGGCCCCGGCGCCCACCGCGCTGGCATCCCCGGCGGCGGTACCGCCCGCTCCGCAGGCCGTCGTGTTGACGGTGACCTGGGTACCGGGGGTGACGGTCGCCGGGTACACCTCCAGCGTCCCGCGGCTGCCTGCGTACGCGGGCGCGGCCACGACCGCCGCCCCCGTGAGGGCGACGGCGAGCGCGGTACCGGTCAGCAGACCGGCGGCGGCGGTACGTCGCATCGGGCTCGCTCCTCCGAGAGCTTGCGAACGGGGTGGTCTGCTACCGAGGTAAGTGGCAGGGGTCCGGACGCGCTCCCTGAGGGGCCGTCAGGAATACGGTGAACGGGTGGCGGAGGGCTGCCGGAAACGACCGGCGCGTCGGCATTCGGGCAGGTCACCGCCGTACGACTGGCGTGTCGCGAAAAGAACCGGAGGGGCGGGGCCGGGGGTGTGAACGGGTGACGAGGAGGGGAGACGAATCCAGGGCTTGACCTCAAGAAAGCTTGAGGTATGAGGCTGTACCGCATGCGGACACACACTGAATCGACTGAATCTGTTGAACCCGTACGGGTGACCGTCGTCGTCGGCAGCAACCGCGAGGGCCGCTTCGGCCCGGTGGTGGCGGAATGGCTGCTGAACCGGATGGAGAAACGCGACGACGTCGTGGCGGAGGTCGTGGACGTCGCGGACACCGCTCTCCCGACGACGTTCGCGACCGACGCGGACGCGAAGGCCCAGCTGGCGGCGATCACCCCGAAGCTGGCGTCGGCGGACGCGTTCATCGTCCTGACCCCCGAGTACAACCACTCCTACCCGGCCGGTCTCAAGAACCTCATCGACTGGCACTACACCGAGTGGCAGGCCAAGCCGGTCGCCTTCGTCTCGTACGGCGGCGTCTCCGGAGGCCTCCGCGCGGTCGAGCACCTCCGCCAGGTCTTCGCGGAACTCCACGCGACGACGGTCCGGGACACGGTGTCGTTCCACAACGCGGGCGCGTCGTTCGACGAGGAGGGGCAACTGAGGGACCCGTCGGGGCCGGACGCGGCGGCGAACGTGATGCTCGGGCAAGTGGCTTGGTGGGGGCGGACGTTGAGGGAGGGGAGGGCGGCTCGGGCGTACGGGGGGTAGGGCGGCCGGGTCCCCCTGCCGCGCCCCAGGTCCATGACCGGCGACCATGCCGGTCATGGACACCATCGTCGAGATCCCCATACCCCCTCCGACGAAACAGCCGGTCCGCACCGGTTCGCCGCACCCCTCCGTGGGGGACGACATCACCCCAGCGCGGGACTGTCACGTTGTGGGTCCATAGGGCGCCGCCATAAGGTCACCTGCATGTCTGTACGTCTTCGTATGCGTCAAGCACTTCCGGAAGCGATGCGCGCCCGCGACAAGGTCGCGGTGAGCGCACTGCGGGCGACACTCGGTGCGCTGGACAACGCCGGGGCGGTGCCCGTGGGCGAAGCCGAACTCCGCGGCGTAGCCCTTGAACAGTCGCCGGTCGGGGCCGGCACCACCGAGGCGGCGCGGGTCGAGTTGAGTGAGCGCGATGCGGAGGATGTCGTACGCGCCGAGGCCGCCGAACGCCTGGAGGCAGCGGCGCAGTTGACCGCACCCGCACACGCCGACCGAGCCGCACGGCTCCGTGCGGAGGCCGCCGTACTGCTCCGCTTCCTCGACGGTCCCGGCGCCGCGTAGGAAACGGCGGGATCCCATTCGGACGGACTTGAAGTGCAGTGCGGTTCCAGGGGAGTTGGAGCCTTCGGGCTGACACTGCCCGCGCATGCCGGCGAAACCGAAGGGGATTCGGCCTCGCAGCCCGGGAGGCCGGCTGTCACCGCGCTCGCTGCGACGCGATCGTCCCTGCCTACGGCGTCGATGCGATGTCTCCTCCGGCTACGGGGCCACAACGAGGGTGCAACGGGTAGGCGGCGGCGCGGCAGTTGGACGCGGATCGTCCCTACGATCCGGCGTACGGGGATACAGATGGTGACCCCGGGTCAGGGGGCGCTGTGCAGCCGACAGTTTCGTACTCGTTGGTCCAGCGCGTCGTGGGTGCTTTCGCTGCCTGCGCGGCCCTGGCCGCAACCTCGGGGTGCACAGTCCCCGTTGACGCCGTCACCGGCATCTCGGTGACCGACGACGGTCATCTGGTCGGCGTCATGATGGTCTGCGGACATCACATCGACGGCGCGACCCTCCACGGGGCCGGCGCCGACGACGACAGTGAGGTGACCGTCGGTTCATGGGACGCCGCCCGACCCCTCAAGGCCGGTCTCGCCACCTGGACCCTCGACGCGCCTGCCGCAGGCTGGACCGCGACCACATCTCTCAAACCGCTTACCGCCAGGACCACTTACACCCTCTACGGCTGGACCGAGGACAACTCGTGGTCGTCGAGCGGTGTCACCTTCACCCTGACCGACCGGGACCGGCTCACGCCGGGAACGGTCCGCTACGGGGGCGAGGAATCCGCGATCACCGTCCCGGTCGAGGAGTTCAAAGCGAGGGCCTGCGAAGACGGTTGACGGCGTGAGCCGGTGATCGTCGGTGCCGTCGTCGACGGCTGAGGCGTGGCCGAGCCGGCTGTCGGCAAGCCTGTCCGGTGCGAGCTGGACGTCGTACACGGCGCAGGTCCGAACGCGAACCAACAGGAGTCGCAAGCCGTGCCTGCCACGCCCCCGCGCGAAACCGTCAGCGGCACCCTGCGGCAAGATGGGCCTCATGAGCATCGTAAAGATCAACGTCCTCACCGTTCCCGAAGAGCAGCGCGAGACGCTGGAGAAGCGGTTCGCGTCGCGGGCCGGTGCCGTCGAGGGGTCGGACGGGTTCGAGTGGTTCGAGCTGCTTCGGCCGGTCGAGGGCACCGACAGCTACCTGGTGTACACGCGGTGGCGCAGTGAGGAGGACTTCCAGGCCTGGATGGCGGGACCGATGCAGTCGGCGCACCGCCCCGCGTCCCCGGGCGGAGAGCAGCCCAAGCCCGCCGCCTCCGGCTCGACGCTCTGGTCCTTCGAGGTGGTCCAGCAGGCTGCCCCCAAGCAGGGCTGAGCCCGCCGTTGCGGCGCGCCGAGCCGCAGTAGCCGTACTCGGCGCGCCGGAACATCCGTCACGGGACGATCGTGTCAGGGCTTGCGTCCCACTCCGCCGTGCTGACCGATGGCCGGCGCCGCCACCCCGGACGCGCTCGTCTCCGGCCGCCACAACGGCACCGAGACCACCCCCGGCTCCACCAGCTCAAGCCCTTCGAAGTACCCCTCGATCTGCTCCACCGGCCGCAGGAAATACGGCACCGCGCCCGTCTCGTTGTACGCGTCCTGCGCCTGCTCGTAGTCGGGGTCCGTGCCCCGCGAGCCCTCGTTCAGGGAGAGGTAGCTGCCGGACGGGAGGCCCGCCAGCAGGTCGCGGACGATGCCGCGCGCCACCTCGTAGTCCGCCACGTGGCCCAGGATGCCGCTCAGGATCAGGGCTGTCGGGCGGGTGAGGTCGAGCGTCCTGGCCGCCGCCTCCAGGATGCGGTCCGTGTCGTACAGCTCGGCGTCCACATAGTCCGTCGCGCCCTCGGGAGTCGACGTCAGGAGCGCTCGGGCGTGGGTCAGGACCAGCGGGTCGTGGTCCACGTACACGATGCGCGCGTCGGGGGCGACCGACTGGGCCACCTCGTGCGTGTTGTCCACCGTGGGCAGGCCCGTGCCGACGTCCAGGAACTGGCGGATGCCCGCCTCCCCGGCCAGATGGCGGATCGTACGGCCCAGGAACGCGCGGCTGCTGCGGGCGATCGTGACGATGCCGGGGAAGACGGCGGTGTACGCGTCGCCGGCCGCCTCGTCCACGGGGTAGTTGTCCTTGCCGCCCAGCCAGTAGTTCCAGATGCGGGCGGAGTGCGGTACCGAGGTGTCGATCCTCTGTTCGAATTCGGACATGCTGGCATCGTCTCCTCGGTCGCGGCGGGCGCATTGGTGCAGGGTTCAACTTAAGGCCCAAGGTCAACCATACGTATCCCGCTTGCCCGAGTCAGCACGCAACCCGGTGACCACCCCGGCGAATTCCCGGGGTGGCCCCCGTCCCGCACTCTCCGGCTCAGCCCACCGACACGGCACTCCAGGCGGCGCCCACCGCCGCGTACTCCGTGCTGCTCGTCCCGTACAGATCACGCGCCGCGTTCAGCGTGGCCGTGCGGGCGCCCGCGTAGTTCGTCGACGACGTCATGTACGTGGTCAGCGCCTTGTACCAGATCGCACCCAGCTTGGCCTGGCCGATGCCCCCGACCGTCGAGCCGTTGCACGTAGGGGAGTTGTAGCTGACACCGTTCAGCGTCTTGGCGCCGCTGCCCTCCGCCAGCAGATACGCGAAGTGGTTCGCCACGCCCGAGGAGTAGTGGACGTCCAGGTTCCCGACGCCCGAACTCCAGCAGTTGGCGGAGTTCCCGTCCTTCGACGGCTGGTCCATGTAGCGGAGCGCCGACCGGCCGAAGCCCGGCTTGACGATCTTCTCGCCGATCAAGTAGTCCCCGGGATCGGTGGAGTTGGCCGCGTTGAACTCCACCAGCGTGCCGAAGATGTCCGACGTCGCCTCGTTCAGGCCACCCGACTCGCCCGAGTACGTCAGGTTGGCCGTGGCCGACGTCACGCCGTGCGTCATCTCGTGGCCGGCCACGTCCAGCGAGACCAGCGGGCCGAACGTCGTACCGTCACCGTCGCCGTACGTCATGCAGAAGCAACTGTTGTCCCAGAAGGCGTTGTTGTAGTTGTTGCCGTAGTGCACGCGGTTGTACGAGCCGACCCCGTTGCCCTTGATGCCGCTGCGCCCGAACGTGTCCTTGTAGTAGTCCCACGTCTCGTCGGTGCCGTACTGCGCGTCCACCGCCGCCGAGGCCCGGTCCGCCGTCGCACCCGCGCCCCAGTGGTTGTCGGCGTCCGTGAAGAGCGTCGCGGGGGCGCGGATGATGCAGATGCCGAAGATGCACAGGTCGGTGCCGTTCTCGGCGTCGCCGGTGTACGTGTTGCCGCGCGTCGGGTCCTTCAGCTGGTACGTCGATCCGGAGACCGTCGTCTCCAACGGAACCGTGCCGCCGTACAGGGACTTGCCGTCGCCCGTCGCGGTCTCGATGCTGTCCCAGGCGTCGATCTGGGCGCCCGTGCGCGCGTCGGTCACCACGGTCCGGGCGACCGGGTTGCCGGCCGAGTCCAGCGCCACCGCGTTCGTCTGCCAGGCGAGCTTCGGGGTGCCGTGCAGGGCGTCAACCACCAGCTGGGGCTTGGAGGTTGTCCTCTTCAGCGCCTCGCCCCGGTTCGCCGCGCGCAGCGCCGAGGCCGCCAGGTCGGCGGCCTTCGGGGCCGACACCGCCGGGCTGATCGTGGACAGGGATATAGGCCGGGTCGTGGCGCGGCTCGCACCCCGGTAGGTGCCACCTGGCGTCAGGTGGACCACGAAGTCGCCGCCCAGGACGGGGAGTTGCCGGTAGGTGCGGTCGTAACGGACGTGCTGGCTGCCGTCCTTGTCGATGACGACGTCTCGAACCGTGGTGCCCTGTGCGGCGGTCAGGCCCAGGTGAGCGGCCTGGTCCGCGAGTGCCGTCACCGCGTTCCTGATCGCGGTGTCCCTGGTCGGCCTGTCGGCCGCGTCCGCGGTGGGGGAGAGCGCGGCGGCCAGCAGAACGGCGGTGGTGGCGGCTGTACCGGCCGCGGCGAGACGGGAGGATGTCATCGGTCTCCTTGGGGACGAAGACGGCGGGGAACGCTCAGATTTAAGGGTTCATGACATGTCGTGTCCATAGCGAAGGCATCTTCACCTCGACTTATGGCGAGAATCGTTTCCCCATCCCCACGAACCCCTCTCACGAACCCATGAACCCCTCTCGCGAACCCATGAACCCGCCCCGCGAACCCACGATCCGCCCCACGAACCCGCCCTTACGAATGCGAGACCGACGCGTGAGACTCCCGTTCTTCGTCTACGGCACCCTCCGCCCCGGCGAGCCCAACCACGACCACTTCCTGCGCGGTCGTACACAGTCGGAGCGGCCGGGACGGCTCGCGGACGCGGTGCTGTACGACGGGCCCGGCTACCCGTACGCCGTGCCGGAACCCGGCGGAGTCGTGCACGGGGAACTGGTCGCGGCGTCGCCGGATGAGTACGACGAACTGCTGGCCGAACTGGACGAGTTGGAGGAGTGCGTACCGGGTGACCCGCACAGTCTGTACGAGCGGGTCGCGCGGCAGGTGACCCTCGACGCCGACGGGAGCGCCGTACGTGCCTGGGTGTACGTCGCCGGCCCGATCGTCGCCGCACGGTTGCGGGCGCACGGAAGGCTCATCAAGGGCGGGGACTGGCGGGCACGTTACTGAAGGCGGCGGCATGGTCACACGAAGGAAATGTCAATGAGGTCCAGTTGTCGTGTTCCTCACAAGAAGCAACATGGGTCAAGAGTATTAGCTTTCAATAATTTTCGGTAATGATTGGCGCATGAGTGACCGGAAATTACTTCCCCCCGCCGGTTCCCGACAGCCCCCGCAACACGCCAATTTTCAACTGCCCCCACTTTCTGACCTGGTGAGCCTTGTCAGAGCCCCGGCCGCGCTGAGTGTTCCCGGCGACATCCTGGCGGGCGCGACCGCGGCGGGCCGTCCCCTTGGTCCCCGGACGGCCGGCGCGATGGCGTCCTCCGTCTGTCTCTACTGGGCCGGCATGGCCCTCAACGACTACGCCGACGCCGCCGTCGACTCGGTCGAGCGGCCCACCCGGCCGGTGCCCTCCGGCCGGGTGCCGCGCCGGACGGCGCTGGCCGTCGCCACCGGCCTGACCGGCGCAGGCCTCGGACTCGCCGCCGTGTCGGGCGGCCGACGCGGACTCGCCGTCGCCCTGCCCCTGACGGCGCTGATCTGGGCGTACGACCTGAAGTTGAAGTCGACTCCGGCCGGTCCGGCGGCGATGGCGGGCGCGCGTGCGCTCGACGTGCTGGCGGGCGCGGTGGCCGGCGGCGGCAGCCCTCCGTGGCACGGGCCCCGTGGGGGCGGCACGGCCGGAGCGCTCGCTCGCGGCGCCGTCCCCGCCCTCCTCACCGGGGTGCACACCTACACGCTCACCGCCCTCAGCCGCCACGAGATCTCCGGCGCACCGGCGCGGCTGCCCGCCACGACGCTCGCCGTGTCGTCTGCCACGGCACTGTCGACGGTGCTGCCTTCCGTACTTCCGGCCCTTCTGCCGCCCCGGCGCACCCTGCCCCGAGAGGAGGTCGCCCGAACAGCCGTCGCCTCCGCCGGAGTTCTCGCCTACCTGGGGACGTACGGCTGGGCCCAGGTGCGGGCCGTACGCGATCCACGCGCGAGTTCCGTACGGCGTGCGGTGGGAGCGGGCATCCTCGCCATGGTCCCCCTGCAGGCGGCGCTCACGGCGCGCGCCGGAGCGCCCGTCGCCGCCGCGCTCCTGGGAGCCCTGCACCCGGTGGCGCAGCGCCTGGCGAGGCGGGTGTCCCCGACGTGAGCCATGTCATCAATTGTCCCATGAGTCGTGTGACGAAGGGTGGCGGGCCATGGGCCTGAGATTCGGCTACGGCACCAACGGATTCACCCACCACCGCCTCTCCGACGTCCTCGGCGTCCTCGCCGACCTGGGCTACGACGGCGTCGCCCTCACCCTCGACCACAACCATCTCGACCCGTACGCAGACGACCTTGACCGCCAGGTCGCCACCGTGGGGCAGCAGTTGGCGAAGCTCGGGCTGACCGTCACCGTCGAGACCGGGGCGCCCTACTTCCTCGACCCCTGGGGCAAGCACCAGCCGACGCTGATGTCCGGCCGACCGGAACGCCGTGTCGAGCTGCTGCGACGTGCCGTACGCATCGCCGCCGGACTCGGCTCGCCCAGCGTCCAGTTGTGCAGCGGACCGACCCCGGACGACATCCCGGAGGCGGAGGCCTGGCGGCGGCTGGCCGCGGGCGTCGGGGCGGTGCTGGAGACGGCGGAGGCGTACGGGGTCGCGCTGGCCTTCGAACCCGAGCCGCACATGTTCGTCGACACGATCGGGAAGTGTCTGAGACTGCGCGAACTGCTCGGCGGGCACGAGCTGTTCGGCGTCACCCTGGACATCGGACACGCCCATTGCGTGGAGGAACCGTCGCTGCTCGACTGCGTCGACCTGGCCGCACCGCACCTGCTGAACGTCCAGATCGAGGACATGGTCCGCGGTGTCCACCGGCATCTGGAGTTCGGCGCCGGCGAGATCGACTTCCCGCCGGTGCTGGCGGCGCTGACCGACCTCGGGCATCGCGGCCTGGTGTCCGTCGAGATCCAGGGCGGCGCTCTGGACGCCCCCGACATCGCCCGCAGCTCCCTGGAGTTCCTGCGTCGCGCCGAGGCCCGCAGCCTGCTCGCCTCCTGAGGCTGCCGCCCCACCACTTGTCCACGAGAATTTCGCGATCCCCTCCTCGGTCTTCTCCAGCCTTCTCCGGCCCCCGTCTTCCCCTCCAACTCCCTTTCTGGAACCGCGCCATGCCGCTTTCCGATGCATCCCCTCTGCCCCTCACCCCCGAAGCCCGCGCCTGGCTCGACACCGCCCTGGCCGAGGTCGCCGCCGACCCCGCTGCCATCCGCACCCGCTTCCCCGCCGTCCGACGCCACTGCGGACGCGGCCCGTTGCCCGACGGCCGCACCATCGACGAAGCAGCCCGCGTGCTGCTCCTCGCCGCCCTGCCCCTGCGCGACCAGGCCCTCGCCGACGAGGTGGCAGCGCTGCACCGCTACGGCGACCCCGCCGAACAGCGCGCCGTTCTAAGGGCGTTGCCACAGATCGACCGGGAGGGGACCGGCCGGTTCCTGGATCTCGTACGGGGGACCCTGCGCGGCAACGACAACACGCTGATCGAGGCCGCCCTCGGCCCGTACGCGGCGGCCCACCTCCCGGCGGACGAGTACCGCCAGGCCGTCCTCAAGTGTGTCTTCTGCGAGATCCCGCTGGCCCGCGTCGCCGGACTCCACGACCGCGCCGACGCCGAACTCACCCGCATGCTCGGCGACTTCGCCCGCGAACGGACGGCGGCCGGACGCCCCGTACCCGAGGACATCGCCCCTCTGGTGCGCCCCTTCACCACCACCCACGGAGCCATGTGACCATGCGCATCTTCGACCCCCACATCCACATGTCCTCCCGCACCACCGACGACTACGAGGCGATGTACGCGGCCGGGGTCCGGGCCGTCGTCGAGCCCGCCTTCTGGCTCGGCCAGCCCCGCACCTCGCCCGACACCTTCTACGACTACTTCGACTCGCTGCTCGGCTGGGAGCCGTACCGGGCCGCCCAGTTCGGCATCCAGCACTTCTGCACGATCGCCCTCAACCCGAAGGAGGCGAACGACCCGCGCTGCCTCCCCGTCCTCGACGAACTGCCCCGCTACCTCGCCAAGGACCGGGTCGTCGCCGTCGGGGAGATCGGCTACGACTCGATGACCAAGGAGGAGGACGAGGTCCTCGCCCGTCAGCTCCAACTCGCCGTCGCGCACGGCCTGCCCGCCCTCGTCCACACCCCGCACCGCGACAAGGCGGCCGGGACCCGGCGGACCCTGGACGTCGTACGGGAGTCGGGCATCGCCCCCGAACTCGTCGTCCTGGACCACCTCAACGAGCTGACGGTCGGCATGGTCCTCGACAGCGGCTGCTGGGCCGGGTTCTCCGTCTACCCGAGGACGAAGATGAGCGAGGACCGCATGGTCCGCATCCTCCAGGAGTACGGCCTCGACCGTGTCCTCATCAACTCGGCTGCGGACTGGGGTAGTTCGGACCCCCTGAAGACACGTAGGACCGGCGACGCGATGCTCGCCGACGGCTTTACGGACGACGACGTCGACCGCGTCCTGTGGCGCAACCCCGTCGCCTTCTACGGCCAGAGCGGACGCCTCGACCTGGACGTCACGGACGGTGAGCCGAAGCCCGACGAGACCTCGTCGTTCGAGGGCAACTCCATCCGGCGCGGGGGAGAGTGAGCCGACCGTGCGCTTCCTCCACCCCGACGGCACCCCCGTCCACCTCGCGTACTGCAGCAACGTCCACCAGGCCGAGGACCTCGCCGGGGTCGTCGCCCAGCTCGGCGCTCACGCCGAACCCGTACGGAAACGGCTCGGCGTCGGCAGGCTCGGCATCGGCCTCTGGCTGGCCCGCGCTGCCGTCAGTGAACTAGCTGCCGACGAAAGGGCGTTGGCGACCCTCAAGGGTGAACTCGCGGCGCGTGGCCTGGAGACGGTCACTCTCAACGCCTTCCCGTACGAGGGGTTCCACCGCGAGGTCGTCAAGAAGGACGTCTACCTCCCCGACTGGGCGGACCCGGCCCGTCTCGCCTACACCCTCGACTGCGCCCGCGTCCTCGCCGCCCTCCTTCCCGCCGACGCGCGACGCGGCAGCGTCTCCACCCTCCCGCTCGGCTGGCGCACCCCGTGGGCGACAGAGCGCGCGGACACGGCCCACCGCGCTCTGGACCAACTAGCGGAAGGGCTGACGGAGTTGGAGTCGGACACCGGCCGCCGTATCCGAGTCGGCTTCGAACCGGAACCGGGGTGCGTCGTGGAGACCACCACCCAGGCGGTACGGGAGTTCGCCGACGTGGACCGTGACTATCTTGGTGTCTGCCTGGACGCCTGCCATCTCGCCGTCCAGTTCGAGGAGCCCGGTGAAGCACTCGGGCGGCTGGCCGACGCCGGCCTGCCGATCGTGAAACTCCAGGCGTCCTGCGCGGTCGAGGCTCCCGACCCGACCGACCCGCGCGCCCGCGCAGCCCTGCGGGAGCTGGCCGAACGGCGGTTCCTGCACCAGACGCGAACGGTCAGCGAGGGGCGGGTAGTCGGCGTCGATGACCTGCCGGACGCCCTGGACGGCGGCGGGCTTCCGGCGGCCGGCGCCGACAGCCCCTGGCGCACGCACTTCCACGCCCCGCTGCACGCCGAGCCCGAACCACCCCTCCGCACCACCGCCGACCAACTCACCACCGTCCTCACCGGACTTGTCGGCGGCCCGCGCGCCGCCTGCGACCACATCGAGGTCGAGACCTACACCTGGTCCGTCCTGCCCCGCCCGCCCGCCGACCTCGCCGCCGGCATAGCCGCCGAACTCGTCTGGGCCCGCGACCGGTTGACCGGCCTGGGCCTCAAAGAGGACCACTCATGACCGGCCGCAGGGAACTCCTCATGATCGAAACCCCGAACACCAACCGACTTGTCGTGCTGGACATCGTCGGTCTCACCCCCGCCCTCCTGCGCCACATGCCCGCCGTCGCCGCCCTCGGCGACCGCGGCTTCCAGTCCACCCTCGGCACCACGCTGCCCGCCGTCACCTGCACCGCCCAGTCGACCTTTCTCACCGGCGAACTCCCTTCCACACACGGCGCGGTGGCCAATGGCTGGTACTTTCGCGACCTCGGTGAAGTACTGCTCTGGCGGCAGCACAACGCCCTCGTCGGCGGCGAGAAGATCTGGGACGCGGCCCGAAAGCGGTCGCCCGGCTACACGGTCGCCAACATCTGCTGGTGGTACGCCATGGGCGCCGACGTCGACTGGACGGTGACCCCGCGCCCGATCTACTACTCCGACGGCCGCAAGGAACCCGACTGCTACACCTGGCCGCCCTCCCTGCACGACGAACTCACCGACCGCCTCGGCCCGTTCCCCCTGTTCACCTACTGGGGACCGAACGCAGGCATGCCCTCCACCCAGTGGATCCTGGGCGCCGCCCGCCAGATCTTCGACGAACACGACCCCGACCTGACCCTGGTCTACATCCCGGAGATGGACTACGAACCCCAGCGTTCCGGCCCGCAGTCCGACGCGTCGATCCGCGCTGCCCGCCAACTCGACGACGCCCTGCGCCCGTTGATCGACCACTTCCTCGCCGCCGGCGCCACGGTGGTGGCGCTGAGCGAGTACGGCATCACTCCGGTCTCCCGCCCCGTGGACATCAACCGGGCCCTGCGCCGGGCCGGACTGCTGGAGGTGCACACCCAGGACGGCATGGAGTACCTCGACCCCTGGACCTCCCGCGCCTTCGCCGTCGCCGACCACCAGCTGGCGCACGTCTACGTCCGGGACCCGGCCGACGTTCGGGAGGTCGCCAAGATCGTCGGTGAACTCGACGGTGTGGAGCAGGTGCTGGGCGAGATGGGCAAGGCGGCCCAGGGCCTGGACCACGAGCGCTCGGGAGAGCTGGTCGCGGTGGCGGACGCCGACGCCTGGTTCACCTACTACTACTGGCTCGACGACGACCGCGCCCCCGACTTCGCCCGCCAGGTCGAGATCCATCGCAAGCCCGGCTACGACCCCGCCGAACTGCTGTGGGACGACACCAACCCGTCGGTGAAACTGCACGCGGCCGGTCAACTCGCGCGCAAGAAGCTGGGGTTCCGCTATCGCATGCAGACCGTCCCGCTGGACCCCTCGGGCGTCCGCGGCAGCCACGGCCGCCTCCCGAGCGACCCCGACCACGGCCCCGTACTGCTCTGTTCCGAACCGGAGCACGGCAGCGAGGCCATCGCCGCCACCGACGTCAAGGGCCTGCTCCTGAAACTCGCCGGCCTGCCGTCGGACACACCCACGGAGCACGCCTAGGCCCCGACGGCGGTGTGGCGCCAGCCGTGCCTGGGCGCTGGCTTTGTCTCGGGCCCGACCGTGGCTTGGCCCCGACCGTGGTGTGGGCGCCAGCCGTGCCCAGGCACTGACCTTGCCTCGGCCCGACCAGGGCTTGGCGTCGATCGTGCGGCAGGCGCAGGCCAGGCTCGGGCACACCGCCTGTGCCTGGGCAGCCGCCTGTGCTTGGGCACGGCAGCCCGGGCACCGGCCGTGCCGTAGGCGCCGCTGATACCCGGACATTCCCCCCTTCGCCCCCTTCGCTGCCCCCTGGCCCCGGAAACCCGGCCCCTGGATCCTCCGGATCGCCCCCGGACCGACCACCCTCCGCGCACCAGTCACATCCCCGGCCTCGGTCACATCCCGCGCACCGGCCTCGACCACGCCCCCTGCATCGACCACCCTCCATGCCCCGACCACCTCCCCCGGCCCCGACCACACCCGCCAGACCGACTACCCCGCCCCGCCCCCCGCCCACGCCACACCCCCACCACGCGGAGACACCGACCATGTCCGAGACCACGTTCCCCCCGCTCCCCATGCGGCGTACCGCCCTGCTCGACCCGCCCGCCGAGTTCACGCTGCTGCGCGAGCAGGGCCGGATCAGCCGTATCGCGCTCTGGGGCGGCAACACCCCCTGGCTGATCACCCGGCACGAGGACGCCCGTGCCGTGCTGGCGGACGCCCGCTTCAGCGCCGAGAACCGCCGGGAGGGGTTTCCCGGCCTCCAGCCGACCCCGCCGCCTCCCACCCCCGGCCAGCTCTTCGCCATGGACGCGCCCGACCACACCCGGCTGCGCCGGATGCTGATCCCCGACTTCACCTTCCGCCGCGCCGAGGAACTGCGCCCGTCCATCCAGCAGTTGACCGACCGGCTCATCGACGACCTGGTGGCCAAGGGGCCCGACGCCGATCTGGTGGAGGACTTCACCCTGCCGCTGCCGCTGCTCGTCATCTGTGAACTCCTCGGAGTGCCGTACGCGGACCGGGAGTTCATTCATCGCCAAGCCGCCGCGTTCGCCACCGTGACCGACGGGCCCGAGGCGATGCGGGCGGGCTGGGGCGCGCTGTTCGGGTATCTCATGGAGCTGCTCGCTGCCAAGACCGCCGACCCCGGCGACGACCTGCTGAGCAGGCTCGCGGCCGAACGTGTGGCCACCGGCGAGGCAACCGCCGCCGAGGCGGCCGGGCTTGCCGTGATGCTGCTCATCGCGGGACACGAGACGACGGCGAGCATGCTGTCGCTCGGCGTGGTGACCCTGCTGTCCCACCCCGCCCAACTGGCCGCGCTGCAAGCCGATCCGGAGCTGGTGCCAGGAGCGGTCGAGGAACTCCTGCGTTATCTCACGGTCGTTCACGTCGGGATGCGGCGCATCGCCACGCAGGACGTGGAGATCGGCGGTGTGACCGTACGGGCCGGGGAAGGTGTCGTCGTCGCGCTCCAGGCCGCCAACCGGGATCCCAGCGCGTTCAAGGACCCGGACACCTTCGACATCACCCGGGAGTCCCAGCATCACCTGACGTTCAGCCACGGCCTGCACAACTGCCTCGGCCAGTCCCTCGCCCGCGCCGAACTCCAGATCGCCCTGCCCACCTTGTTCCGCCGCCTGCCCGGCCTACGGCTGACGGCGCCGGCCGAGGTGAACGCCCACGAGGGCCGCGCGGTCCACGGAGTACGCGCCCTGCCGGTCACCTGGTAGTACGACGACCTCCAACTCGCCTGTCCCTCAAGGGAGTACGGTCTCCAGCCGTACCGCGCACGCCTTGAACTCCGGCATCCGTGAGGTGGGGTCGAGGGCGGGGTTGGTCAGCGTGTTGGCCCGGCCCTCGCCCGGCCAGTGGAAGGGCATGAAGACGGTGTCGGGGCGGATCGCGGTGGTGATCCGCGCCGGCGCCACCGCCCGCCCGCGCCGGGACACGACGGCGATGGCGTCCCCCTCCCCGGCGCCCAGCCGCGCGGCCAGCCGGGGGTGCAGCTCCACGAACGGCCCGGGCGCGGCGGCGTTCAGCTCGTCGACCCGCCTCGTCTGGGCCCCGGACTGGTACTGGGCCACGACCCGCCCGGTGGTCAGCAGCACCGGGTACTCGGCGTCCGGCTCCTCGGCGATCGGCCGGTACGTCACGGGCGCGAACCGGGCCCGCCCGTCCTCGGTCGCGAACCGGTCGAGGAAGAGACGGGGGGATCCGGGATGCGCGGCGGCCTGTGACCGGTTCCCGTCCGGCTGGTCGTCCTGTGCCGGGCAGGGCCAGAAGACGCCGTTCTCCTCGGCGAGCCGCCGGTAGGTGATCCCCGAGTAGTCGGCGATCCCGCCCGCGCTGGCCCGGCGCAACTCCTCGAAGACCTCCTCGGGTTCGACCGGGAACCCCTTCTCCACCCCGGCACGGGCGGCGAGTTGGTGCAGAACGTAGAGATCGCTGCGGACCCCGTCCGGGGGACTCACGGCTTGCCGACGCAGCAGCACCCGACCCTCCAGATTGGTGGTCGTACCGGTCTCCTCCGCCCACTGGGTCACGGGCAGGACGACATCGGCGAGCGCGGCGGTCTCGGACAGCACGACATCCGCGACAGCCAGGAAGTCCAGGGATTCCAGGCGCTGTTGGATGTGCGCGGCCCGGGGCGCGGACACCACCGGGTTGGACCCCATCAGCAGCAGGGAACGGATGTCGGAGCCGAGCGCGTCCAGGAGTTCGTACGCGCTCAACCCGGGCCCGGGCAACGAGTCCGGGTCGACACCCCACACCCCGGCCACATGGCGCCGCGCCTCCGGGTCGGTGAGCTTGCGATAGCCGGGCAACTGGTCGGCCTTCTGGCCGTGTTCACGCCCGCCCTGCCCGTTGCCCTGCCCGGTCAGGCACCCGTATCCGGAGTACGGCCGCCCCGAACGCCCGGTCGCCAGGCACAGGTTGATCCACGCGCCCACCGTGTCCGTCCCCTTGGACTGCTGCTCGGGCCCGCGCGCCGTGAGCACCATCGCGTTGGCCGGCGCGCAGAACATCCGTACGGCCTCCCGGAGTTGGGGCACGGGCACCCCGGTGATCCGCTCCACGTACTCCGGCCAGTGGGCCATTGCCGCAGCACGCGTCTCCTCCCAGCCGCTCGTCCGCTCCTCGATGAACGCCTCGTCGGTACGCCCCTGGGACACGACCAGGTGCAACAGGCCCAGGGCGAGCGCGAGATCGGTACCGGGACGCGGCGCGAGATGCAGATCGGCCTGCTCGGCGGTACGGGTCCGACGCGGATCGATGACGATCAGCGTTCCCCCGTTCTCCTTGAGTTCGGTGAGATAGCGGAGAGCGGGCGGCATGGTCTCGGCGAGATTGGAGCCGACCAGGATGACGCACCCGGTCTTGGGGATGTCCTCCATCGGGAAGGGCAGCCCCCGGTCGATCCCGAACGCCTTGTTCCCGGCAGCGGCGGCGGACGACATGCAGAAACGCCCGTTGTAGTCGATCTGGGAGGTCCCGAGAACGACCCGCGCGAACTTCCCCAGCGCGTAGGCCTTCTCGTTCGTGAGCCCGCCCCCGCCGAAGACACCGCACGCGTCCGGGCCATGCTCCGTACGCGTGCGGGTCAGTCCCTCGGCGACCCGGTCGAGAGCCTCCTCCCAGGTGACGGGTACGAGGACCCCGTCACGCCGGACCAACGGCTCGGTCAGTCGCAGCGCCGGCGACAGCAGGGCGGGTGCGGTGCGCCCCTTGCCGCACAGGGCCCCACGGTTGACCGGGAAGTCGACGCGCTCGGAGACCGTGACGCCCCCGCCTGCTGCCGGCGTGAGGTTCATACCGCACTGCAGGGCGCAGTACGGGCAGTGCGTGGGCGTCACGGAGGTCTCCATACCGCCAGCGTGCGGCGCCCGTGTTACACCTCGGAACGTCCCCCGTTACGCAGCAGGCACGGGGACCTCCCGGGGACCCGGGCCCGCCGGTGAGGTTCCCTGGCTCTTCAGCCTGTCTGGGGGTCTCCCCTCCGGGAGAGGGACGGGACGGGTAGGGGCGGCGGGAGCGGCCCCATCCGTCAGCGGCTCCGCCGCGGGCCGCCGTGTTCACCCACCCAACGCCCGCTGAACCCCCACCTCCACCGGCCCCAGAAACCGCGGATCAGGCTCGAACACCGCATCCACCGCCGCCTTGCCCGCCGCGAAGATCTCCCGCGCCCCGCCGTAGTACCAGGTCACGTCATGCTTGGCCTCGACCCCGACCCCGTACGAGTCCACCCCCGCCGCCTCGCACAACGCGACAGCACGACGAATATGGAACCCCTGACTGATCAGCACCGCCCGGTCGACCCCGAATATCCTCTTCGCCCGGACACAGGAGTCCCACGTGTCGAACCCGGCGTAGTCGCTCACGATCCGCCCGTCCGGCACCCCGTGCCGTGTCAGATACGCCCGCATCGCATCCGGCTCGTCATAGTCCTCGCGACTGTTGTCCCCGGTGACGAGCACCACCCTGACCCGCCCCGCCCGGTACAGCTCCGCCGCCGCGTCCAACCGGTGCGCGAGGTAAGGAGACGGCTCCTCGCCCCACAAACCGGCACCGAAGACGACAGCGACATCGGTACGCGGCGCGTCCGAGACATCGCGCAGCCGGTCACCCGCGGCGACGAACATCCATGTGGCCGGCAACAACGCCAGCACGCACAGCGACATCACGGCCTGCACGGCCCGCCGCTGCCCGGTCCGCGTACGAGGCAGACGCACACGCGAACGCAAGGACACCCACGATCCACGCGCCTTCGGGCTGCTCATCGGACGGGTCCTCCTCAGGTGACCGCGGTGGCCTTCGACCAAGGAAGACGCCCCCGACACCGCCCCGGTTCATCCCTCCCGACGTGACCAGCTTCACTCGCTCGCGAAAGACCGCAGGTCAATCCACCTCACACACCCCTTGCCCCTCACCGTGAACCCCCGGAAAAGACCCGTCATTCATGCGCAACGGCGTGGCAACCTCCTGCCGTCACGATCGGTACATGACGTCGTCGCCCCGTTCTTACGACGAGTCCACGCAGCCCCCGCAGAGCCCCCGGCCGCCCGGAGGCGCCCACCTCGACAGGACGGCGCGAATCATGGACCGGATCACCAGCCACCTCGGCAGCCAGCTCAGCCTCGTACCGCTCGACGGCAGCCGTCGCCCCGCCCCGCCCGCACTCGTCCTGGTGGGCCACGGCAGCCGTGACCCGCGAGCCCTGAGCACCGTCGGCGCGCTCGCCGAACGCGTCCGCGAACTGCGCCCCGACCTGCCCGTGCACCTGGGGCACATCGAGCTGAACGCGCCCCTGCTCCCGGACACGCTCGCGGGCCTCGGCACCGCCGAGGCCGTCCTCGTACCGCTGCTGCTCAGCCGCGGCTACCACGTCAAGCAGGACATCCCGGAGATGGCCGCGGCGGCATCGGCACGCACGCGTGTGGCCGCGCCGCTCGGCCCGCACCCCCTGCTCGTCGAAACCCTGTACGCCCGCCTCGTCGAGGCCGGCTGGCGCACCCGGATGACCGACGAGCAGCGCCGGACGAGCGCGGTCGTCCTCGCCGCCGCGGGTTCCCGCGACCCCGACTCGGACGTGGACACCCGCCGCACCGCCCAGCTCCTCGCCGACCGCCTGGGCGTGCCCGTCGTCCCGGCGTACGCCACCACCGCAGCGCCGACCGTCCCCGCAGCCGTGCGCGCCCTGGCCGCCCGTGGCCGTCACCGCGTCGCCGTTGCCTCCTACTTCACCGCCCCGGGCCGCTTCGCCACGGAATGCGCCGAGGCCGCCCCCTGGATCGCCTCGGCCCCCCTGGGCGCCCACCCGTCCATGGCCCACCTGATCCTCCACCGCTACGACCAGGCGGTCGCGGCCCCAGAGATGTCCCTGACCCGAGAACTGGCCTCGGCCCGATAGGGGCGCGAGGCTGTATTCGATGTGCGGCTCCGCCGCGTGGGCGCGACAAGCCACAACGCGCCGGTACTCGCAGAGCAACAGCCCCCGGCAGACGCGCAGGCGCACACACACGCCCAAATTGTCAGTACCTGCGCTTACTGTCGAACCATGGAAGGCACACGCACCAACACAACCCGCACCCCCCAACCCCCCGAGAACGACAACACCCCCACCGCCTACCCCCCGGCGGCAGCCGCCCGCTGGGCCGCCGAACCCGACAAACGACCGGGCCGCACCGCCTTCCAACGCGACCGAGCCCGCGTACTGCACTCCTCCGCGCTCCGGCGCCTGGCCGGCAAGACCCAGGTGGTCACGCCGGGCACCCGCAGCCAGGTCTGGGACGCCAGCCCCCGCACCCGCCTCACGCACTCCCTGGAATGTGCCCAGGTCGGCAGCGAACTGGGCGCCGCCCTCGGCTGCGACCCCGACCTCGTCGAGGCGGCCTGTCTCTCGCACGACCTGGGCCACCCGCCCTTCGGGCACAACGGCGAACAGGCGCTCAACGAGTTCGCGGCGGACTGCGGCGGCTTCGAGGGCAACGCCCAGTCCCTCCGGCTCCTGACCCGGATCGAACCGAAGCGTTTCGTGCGCAGCGAACGGCTTGAGACCAGGGGCGGATCCGGAACCGCCGACGACCTCGTCAGCGTGGGTCTCAACCTCACCCGGGCCACCCTCGACGCCGCCACCAAGTACCCCTGGCCGCGCGGCGGGCACCCCACCGACCCGGCCTCCCCGAAGTTCGGCGTCTACGACGACGACCGACCGGTCTTCGACTGGGTCCGCCAGGGCGCCCCCGGGACCCGGACGACCTTCGAGGCCCAGGTCATGGACTGGGCGGACGACGTGGCGTACTCGGTGCACGACGTCGAGGACGGTCTGCACGCCGGTCACGTCGACCCCAACTGTCTGCACGCCGAGCCCGAGCGCCAGGAGATCTTCCGGGTCGCCACCGGCCGCTACGTGGCCGCGGACACCGACCCCGCCGAACTCGCGGCAGCTCTCGACCGTCTCCTCGACCAGGAGTGGTGGCCGCACGGCTACGACGGCACGGCCGTCGCCCAGGCCCGGCTGAAGGACGCCACCAGCCAGCTCATCGGCCGCTTCTGCCTGGCCGCGGAGAGCGCCACGCGCGCGGCGTACGGCCCCGGCCGGCTCACGCGGTACGCGGCGGAACTGGTCGTCCCGCGCGCGGCCCGGCTGGAGTGCGCGGTCCTCAAGGCGGTCGCCGACCGGTACGTGATGCAGCGCGCCGAACAGGAACTGATCCGCGCGGACCAGCGCGTCGTCGTCGCCGAACTCGCCGAGGCACTCACCGCACGCGCTCCGGACGGCCTGGACCCCCAGTTCCGCGCGCTGTTCGACGAGGCGGCGGACGACCGGGAGCGCAAGCGAGTGATCGTCGACCAGATCGCGTCCCTCACCGACGCGTCGGCGCGTTCGCTGCACGCGCGCCTGAGGGGTCGCATATGACCCGTATATGACCTGTATGTGGCTTCCAAGTGGCCCTGCATCAACCGCATATGACACAGATGTGACCCTGCGTGGCCTGATCGGGCCACACCCTCTTCCCCCATCACACTCCGTGCGGGACGCTCCCCAGGGGGCATCCGTACACAAGGCACGAGCAACACGCGGCACGAACAACACGCGGCATCCGTATTACGAGGAGGCATGAAGTGGTCGACGCGGATCAGACATTCGTCATCGTCGGAGGCGGACTGGCCGGCGCCAAGGCGGCCGAGACGCTCCGGGCGGAGGGCTTCACCGGCCGCGTGATACTGATCTGCGACGAACGCGACCACCCCTACGAGCGGCCCCCGCTCTCCAAGGGCTACCTCCTCGGCAAAGAGGAGCGCGACAGCGTCTTCGTCCACGAACCGGCCTGGTACGCGCGCAACGACATCGAACTCCACCTCGGCCAGACCGTCGACGCCATCGACCGTACGGCGAAGACGGTCCGCTTCGGCGACGACGGCACCCTCGTCCACTACGACAAGCTGCTCATCGCCACCGGTGCCGAGCCGCGCCGCCTCGACATCCCCGGAACGGGCCTGGCCGGCGTGCACCATCTGCGCCGCCTCGCGCACGCCGAGCGGCTCAAGGGCGTTCTGGCCGCCCTGGGCCGCGACAACGGCCACATCGTGATCGCCGGCGCCGGCTGGATCGGCCTGGAGGTCGCTGCGGCGGCACGGGAGTACGGCGCCGAGGTGACCGTCGTCGAGCCGGAGTCGACCCCGCTGCACTCGGTGCTCGGCCCCGAGCTGGGCAACCTCTTCGCCGAGCTGCACCGCGAGCACGGCGTCCGCTTCCACTTCGGTGCCCGCCTGACGGAGATCGTCGGCCAGGACGGCATGGTCCTCGCGGCCCGTACGGACGACGGCGAGGAGCACCCGGCCCACGACGTCCTGGCGGCCATCGGAGCCGCGCCGCGCACCGGCCTGGCGGAGGCGGCCGGCCTGACCCTCGCCGACCGCGCGTACGGCGGCGGCATCGCGGTCGACGAACGCCTGCGCACCTCCGACCCCGACATCTACGCGGCCGGTGACGTGGCCGCCTTCCACCACGCCCTGTTCGACACCAGGCTCCGTGTCGAACACTGGGCCAACGCCCTCAACGGCGGCCCGGCGGCGGCCCGCGCGATGCTGGGCCGCGAATCCACGTACGACCGCGTGCCCTACTTCTTCTCCGACCAGTACGACATGGGCATGGAGTACTCGGGCTGGGCGCCCCCGGGCTCGTACGACCAGGTGGTGATCCGGGGAGACGCGGCCAAGCGCGAGTTCATCGCCTTCTGGGTGAGGGAGGACCGGGTGCTGGCCGGGATGAACGTGAACGTGTGGGACGTCACAGAGCCCATCCAGCAGCTCATCCGCTCCCGGTCCCAGGTGGACACGGAGGCCCTGGCGAACCCCCACGTACCACTGGACAGCCTCGTCCCGTGACCGGGACAGGGCCCGCGACGGTCACAGCACTGTCGGCCCGCCCCCGTAGAATCACTGCGTGGCCGGAAGGATCAACGACGAGGACGTGAAGGCGGTTCGGGACGCGGTCCCGATCGACGCCGTGGTGTCCGAGTACCTCCAGCTGCGCAACGCGGGCGGCGGCAACCTCAAGGGCCTGTGCCCCTTCCACGACGAGAAGTCACCGTCCTTCCAGGTCAGCCCGAGCAAGGGACTGTTCCACTGCTTCGGCTGCCAGGAAGGCGGCGACACCATCACGTTCGTGATGAAGGTCGACCACCTCTCCTTCTCCGAGGCGGTCGAGCGCCTGGCCGGCCAGGCCGGCATCACCCTCCGGTACGAGGAGGGCGGCTACAACCCCGCGGGCCAGCGCGGCGAGCGCATCCGCCTGGTCGAGGCCCACAAGATCGCCGCGCAGTGGTACGTGGAGCAGCTGGCCACCAGCTCCGAGGCGGACGCGGGCCGCAAGTTCCTGGCGGAACGAGGCTTCGACCAGTCCGCCGCCGAACACTTCTCCGTCGGCTACAGCCCCCAGGGCTGGGACCACCTCACCCGCTACCTCCGCGGCAAGGGCTTCTCGGACAAGGAACTCCTGCTGTCCGGCATCGCCCAGGAGGGCCGCCGCGGTCCCATCGACCGCTTCCGAGGCCGTCTGATGTGGCCGATCCGCGACATCGGCGGCGAGGTCGTCGGCTTCGGCGCGCGCAAGCTGTACGAGGACGACAACGGCCCCAAGTACCTCAACACCCCCGACACGGCGATCTACCGGAAATCCCAGGTCCTGTACGGCATCGACCTCGCCAAGAAGGACATCGCGAAGGCGAGCCGCGCGGTCGTCGTGGAGGGCTACACGGACGTCATGGCCTGCCATCTGGCCGGTGTGACGACGGCGATCGCGACCTGCGGCACGGCCTTCGGCACCGACCACATCAAGATCCTCCGCCGGCTGCTGATGGACAACGGCTCGGCCCGCGTGATCTTCACCTTCGACGGCGACGCGGCCGGCCAGAAGGCCGCTCTGCGCGCCTTCGAGGACGACCAGAAGTTCGCCGCCGAGACCTACATCGCGATCGCGCCCGACGGCATGGACCCCTGCGACCTGCGCCTCGCGAAGGGCGACCAGGCCGTCGCCGACCTCGCCGAACCCCGCACCCCCCTCTTCGAGTTCGCCCTGCGCCAGATCGCCATCCGCTACGACCTGGAAACCCCGGCGGGCCGCGCGGCGGCGCTGGACGAGGCGGCCCCGATCGTGGCCCGCATCAAGAACAGCGGCGCCCAGCACGAGGTGGCGGTCCAGCTCGCCGGCATGCTCGGCATCCTGGACACGCAGTTCGTCGTCAAGAGGGTGGCCCAGCTGGCCCGCTGGGCCCGCGACCGCGGCGGCAAGGGCCCGGCCCCCGCCGGCCAACAGCGCCAGTCCCAGCCGTACGAGACGGCCTCGTCCCGGCCCGGCGGCCCGTCCGGACCCGCCCTGAACCTCCGCAACCCGGTCTACGCCACCGAACGTGAACTCCTCAAACTCGCCCTCCAGCGCCCCGACCTGGTCTCCCCGGCCTTCGACGCCTACGGCATCGACGAGTTCACGGCCGCCCCCTACGCGGCCGTCCGCCAGGCGATCATGGAAGCTGGCGGTGTGGAGTACGGCGTCCAGGACCCCCAGGAGTACCTGGTCCGCGTCCGCGAGGTGGCCCCGGACAACACGGTCCGCTCCATGGTGACGGAGCTGGCGGTCGAGGCGATCATGCGCAGAACGGTCGACGACGTGTACGCGAGCGACCAGTTGGTCATGGTCCGCCGCAGAGCGGTGGAACGCCGGATCCAGGAGGTCCAGGTCACCCACACTCGTCTGGCCACCCACGGCGACCCGGCCGAACTGGCCGCCGTACAGAACGAACTGTGGGTACTCCAGCAGTACGACCAGGCTTTGCGGGAGCGGGGCGCGGCGGCGCTCTGAGCAGGCCTCGGAGGCTCGGAGGCGCCGGAGTCAGTGCCCCGCGAACGTCGGCGTCACCGCCCGTACCAGCCGGCCGTTCCAGTGCTCCTCCCGCCCCCGCCGCGTCACGAACCGCTCGGTCGACGGTCCGCCCCGTGCCACCCGACGGGCGTTCACGACAGATGCGCGCCGTACGGGACCACCGGCGCGGCCAGGGCGTCGAGATCCGCGTCCGTCGGCAGCCGCAGCTTCACATGGTGCTCGAAGTACCGCTCGCCGTACCGCTCGTCCGCGCATGGTTCACACGGCACCTCGGGGGCCCACGGCGACGACTCGATCTTGACGCGCACCGGTTCGAACCCCTCCGCCCGCAGCAGCGCCCCGACGTCCCGCGCTCGGGCCGGTTCCTCGGCGTACGACGCGGAACCCGTGAGGGTGAGCATCGACTGGGTCGGCGTTCGGCCCCGGGCGAGGACGATGTGCGTCAGCTTGAGACCGGTCGCCGTCGCCCAGCGCCCAGCCGTTCCGCCTCGGCGGAGGTTTCGCAGCGGACGGTGATATGCGTTTCGTACACGTTGATGGAGCGGAGAGAACCGGACACGCGCCGATCGTGCCAGGTCGGACCCCGAACAGGCACCCGAGTTTGCCGCGACGGTAACCACGCGGTCACGGACCGGACCCAGAAAGTCGTCGCACGCCCCTCGTGGCAGTGATGTGCCGTACGCCACACTGGGTTCCGGTGCCTGAGTCCTCGGAGCGCGGCCGACCCGTCCCCAACGGGTCCGACACCCCCGCGATTCCGCTCAACGCGTACGGGACGGACAGCGGTGAGGCCGCCCACTCCGCCCCCCGAGTACCGCTGCCGTACGCCTCAGCAGCGATCATCCTGGAGGTCGCCCCCGTGCAGACCCAGACCCTCGCCCAGACCGACAGCAGTACCGCCGCCACGAAGCCCGGCGCCGAGACCGGCAACGGAGACCTCACGGACGTCACGCACGTCACGGACGTCACCGATGTCGCCGAGGTCATCGCGGCCGTGCCGCCGCAGAGCCGCGCCGCGCACCACCCCGAGAATACCGAGCACGACAGCCCGCCCGACCTGGACGAACCCCCGGTGGATGCGGTGGAGACGGCGGAACCGATCGAGGCGCTCGAACCCATTGAGCCCATTGAACCCGTCGAGCCCGTCGAACGGCTCCGCGCCCGCGGCCCCGCCCGAGCCGACACCAGCGGGCCCTCCTCCGACCTGTTCCGCCAGTACCTGCGCGAGATCGGCCGCATCCCGCTGCTGACCGCCGCCGAGGAGGTCGAACTCGCCCGCCGGGTCGAGGCAGGCCTGTTCGCCGAGGAGAAACTGCGTCTCGCCTCCGACGTGGACAGCCAACTCGCTCTGGACCTGGACCGGTTGGTCGTCATGGGCCGGATGGCCAAGCGCCGTCTGATCGAGGCGAACCTGCGCCTGGTGGTGTCGGTGGCGAAACGGTACGTGGGCCGCGGCCTCACGATGCTCGACCTCGTCCAGGAGGGAAACCTCGGCCTGATCCGTGCCGTCGAGAAGTTCGACTACGCGCGCGGCTACAAGTTCTCGACGTACGCGACCTGGTGGATCCGCCAGGCCATGTCCCGCGCCCTCGCCGACCAGGCCCGGACGATCCGCGTGCCCGTACACGTGGTCGAGCTGATCAACCGGGTCGTCCGCGTCCAGCGCCGGATGCTCCAGGAACGCGGCTACGAGCCGACCCCCGAGGAGGTCGCCGCCCACCTGGACCTCCTGCCCGAGCGCGTCAGCGAGGTGCTGCGGCTGGCCCAGGAACCGGTGTCGCTGCACGCACCGGTGGGCGAGGAGGACGACGTGGCGCTCGGCGACCTCATCGAGGACGGGGACGCCGCGTCGCCGGTCGAGTCGGCGGCGTTCCTGTTGCTGCGGGAACACCTGGAAGCGGTGCTGTCGACGCTGGGGGAGCGGGAGCGCAAGGTCGTCCAGCTGCGTTACGGCCTGGCGGACGGGCGGCCGCGCACCCTGGAGGAGATCGGCCGGATCTTCGGCGTCACGCGGGAGCGCATCCGCCAGATCGAGTCCAAGACCCTGAACAAACTGAGGGACCACGCCTTCGCGGACCAGTTGCGGGGCTACCTGGACTGAACTCCCCACCTACCCAAAATCCCCAAGGGGGCTGAGAAGCAGCCCCCTTGGGGATTCCCGCTACCCCGCTAATCCACCTCGGCCACCGCCTCCGCGAACTGCGCCTTGTACAACCGCGCATAGGCCCCGTCAGCCTCCAACAGCTCCCCGTGCGCCCCCTGTTCCACGATCGCACCGTTCTCCATCACCAGGATCGTGTCCGCGTCCCGGATCGTCGACAGCCGATGCGCGATCACGAACGACGTCCGCCCGTGCGCCAGTTTGGCCATCGCCTTCTGGATGAGAACCTCCGTCCGGGTGTCCACGGAACTCGTCGCCTCGTCCAGCACCAGGATCACCGGATCGGACAGGAACGCCCGCGCGATCGTGATGAGCTGCTTCTCACCCGCGCTGACCCCCGTCCCCTCGTCGTCGATCACGGTGTCGTACCCGTCCGGCAACGTACGGATGAACCGGTCCGCGTGCGCCGCCCGCGCCGCCTCCTCGATCTCCCCGCGCGTCACCTCGCGCTCACGCGCGGCCCCGTACGCGATGTTCTCCGCGATGGTCCCGCCGAACAGCCAGGTGTCCTGGAGCACCATCCCGATCCCGGCCCGGAGTTCGTCCCGGGACATGGAGGCGATGTCCACCCCGTCCAGGGTGATCCGCCCGCCGGAGACCTCGTAGAACCGCATCAGCAGATTGACCAGAGTGGTCTTCCCCGCCCCCGTGGGCCCGACGATCGCGACCGTGTGCCCGGGCTCCACCGCCAGCGACAGGTCCTCGATCAGCGGCTTCTCCGGCTCGTACCGGAACGACACGTGTTCCAGCGAGACCAGCCCCCGCAGCTCCTCCGGCCGTACCCCCGGCACCGGATCGGCCTGCTGCTCCTCCGCGTCCAGCAGTTCGAAGACCCGCTCGGCGGAAGCCACACCCGACTGCACCAGGTTCGCCATCGACGCCACCTGCGTGAGCGGCATCGAGAACTGCCGCGAGTACTGGATGAAGGCCTGCACGTCACCGATCGACAGCGCGCCCGAAGCGACCCGCAGCCCGCCCACCACGGCCACCAGCACGTAGTTGATGTTCGATACGAACATCATCAGCGGCTGCATGATCCCGCTGTTGAACTGGGCCTTGAACCCGGCCTCGTACAGCGCGTCGTTCTGCTCGGCGAACTGCTGCGCGGACTCCTCCTGCCGCCCGAACACCTTCACGAGGGTGTGCCCGGTGTACATCTCCTCGATGTGGGCGTTCAGCTTGCCCGTGGTCCGCCACTGCTGCACGAAGTGCGGCTGCGACCGCTTCCCGACGCGCGTGGCGATGTAGAACGACAGCGGTACGGTCACCAGCGCGACCAGCGCCAGCAGCCAGGACACCCAGAACATCATCGCCAGCACGCCGATGATCGTCAGCAACGAGTTGATGAGCTGGCCCATCGACTGCTGGAGCGTCTGCCCGATGTTGTCGATGTCGTTCGTCGCGCGGCTGAGCACCTCACCGCGCTGCCGCTTGTCGAAGTAGGACAGCGGCAGCCGCGACAGCTTCGCCTGCAGGTCCTCGCGCATCCGGTACACGGTCCGGTTGACCGCCCGGTTCACCAGACGCGTGGCGACCAGCATCAGCAGCCCGGCGAACACGAACACCACCAGGGCGAGCCCCAGCACCTCACCCACCGCGCCGAAGTCGATGCCCTTGCCCGGCGTGAAGTCCGTACCGGAGAGCATGTCGGCCATGCCGTCCTCGCCGCGCCTCCGCATGGCGGCGAGGACCTCGGCCTTCGAACTGCCGCTTTCGAACTGACGTCCGATGATGCCGGAGAAGACCAGGTCGGTCGCCCGCCCCAGGATCTTCGGGCCCACCACCGACAGGCCCACGCTCACGAACACCGCGAGCAGCATCACGTACATCGTGGCCCGTTCGGGCCTGAACTGGGAGAGGAGCCGTTTGCCGGACTCCTTGAAGTCCAGCGACTGCTGGTCGGGGCCGCCTCCGGCCATCATGCGCCCCATGGGCCCGGCCATCAGGCAGCCTCCGCTTCCGTGAGCTGGGAGAGGACGATCTCCCGGTAGGTCTCGTTGTCCGCCATCAGCTCGTGGTGGCTGCCGGTGCCGACGACCCTGCCCTCGTCGAGGACGATGATCCGGTCGGCCTCCCTGATCGTGGACACCCGCTGGGCGACGATCACGACGGTCGCCTCGGCGGTCTCGCGCGCGAGCGCCGTCCGCAGTGCCGCGTCCGTGGCGTAGTCGAGCGCGGAGAAGGAGTCGTCGAAGAGGTAGATCTCGGGCCGCTGCACCAGCGTCCGCGCGATCGCGAGCCGCTGCCGCTGACCGCCGGACACATTCGTACCGCCCTGCGCGATCGGCGCGTCGAGCCCGCCCTCCAGCCGCTCGACGAATCCCTTGCCCTGCGCCACCTCCAGCGCCCGCCACAACTCCTCGTCCGTGGCGTCCGGATTGCCGTACCGCAGATTGGTCGCCACGGTCCCCGCGAACAGATACGGCTTCTGCGGCACCAGTCCCACCGTCCTGGCCAGCAGCTTCGGCTCCACGGTGGCCACGTCCACGCCGTCGACGAGCACCTCCCCGTCGGTCGCGTCGAACAGCCGCGGTACGAGCCCCAGCAGCGTCGACTTCCCACTGCCCGTGGACCCGATCACCGCGGTCACCTCACCGGGCCGCGCCACCAGGTCGACGGCCCTCAGCACCGGCTCCTCGGCGCCCGGATAGTGGAACCCGGCCGCGCGGATCTCCAGATGCCCGTGCCGCCGTAGTTCGACGACCGGGTCGGTCGGGGGCACCACACTCGACGACGTACCGAGGACCTCCTCGATACGCTCGGCGCACACCTCCGCGCGCGGCACCATCATGAACATGAAGGTGGCCATCATCACGGACATCACGATCTGCATCAGATAGGCGAGGAACGCGGTCAGCGCGCCGATCTCCATCCCGCCGCTGTCGATGCGATGCGCCCCGAACCACACCACGGCAATGGACGAGACATTGACGACGGTCATGACGATCGGGAACATCAGCGCGAGCAGCCGCCCGGTGCCCAGCGACACCTCGGTCAGCTCGTGGTTCGCCTTCCCGAACCGGTCCTTCTCGTACTCGTCCCGCACGAAGGCGCGGATGACCCGGTTGCCGGTGATCTGCTCACGCAGCACCCGGTTGACGGTGTCGAGCCGTACCTGCATCGTCCGGAACAGCGGACGCAGCCGCCGCACGATCAACGTCACACAGATGCCCAGCACCGGCACGACGGCGATCAGCACACCCGACAGCCGCACATCCAGGCCCAGCGCCAGCACGATGCCGCCCACACACATGATCGGCGCCGACACCATCAGCGTGAACGTCATCAGTGCGAGCATCTGCACCTGCTGGACGTCATTGGTCGTACGGGTGATCAGCGAGGGCGCCCCGAACTGCCCGACCTCGCGCGCCGAGAACGACTGCACACGGTCGAAGACGGCGGCGCGTACGTCCCGGCCGAACGCCGACGCCGTACGGGCGCCGTAGTACACGGCGCCGATGTTGCAGAAGACCTGCACCAGCGAGATACCGATCATCACGGCACCGAAGGCCAGAATGTAGCCGGTGTCGCCCTTCACCACACCCTTGTCGATGATGTCCGCGTTGAGCGTGGGCAGGTAGAGGGTGGCGCAGGTCTGCAGGAGCTGGAGCAGCACGAGCAGGGCGATGGGTTTCCTGTAGGGCCGCAGATAAGTGCGCAGAAGTTGTATGAGCACGCTGAATCTCTCGGAGTCGGCGGTTTGTCCGTGGAGGACGATGGGGAGTGCCCCACGCACCCATCGTCCGACACTCCACCCGTGTTACTTCAACCGATTAACCCAACAGCGGACCAAGAACCGCGGGCCCGAGAGACGACCCGCCCCCCTCAGCTACGAAATGCCCCGGGATGAGTCTGCTCCCGCACGGACACGTACTGCTGCCGCACCGCCTGCCCCACCGCCAGCTCCTCACCGGGCTCCAGCACCTGCGCGGCGGCGCCCTGCCAGGCCGGCGGAGTGCGCGGGTCGAGCGTGCCCTGCGACACCCCGAGTGCCCAGGCGGCCTGCCGCGCGGCGCCGATGGCCGCGTAGTCGGCGGGCTGCGGTACGACGACCTGCGCCCCGAACAGCGGTGGCGCCGCGGTCTGCACGGCGGGCAGCTCGGCGGCGGACCCGAGCAGGAACACCCGCTGTACGTCGACTCCCCGCCCCCGCAGCACGTCCAACGCGTCGGAGAGCCCGCACAGCATCCCCTCGAAGGCGGCCCGCGCCAGATGCTCGGCCTTCATGGACTCCCGCCGCAGCCCGGCGAGCGTCCCGGCGGTGTGCGGCAGATTGGGCGTCCGCTCACCTTCCAGATAGGGCAGCATGACCAGCCCGTGCGCGCCGGGAGTCGACTTCATGGCGAGGTCGGACAAGCTCTCCAGATCACTCAGGCCCAGTAGTTCCGCCGTCCCACGCAACGTCCGTACGGCGTTCAGCGTCGTGACGACGGGCAGGTGCAGCCCGGTCGCGTCGGCCAGCGAGGTGATCATCCCGGACGAGTCGAAGAGCGCCTCGGGATGTACGGCCATCACGGACCCGGAGGCCCCGAGCGACACCACGACGTCCCCGAGCCCCAGCCCGAGACCGAAGGCGGCGGCCATGGTCTCCCCGGTCCCGGCGGAGATGAGCAGCCCCTCGGGCGTCGTACCGGCGGCATCGGACGGGCCGAGCACATCGGGCAGCATCGCCTGACGCCCGAGCGCGAGCTCGACGAGATCACCGCGATAGGCACCCATGGCGGCCGACCAGTACCCGGTCCCCGACGCCCCACCCCGGTCGGTGGTCCGCCGTACGGGCCGCCCGAGCAACTGCCACACCAGCCAGTCGTGCGCCTGCATCAGCACGGCGGTCCGCTGCGCCGCGTCCGGCTCGTTCCGCGCCAGCCAGCGCAGCTTGGTCACCGGCTGCGCGGCCTGCGGCACACACCCCACGGCCTGCGCCCACGCCTCACGCCCGCCGAGCGCGTCGATCAGATCGGCCGCCGCGACCTGCGCCCGCTTGTCCCCACCGACCATCGCCGGCCGTACGGTGTTGCCCTGCGCGTCGACCGGGACGAGCGCGTTCTGCTGCGCGGACACCCCGATGGCCTGCACGCCTTCGAGCAGCCCGCCGCCGGCCGCCTCACCGAGGGAGAGCAGCCAGGCCTGCGGATCGACATCGGAGGGCCGCCCGCCGCCCCCGCCCTCGACGCCTTCCATCGGATGCGGCGCATAGCCCTGCCGCAGCACGGACCCCGTGTCCGCGTCGCAGACGACGATACGAGTGAAATCGGGCGAACTGTCCAACCCGGCGACTATCCCCATGGCGAAAATTCTGCCGTACGCGGAGAGGTGAACGCGCCGGGTCGACGCTTCGTCAGGGGTGACCCGTGCGTTGTGGGTGACCAGGGGCGTGCGGGTGCGGCAGATGTGTCCATGACGACACCCCTACCGACACCCATGCCGACACCCTGACACTCAGGTGTTGCTGGTGCCCCAGTCGTCCTCGCCACCTCCCGTGGAGTTGCGCTCACGCAGGGAGCGCACCCGGCCGGCCACGGAGTCGGGCACCCGGTCCCCGACCTTCTCGCTCACGGTGTGGAACGCCTTGCCGGCGAACTCCCGCCCCTGCAGCGCGGCCGATTCGGCGGTGTTGCGGACGGCGGGGTTCTGCGAGATCCGACGGGCCGACTTCTTCAACTGCTCGTAGCGCTCGCGCCCGGCCCGTGTGCCCAGCACGTAACCCAGGGCCAGTCCGGCGACGAACGTGAGCCGGTAGCGCATGACGGCCACCTTTCCTTGACGAGTGTCGAGTGGTGAGTGAGGCGACGGACGGACGACGGCTGACAAGCGAGGGGCGCCGCATGCGAGGCACGCGGAACCGATTGGCGGAGCACCCCCCTGCTTGCGCTAATGTATGTGTCGCAGCGACCGCACGCCCCCTGGCGAATACCCAGGGAGTCACGATCGATGCAACGAGGCAATCCCCTGTAGCTCAATTGGCAGAGCAGCCGGCTGTTAACCGGCAGGTTACTGGTTCGAGTCCAGTCGGGGGAGCTTCGATCTTCCGTAGCTCAATTGGCAGAGCAGCCGGCTGTTAACCGGCAGGTTACTGGTTCGAGTCCAGTCGGGAGAGCACTTGGACGAGGGCCCCGTTGGGGTCCTTTTTCATGCCCGGGGGAACCGCTCGGGCCGCGTCGAGGTCTTCATGGTCATGCGAAGTCGACCATCCGAAGCAGGAGATCGTATGAGCGGCTATGCTGCGGCAGACGGCGCGCACAAATGTGCGCGACGCGCCGTAATGGGGCGGTAGCTCAGCCGGTTAGAGCAGCGGACTCATAATCCGTCGGCCGTGGGTTCGAGTCCCACCCGCCCCACCTCGGTGTCCTCGGCGCAGGAACGTTTCCACCTGGTGATAGCTGGCCAGCCTCTCGGAAGCCGAGGGGCCCTTCTTGTCTCTGGTGATCGTTAGCTCGGCCGATGCTCGGACGAAGTGCAGACGATCATGGCGAACGCGGCGCGGCGGAGACGCACGGCTGGGAGCCTTACAGGGTTGGCTCGCACCCGGGAGGCGCTCATGCCCGACGACACGGGGGCTACATCACCGACCCCCGCCAGACCAAGCTCATCCTCACCCAGGATGTCAGCGATGTCGTGCGCTTCATGGAGGGCGCCGAGATGCTCGGCACCGGTCTCCAGGTTCGGCGCATCGCACGCCCCAAGAAGGGTGAACCGCACGTCTTCCAAGAGTGGTGGGAGGTCCGAGTATTCGACGACCCACATCTTGGCGAGCGGCCGACCGAAACGGGCGATCAGAGTGAGTAGCGGCGACGACGAGCTGGACGGCATGCACGACCTCAGTCAGCCCGAGCAAGTCGTCCGTGTGCTCCGGCCCCTCGCCTTCGACGAGGCGCTGGAGGCTGCGAAGTCCGCGTGGCACCTCAACTACGGTGTGGCTCTTCGAACCGTGCTCGTGCGAGACAGTCTCGACGAGAATGCCTTGATCGAGAGGTACGAGGTCACTGTCTTCGACCGATCGCCACTCGTAGAAGGCGAGAGCGACGACAGCACGTGGGGTCCGAAGTAGCCAGCCTCGATTGAGACATGGAGCGGCCCCGGCCGGGGCACAGTTCCCGGCCGGGGCCTGGTCCCGCCGGCCCTCAGGTGTTCACGGGGTGCGAGGGCGGGCGGGGGCTTCTGGTGTGGCAGGTACAGCCACACTTCAGGACCATGATGGGCACCTCCCACTTGGGCGCCCCCTCGCGACGGATGACCTTCGGGCCGGTGCAGTAGTGGTGTGCGCCGAGGCCGCACTCGGGGGACAGGTCGTCGACACTCACAGCGGCCGGTCGGCGAACGGGACCAGGCCGTAGGAATCGCGGCACGGCCTGCAGGCGAACGCGCCACCGCCCGCGCCGGAGCCCTGCTCCTGTACCTGGATCAGCCGGACGCCCGAGGCGAACGCCTGATGCCACGCGCAGTATCCGTAGCTGCCATAGGTGTTCGAGGTATCGGGGGTTTGCGTAGGCTCTGCCATGTCGACTCCAACCAGTCGTCCATGCCCTCGGCCGGTGACACGGCGCGAGGGCGTTCTCGTGTCTCCGGACTGTACGACAACTTGGTACGTCTTGGTACGTCCTCAGACGGGCTAGGCAGATCTATGCCCACACGGGTGGTGCTCTTACGGTCGAAGCGTGATCAGCCTCGACCGGGACGCCATGACGCCGCTGTACGTGCAGCTGGCCAACGTGCTGCGTGACCGCATCCGGAGTGGGGAGATCCCGGTGGGCCGACGGCTGCCGTCTCAGGCCGAGCTGGAGGTGGAGACCGGCGGCACCGTGTCGAGGCGGACCATCAAGAGCGCGCTGGAAGTCCTCGTAGAGGAAGGGCTCGTGCAGGGCGTGCAGGGGAAGGGCGTGTTCGTCATCGCGCTGCCCGAGTAGCACCGCTGGTCGTCGAGGGTGCGCCCCGGGCGCGGACGGCGGTGGAGCGGGCGGAGTACGAGGCGCTGCGGGCGGAGTGGGCTGCGGCGGTGCGGGGTGAGGTGGCGGAGGCGGCGTGAGCCTCCCACGCCAAGAACGCTGCTTAAGATCCACTCGTGGCACATACCTTCGAAGAACTCGTAGAGATGCAGCGCGCAGCCGACCAGGCGCACAACCGGGTCAAAGAGTTGCGCGACACCTACGGGCCACCCATCACGGCCCCGTGGACGGAGCAGCAGACCAGCACCTACGAAACCGCATGGCGGGCCTGGCGCGACCTCGCCCGGGACGTGCAGGCTGCCGTGACCGAGTACGCCAGGGAGCAGGGGCAGTCTCGGCAGGAGGTCGAGGCGGACGTGCAGAAGGTCGTGCGGCGCCCGGCTGACGGCGCCTGACACACGTGGCCCCCGGCACCGAAGCGACGATGGCAGCCGCACAGCCTCCCGTGGGGAGGAAACCGGGAGGCGCGGCGGGCGCCCCGCCGAACACGCGGCTCGGCAGGGCCCGGGAGGGACCCCTTACCCGGGGGTGGTTCGGGATCCCGCACGCACACCATGCACCACATTCCAGCCACAGCGAAAGAGACCGGACACTAATATCTGCCGCGCCAGTCACGCGCTCTCGCCACCGACAACCCGGCATGACGAAACGCCCCCTGTACGGCCGCGTGGACCGTGCAGGGGGCGCGCTGTGTCAGTCGCGATCGCGGTAACGGCGGATCCAATCCACGATGCGGTAATCCGCCGTATAGGCGACACGACGAAGCGGCCCCGCCCTCCGGTCAGGGGGAGGGACGGGGCCGCTGCTGCGGTGCGGGGCGAGCGCGCCAGCGTCGGTGGGGCAGTCGCCCGCCCCGCACCACCCAGCCTGACAACGCTCGCCCATGGACGCGACCGGCCTGCGTCCACACGGGGGACCCGGCCCGCCGTCACTCACCCCGAAGGGCCGGTAACCCCTGATCGGGAAACCTACAGAGCTGCCGGCCGCCGGGCCAGGACACGCTGCGGCGTGCCCGGGAGTTCACACGATCGTGGCCCCCTTCCGTCCGCAGGGAAGGGGGCCAGCGCGGGCCTCGACTGCCCTCGGGAGGAAGGGGGAAAACAGGCAGCCGAGGTGATCCACTGCCTACCCTGACTTCCACCGGGCCAGCAGGCGACCGCTGCCACGCAGACGGGTGATGGCCCGAGAAGGGCGCCCCGAAATCTTCGAAGTCTGCTGCCCCCGGGCACGACAAAGGCGCCCCCTGTGCGGCCGCGTGGACCGTGCAGGGGGCGCAGTGGTGCTCATCTGGCGAACAGGGTGACGGCGCCCGTTGCGGCTCCGGCGAGAATGGCGAGGACCCCTGGGCGTGACGAAGGCCCCGCCCGGACCATCCCGGACGGGGGGATGGCGCTCGTATGGCACCGCCGGGGATGTGCTGGGGAGTGCATGCGCAGCACTGGTTAGCCTGACCGATTTCGGGTACTTCGTTCGGGTATCCACCCGCTTCGAATGGAGTACCGGCATGATCATCAAGAAGATGCACGACATGGGCATCCGCAGCGAACACGCCTACACCGCAGCCATGGCCTCCATAGGCCTCTCCGTCGTCACCTGGGTCATGAGCCTCAAAGCCGAACCCGGCTCCCACGCAGACCTCGCCCGCGCTGACCGGTGGGGAATCTTCGTCGGCGAATGGGCGCCCACCTTCTTCGGCCTCGGTGTCGCCCTCTCCCAGCACGAACAGAGCGAAGGCACGCTGACGGCCAGCGTCCACGAACTGCGGGAACAGAGGCAGACCGGCTGAACGCGAGCGAGCGCCCGTCTCGCAGGATCACCAGCCAGGCTCTTCGTCGACACGAGACGAGTGGTCCCCGCCTGTCAACTGCAGGCAGGGACCATTCGCACCCTAACCGCGCACAGCAAAGCGGCCCCGCCCTCCCGAAGGAGAGCGGGGCCGCATCATGTCGTTACGGGTACTCGCGGCGGGTGGGGTCGAGCGCGAGGGTGAGAGGGCTTGGGCTGTCGCTGGGTTGTGGTGCGCCATCCCGTCGGCAGACGAGGGCGTCGGGGTCGTCGGCCGGCGCCTGGAGGCTGTAGCCGTCGGGGCAGGTCTGCCCGTCGTGGCCGTCGTGGCCGTCGGCGCCGGGTGGCCCTTGCGGGCCTGCCGGGCCGGGGTCGCCCTGCGGTCCGGCGGGTCCTGGTGGTCCGGCAGATCCGTCGGCGCCAGCGGTCCCCGGGGCGCCGGCGGCACCGGTCGGGCCGGGTGAGCTGACACCGTCTTCACCGTCGCTGCCGTCCTCGCCGGGCGAACCCGTGGGGCCGGGCGATCCGGGCTTACCTTCCGGGCCTCGAGGTCCGGGGATGGGGACGGGGACCCGGGCACGGTCGTCCAGGTTCTCGACGGCCTGGCTCGGGTCGGGGGCCTTCGGTGTCTCGCCGGCCGCCTGGACTTGGGCGCGCAGGACACGAACGTCACCGGCGAGGGTGGCGACCGCGTTGCCGCGCCGGTCGGCTTCATCGGCGAGCTCGTTGTACCAGGACCGTCCGATGACCGCGACGCCGGACAGGGCGACGAGCCAGCAGAAGACGGCGATCCACCGCCAGCTCCCAGCGAGTGCGCGCTCTGCACGGGTCACGGTGGGTCGCCTCCCATGTTGATGACTTGGGCACGGAGGCGGGCGATCGCCACGTAGTCGTCGCCCTGTTGCTTGAGCAGCTCGGCGATCCGGGCGTCTCGCTCGGCGAGTTGCTTGCGCAGCCCGTCGCGCTCCTCTTGGATTTGGTCGATCTCGCTGTTCATGCGGGCGGTCGCGTTCTCGCCCCGCTTGCCGAGGAACGCCGCCACCGAACCGGACAGCACCCCGACGAGCGCGATCACGCTGCCGATGGTGGTGGCGTCCAAGGCGGCTCCCTACAGGTCGCGCTGGGTGGTGCTCGTCTGCCGGTTGGGTACGGCATAGGTGATGCCCCACGCGCCGAGGACGGCGAGCACGATGGTGACGCCCTCCCCGGTGGTGAGGACGCTGTCCTGCACGGCGGTGACCGCGGCTGTGGTGCCGGCCGCGACACCGGCGACGAGCGACTTGGCGTAGCTGCTGATCCTCATGTGTGCCTCCTAGTTGGCGAGTCGCGCGGCGAGCTTCGCCGCGACCTTCTCGGCGATGGCCTCGGCGAGCGTGGGGTTCGTGGCGAGGGCCTGGACCTGGGCGTCGGTCAGGGTGGCGGGCCGGGCCGCGACCGCCTTCGCGATGCGGTCCACGTCGCTGTTCTCCAGTACGCCGCCCCCGGCAATCAGCTTCCTGGCGACGGCGTCGGCGATCTCGGCGGTGGTGGGCATGTCGTCCTCCTCAGTGGTCGGTCGCGGGGCACCCTTCTGCACCCACGCGTAGAGCGGTCCGCCGGGGCAGCTGGTCGCGTGGCCGTCCTTGTGGCCCTTGATCTCGGTCCCGGCGCCGTGCGTCTGGAGGTGCTCGGTTGCGTCGCGGATCGCGTTGAGCAGCTCGTCAGTGGGCTCGGTGACGCCGCTGTTGCCGATCAGGCCGAGTACGGCGTAGTGCGCCTTGTTCAGCGTCTGGCTGCCGTTGGCCCCGGTGCGGCGGCCGATGCCGCGACCTTCGAGGACGTACCCGTGGACGCAGGCCGCGTAGTTGTAGGCGACGTCGGAGTAGTTCTCCTGGACGTTGGCGAGGTGGGCCTCGCGAATGTCCTGCCACAGGGCGAGGCACAGGCTGTGGTCCTTCAGCAGGGCCGTGGAGACCGCGCTGCCGGTGTAATGGACCTTGACGCCCTTCGTGGTGGCCTGCAGCGGAGCCGATGAGACAGGCCAGCCGAGCTGTGCGCGCGTGACGAGCCGCATCACCATGAACGCCTCCAGACGTGACGAAGCCCCGGGCCTGGTGGCGCGGGGCGGCGGGGCTGTGCTGTGGGAGTTGCGGGCGCCTACGTCTCGGGGAGCTCGTAGTAGCGGCTCTCGTACTCCGCCTGAGTAAAGATCATCGGGTCATTGGAGTCGGGCCCCCAGACGACCATCCATTCCCCCAGGTTCATCGATCGGTTTCCGTCGTACATGACGTACGTCAGGACCGTTCCTGTGTCGGACACGAGGGTGATCCCGGTGCACCACGTGCCGGCGATATGGGCACCGTTCGTGCCGTCGTACTGGATGCTGTAGTAGGGCTGGACGACCTTGGGCATGTCGGTGCTCCTTATGCGGTGCGGCGCAGCCACAGGGAAGATCCGGCGCGCACGTTGGTCGCGGTGGCGCTGGTCGCTCTCTGCGCCCACCGGAAGTTGAGGGTTCCGGCTGTGCCTGCGGTGAGCAGAGTTCCGGTCACCCAGGCGACCGTGCCGGCCGATGGGCCGCCTCCGAGGTCCTGTACCTCGTTGATGAGCCGTGTCTGCATGCTGACGTCCGGCACCGTTCCCGACGACGTCACGTTGACCTGGGCGCCGATCGCTGCCCAGTTCATGGTGGCGCCGGTCGGGCCGGCCCAGCCGAGCGTGATGTCCGCGGCGGTCGCGCAGTCGTACAGCAGCTTGAGGGTGACGTCATAAGTCGCGTTCGCAGCGACCGCAGCCAGCAGCTCGTCGTCGTTCTGCATGGCGATGCTGCTGGCAAGGGGCTCGGTCACCGCTTTGACGGCGAAGATCGGCAGCATCGACTCCAGCAGGGCGTCGGTGAGCCGCCGCCCCGCTGGGATGGACGGGTATACAGCCATCCGGTCCTCCTACAGGGCCACGGGCGTGGGGTCGGCCAGCTCGATCGGGGTCCCGGTGACGTGGGTCTTGACCACCCCGTTGACCGAGCGGACGACGGTGAACGTCTGGGACGAGGTCGCGCCGGTCACCGCGGTCACGCGCATGCGCTCGCCTCCGACGACGATGTCGAAGGGGAAGTCGGCCGGATAGGTGGCGGTGGTGATCCACTTGCGGCCGTTCGCGGTCAGCACGTTGACGCCCGTCTCGGTGGCGTCGAGGTCTTCGTCCAGCTGCGCGCCCGAGGTGTCCGCGCGCGGGTCGGTAGGCGAGACCGCCGACCCTTCCTCGACGACCAGGCCAGTCACGTAGGGCCGGTACGGGGAGCAGTTGAAGGTGATGTCGAAGACGCCCTCGGCGTGGGTCTCCTTGCTGCCTCGGACCAGCAGGTCGAAGCCGTCCGGCCCGTACCGCTTGGGGGCGTTGACGACCTGGATGCGGGAGCCTTCCTTCAGCCCGAGCACCGTGTCGAGCAGCACCCTCATGCGCGGGTTGGCCATCTTCAGGGTGAGGCTGGCCACCCGCATCGCGTCCCACGCGGCCACGTGCAGCCGCCATCCCGCCTGGGAGGGCAGCTGGTCGTCGGAGGAGACGATGGTGTCGGCGCTGTCGTCGTTGACGTTGATGCCGTTGGGCGGCGGCTGGACGGACAGCGGCCCCTCGCTCACCTCGGCGCTGGCCTCGGAGCCTTCCCGGCGTTTGACGGTGATCCGGTTGATGAGGCCCTTGTCGTCGTCCTTCGGCTTGAAGGGGGAGAAGATCAAGCCGCTGCGGTAGTCGAGGACTAGGTCGACGGGCCGGTCGTAGAGGGCCTGGCGGGAGACGTAGCGCAGTCCGAGCCGGTCACGGTGCTCGGTGAGCAGGCCCATGTCGGTGCGGGCCGCAGCCTGGACCAGGCCGATGAAGGTGTCGTCGTAGTACGGCCCGAGCAGCGTGTCCGCCGGCCCCTCGGTCTCCAGGGCTTGGCGCTGGTCGGTGCCCAGGATCGACAGCCAGTCCTTCGTCGTGAGCCCAGGGCAGCCGATCTCGAAGGACAGGTCCGTGTTCTCGAATTGCTGGGTGTAGGCGTCGGTGAACGCCACTCCCCACACGCTCAGGTGGCCGATTCCCATGCCTGCCACGCCGGTGCCGAAGGTGGTGTTGACGGCGCGTACCCGGTCGGCGCCGTGTGCGGCCGTATCCAGGCTGACCGCGAGTCCGGTGTCGTCGAGGTCGATCAGCGACAGGGTGTACGTGGTGGACCCGCCGGACTCCTGGGCCCTCACCTTGACTCGCTGCCACCTGTCCAGGAACCCCAGCTTGCCCGCGTTGATCAGGTTTTCCTGGCTGATGGCCGCCAGGGTGACGCCGATTGCGGCACCTGAGGAATCCACTCCGCGAAGAATGATCCTGGGGTCGGCCACGTTGACTGCCGCGTACAGGGTCAGGGTAACGTTGTTGGTGGAGAAGGACAGGATCTGGTGTTCCGCACCGTCCATGGGATAGCCCTGGGTGGTGAACTTCATCATGAAGTAGACGGCCCACCGGCCGGTGGCGAAGCCCGGGATGCCCGTCGAGCGCAGGGTGCCGCCGGCGCGCACGGTCGGCAAGGGGCCGCTGCCCGTGAGCGTGGTGTCGCGGGCGAAGTCGATCCGGCTGGCTGCCAGTGGTCCGGCGGGCGAGTTATCCGCCACCTGCGCGACCGAGGTGCTGCCCTGGGCTCCTTCCTCGAACGGCCAGTAGGCGCACGGCCGGTAGCCCGCCACATGCCGGGCCAGTGCCGAGCGGGCGGGTTTCTGTGGTCCGTCGTAGCGGCGCAGGACGCCGGCCGCGTCGACGTCGACGTAGGCGTCCGCCCCGGACTCGTCCTCGTATGACTCGAAGGCGGCGAGTTCGCCCACCATGCGCACGGTGCCGTCGTCCTCGGTGAGCGGCCTGATCTCCAGGTTGTCGAAGGAGTAGACGATCGGGGTGGTGGTGTCGTCCGCGTCGCAGCGGGCGCGGAACCCGAACTCTCCCGAGGTGAACGACTCGTCGTAGGTCTGCGCGTGCCAGTTCTCCGGCTCGGCCTCTCCGTCGGTCCACACGCGAACGAAGATCTCCGGGCCCGCGCAGCGGACCCGCACCCTCAGCGAGGTCTCGATGGCGTAGCCGAGTCCCGGAACGGTACGTGCCGGGCAGAGCCCCCGGGTGTCGTTGTTCAGCAGGTCGACCTTGGTGATCTGCACCCCGACCGACAGGCCGCCGATACCGAACACGCCTGTGCGGGGGCGTAGCGCGATGGGCACCATGTAGTACTGGTGGTTGGTCCGGTTGACCCGCAGGATCGGCGTGAGCCAGATCGGCTCTTCGGTGTTGGTGTCCTGCGCGATCTGGTTCGCGTTGATGGTGAAGGTGGCTTCGTAGTCCCCGATGTTCAGCCCGCTGGTGGCGATGTAGCGGCTGGCGTTCAGGGTCGACGAGGTGATCTTTCCCGCCCCGCCGGACACCGAGTACTCAGCTGCCGGGGGTGAGACGCCGGTCGGGTCGTAGATGGACCAGGTGGTGCCCGAGGTGGAGGTGCCCCACCCGTTCGCGACGGTGCGGGTGAAGGTGTCCGACAGGACGGCGGCCGGGGTTGCGGGGGCGTCGGCGACCCGGAATCGGAACTGCGTGTTGCGGCCGAACTTCCCGTACAGGTCCGACTCGGCGTTGCGCGGACTGTAGATGGCGTCCGGGTCGTTGATCCGTACCGAGGTGCCGGCGGGCTGTGCGGTGACGGCCTCCGCACCGATACCGCGGGTAATGGTGACGGAGGTGTCCTCGCGCATGGGCACGCGCGCCCACACGCCGTCGATGAGTACCTCGCCGATCCGCTTCAGCGGCCACTGCGCCATACCGTCATCCCTCCCCTGCGAGCTTGGCGATCGAGCCGCCGCCCTTGCGGTGGGTGATCTCCTGAAGGAACGTCACGAAGGCGTTGTCGGCGCCCTCGAAGGCCAGCACGAACCGCGCCTCTGCCGGCTGGAGTTTGGAGGACACCCGCGACGAGGAGTTGAGCAGCTGCTCCAGCCGGGACAGCGGCAGGACCACCTCGTCCTCGCCGCCCTCGCCGATCATCGCCAGGGTCGGCCCGGTGGCGATACCGCCGTCGGCGAGCATCGGGATGTTCGGCGTCGACAGGGTGAGCGACGGAATGTCGACGCCCATGATCGACCCGCCGCCGATCGTGAACGACAGTCCGTTCCAGGCACCGATGACGGCGTTGAGCGCGCCACGGAAGGATCGCGGGATGCCGTCGAACATCCCGCTCACCGCGCGCCCGACCCGCCCTGGAAGGCCGGCCAGCCACGACACCAGCTCCAGCATTTTGCGGATCGCCCAGTCCTTGGCCTGCCCGAACCAGCCGCCGATTTTGCCGGGCAGAGCGGCCAGCCACGCGATCACGGCGAGGATCATCCGCACGCGGGCGGCGATGGCCTCGCTGACGACGCGCCAAACGGCGAGGACGATGTCGCGGAACGTCTCGCTCTTCTTCCACAGCAGCACGATGATCGCGATCAGCGCGATGACGGCGAGGATGATCCAGGTACCGGGGAAAGCTAGGAGCGCGGAGTTCATCACCCACTGCGCGGCGGCTGCGACGGCCAGCCCGGCGGCCAGGCCGAGGACGATCGGGATGAGGATCTGCAGCAGCCCGGGGTGTTCCTTGAACAGGCCGGAGACGAACCGCAGGGCGGGCAGCAGCATCTGACCGAGCGTCGTCGACACGGTGCGCATGATGCTGTCCCACTGCTGCGCGGGCGAGGCGGCCATGCTGTCGGTGACGCCCTTCGCGGCGCCGGCGACGTCATCCATGCCGGTGGCGGCCTTCGCCGTCTCGGGGTTCATCGCCAGCAGTGCGCCCGCCGCCTCACCGGCCATGTCACCGAACAGGGCCACGCCCAACTCGGCCTGCTTGGCGGGGTCCTTGACGCCGCGCAGGGCATCGAGGGTCAGGGCGAGCGCGTCCGCTGCCGGTTTGCCGCCCTTGCCGATGTCGGTGAGCATCTTGTCCGCGTCCAGGCCCAGCGCCTTGAAGCCTTCCGCGGCGCGGGGGGTCTCCTCGGAGGTGATGCGTGCGAACTCGTGCAGAACGTCGGCGGCCTGGTCGATGTCGCGTCCGCCCGCCTGCACGAACTGGCTCATCATGCCGAAGGCCTGCGCCGCGTCCAGGCCGATCCGCTTGAAGTGGGTGCCGTACTCGCTGACGATCGCGGGGATGTCCGCGGCCATCGAGGAGGGCAGGGTCTGCGCGGCCTTGGTCAGGACGTCGAACGCCTCGGTGCCGTCCTTGACGAGGCCCTGCTTGATGAGTGCTCCGGCGGCGTTGGTGGCCTCGGGGATGTCCATCCCGAAGACCTTTTCCAGGGCGGTCGCGCTCTTGGTCATGTCCTTCAGCTCGGCGTCGGTGAAGTCACCGACCTTGCCCATCGCGCCGATCACCGAGCCCATGGCGTCCCCGACGCCCTCCATGGATTCGCCGAACCCGTCGGAGAACACCTCACCGGCCAGGGTTCCGGCGCGGTCGGCTTCCTGCTTGGTCAGGCCGAGGCCTTGCTGAAGCTTGTCGGTGGCCGCCGAGATGTCCATCGCGGACTGGAGGCCCACGGCGAACGCGGCGCCGAGGCCCACGGCTGCGGCGCCGCCGGCCACGGCCAGCCCGTCGAGCTGGCCGGTGATGCCGTCCGCGCCGCGCTCGACCTCGCCCTCGGCCTCCGACATGTCGACGCCGAGCCGGACCAGGACCTCATCGAGAACCGTCACGCGATGCCTCCTTCGTCCGCAGGGCGCGCCGGGCACGGCGGGCGCGCTCGCCGCGCTGTTCGCGCTCGGTGTCGTGGTCCTGGTCGAACTGCGCCTGGATGCCCTGGACGATGCCGAGCATTTCCCTGCCGCTACGGCGTGGCCGGTCCGCACGCGACCACGTCATCAGGTGATCCCGCAGCCGGGGCCGGGCGCCCTTCTTCAGGTGCGGTGAGACGACGTCCATCCCGAGTCGGGCCAGGACGATGTCGAGGCGGCGCGGGGTGATGAACCCGTAGAGGTTCTGGTAGGCGACCAGGTTCACCATCTGCTCCTCGGTGAACCTGTCCATGACCTCGTCCGGCGGAATCTGGTAGGCGACAGACAGGTCGTAGAGGAGCCTCAGCTCTGGTCGCCGTCGGAGTTTCCCTCCGCGTCCTTCACCTTCTGCTCGAAGTCGCGGTCCTCGCCGGAGAGGTGACGGCACAGCTTGAACAGACCGTCGACAGTCCCCTGATTCTTCTTGCTGAGGGTCGCGATGCCCTCGGCCAGGTCGGGGAAGACGAGCCGGTCGGTGCCCGGTTCGTACAGGGCCTTGGCGACGATCTGCGCCCGGTTGGACTTGACCGCCATCTCGGCGCCGGCCTTGCCCTCCTGGAAGTGGATCCTGTTCAGCTTGTTCTGGTAGGCCTCCCAGTCACCGGAGGGCAGGCCCCACACGTCGACGGTGACGTCCCACTCGGGGAGCTCCACGTCCTTCTGGGTCTTGATGTCCTGCGCGGCGCGGATGGCGTCTCTGATGCTGCCCACGGCAGTGCTCCTCTGGTTGTTCGTCAGCCGGTGGGGGTCAGGGTGGGCTTGCCGGAGATCTTGAAGGTGACCTCTCTCGCCATCTTGTCGTCGAGGGGGAACTCGTCGCTGATGTCGCTGATGCCCGCGGTGAAGTCCCAGGTGTGCTCGTCCGCATCGCCCGGGAGGATCACCAGCTGGTAGTCGCGCAGGTCGTCCTCTTCGAAGTCGGCGTCGAGTTGCTGGTGGGTGGTCTCGCCGGGGCGGTAGTTGATGGTGGCGGTGACCTCGCCGCCGTCCTTCATGCCCTTGACGTACTCGCGGTACTTGTCCGGGCTGTCGTGCGCGGACACGTCGATCATGTTGCGGGACCGTCCTGGGCCCGACAGGTCTTCGACGCTCGCGATCACCACGAAACTGCCGGAGCCTGTGGAGTCCCTCAGGAGCTGTGTCCCGGTTGCGTCCTCACCGGCCATGGTCGGTCACTTCCTCTCGGTGCTGGTCGGATCTCAAGGGCTGACCTGGGTCAGGACCCGGAACGAGACGGGTACGTGCCGGATGTCGCCCGGCGGTTCGGGGTCGGTCAGCGTCTGCTGCGACACGAAATAGGTGGCCACGTGCCGGTGCCCGGCGATCGTCAGCGGCCGGTGTTCCAGCAGTGCGCGCAGCCGCGCGGCGATCGTCAGGGCCTGCGCGTAGCCGCGGTACTTCGACCACACGTGCAGCGTGATGACGGTGACCGATCCGTGGGAGTCGTGGGTGTTGTCGGGCGTCTCGACCGAGTCGCCGATCACGACGTACGGGTAGGCCTGGCCTTCCTTGACCCAGTCGAAGACGCCCTTCGCCAGGGCCATCAGCTCGGCGTCCGCGCCCAGTTTGGCGAGCACGGCGATTTGCAGGGGCAGGACGGCGGAGTCGGAGACGGGCATGCTCACCGCAGATGCCCCCTCACCTCGGCCCGCAGCCGGGTCACCAGCTCGGTGCCCTCGCGGGCCAGAGCGGGGATCAGCGTGGGGTTGGCTGGCATGCTCTTGGTGCCGGCTTCGTGGAAGGCGGCATACAGGTCGTCCTGGTTGCTCCAGCCCACCGACGTCTGCAGACCGTCGTTGTCGTAGGTGTCCCCGACACTGTCGTGCAGGTTGTTGGTGTCACGGCGCACGTTGTTCTGCACGTCCGCCTTCATGGCCTTCCCGGACTCCTTCACCGCGGCCTGCGCGGCCTCCTTCAGCTGCGGCACCACCTCGGCAAGGCGGCGCTCCAGCCGGTCCAGGCCGATCACTTCCACGCGCGCCCGCCCACGTCGAGGCATGAGCACTCACCTCTTTCGCTGCGACTGCCTGCGGATCTCGTGCAGTTCGCCCGCGACGGCGAGCAGTGCCCACGCGACGGCGCGCGGCACGGCCTCGACGGTGGCGCCCACGGCGAGCAGCTCCTCGGCCCGCGAGCGGCATTCCTGCGGTTCGCACTGGGGCAGCTGCCACTCTCGCTCGGCCATCAGCTGCCCAGCTCGAACGAGGCGACCGTCACCGAGGTGACCGCGCTGTAGGTGATGGCGGCGCGGCCGGTGGCGCCGCGGTAGACCTCGGCGAGCGGGATGATCGCGTGCTTGCCGGCGGCCACGACGACCGTCGCGTCCGCGATGGCGAGGCCTTTCACAGTGCCGGGGGTGGCGAGCGTGACCGTCTTCGACGAGGCGTCGGCGTTGTTGACGTACAGGAACCGGCCCGGTCCGACGAGCGCGGTGTCACCGAGGGCAGCCGCGGCGACGGCCTGGGCGGCGACGTCGACGAGGCCGGTGGCCACCGGTACCGCGATGAGAGTGAGGCTAGCCATCGGGTTCTCCTTCTGCCTGGATCAGCTCGACAAGAGCCTTGGAGTAGACGGGGGTGGACGGCTGCACCACCGACTGGACCCGGAACACCTGGGCGTTGCCGAGGTCGTCGGTGCCGCGCAGTTCGTCGCCGCGGCGCACGTCCGTGCGCGGCAGCAGGAAGATGTCGTGCGAATGCCGGGAGCTGGACTGCGCGGCGACCATCCGTTCGGTGGGCGTGGGCTGGTCGACCTTCGCCCGCACCGGCAGCGCCTGCTTGACGAGCGTGGTGCTCTGCCCGCCCGCCCCGTCCGGTACCTGGGTGGGGCGCCACACCTCCAGCCACCGGTTGAGGTGGCGGCCGACGTTGCCGCGGCCCCTCACCTCGACCTCAGCAGGGAGACGCCCCCACCGAAACGGGCTTCGAGCCGCTCGCGCAGGTAGTCGGGCAGTTCCATGGTGGTGATCAGCCCGGCATCTCCGTAGGTGACGGAGTAGTCGCCGATCCGTTCGGCGCGGATGTCCACGGCCGCGAGGCCCGCGCCGTCCGGGTCGGCCCGGTAGTCGGCGAGCGCGGTGGCCGTGATCCGGCACACCAGGTCGACGATGTCCGAGGGCACCGTGGCGAGGCCGTGGGTCTGGGTGACGTCGACCTCCGACGGATCACAGCCGGGTGACCAGCCGCACCGGCGCCACAGCCGGTGGGAGCGCAGCTTGAAGTCGGTGACCGCCTCGCCGTCGATCTCCACCGACGTCACCGACACGATGGGCGGTCCGGGCAGGGTCAGCCACTGGGTGGCCGGCCCTTCCAGGGAGACCGTGGAGGTGGTCTCCGAGATCGGCACGCCCGCGGCTTCCCGCACGGCGGTCGAGGCGACGTCGAGATAGGTCTCGGCGACGGTCTCCTCCTCGGCGGTCACGGTCAGGCCGCGGGCCGCGAGGTCGGTGAGCGTCGCCAGCGGGGCAAGCGCCACAGTCGCCTCCTTGCCCGGTCAGCTGACCATGTCGATGAGGTCATCCTTGGTGTAGGCCTCGGCGTCCTCGCGGGCGAGCAGGCCCCGCTTGACGACGTGGTCCACCCACTCCGCCTTCGTGGCGTCCTCGGACGGGCGGCCGTCCCCAGGTGCGGGCGGCCCGCCCTCGGTGGGCTGTTCGGGCAGCTCCTGAAGCTGCGCCTTGGTCATCGCCTGGGCATCGGCCTCGGGCAGGGCGTGCACGGCCATGGCCCACAGCACCCAGTCGTCCTTGCCCGCCCGGAAGCCAGGGCGAGGCACCAGCCCCTCGGTCAGCACGCTGCCCTTCGCGGGCTTCGGTTTCGGCGCCGGGGCGACGGCGTAGGGGGTGCCGTCCTCGTTGACGCGCTGGATCAGGCCTCGGTCGAAGCGTTCCTGGATCGCCTCGGGGAGGGGCAGGTCCATCGCGATGATGGCCCCGCCCTCCCCGCGCACGTAGATCGTCTCGGCCATGTCAGGTGTTCCTCGGGATCTTGAACGCGGTGATCGTGGCGTCGACGGTCGCGGCCTCGATCATCATGCTGCCGTCGGACTGCACGAACCGGCCCGACTCGAACGGGCCGATGAACTGCACGCCGGTCGTCGCGGCGACCGTGACGGCGAGGTCGCCCTGTCCTGCGGCGAGCGCGGGCGGATTGTCGCCTGCCTTCACCGTGATGACCTGCTGGACGCCGGTGTTCACCACCCGCAGCACGGTCAGTTCCGGGAACGCGTTGGAGATCTGCATGTTGTTCGTCGGCGCGACGACCGTGGTCGTACCGGCCGGCTGCGCCAGGTTCCCGTTCGGGACCAGGCTGGAGTACGGGATCTGCGTTGTCGCCATGCTGTGACTCTCCGATCAGGCGGCGGGGTTGATGAACGCGGCGGCCAGGTGGTCGGGACGGATGACCTTCGCGCCGTACAGGGCCAGGCCCTTGACCGCGTCCTCGAACCCGTTCTCGGGGCGGTAGGCCTCGGTCTTGTTGATCTGCTCGGCGAAGGTGACGGCCTCCTTCACGCCCGCCTGCACGACCGTGGTGTCGCCGGTCGGGACGGGGCAGTTGTTCGACTCGTAGATGTCGAAGTTCGCCGCCCGTCCGACGAACCCGTTGCGCAGGCCCTGGTCGGTGCCGGCCTTGTCGGCCGCGATGAACCGCTCGTCGAGCAGCAGCGAGGCGTAGAACTCCGGCGGGACGATGCAGTACCGGCCGGTCTTGGGCACGTTGGCCTTCGACAGCTTCGTGCGCAGCGGCACGAGGACCTTGTTGTAGGCGTCGGTCGGGGTGGTGTAGGTGTCGATCGGGGCGCCGACCAGGTTGAGGAAGTTCGCCGCCTGGATCTGCGTGTACAGCCCGGCGACGTACTGGTCGACGACGTCGGCGAGGGAGTACGCGGCCTCGCTCATGGCCTGCGGGATCAGGTTGGACTTGGCCTGCCGCTTGTCGACGTCGTCGATGGAGAACGCCCAGTACTTCGACTGGTCCACCAGCAGCGTGCGCTGTCCGGTGGTCAGCTTCTCCGGGGTGATCGTCGTCGAGCCGGGGGTGTAGGTGCCGACCGCCGGGCGGGACACCGAGGTGATGCGGACGGTGTCGCCGGCTTCGGCGATGTCGCCCTCGTAGTCGCGGTTGACGACGGTGGGGCTGGCGTAGATGAGTTCCTTGCGGGTCGCGACGAGCAGCCGCGAGCTCCAGATTTCGGGAACGAAGTTCCGCACGGTCATGGGTGTGCCTCCTGGCTACTTGCCGCCCATGAGGTCGTCGAGCCGGCCGTCGATACGGGCCTGGTCGATCGCCTCGGGCGTCATGGTTTTGAGGTCCTGCTTGCTGAGCTGCTTCGGCCGGGACGCCTTGCGCGCCGCTCCGCCGTCGCCGGTGCCCTGGAACCTCTTCGCCGTTGCGGCTGCCAGGTAGGGCTTGGACTTGATGAGCTCGTCGATCGCGTCTGCGACCTCGTCGCTGTCGACGTTGCCGTCGTCGTCGACCTCGAACTGGTCGAGGTCGAGGAACTTGAAGGCGTCGGCCGGGTCCGCGAGCTTGCCCGCGGCGGCGGCCTTCACCTCGGCCCGCAGGATCCGGGCGTTCGCCTTGGCGAGGGCGTCCTGCTCCGCCTTACGGCGCACAGTCTCGGCCTCGTCCGCGCTGCCCTGCTGGGCGAGCTGGTCTTCGAGCTCCTTGCGCTTGTCGCGCTCGCTCTTCCACTTCCCCTTCATGGATGCCAGCGCGCGCTTGCCCTTGTCGCCGAGGTCGTCGGCTCCCTCGTCCTCATCGCCGTCGTCGTCCGCGTCCTGGCCGCCGTCCGCGTCGCCGTCCTGGTCGCTGTCGTCCGCGTCCTGGTCGCCGTCGTCGTCCTGGTCGTCGTCACCGTCGCCGTAGAAGACGGGTGAGAACGGGCCGGCCGGATAGGGGTGCACCCATCCGGGCGCGTGCGCGCGGGCATGGCGGGGCAGCGTTCTGCGGTTCATGAGGGGCTCCCATTGCGGGTGTGGGCCTGCGCGTTGCGCGCGGGCAGGGTCAGAAGATGTAGCCGTACCGGCGCAGCAGACGAACCGCGTGCTCACGGTCCCCGGCCTGCCGGAAGATCTCCTCGGGCATCAGCCGGACCGCCTCGGGGCGGAACCCGCGGATGCTGCGGGACGAGGGGATGGCGCCCTCGGCCTTCAGCCGCTCGAACTCGCGGCGCCGGAACGTGCCGCGCTGGGTCTGCTCGCTGGTGGCCTGGACGGTGCGGCCGAACGCGGTCGCGGTGGCCATGCCGCGCCGTGCGTTGACGACGAACCCGATGTCGGCCCCGGCATCGATCGCCTTCACGGCCGCCTCACCGAACGTCCTCTTGCGCTCCGCGTCGGACATCGCGTCGTAGGCGGCCTTCGGGCTGGTCGGCTTCGGCCGGTGCTCGCGCGTGACCGGCTCCATGCCGCAGTGGCAGCGAGGATGCCGGGCGAACCCGGTGCTCACGCTGTACTCACGGCCCGCCAGGACCACGCACCGCGAGCAGGCGCCGGACTCCACGACCCTCACGTACGAGGTCACCGCGGGCCGGGCCATCATGCCGACCGAGTCCGCGGCCCGCCCGGCATCCGCCACGGCGGTACGCACCACCAGGTCCAGCAGCGCCTGTCCGCGCGCCATCGCCTGCAACACCGGCATGCCCCGGGTCACCAGCTGCAGCGCCGTCCACACGGGGACCTGCAACGCCGTGACGAGGGGCGTGCCGTCGCCGGTCACCCCGGCCAGTGCGGCCGGGTTGAGCCGGTCCGAGTCGGCCTGGTCCGGGTCGTTGCCGAGCAGGGCGGCGAGCCACGGATCCGTGCCCTGTGCGGCGGCCAGCTGCGCGCCGGCGACCGCGGCGATGACCGGTCCGAGAGCGGTGAGCCACGACGGGCCGGGCGCGTTCCGGTCGACCTGCCGCCACGCCAGGCGTGCGGCCCGGGCGGCGGCCAGGGCCAGGCGCAGCCGCGCGGTGGCGTGTGCGACCGCCACCGGCGAGGGGCTCACTCCGCTGCCCCGTCATCCGCCTCGTCCTCGTCCTCGTCGCCGTCGTCCGGCTCCGGGGTCGGCTGCGGCGCGGGGCCCGCGGACCCTGTCAGCTGCCGGGTGATCTCCGAGACCGGGTCCATCTCCATCTCCCGCTCACGCATCGCCACGACATCGGCAACCTCGGTGGGGGTGAGGCCGTAGCGCAGGGCCAGCCACTCGAAGGGGAAGCCGAGCTGCTTCAGCTTCAGCAGTGCGTCCGCCATCTGCGCGTGGCTGCGGGATTCGGTCTCCGCCCACAGCACGCGGCCCGAGCGCAGCGCGGCGGCCTTCGCGTCCTCGCCCTTGGCCAGGGCGATCAGCCGGGCCACCTCGCGCAGGCCTTGCCCGTACCAGAGCGTCTTCTCGTCACACCGTTTTACGAGGCCGGTCTCGGCGGCGAGCAGTGCGCCCTCGGCGAGGTTGGCCATCTTCCCGATGAGGTAGTGCTGCGGGGTCCGTGTCTGCGCGGCGAGGTGGCCGACGGCGACTTCGATGATGCCGGTGTACATGGTCAGGTTGGCGGCCGACCACTCGGCGATCCGCGCGTCCTTGCCGGTGATCCACGCGACCCGGTCGACCTGGAACTTGTCGAGGTCGACGGGTGTCTTTCCGATGATCTCGCCCGCGCTGTTGAGCTTCGGGAGCATCGGCCGCTCGGCACCCATGATCACGCGCTGCGGGAACGACGCGGCGTCGGAGGCGGTGAACAGCTGCGCCCAGATCAGGTTGATGGCGTCCTGCATCGCCACCACCCCGGCGACGTCGCTGATCGGGTCCTCGACCAACATGGGTTTGTTCGGGAGTTCCACCATCGGCACCACGCCCATGGGGTTGGGCTGCGGGTTCGGCTCGGCGCCCATCTCGCGCGGCGTCCACCGCTTGATTTCCTCGTCGACGTCCGCCATCTGCGGAGACTTGTCCTGCCGCGCGAGCGGGCGGGAGAACTTCCACACCTCGTTCTTCAGATACAGCGTGGCGAAGTCGGCGTTGCCGTCCTGCCACCGCTTCAGCGCCGCCTTGCGCAGCCGTCGCGAGCCGGGCTCGTAGACGACGATGCACTGCGAGGCGTCCTCGAACGTCACGCACGGCATGTCCGGGTCGTCCGGGTCACCCCACACCAGGACGAAGCACCGGCCACCGGTGACCGCACCGAGGAACCCCAGCTGGGAATCGGCGTCGAGGCCGTTGACCTGCCACACCTTCCACAGATCCTTGTCGGCCGACATCTCCCCGTCGGCGACGAACCCCGTCACGGTCAGCCGCTCGACCGGGGAGTCGGCCACCACCTGCACCCAGTTGTCGGAGAAGTCCCGGTAGCGCTGACCGTGGAACTTGGCGAACTCCTCCGACGCGAACCTCAGCGGGTGCTTGCCCCGGTAGTAGTCGTTGTGCCGGTCGATCGGACCGCGCCGCCGGATCAGCTCGTTCTCCAGCAGCGACACCAGCTGGAGAGCCTGCGCCTCGGTAGCCATCGGGCCCTCCTCACTTGCCGTAGTAGTAGGACACTTCGCGCTCGGCCAGGCCGGCCGCGATGACGTCGCCGAGCGCCTCGTGGGCGAGGATGCTCGGGATGGTGGCGTCGATCTTCTGCGTGGGGCTGGCCTTGCGGAGCACGTACCGGTCCATCGGCCGCGCTGCCGCCCGGGTGTGCTCGATGTGCTGCTGCGTGATCTCGCAGCCGTCGTGCCGGAACGTGCCGTCCCGCTTGATGACGTCGGTCTTCAGCCGCTCACACGCCGCGTGCATCTGCACGATGCGCCGGGTATGCCACCGGATAACCCGCTCCTCACCGAACTCGTCGACCCAGTCGTCGATCTCGGTGTCCCAGTACGGCGGATCCGCGTACAGGCGCACCACGTCGTACCGGCGAAACACCTGCTCCATGGCCGCGCGCACTTCCGCGCGCGGCACCTGGCCCCCGTAGTCGGCGGGGTTCCAGATGGTCGGCTCGTCGTTCGGCCCGTACTTCGGGGTGAACTGGTAGCCGGTCATCGTCTCGGCCCGCAGCGCCGTCCAGTCGTCGCTGTCGGAGCCGTCGAACCCGAGGACGATCCGGGTCATTGGCCGCACCCTGCGCGGCTTCGCCTTGGCCGCCCACTTCGCGCCGTCCAGCCAGGCCGCCGAACCCGCCACGCACCGGTTGCCGAAGAACCGCTCGGCCTGCGCCTCGTCCAACTCCATGATCTCGGCGGCCTCGGCCTCGATCGCGTCGAGATCCACGTGCGACGAGCCCGCGTACACCACGGCATGGATCTTCCGGCGCTGCCGCTTGTCCTTGTACGACAGCGACTTCGGAGCCTGCGGGTGGTACCGGAAGATGTCCCGCGCCTTCGCCTGTGACGTCGTCTGCGCCACCGAGTTCTCCGACGGATCCCACCCGTTCGTCGTCTCCATCGACCGGCCGCCCATGCCAGCCGCGCCACGGCGCTGCGTCTCGGCGACCTTCCGCAGCTTGTTCTGTGTCGTGTACAGGCCGGTCTCGTCCTGCATCGCGAAGATGATCGGGTTGCCCAGACGGGACAGCGCCGAGGACGTGACGACGTCGATGCGGCCGTCGTCGCCGACGCGCGTGAACTCCTCGCCCGTCTGCATGATCTCGGCGAGCGGGCCGCGCTTCACCATCGACCGCAGCGGCCGGTACACGTTGTCGACCTGGTCCTCGGACGTGGCCGTCAGCTGAATCAGCGGAGTCGGCCACGGCACACCCATCGGCTCGCTTGGCCGGTAGTCGTACCACCAGCCACAGCCGCAGCCATGCTCCGAACACCGGTACCGCTCGCCGCCCTTGGCCCAGCCGTCGAATACCACCGGTCCGGCGGCCTCGGCCAGCACGATCGTCGCCGACCACGGGCCCTTGCCCGTCTTCTGCGGGGCGACGATCTGGCTACGGCGGTAGTGGAACGCCGGCGCCAGCTGCCCGACCGTAGCGGTCGGCTTCACCCGGTAGTGGTTGACCGTGCACCACAGCTGCCACGGGTACAGCACCAGGTCTTCGCCCACGCGGAAGCCGTCGGGGATCGGGCAGTGCGCCTCGATCCAGTCCGGGACGATCCAGAGGGTGGGGAAGTCGACGACGAACTCGGCCCCTGCGTCAGGTCCCTTCGCCACTGGGCACGACCCTCAGCCGGTCACGGGCCGACGGTCGGCGGACAGGTTCCTGCCCGGCCTCGCTCGCCTCGGCAGGCTCCTCGACCGCCGGGGCGATCTTCCACCGGTTGCGGTTCATGCCCGCCACGCTCAGCCCGAGCGAGTCGAGGTACCCGCGCACCATCTTCTTCACGTCGACCCGCGCGTCCGCCCGCTCCGCCTCCGCCAGCGTCCGCACGAACAGCGCGACCTCCAGCTCCTGACCCATGTCCTCCCACGCCACGGCCTGCGGCTTCGCCCACAGGTCATCCCACAGGTCCAGCTCACGCTGAGCGGCCTCGGTCAGCGGCCACTCGGGCGGCTCCGCCTCGCGTCCTTCCGCCGGCAGCGTCCGCCAACCGCCCTTGTCCATGGCCTTCGTACTGCGCAGCGACCTCGGGTCCGGCGCAGGACCGGACACCGCGCGCGCTCCTCCACGGGGCATGTCGATCACTCCTCATCGCTGCGTTGCGCAGCACAGAGAGCCGTCACCTTGCGTGACAGCTGGGACCCTTTGAACCTGGCGCACCCCTCGGCGCCCTCCCCCGCGCTCTGTCCCCCCAGGTCAGCCGGGGGTACCCCCCTGGGTCGGGTCACTGTGAGCGACCGTCAGGTTCCCCAGGTTTCGGCGGCGGTCTTACGGGAGTGGTGCCGTTTGCTCATGGCCTGCCAGTTGTCAGGGTCGTAGCCGCGGGGTCCGAGTGGTCCGAGTCCGTCGATGTGGTCGACCTCGGTCGCCAGGTCACGCTGGAGCATGGGCAAGGCCGCGCACTGGGGGCACTCGCACCACGGATGGTCACGCAGATACTCGGTACTGGCCCTCCTCCACGCTGCGTTGTAGCCCTGGCTGTGTGAGCTGGGCCGTTCGGTCCTGGCCTTGGCTGCGCATGTAGGGCACTTGCCCCCAGCGGTGAGGTTCGGGCATCGAGGGGTGGGGCAGACCTGCATGGCCTTGCGTCGCATGGCCACCTCGGTGAACGAAGAGCAGACTGGGACCATGCGTACATACCAGGGCAGAGCCACGGTCATTGTTGAAGGTGCCGAGTACGAGGTTGATGCGGACCTGTGGTCTGAGTCTGGTCACGTGCGCGTGGCTGCCATGGGCGACGTCAGCTCTGTGAAAGGCCTGGCCTCTTGGGGCGGCACGCTGGACGCGAATCACGAAGAGGCGTGCTGGAACATCCTGAACGGCGGTGTCATGCGACTGCAGCTAAGGGATGGCGGCGAGGGGGAGTTCTTGGCGAGCGGCGGCACTTTGGGCGGCCCCGTGCGGATCACTGGGAATGGCGAACCGCCGTTCTGAGCGCGCCGTCTGACATGACGCAGCCCCAGCCGGGGGGATTGGCTGGGGCTGCGTCATGCGTCTGTGGACTGCAGCGCGGGGGTAGGTCAGAGGAGGGGGTGGTCAGATGGCTGACGCTAGCGATGTTGTTCTGGAAATCTGGCGTGACCAACGACAGGCAGCAGTCCACTCGGAGGACCAGCGAGCGACGCTTTCCAACATTGTCATTCTGGTCGTTGCTGCGGGGTTGGGCCTCATCTCGCAAAGAGGCATCCATGCGTCGACGTTGGTGATCTCAGTGCCGATGATCTTCTTGGGCTTGTACGGAGTACTGGTGTGCCTCAAGTTCCGGGAGCGTTTCGAGTATCACAACACCGTGGCTCGGCAGTTGAGGGATCAGCTGACTGCCTTGCATCCTGAGCTCAATGTCCAATCGGCCTGGCCGGCCGCCCTCGACAGGCATCAGTCGAGATACCCGAAGCTCTTCAGGGTCCGCCTCTATGTGCTGTGGGCGCTTCTGCACGCCGGGGTCGCCCTGGCGGGGGGCATCGTCTCTGCCTACGCGTTGGCGAAGTGAGAGATCGGCCGCGCCTGGTGCCCTCGCCAGCCAACCGCTTGAGGGCACAGTTGTACACCCAGATCGTGACACGGCGCTGACCTGCGGTCAAGCGGCGTTGCGGGTGCGGCGTTCGATGACGAGTGCGGTGACATCTTTGACGGTGTACCAGGGCTGTCGAGGGGTGCCTCCGGAGCGCTGGAGCTGGCCGCGCTGGACGAGCTTGCGGACACCGTCGAGGCTGATGCCGAGCTGTCTGGCGGTCTGGTGTGCGGTGAGGTGGCCGGGCCTCAGGTTCTGGGACTCCATGCGCCCATGGTGCGCTACTCGTCCTCGGCGCCGTCGTCGGGTACGAGTTCGTCGGGCTCCAACGCGAAGAACACCACGTAGCTACTTTCAGGCGCGTCGCCTCTCCTGATGGCGCTCTCATGGAGGTGGTTGAAGAGCTGTTGTCTACTTGCGCCTGGCAGTGGGGCGCAGGTTCCTTCGGACGTCGTCATCTCCCAGAAGCGGCCCTCACGCCACGCGATGGTGATGATCCAGTGCCAGCGCTTCCGCACGAATTCACCCATGCACTTCGACTGCCCCGTTCCCGCTTCTGCCCACTGCTGGCCGTGACGTGGGGATCTCGCCCGCGGGGTTCGTCATGATTCGGCGGAGTTCCTCGACGAGTTCGTCGGACGGCTCCGGGGCTTCTTTCACCCGGGCGTGGATCTTCGCGACGGTCTCGGGGCCGAGGATCGCGAGCCGCTCTTCGCGGGTCATGCGGCGGCCGTCGACCAGTTGCGGCCGTCCGTCGCGTTCGCCTCGTGCCAGGCCTGGCACTTCGCCAGGTCGTAGCGGCGGCCCTGGCCGGCGAACGGCTCCTCGGGCATGCCGGCCTTCAGCCACTGGGTGATCTGCCAGGTGGAGACGCCGTAGTACGTCTCGATCGCGCGCTGCGTCAGCAGGGGGACGATGCCAGCCGGGAGGGGGACGCGGCGCTCATGCTTCGTTCGTCGAGCAGGATTGTCCATGAGGACATGGCTGTCCTCTTGGTGCGTGGGTTGCTCCACCTGATCGCGTGGTTTGTCCGGCGTCCGTTGCCCGCGTAGAGGTATGCGGGTGCGGGTTGCTACGGCCTGGGTGAGGCTGTCCCCATGGCTTCCGTGATGCCCGTGGTCGTGTATCCGCCCGACGAGGATGGCGGCCGGCGCGTGCGTGTCGACGGCGAGATCCTCGGCCGGGCGTACGGGCTGGGGGACATTGCCGAGTTCCTGCGCCGGGCGGGGATCGAGGACGTAGACGAGGCGTACGTCGAGGAGTCCGGGCTGATCGAGTGGCGGGGCGGCGGGCCGGACGTGTGGGCATGACGACGGCCCCCGGCTTCCAGATGCCGGGGGCCGTTCTGTCACTGGGGGTGGCCGCAGTCCTTGACCCACCATCCGCACGTCTTGCAGTAGTCGTAGGCGTGGGCGAGGAGGCGCCGGATCATGGTGCGTTCACCTCCCCGGCGATGTGGATGTGGGTGTGGTTGGGGCGGTCCGGGACGGCTGTTGTGTAGATCAACATCCCCTTCTGGCCTTCGAGAGGGGTGACGCTGACGAGATCGTGACCTGCGCATTCGTCGCAGGAGGGGCGGTCCTCCTGCGGTGGGGGAGTGGCGGACGAATCGGACATCCGCCGGGCCGAGCGCCACAGCAGCAGTGCGCCCACCACCCACAGCGCGAGCACTCCGACCGTGGGCGAGACGGCGAACAGTGCGGCGGTCGCGATGCCCGCGAGGACGACCAGTACGCATGCGCCGGCCGTCCGGCTCGGCTCCTCCGAGGGTTCCTCGGACTGCTTCTTCGCCGCCATCACACGACCGCCGTGTACACGGTGCCGCCGAGCCAGTTCGCGGCCTGCGCGAGAGGCACCGCGGCGAACCCTGCGACGCCTGCCGAGGTGCCGAGGGTGATGCCGCACCAGGCGCCCCGCTTCAGTTGGCCGCTCGTCTCCTCGCCGGCCTTCTTTACCGCGGCGACGAACACGACTGTGGCGATGAGCACCAGGGCCGCCCCGGGGCTGGACAGCGGTACGAATGTCTTGGCCCCGGCCTGCTGGCCGACTGACTCTCCGACACCCCAGACGAGAGCCGCGTCGCCGAGCCAGTTGGACAGGCCGAGGACGCTGCTGGACGCGGTGCCGATGAGGCCGCCGATACCGAGGGCGGTGAGGCAGCCGTAGCACCAGGCCGCGAGCCAGGGCAGCAGCTTGGATGCGTGCTTGACCGGGTCTTTCATGAGCGGTTTGCGGCCGGGCCACCAGGTCATCAGCTGGTAGCCGAGGATGCACAGGCCGACGGTCACGCCGCCGAACGTCACGTAGTTCATGGGGTCCTTCAGCGGTACATGGCCACGCCGAGCGCGGCGAGGGTGATGATCAGGGCGACGGTCCCGGAGATCTTGGGGACGTCGTGCAGCGCGATGGCGCAGAGGCCGAACAGCGCGAGGAGAGCGGCGGCGGCGAAGCAAGCCGCGGCGATCACGTGTCGTCTCGTGCGGTCCGCAGGAGGCGCCGGCCGTATCCGTCGGAGACGCGGAACTTGGTTCCGATCTCGGTTCCGGTGAGGTCCGGTTCGGTGAGCAGCCAGGTGCGGACGAGGGCGACGCGGGCCTCGAAGGTGGTGTTCTGGCTGTCGGTGGTCTCGATGTCGTCCGCGCCGGTTCCGGTGTCGGTTCTGTTCGCCGGAACTGGTTCCGGTGCCGGTTCCGCCTCGGTTCCGGTGAGGGTCGGGACTGACGCGTATCCCTCGGGAAGCCGCAGGTCGAAGGCTGTTCCGCTGGTTCCGCTCGCGAGTTCCGCCACGGGTGTCCAGGGGCCGAGGACAGGCCCGATGGGGGCAGCGTCAACCATGGCCGTCTGAGCAACGGTTGGCCGCTCAATGGTGATCGGTTCCGCTGGTTCCGCCGGGGCGGAACTCGGTTCCGGTGGGAGTTCCGTCGCGGCCTCTGACGGTTCCGGTGCGGCCTCGCTGAGCCGGTGGACGCGCCACAGCACGAGCGGGGCGATGGCCGAGACGGAGACGACGAGCTGGACGTTCACGGGAAGCAACCCGACCTCGACGAGGTGCGAGGCCGCGTTCACCGCGATGAGGACGACGACGACCGCGAGGACGTCCCGGCGGGCCCGTAGCGCGGCGAGGGCGTACACGTCCAGTGCGGCCGGCACTCCGGCGGCGACGTACGTTCCGAAGCCGCATGCGACGGCGAGTTGGTACTCGGCGGACGCGAGGACGACGAGGACCGCGACGAGCGCGGCCCACAGAAGCGGGTCGCGCTTCACTGGCCCTCCCTGTCGATGATCTCGGCGAGCTGGCGGCCGAGGGCGCGCAGCTGCTCGGCGGCCTCGATGAGGTCGTCGGCGAGCTGGTTCACGTCGTCGGGCGTGCACGTCTGCGGTTCCAGGTCGGGCTCGACGTACAGGCCGATGGCCCGGTCGGTGCTGGCGAACGGGGCCTGCGAGATGAACGCCTTGAACATCGCCTGTCCCCTGGGGGCGATGACGTGCTCGGGTCCGTCGTGGCTGATGTCGACCTTGTAGCCGGCGCGGGGGTCAGGGTGTCCGGTGCACCAGTCGGGTTCGTCGATCTCCAGCGGCTTGCGGATGAAGATGTTCACGATGGCGGTGCGGGGGTCGGTGCTCACTCGCCACCGCCTGCAGGAAGGGTGACGGCCTCGGCCCAGGTCTTGCCGGCGTCGAGGGCGGCGTGCGCCTGGTCGCTGGTGACGTACCCGGTGACGGGGTGCTCGGCGAGCCGCTCGCGAAGGTACGCGGCGTCCCATGCCGGGCCCATGCCGGTGCCGTTGTCGTCGAGGAGGCTGCGCAGGGCGATCCGGGCGTGACTGACGCGGGTGACGAGGAGCCGGTCGTGCACCTCGCTCCCGCCGATGGTGGCCGGGTGCGGGAGGTCGAAGGCTTCGAGGACGGCCGCGAGGAGGTCGCGGACGGGCTCGGGGATGGTGATGTCCGTCATCGGGTGCCACCGCCCTGGCGGATCGGGGCGGGCCTGCCCTGGACGCGGCGCAGCGCCTCGTCGGGGTCCGGGTCGGAGTCGCCGGGGCGGGGCGCAATGGTGGCGGTGCGGAAGCCGGTCGCGGCCGGGGTGTAGTAGCCGGCGCCGGGCTCCATCTCGCGGTTCGCGAACGAGTAGTGGCCGGTGTCGGCGGCCCGCTCGTGGGTGTGCCGCATGACGCGGAAGTGGTGGCTGATGGACTGGCGGGCCATGACGCGGAGGAGGCCGCCGAAGTCGCGGCCGGTGTCGAGGCGGCCGAGGTAGCGGTAGAACGCGAGGAACGTGTTCTGCGCGAGGTCGTCGACGAGGTGCTTGTCGCTGACGTCGAGACGGCGGCTGATGGTCGCGCGGACCATCGGGAGGTGCTGGGTGTAGATGGCGGTGAAGCGCTCGTTGAGCTGCTGCGCCGGGGTGCCGCGGCGGGCCGCGGGCATGGCAAGATCGGCCATAGCCGTGTCTCCTCCTGGTTGTGTCAGGTAGGCGGTGCGGTCAGGCCCTTGGCTGGGACGGGAATCCCGGCCTTGGGCCGTCTTCAGTTGTGGGTGCTACTCGGTCTTCTTCTGGTAGGCGCGGATGGCCTGGTTGACGCTGGGGGTCTTGACCCCCAGCTCTCGGGCGACGGCCGCTTGGCTGCCGAGTTCTTCAGCGCCGGCGATGAGGGCGAGGGCCCGTTCGTCGGTGGCTGCTTGGTAGGCGTCGAGTGCGGCCTTCTGGTTGCGGACGGCAGCGTCGTGCCGTTCCTTCCACGTAGTCACGTCCCTCCTTGTACCGGAGGTGACTGCCTGACCTATGTAAGCACCCCTGCTTATCTGCGTCAAGCAGGTCACGCCGACGCCTTCGGCTGGTAGTGCTTCAGCAACAACAGGTCCGTCTCGCCCTTGTACTCGCAGCCGCACCACCGGCAGCGCACCGGCCCGCCGGGCAGCCGGGAGATCACCGCGCCGCACGCCGTACCGTCGTCCACCGCGTTCACGCACAGGCCGAGCCGCTGCCGTCGGGGCACAGGATCCCCGACGATGGACCGGAGTTCGGACTCCAGGCCGCGCACCTCGCGCGCCAGATCCCCGGCAGCCGGGTAGTGGGCGACGATCCACTCCAGCTCCATGCCGAGCCACCGGCAGTCCGCAGCCAGCCCGGCCGGGGGCGGCGCCCCGTGGTCCGGCCACCGCTCCCGCTGTACGTCGACCCGCCACGAGTGGACGACCTCGCCGACGTGGTTGCTCTGCATCAGGTCGAGGACGTCCTCGTTGATCGGCGACCGCGGCCCGGCCGTGCGCGCCGTGACCAACTCGCCGAACCCGGAGCGGCTCGGCACCAGGAAGTCGACCAGCTCGTTGGCCAGGTCGGGCAGCTCTTCGAGACGCGCGGCCAGCCGTACCGCGTCCCTCGTGCAGAGGTAGCCGGCCGCGATCGGGTCCTCGCACAGGCCGCACTGGTTCATACCCGGCTCCGGTGCTGGAGCCGGTACAGGCGGAGGCTGCTGAGGTACAGGTCGCCCGCGGCGCGCTTGCGGGCGGCTTCGGCTGCGGTGTGGCCACGGCGTGCGTCACGCGCGTTCCAGAAGACATGCAGCAGGCTCACGCCCTGCGCGCCGAGGGCGACTCCCACGAACAGCATCTGGATCTCGTTGTCGGTCATCTCGGCCTCCTAGAAGGGAGGAGTCTCGTCGTACCCGGCGCCCTGCGCGGCGGGCTGCTGCTGTCCGCCGCCCCATCCGCCGCTCTGGGTCTGGCCGTTGGCGGGCTGGGCGGTGGACCACGGATCATCCGCCGCCTTCTGGGAGGCAGTTCCCTGGCCGCCGCCCGCCGGGTTCTTCTCGACCTTCGCCGTCGCTCGGGCGAGGGTCGGGCCGACCTCGTCGACGTCCAGCTCGTACACCGTGCGCTTCTCGCCCTGCGTGGTCTCGTAGGACCGTTGCTTCAGTCGGCCCTGGACGATGACGCGCACGCCCTTGGCGAGGGACTCGGCGACGTTCTCGGCGGCCTTGCGCCACACCGAGCAGGTGAGGAACAGGGCGTCACCGTCCTTCCACTCGTTGGCCTGCTTGTCGAAGACGCGCGGCGTGGACGCGATACGGAACTTGGCGACGGCGACGCCGGACGGGGTGAAGCGCAGCTCGGGGTCGTCGACCAGGTTGCCGACGACAGTGATGACGGTCTCGCCTGACATGAAGGCTCCTTCGGGATCGGGGCGGCTTGTCGCAGATCTGCGACAAGCACAGGCACTCAGGGCGGGCAGCGCCCCGCTTTTTTCGGGGCACCGCCCCGAACTTGAAAAGGGATCGGGGCAGGCCTGAAAGGCGCCTGATCTGGGCTCTCTTCTGGCGCGGGGGGCGCCTGCCCCGAAAGCCCCGCTTTTCTGGAGGCACAGGGGGGTGCCGAGAGGGGACACCTTTACGCGCTCCCCATGAGTCGCTTCGGAAGGGTGTCGGCCCCTGCGCGAGTGTCTAGGTAGGGAAATAGGGGCTTTCGGGGCAGGAGATAGAGAAATAAGAAGAAACCCCAGTTCAGGACGTGTTTCCCCCTGCCCCGATTCGTTTTCAGAATCGGGGCGGTGCCCCGAAAAAAGCGGGGCAGCCAGCTCAGAACCGGGCCAGACGTTCAGGACCATCGGGTCAGCGCCTCCGACTTCAGGTGCAGCACCCGCGGCCTCGCGCCGCCCGCGCTCACCTTCGTTGTGAGGTGGCCAGGGTCTGCGGACGGCAGCAGCTCGGCGGCCAGGAGCGCCTTGTGGACCCGACCCCGGCTTGTCTGCAACGGAGTCCGCATACGGTCCGCCTGGGCGACCGCCACCGTGTACGCCGCGCCCGGGTCCAGATAGACGTCCGTGCCGGACAGCCAGCCGATCTTTTCTCCGCGCGCGGACAGCCGATCCATGTCGTCCTGGGTCCAGCCCCATCGCGTCGCCTCCGTCCGGGGAGGGACTCCGTCGGAGTTCAGGTCGGCGAGGTAGGCGCGGCCGGACGTGAGCGCCGTACGGATGGCGATCAGGTAGATCGCTTCCGCCGACATCGCCTTCGTCTCTGCGGACTGGACCGCCGAGCCGTCGAGCAGCGCCGTACGACACCGCTTGTACAGCTCCTCCTTCTCCTCCTCCGAGACGGCGCCGATCTCCTGCGCGTACCGCAGGAACCAGCGCATCCCGAGCAGAAGGCCGGCCACGGCCTCCGGGGCGCGCGCGTGGCCGTTCAGCTCCGTCGCGAGGACGTCCCGCACCTTGCCCAACTCGGCCTTCAGGTCGCCCGGCCAGTCCTCGCCGTCCTCGTACCGGGCGGCGAGCCACTGCACGTACCCGGCCATGGCCTGCGCGTACACGCCCTCATCGCCGGTCTTCTGCGCGGGGGTCAGCCGCTCGCTGGTCACGTCGTCCTTGACGATCTCAACGAGGTTGGTACGGGCCTGGAGGGACTGCCCGGGGGGCACGTCCTCCCCGGTGCACACCACCTGCGCCCGCGGGTACAACTCCGGCCGTACGGTGCCGTCGACGCGCATTCTGGAGCGGCCCGCGCTGTTCGCCGAGCCGCGCACCAGGCGTTCGACCTTCTCGTTCAGCTTCGCCAGGTCTGTCTTGGTGGCGGCGGCCTGGGGCACGTAGTCGTCGACGACCATCAGTACGTTCGCGAGCTGGAAGGCGATCCCCTCGATGGCGTTCGCCGTCGACTGCCACCCGGTAGGGAAGCCCCGGACTGTCAGCTCGGGCCCGAAGTGCTGCGCGCAAAGGGCCGCGATGTGGCTCTTGAACGCGCCTGTCCCTCCGAACGTCCACAGCGTGGTTTCCGGCTGGAGCGGTAGCGGCGCGCGGTAGGTGGCGCACAGCTGAGGCGCCATCACCTTGTCCGGGCCCAGGTCGAACAGGGCCAGCGACGCCTTGACCGCGCCGACGGCCTGCTCCTTATCCGGGGCGGGCAGCGCGTACCTGTTCAGCTTCTCGGTGCCCAGGTCGACGGCGGTGGTCTCGTCCATGCCGTCTGCGCCGAGCGCGCCGGTCGACGTGAGGAACACGCGCCGGCCGTCGATCTCGGCCCAACCGGTGAACGCGTAGGTGGTGCGCTCCTCGACCATTCCGAGGCTCAGGTACTGGGCGGCGGCCACTACATGCGCTTCGTCGCGGGAGCACGGGTGGATGATGGCCCGGCCGCCGATCGCGTCGTATGCCCAGTCGCGGGCCCCCTTCAGCCCGGCCTTCGTCACTTGGACGGTCCCTTCCGCACCGTTGACGCTGCTGGCGACCTTGATGGTGAACAGCTTCTGCGTTTCGCTCCCGGTGTACCGGGTGATCTCCTCGGTGATCATCGGGACGAAGTTCGCCAGGTGTACCGGGCCGAAGTGGCCGTTGAAGTGCAGCCCCTCGCCGTCGGTGTAGTACGGCGCGGGTGGCGCCTCCGGGAGGCCATCGAACATGTCGTCGCGCTCGGCGCGCGCTGCTGCGGACAGGGCCGCGCGCGCTTCCTTGACTGCGTCGTTCCAGTCGGCCGGCTTTACGGCCTTCGCGGTGACCAGCGCGTTCTTGTAGATACGGAGCTTGATGTCTCCGAGAGGGATCACCCACAGGGCAATGCTGTAGATGAGGTTCTGCCGCGCCTCTTCGTTCTCGACCTTGTCGAACAGTGCGACGGTGGCGGCGAGGTCGCTGTAGTCGTACTGCTGCTCCTCGCCGTCGTCGTCCGTCGGTGCCTCGTTGGCCGTGTCCGCGGCCGTGTCGCTGGTGGTCACTTCCCGGCCTCCCGGTAGGAGGCGCGGATGATGGCCATGGCCTGGTCGTTGTCGAGTCCGGCGCGGATGGCGGCCTTGCGGAAGGCGTCGGCGATGGCCTTCGGCTCGACCTTGGCCTCACGGCCGGCCGTGAACCCGTTGCGTGCGGCCCATTGGAGGAGCCCTGCAACCCCGTCTCCCGATGCCCCGGCGACCTTGGTCACCAGCGTCCTCAGGCGCTTCGCGGGGTGCATGTAGGTGCGAGGGCGCGGCGCGGTCGTGGCGCTCTGCTGTAGCCCGGCCTCCTCGCCCTCGTGGCGCCCGGTGGCTTGCCGGACGTCGTCGAGGACGACGGCAGGCAGGGCGAGTGCGGCGGCGGTCGCACCGTCGCGGCCGTGGGCGGCGCGGATGATGTCGCGGCAGGCCTCGGACTCGTCGCCACCGTGATGGAGCGCCGCGAACAGCTGGCCCGGGGAGAGGACATGGCCGATGGCGGCTGCGGTGATGCCGGGGAAGTTGTCGCTGCGGATGGTGACGGCGGCGCCGTCCTTGTGGACGGCGATGCCGTCCTTGGAGCAGGTGTCGTCCCAGCCGGGCCGGTTCCAGCGTTGGCAGCTGCCGCAGTACGAGCAGTTGCCCGGGAGTTGCTCGGCGTAGGTGGCGCCGACGTGCATGAGGATCTCGCCGCAGCATGCGTGATCGCCGAGGATCTCCATCGGTCCCCGTCCGCTGCGCGTCGGGCCGGTGCGTGACGTATTGCCGCGCGGTGCGGAGGGCTTCGGGGCCGCGCGCTCCTTCGGCTTCGGCTTCAGGTCGGCGGCCAGTTTGCGGATGTCGTCCAGGGAGTAGCGGATGCCGGTGTCCTCGACGACCTTGCACAGGGTGGGGACGCGGCCCAGCTTGCGGTTGACGGTGCCGGGCAGGCGCAGCACCCGCGCCAAGTCCCTCACGCCGGTGCCGTAGCCGAAGCCCATCGTCTTCGCGCCGGCGAGCAGGATGTTCTGCCAGTCCCCGGCGAGCCCGGCGGCCTCCTCGAAGTCCAGGTCCTCGCCGATGACGAGCGGCCGGTCGAACTCGGTCCAGACGTACAGCCCGGCGCCCGAGTTCTCGACTCGGGTGGGCGGGGGCAGCTTCGCGAAGCGCTGGACGTCGCGTGCCTCGTCGGCGTTGCCGGGCAGGTCGGTCGCCTTGTGGAGGTCGTTGCCGAAGTCGATGTCGGACCACATGCCGAAGAGGGCGCGGGAGTCTCGGGCGCTGCCTCGGGTCCCGGCGGGGAACCGGGACGTGACGGTGGTGACGCGGCGGTAGATGCCCTCCGCCCCCGCGCGGTCCTCCGCCATGACCCAGGCGACAGCGCGGTCCAGGTCGTCGGTCTGGATGCCGGTCCAGTTGTTCTTGGAGCAGAGCGAGACGAGGCCCGGCGCCTCGAAACGGGGGGCGAGCGAGGCCCGGATGATGTCCGGGTCTGCGGCCAGCGACTCGGTGTTGGTGTTCACGAACGTGTCTCTCGATTCCCGTGATGCCGATGGTGTTCGTGATGGCGCGGCGCTACCCCCCGGCGGCGCCGCGCTCGCGTCACCGGGCGGGCTGGATCTTGGCCTTGTCGCGGGCGGCGTTGAGCTGCTGCATACAGACGGTGTCGCCGCCGCGGTCGGGATGGAGGACAGGGACGAGCGCCTTGTACGCCTTGTTTCCGAGGTCGCTGCCGAGCGCCTTGTACATGGAGTCGGCCCACGTGTCCGGGTTGCGCTCGGCCCGGGGCGGCGGGGCGCTGTACTGCCGACCGGCCCCGCCCTGGTGGGTGGTGCGGATGGTGAAGCCGGCCAGGCGAAGCGTGGATTCCAGAAGGTCGATGGCATGGAGCTCGACGACCCAGCACTTCTCCGTCTTGTCCCAGCGGCGCCAGCCGTGGGGCAGGTCCTTGATGTAGTCCTTGGCCTCGAAGGGGCTGTGCACCTTGGCGTCGAACGCGCCGACCTCGATGTGGACGACGTTGCTCACCGGGCACCTCCTACGACCTGGGCGACGGACGCCACGATGTCGGTGGTGTGCCGCTCGCAGGCCGGGAAGTCGTAGCGGATGTCGGGCCCCGTGAAGGTGCTGACGACGTTCTTCGCGGTGGCCTGGCAGCCGGGGCAGCGGTAGCCGCGCTGGTTGTGCGGCGAGTTCGGCCCGTCGGGGCAGTCGCACCAGGTGCACTGTTCGCCGTTGGCGGGCGTGATCGCGACCGGTACGAGGCTCGGGTCGGCGGCGGCGTCCCGTGCGGCGGCCAAGGTCTGGTCGGAGCGGAACGTGTCCTGCGGAGTGCGGGTCACCACCCCTCCTCCCGGTCTTCCTGGCGCTGGATCCGGACGAGTTCGACGTACGCGCCGAGCACCTCGTTCGTGTAGCGGGCCTGCTGGTCGCGGTCGAGGAGCGCCCACATCCGCACGCCGGCCACGACGGGCAGCTCGTCGGGGTAGCGCTGCTCGACCTGGAGGAACGCCGCGTACAGGTCGGACTGCTGGAACCCGTCGACGACGTCCGCGAACTGGGTCTCGCCGTCGGCGGGCAGGCGCCGTTCGATGGCGGTGTCGCCGTGGACGCGCTGGCAGTCTGGGGTCTCGGGGACCGTGGTAGCCGTGCCGACGAGCCGGAGCAGGTTGCGGACGATGGCCTTTGTCTCGGTGTTGTTGAACCGGGACGGCGCGCGCTCCAGTTGCTGGGCGAGGGCGAGCCACGCCTGATCGGGGCTGGTGGTGCGGAGGTAGGCGGTACCGCAGGTGGCGTGCCACCAGGTTCCGGAGATCTTCGTGATCTTCTGTCCGGCCGCAGGGACCGCGCCACAGCCCGGGCATGTGCTGCCCCATGCGGTGGTCTCGAAAACGTTTCCACCGGTCGAGACGACCGGGCCACCGGGGATGGGGCCCTTCGACTCGGAGAGGCTGATACGGATCGGCTCGTTCACGCCGCCACCTCCTTGATCGTGGGCTGGAAAAAGGCGGCCCTGATACGGGCCCGCTGATCATCTGAGAGCGGGGGAGCGGCGGCCACGATGCGGTCGACGCGCGCCCAGTAGGCGTCGTTGAGGGCGTCGTCGTCGAAGCGGCGGGGACGGTCGGGCCGGGCCGGGCGGCCGGAGAGGGTGTCCCCCCAGGCCGCCACGGTGTTGGTCTCGGCGCTCACGCGGTCGCCCACTCGGACTCGTCCCGGCCGAGGGCGCGACCGAGTGCGCGGGTGAGTGTGTCCCACACCCGGTCGGGGTCCCCGGTCTCCAGGATCATCCCGACTGCCACGTCCAGCGCCCTGTCGATGATCCCGCCGCTCTTCCCCTTCTCCTCGGCGATCATCCGCAAGGCGCGGACGACCTTCGGCCGGGCCGCCGCGTGCGCGTCGGGCAGCCGGTCAGCCGCGTCCGCCAGGTCCCAGCCCTTAGGGACCAGGTACGAGGCCGGGCTGTCGTCGCGGGTGACGACCCTGGGGACGCCGCTGCCGCTGCCCAGTTCGACGTCCAGACGGAGCCGGGACGCTTCCCGGAACAGGGCGGTGATGTCCGGCCCCATCCCGTCGAGGATCACCTCGCGGACGGTGTACCCGTGCTGCCGCAGCGAGTAGCGGGCGAGCCAGACGGCGGTGCCGGGGTTGGCGAGGTGCCGGTCGTAGACGAGGGTGGCCGTGCCGTCGGTGCGGCGGACGTCGCGGATTTCGGCGGCCTTGTCGGGGGAGGCGACGGAGCCTCGGCGGACCGTGAGCGTGAGGTCCCAGGGGATGGTGATCGTCATGCCGTCACCACCGTCAGCTCGGAGTACCGGGCGCGCAGCTCGGCGACCATGTTCTGGGTGAACCGCGCGGCCAGCTCGGGGGTGTACCGGTGCGGGAGGGCGGTCCGCATGGACTGGTCGACGGCGTCGGGAAGAGCGGCGATGAGCCTGTCGCGCGCGAATCCCTCGAACCCGGCTCGCAGTACTGACTCTCCGATGTCGGCGGGCAGCGTGTTGGCTGCCTGCCGGAGCCCTGCGACGAGGTCGGCCGGCATGTCGGCCGGGGGGACGCGCGGGTCCACGGCCTGCTGGGCGGCCGGGTTGTGGTCGATGTTGTAGGCCGGGGCCTCGGCCTTGATGGCCGTGGCTTCTTCGGCGAGAGCGTGGTCCCGGCTCGGGTGCCATTCGATGGTCTTCTGTCCGACCAGCGGCCACCACGGCTTGGAGTCGCGGTGCTGCTTGAAGCGCCGGTCGGGGTCGGTCGAGATGCCGATGTACAGGAGGGTCGTCCCGTCGGCGCCGTACAGGCGGTAAAGGGCGGTGGGCTCGCACTGCGCTCTCGGGTCCGGCATCGTCGCTGACACCAGGAGTTGTACCTTGGTCATTGAGACGTCTCTTTCCGGCGGCGGCACTGATGGGGTGGCTAGACCCCGGGTGCCGCCGTCTTGCTGGTTAGTGCTGGTTGGTGAGGGCGTTCTCGTCAGACGGCGTCGGGCGGCTAGGCCCGGCGCCGTCGCTGTTTTCCGGCGCGATGTGGAGGACCCGAAGCAGGTCCTCGGTGATCACGCGGTACGCCTTGCCGGCGCGGAGCACCTTGCAGGGGAACTGATCGGTCCTGGCCAGGGCATAAGCCGTGGTTCGACCGATCCCGAAGGCCCGTGCGGCGGTCTCCACGTCAACGGCGGCGGGAAGCGCGAGCAGCTCACTCCGGGTGAGCGGGCCGCGCAGGGTGGCCGTTGTCATTATTCGTGGCACTCCTTGCGGAAGTTGTTTCCTGGGGAAGTGGTGCCGAGTCTGGACCCCTCATTCCGGCCGTGTCAAGCGCTGCTGTCTTGTGCGCTCACAGAAGTCGTGACACCGTTGCTGAATCCTGACAACGCGTCTGGGCTCGCTGGCGTACGTGCCGCATAGTCCAAGTCCGTTCGGCTGGTCCGAGCCATCAATGCCGTGGGAGTCTCGCCGACATGACCCAACCCCCCGCCCCTGACTGGTCCACTCGTCTCGCCCTGTCGGTTGCTCGCGAGGTTCGGCGGCACCGGCAGAGCCAAGGGTTGAGCGCGCAGCAGCTCGCCGATCGCTGCACCGAGGTCGGCATGCCGATCCAGCGATCGGTGTTGGCCAACCTTGAGAGCGGCCGACGCACGACAGTGACGATCGCGGAGGTTCTCGTGCTTGCTGCCGCCCTGAATGTCCCTCCCGCCGCCTTGGTTTTTCCTGTGGGGCGAACGGACGTGGTGGAGGCTCTACCAGGAAAGGAAATTGACCCGCTGAATGCTGTGGAATGGTTCAGCGGCGTTAGGTCGATTGACTCAAAGGTTCCGTTCTCCAGGAACGCATTGTTCCTTTATCGGAGGCATCGAGCCCTGGTGAAGGATCTACGCGCGCGTCTCGCTCAGAGGGAAGAGCTCCGGGCGCATTATGCCCGTGCCGACGATGCAATCGCGGCTGAACGGTTGCAAGCTGCGACGGAACACTTGATTCAAGCTCAGGCGGAAGAAGCTGCTGCTCAGGATCGACTCGACCGGGCGATCTCGGAAGGTGACGAAAGCTCGCTACCTCGCGCTCATCTTCTACGGTCCGTAGTTGCAGTTAATGAGGCAATGGCTGAAAGGCGGAGAGCGGAGATGGAGGCCGGGAACGCTACGTACATTAAGATGAGTTTGGATAGTGCTGATGAGCTTATCCGTGAACGTGCGATGGACTTGGAAAAAGCCCGAATCGACATGCGGGACTGGGGCCTGCTTCTTCCTCGCCTGAGGGATGATCTACACGGAATTGTTCGCGAACTGCCGGAGGCTGAGGTGTCAGGTGTGCTGGCCGATGGCCCATTGGGCGTCGAAGGGGAGTAGTACATGCCTGCATCTCGCCGCGCTGGCGGCATCAGTAAACGCTGCGAGTGCCGCGGCCCGGACGGCAAACGGCTCGGGACGACGTGCCCACAGTTGACGAAGCGCAGCCACGGCAACCACGAGCTGCACCAGGAACTCCCCGTCGACTCCGACGGGCAGCGCCGGCGCTTCCGCCGCACCGGCTACCCCCTGGCGAAGGACGCGCAGACCGACCTCGACCGCATCCGCGCCATCCTCGAACTCGCCGGGGACGACGAGGACGGGCAATGCCGTGTCGGCGACCTCCTCGCGGGCCTGATGGCGGCGCGACGACCGATACCCGAACCGGTCGAGGTGTCCCGCAAGCTCGGCGTGGGCGTGCCCCTCGACGGGAAGATGACCATCACCGAGTGGCTCGACACGTGGGTGGCGTCCAAGAAGACCAAGGGCACCACCACCGACGGCTACAAGTCCCACATCCGCGTGCACCTCGCGCCAGGCCTGGGCCACTACCGGGTCGACAAGCTCACCGTCGCCCACGTCCAGGAGTTCTTCGACCGGATCGACGAGACCAACGAGACCATCGCCGCCGAGAACGCCGCCCGGCGTGAGCAGGAAGCGCGCGCCAAGTGGGGGAAGGCTTCCCGCCCGCCAGCCGCCGAGTCGGAGCGCTTGGCCGTCGAGCGGGAGAAGCTCGCCGCGATGCCGCCCTACCGGACCATCACCGGTCCGGCGACGAAGCAGCGGATCCGGGCGACGCTCCGTACCGCGCTGAACGCGGCGATCCGGCGGCAGCTCATCACCTTCAATCCGGCGTCCTGGGTGGAGCTCGACTCCGGGAAACGGCCCAAGGCCGCGCTGTGGGCTGAGCAGCATGTCGAGCACTGGCGCGCGACGGGGGAGAAGCCGTCGGCGGTCATGGTGTGGACGCCCGCGCAGATCGGCGCGTTCCTCGACGAGGCCGAGTCGAGCCGCCTCTACGCCCTGTTCCACCTCGTCGCGTTCCGGGGCCTGCGCCGTGGTGAGGCGGTCGGGCAGGACTGGCGGGACGTCGACCTCGACGGGCAGGCGATCACGATCGCCAAGAACATCGTGGTGCGCCAGTGGACGCCCGAGGAAGGCGTGCCGAAGACGGACAGCAGCGCGGCCACGATCGCCCTCGACTCCCTGAACGTGACTGTGCTGCGCGAGCACAAGGCCCGGCAGCCGGCCGAGCGGGTCGCCTGGAACGAGTACGCGGCCAAGGAGCGGGCCAAGGGCAAGAAGGTGGACGACTGGACGGACACGGGGAAGGCGTTCGTCGATGTCGACGGCCGGTGGCTGCACCCGGAGAAGGTGTCGGACGAGTTCCGCCGCGTCTGCCAGCGGGCAGACCTGCCGCCGATCAACCTCCGGGATCTGAGGCACTGTGCGGCGACGCTGATCCATGCGGGCGGGGGAGACCTGCACGCGATCAAGGAGACGCTGCGGCACGACGACATCCGGCTGACGTCCAACACGTACACGAGCCTGCTGAAGGAAGTCGACCTGGAGATCGCGGAGAAGGCGGCGCTGGTCGTACCGCGTGCCCGGAAGGCGAGCTGAGGCGCGGGGCAGCACTGACAACGGGCCGTCGTAGGAGTACCGTTGGGGGGACGAGGCAAGGCCTCCGACCTGCGGGTCGGGGGCCTTTCTGCTCGGCCATTGCTCGGCCGAACGCTCCGGAAGTGCCCGAAAGAAGGCGACAGAAGACGGCACGGGGAGGCGACGGAAGCGCCCCGGATCATGCCCGTGACCAGCACTAAGTGAACGACTCCGACAGCGACCGGCACAAGACGTAATTAGGCGTATCAACGTCACCGGAGACTCATAATCCGTCGGCCGTGGGTTCGAGTCCCACCCGCCCCACCTGCGCAGGATCTGACCTGCGGAAACGTTCGTTTTTGGGTGTCGGGGCGTCAAGTTTGGCTGGACGGGCTGGATCCGCTGCTCGTGGGTTGACGGTGCGGCGGTGCTCGGGGGAGATCCAACCCGTCTGATCTGCGGCTGAGTAGATGATTGAGGCTGTCGCTCGGGGCGGCTGCCTTGAGGCCGATGAGAAAACCCAGGGGCCGTACCGGGGCCGGGACCGCGGAGCCGTGGCCAAGGCGACGGTGTCTCCAGGCTGGTTCGTGTCGTTCCAACGGCAGGTTGCACAGCAAGGGCTGCTGTCCCCGACGCGGCAGTCGTCCCGGGCGGGCATGCCGGTGCCCGGCCGCGTCCAGGGGCGCGTCGGCCGTGCGGTCGGCGGGGTTGGCCCGGCGCTCGCATCCTGGTCTCGCCTGTGGACCTCGTCGCGGAGAGCAGCAGGCGTGTTTCCGCGCGCCGAAACGACGGCGGAGGAGATGCGGCGGCCGGGCGGCGATGGCATCCGTACATGGACTACGTATTCCTACCGATGTGTCCCTGGCATGTGTGCCGTTTGCTTGGATTCATGACGACACCGAGCGTGAAAGCGCAGATGCCGAAGAGTGTCGGGCCGGCGTTGGTGGGGGTATGGGTCCAGGCCGTGCTGAACCTGGCGGTGGGATTCCTGTTGCTGGCCTTGGTGAACGACGCGGCGGACCACGGTCAGGAGGAAGGGGCCGGGCTGCTCCGGTTCCTGGCGGTGCTGTCGCTGCTGATGGCCGGGGCGCTTCTGCTGTGCGGCGTGTTCGCGGGCAAGCGGTCGAACGGGATACGTGTCACGGTCGTCGTCATCGAGGCGCTGAGCCTGCTGAGCGGTGTGCTGGGACTGCTTCAGGGAGGCGGCGTCCCGGTTCTCCCGGGCATCGCCTTCGCCCTCGCCGTGCTGCGGGGCTTCAGCTCCGCGGAAGCCAGGAACTGGTTCGACCGATGAGGTACGTACCGAGGTACGTACCCAGGCGGAACGACTCCGTCGTGCCTGTCGTCGCGGCCCTCGCCGTGGCCGTCCTGTTCACCGGGGGTTGTTCGAGCGCCCAGGGCACCTCCCTTTCCGGGGATCCGTCCGAGAGCGCGACGGGGGTGTCCGAGTCGCCGAGCCCTTCGCCGACCCCGTCCATCACTCCCCCGTATCCGACCGGGGCGTCCGGTTGCCACGACAACGAGGGGTGGACGGTCGAGGAATCCAGGGACTGGGTCCGGCGCTTCGTCGACATGCCCGAGGAGAACCATGCGGACGACGGGCTGAGGGTTGTCAGCCTGCCGGGATACAACGGACCGCTCTGCCGGAAGATCACCGTGCAGGTCGAGTTCTGGAAACTGGTGTACGGAGTCGCGAACGGCGCAGACGGCGAACGCCTCTCGGACGGGACGCGATCCGACTATTACGACTATTACTTCGACATCCGCCGGGAGAAACGCGTCGAACTCCATGCGGACGCGAGCGTCGAGCGGAAGATCGCCCTGCCTGCGTCCCTCTACGCGACGGACCGCAGTCCCTGCGAGGGCGCCCTCCTCTCGATCACCGTGGGCAAGCCGCTGACGAGCAAGGAACTGCCCAAGGAGGTCGAGGCCGGCGCCGGAGAGGGCGTCTGGGGTCGCGCCACCGTGGACTTCCGGTCCCAGCGGGTCGCCGACTACGAACTGTCCGAGCCCTCGGCACCGCAGGTGTGCAGCTCGGACGGCAAGCCCACCGCCGACCCGGCCGATGTGCCCCCACCGAGTTCCCAGCCGACGGACCTCTACCCGACAAACCTCTACCCGACGCCCGACCGCAGCTTCGACATCGACGACGTCCTCCGCTCTCCCACGCCCTGAGCCCCTTCCGCGGGATCTGGCGGGATCTGAGCGTGCACCGACCTTTTCACCACATCAACGGGCCCTGGCGCAATGCCAGTTCGGCAGGGCCACCCGACCTCACCCTGGGGGAATCACATGCGTATACGCACTGCGGCTGCCGTCCTTTCCGGCGCCGTCGTACTCTCGGCGCTCGTTCTTCCGGGCGCCGCCCAGGCAGCGGAGCACCCTGGGGCGGCGACGGGTCTCAGAGCCTTCGCCTCGCAGAGCGTCCAGCCGAAGGACTCGCTGGGCGGCACCACATTCAAGAACGGAGTCGTCAACAACGGCAAAGACATCGTTCTCGGTGTAACGGGCAAGAAGGCCGTTCCCGTCACGTTCACCGCCTTCGACGAGGAAGGCGTAGCCATCACCCAGGCGTTCCTGTGGCAGGGCACCGACAGTTCGAGCACGGACACCATCACCGGCGGCCTGGAGTCGGACGAGTACCCCACCTGCACGGAGACGCCGGTCCAGGGCGGCTACAGCTACAGCTGCAAGACGGTCTTCACCATCGACCCCGCGGTCGCCTTCAAGGCCGGCAACGGCACCGCGGGGACCTGGAAACTCTTCCTGGGCGCCTACGACCTCTACGCGAACGCCAGTTACGACGACGACGTCGCCAGGACCAGCATCAAGCGTGCCGCCAAGCTGACCGCCAACGCCTCCCCGGAGCCGGTGAAGAAGGGCAAGACCATCACGGTCACCGGCAAGCTGACCCGCGCCGACTGGACCACAGGGAAGTCCTCGGGGTACTCGACCCAGCCGGTGAGGCTGCAGTTCCGCAAGAAGGGCAGCAGCACCTACAGCACCCTCAAGACGGTCAGGACCAGCCGCACCGGCGCCCTGAGCACCACCACCAAGGCCGGCTCCGACGGCGACTACCGCTTCGTCTTCGCCGGCACCGCCACGACCGGCTCCGCGACGGCGCCCGGCGACTTCGTCGACGTCAGGTAGGCGGCTTCCCGGCCGAGACCGCGGTGGCAGGTTCGCAGGGGCTCACCGGTCACCGCCGAGGGCACTTGGACCGGGCTCGGTCCTGTGCGTGCAGGTCTTCGCCGAGTACGGCACCGTGAAGCTGGACACGGCAGTCGTCCGGCACCTCGACTCCGCGCACGACTGATCCCGGCACGAGGGCACGGAGGAGGAGGGGACTGAGGATGAGGCCGACCGCCTGATCCTCAGTACAGCCAGGACGCGCGCGAGGAGTACGCCTCCGTTCCGACCTCCCTTGATCCCGTGATGTCGACCGTGGCCGGCCCGCCGCGCGGGCCGGCCGTCACCCGCTGAGCCGTACGGGCATACGGGCATAAGGGCGGACACGTTCCGTGGACGAGAGATGCGGAGAACCCCCCTTCATAGGGGCCCGTCTCTCCCCGGCCCGGAACGCTTCATCACATGGACGGCCCAGCGTCAGAAGAGATCATCCGTGGTCATGGCCGAGGAGTCGAAGAGCGGTGACCATGCCCGGACAGCACGCGAGCGCAGGGAGCGTGGCGCGGCGCAGCGCGCCGGATCACCTCCGCTCGCACGAGAGCACACCGGCGAGAGCACACCGGTGTCGGCGTATACCTGAATGTCCCCAGTCACGCACAACTGACAGTGCCCAGGCTGTCGCACCGGATTCAGCTCAGGTCGGGTCGGGCGGGGCAGTTGACCGGTCTGACACACCAACAACGCCGCTCGCTCACGCAGTCCCGCCCCTTGTGACTTGTGGCTGACGCACAGGACCCCCGGTATCCGCGGCTCGAACCGTGCGTGGCTCATCCTCTCGAGGAGGGCCTCGGCGTGCGCCCCGCCATCAGGCTCGCCAGAGCTGCCCGCGATGAGACTCCCGTCTTGCGGTAGATCCGGGAGATGTGGGTCTCGACCGTGCGGCGGCTCAGGCAGAGTCGTTCGGCGATCGCCGGGCTGGTGAGGCCGTCAGCGACGAGGTGGGCGATCTCCCGTTCGCGGGCGGTCAGTTCGGCGAGGCGACGCTCGGGTCCGTCGGCCCCGGCGGCCACCGCCGGGCCGACCGCCTCAGCAAAACCGGTCAGCATCCCGCAACCCCCGGCCGCGGCGAGCCGCCGCCCCCGGTGCCAGGCCGCCTGCCCCCGCTGCGAACCGTCCGGGTCCGCCGCCAGCAGGGAGGCGCCGAAGAGCAGGGAGAACGCCTCCCAGAACACCCCTCCGCTGCGGGCGCTCTCGTCGGCCGCCGCCACGAACAGGTCCGCCGCCGCCCTGTCGTCACCGAGACCGAGGCGTATCTGCGCGGCGCTGCGCATGGCCGAGGCGCGCTGCACGGGCAGATCGAGCCGCTCGGCCTCCTCGTGGGCCCGCTCGGCCCAGTCCTTCGCCGCGTCCAGGTCACCCATGGTGACGGCGGCGGTCACCAGGACCTCCAGGAACAGGGGACGCATGGAGGGCTGCATCCGCCGCAGCCCGGGTCCGCCGGCACGCAGCACCGCCTCCCGGGCACGGGCCGGGTCGCCGGCGGTGAGCGCCGCGTAGCCGAGTACGCACCAGGCGATGGACGCCCACCAGTTGACGCCCAGACCCGCCGCGGCCACCGCCTCCTCGGCGGTGGCCAGTGGCCGCGGATCGCCGGGTGGGCAGGCGTCAACCAGGGCGTGGGCTCTGGTCGCGAGGACGAAGGCGAGCAGTTCGTCACTGCCGATGCCGCGGGCGATGTCCTCGGCTTCCTCGGACAGTTCCACTGCTGATGCGAGCCGACAGGTCTGGGTGCGCACGTGTGTCTTGCACAGCAGAAGGTGGGGCAGGAGGTAGAGCTGGCCGGTGCGGCGGGCTATGGCCATGCCGCGATCGGCGTGCCGCTCGGCGTCGGCGAAGCGCTCCAGGAACGCCTCCGCCCAGGCCAGCCGTACCAGCGGCTCGCACAGGCCGGTCAGATCGCCGTCCGGCAGCGAGTCCACGAGGGCCGCCGCCCGGCGGGTGAAGTCGTCCGCCGCGGCCGTCTCCCCCTCGTACGCCTCTCCCAGCGCCGCGACGCTCAGCGCACCGGCCACCCCCGTCTCGTCCCCGAGGGAGCGGGCCACCTCCAGGGTGTGTGCCACCTCGGAGCGCACCGCCGGGTACGAGGTGTCGTGCGGGGCCGAGGAGCCCAGCTCCAGGCCCAGCGCCACCTGGTCGGCGAGCGACGGCGCGGGATCAGTGCGGTGCAATTCGCGGCGGAGCAGGGCGACCGCCTCCGAGTAACGCCCCAGATGGCGCTCCATGACGGCGCACAGCACGACAGCAGACGCCCGTGACCCCGTCCCGTCGCCCGGGTCGGGCAGGTCGATCACCTGGTGCAACAGGTCCCGGCTCTCCCGGAGCCGGCCGCCGACGCCCAGCGCCCGGGCCCGCCGCAGCATCAACTCGCGCCGTCTGCCCGCGTGTTCCGGCGTGTGTGGAAGATGCCGCAGCACCATTTCAAGCCAGTGCGCGCTGCTCGCGGGCGCCGTCTGTGCGGCCTGCTCGGCGGCCTCGTCCAGCACTGCCGCCGCCCGCGGGTCCCAGCCGGACAGCGACTGCTCGGCATGGTGCGCCCGCTCGGCCAACGGGGCGCCGGCCCGGGCGAGTTCGGCGCTGACGAGCCGGTGGGTCTCTGTTCGCAGCCAGGGGTCGGTGCCGTCGCGGACGAGGCTGCGCAGCACGGGGTGGCGCAGCGCGATCCGCCCGTGCGTGCCGGTGCGCAGCAGGTCGCGCCCGATCAGTACGCCGAGATCCTCGGTCAGTTGCCCCGGCTCCTGGCCGGTCACCGGCCCGAGCAGCGCGGGCGTGGCGTGGTCGCCCAGAGCTGCCACCACTTGGACGAGCCGGCCCTGCGACGGCGTCAGCGGGGTCAGCTCGTCGAGCAGCAGCGCCCCGAGGCCGGTCGTGGACAGTCGGCTCACCGATGCGCCCTCGCGGTGCGCCTGGAGCAGGGTCAGCAGGTACAGCGGGTTGCCCTCGCTCGCCGTGAAGAGCCGTACGGCCTGGTCGCGGGCCAGGTCGGGGGTGAGCAGTTCGATGCACTCCCGCTCGCCGAGCGGGCCGAGGACTGTCCGCCGTACCGTGCCGGTCTCCGTGCCGCGGGTGAGGGTCGCGGCGAGCGGCCCGGGGCTCTGCCGGTCTCGGCGGGCGAGGACCAGCAGGACGCGGGCGCGCACGGGGTGCCGTACGAGATGGTCGAGGAGTTCCAGCGACGCGGCGTCCGCCCAGTGCATGTCGTCCAGGACCACGACCAGCGGAGACGTCGCGGTGTGGGTCAACAGGGCGGCGGTGGCCCGGTGCAGGTGGAAGCGGTCCGTGCTGCGGGGAGTGCCGCTGAGCACCGGAGCGACCTCGGCAGCCGCCGGGAAGGATTCGACGGCCTCCGGGGCGAGGTCGGAGAAGGCGTCGGTGAACGGCTGGAACGGGATGTGGCGTTCGTACTCCGTCGCCCGGCCGCGCAGCACCGCCGCCCCGCGCCGCGTCGCGGCCAGGCACAGCTCGTGGACCAGTCGGCTCTTGCCGATGCCCGCCTCACCGCCGACGTCCAGCACCGCCGGGCGGCCGGGCACGTCCCCCACCAGATCCGCCAGCAGCCGGTCCAGTCGCGCGAGTTCCGCCTCTCTGCCGACCAGCGGTGTCCGTTCCGTCGTCATGCCCTCACGCCCCCACGGCAGTTGGTGCCCCAGCACATCGTGCCGTACCCCACTGACAACCTGTGGGTTCGTGTTCTCGATCTCACACCGCGTCGACGGCCACGCGCCGACGGCGAGCCTCCGGCCCGCGCGGGCGAGCGTCGGTCAGCGCGGGACGGGCAACCCTCGCCCGGGTGGTCGGCCGGACCAGAGCGTGGACGTTCCTGCCGCGCTTGAGCAGTTCGTCGACGACCTTGCCCCCGAGGGAGCCGGTCGCGCCGACCACGAGGACGGGGAGGGTGGTGGAGCCGGTGGTGGCCATGGGGGCCTCGTTTCCATCAGGCGGAGGAAGAGGTGGGCGGGGCAGCGGTGGCCGCAGTCGTGAGCGTCTTCGGCCCGGATCGCTCAGGGGCCGGTCTGAGGTGGGTGGGTCCAGGGCGCCGGTCACAGCAGGCCTGCGGGAGCTTGCAGAGGTCGAAGGCGCCCCGGACGAGGGTGACGCGGCGGTCCTCGATGGGCGGCCGGACGGCGACGGGGAAGGGCACTGCGGCCCCGCAGGGGGTGTTGCCCTGCGCCCCGAGTGAGTCCGTCCTGATTTCACCGGGACAGCTCGCGTTCGCGCCGGACGCTGGGGCCCCGCTCACCCCGTTCTCCTGGCTCCGTTCGGCACGGGTCTTCCTGAGCTGAGCGCGCTGGAGCACTGTCCACTTCGCGGGAACGCCGGAAACGAGGCGTATTCCAGGCCGGAACCGGGGCGCGGGCCGAGGGGAGTCACTAGGACTCTTCCCGGGGAAGGGCGTGGCTGTTGATCGCGTCGGTGATGGCGTAGGCGGTGCGGACGAAGGACTCTGCCTGCTGCGCCGACAGGTTCAGCGCGGAGGTCTCCTCCAGGGCCCGCCACATGGCTGCCAGGGGCTCGCGCAGGGCACGGCCCTTGTCGGTGAGGTGGACGACCATGACGCGCCGGTCGTGTTCGGCCGGCTCGCGGATGAGCAGGCCGGCGTCCTGCATGCGGCGCAGGGACTTGGAGACGGTGGAGTGGTCCAGGCCGACGCTTTCGAGCAGCTCGGACTGGGTCTGGCCGTCCCGGTCCAGGAGGTGCATCAGCAGCAGTTCCTGTCCGGGATGCAGGTCCATCTCGCGGAGCATGGCGGCGGCGCGGGCCCGGTGGGCGCGGGCGAGCTGGAAGATCGCGTAGCTCATCGGCCCCTCGTCGGCCGTCGCGGGGATATGGGGTGTGGGAGCGGCCATGATGCGGTTCCTCAGACGGTGTGGGTGGGGTAGTCGGTGTAGCCGGCCACTCCGCCGCCGTAGAAGGTCGCCGGGTCGGGGGTGTTCAGCGGCGCGTCAGAGCGTAGCCGCTCGACCGGGTCCGGGTTGGCCAGCGCGAGGGCGCCGACGGAGACGAGGTCGGCCATGCCGTTGTCGATGTCCTTCGCGCGGGTGGGCAGGTCGGTACCGCCCCGGTTGAGGATCAGCGTGGTCGGCCACAGTGCGCGCAGGGTGCCCAGCAGCTCCTCGTCGCCCGCGTGGAGGACGTGGAGGTAGGCGAGGCCGAGCGGGCCGAGGGCGCGCAGGAGCGCCGGATACAGCTCGGCGGTGTCGGACTCGGCGATGTCGTTGTAGGGGTTGCCGGGGGAGATGCGCAGGCCGGTGCGGTCGGCGCCGATCTCGTCCGCCACGGCAGCGGCGACCTCGACGGCGAAGCGGATGCGGTTGTCGAGGGAACCGCCGTAGCGGTCGGTGCGCTGGTTGGTGCTGTCGGACAGGAACTGGTGCACCAGGTAGCCGTTGGCGCCGTGGATCTCCACGCCGTCGGCGCCTGCCGCGACGGCGGCCGCTGCGGCGCGGCGGAAGTCGTCGGCGGTCGCCGCGACCTCCTGCGTCGACAGGGCTCGGGGTGTCGGCATCTCCTGGGGCCCGGACGCGGTGAACATCGTGCCCTGCGGCCGGATCGCCGAAGGGGCGACCGGCCGGCGCCCGTGGGGGGTGTTGTCGGGGTGGGCGATGCGTCCGGTGTGCATCAGCTGGATGATGATCCGGCCGTCGGCCGCGTGCACGGCGTCGGTGACCTTGCGCCACCCGGCGATCTGCTCGTCGTGGTGGATACCGGGGGTCAGGAGGTAGCCCTGGCCGTCGGCGGAGGGCTGGGTTCCCTCGGTGATGATGAGCGCGTGCGAGGCCCGCTGGGCGTAGTACTCGGCGTTCAGCTCGGTCGGTACGCCTTCAGGCGTGGAGCGGTCACGGGTCATGGGGGCCATGACCAGGCGGTGCGGCAGAGGGATGCCGCCAAGAATGGTCGGCGTCCACAGGGAATCCAGCATGAGGGGGTCCTTCGACAGGGCGGTGACACGGTCGGTCACCGCAAAGGCAGCGGGTGGTCGTGGGGAGGCGGAAAGGCGGTGGGCGGGCGTGCTCAGTCGACGGTCAGGACGAGCTTGCCCCGCACGTGCCCGGCGTCGCTGACCTGCTGGGCCGTGGCCGCCTGGTCGAGCGGGTAGGCGGTGACGGTGGTGACGAGCTTGCCGGCGGCGGCGTCCTGGGCCAGGGCGGCCAAGCGGGTGGTCGAGCGTTCCTGGGATCCCTGGGAGAAGGTGATGCCCAGCTGCCGTGCACCGAAGTCGGCGATGGTGACGATGCGCTCGGTGCCGCCCCGCAGGGTGATGGAGTCCTCCAGGGCTCCCTTCCCGGCCAGATCGAACACCGCGTCCACGCCGTCGGGGGCCAGCGCCTGCACCCGCTCGACCAGGCCCTCGCCGTACACGGTCGCGGTGGCGCCGAGCGAGGTGAGGTAGTCCTGGTTGGAGGGGCCTGCGGTGGCGATCACGCGTGCTCCGCGGGCCGTGGCGAGCTGGACCGCCAGGGTGCCCACCGCTCCGGACGCACCGTGCATCAGCACGGTCTCCCCGGCGACGACCCCCAGCAGGTCCAGGACCCGCTCGGCCGTCTCGCCGGCCACCGGCAGCGCGACCGCGTGCTGCCAGTCGAGGTCGGCGGGCTTGGGGGCCACGGTGGTGGCCAGCGCGTACTGGGCGTACGAGCCCGTGTCCGACCAGCCCAGCACCTCATCACCGACCTGCACGTCGCTCACGCCCTCACCCAGGGCGTCCACCACGCCGGCGAGCTCGCCACCGGGGACGGCGGGCAGCGGCGTCGGGAACTTGGCCTCCATTGCCCCGGAGCGGATCTTGCCGTCCAGCGCGTTCAGCCCGGCCGCCCTGACGCGGACGCGGATCTGCCCGGGGCCGGGCTGCGGGACCTCGATGTCCGCCTCGCGCAGCGCTTCCGTGCCTCCGAAGCGGTCGAACAGGATGGCTTTCATGACGACTCCTCTCGCGCCACCACCCATTTAGGTGGCTAGACACATAATGAACATAACAGTAAACGTGTGGCTAGCCAAGTATTTGCTGCCGCTCGGGCCGCTCGGGCCGCTCGGGCCGCTCAAGATCGGTCGTGGTCGCGTCGATCTCCTCGGGGCTCACCTGTCTGTGCTCACCTGGCCAAAACAGGCTGCCTTGGCCGGTCGGGTCGGTGGATGGGTCCGGTGATCTGGGTCAAAGGTCGACCCGTGCCCTGATGGGTGTGGGCGACGATCTCCGCGGTGATCGACAGAGCCGTCTCCTCGGGCGTGCGGGCGCCGAGGTCAAGCCCGATCGGGGAGCGCAGCCGGGCCAGTTGCTCGTCCGACGCCCCGGCTTCACGCAGGAGTCGCAGGCGTTGGTCATGGGTGCGGCGGGAGCCCATGGCGCCGACGTAGCCGACGGCCAGTTCGAGCGCCTGTCGCAGGAGAGGGATGTCGAACTTGGCGTCGTGGGTGAGGACGCAGACGGCGGTTCGCTCGTCCACCTCGGTGCGTTCCAGGTAGCGGTGGGGCCAGTCGACCACCACCTCGTCCGCGTGCGGGAAGCGAGCCGCCGTGGCGAAGACGGGGCGGGCGTCGCAGACGGTGACCCGGTAGCCGAGGAAGCGTCCCGACTGGCTGAGGGCGGCGGCGAAGTCGACGGCGCCGAAGATCAGCATGCGGGGGCGGGCCGCCGCCACGTGGACGAGGACGGACAGGCGATCTGGGCACTCCTCCCCTGCCCCGCCGATGTCGACACGGGCGGTGCGGCCGGCTCGCAGCAGGGCTCTGGCCCGGTCGGCCACTAGCCGGTCCGTCTGCCCGCCGCCCACGCTCCCGCAGGCGGCACGGTCATCGCCGTGGACGCCGAGAGTGGAGCCGAGGAAGTCGTCGGGGCCGTCGACGATCTGCGCCACGGCAGCCGGTCGGCCCTGAACGACGGCGTCGAGGACGTCGGTCAGGTGCGGCTGAGCTGCGGGGTCGATGAGCTGCACGAGGACGTCGAGTTCACCGCCGCAGGTCAGCCCGACGGCGAAGGCGTCGTCGTCGGAGTAGCCGAACCAGGCGCGCTGGGGTGGACCCTGGTCGTGCAGGACCTGTCGGCACAGTTCGTAGACGGCTCCCTCGACGCAGCCGCCGGAGATGCTGCCGACCGCGTTGCCGTCCTCGTCCACCGCGACCGAGCTGCCGACCGGCAGGGGTGCGCTGCCGGTGACGTCGACGACGGTGGCCAGGGCGAAGGGGCGTGCCTCACGGCACCAGCGGTGCAGTGTGTCCGCGATGTTCAGCATGGGTCGTTCTCCGTGGTTCGCCGTGGGGGTGGGGCGGGCCGCCGCCACGCCGACGGGGAGCGTGTACGCGGCGGCGGCCCTCGGGGGCCGGTAACCCGGCGGGGGACAGGTCGCCGGACCGGTCGGTGGCCCTTCACTGGCAGGAAAGCCAGGGCTAGAGCAACGCCTCAGCAGTGATGGGCAGTTCGCGGACGCGACGGCCGGTGGCGTTGAAGACCGCGTTGGCGATCGCGGGCGCCACGCCGATCATCACGAGCTCTCCGAGGCCCTTGACGCCGAGCGGGTCGGCCTCGCGGTCCTCTCCGTCCAGGTAGATGGCCTTGAGGTCGGGGACGTCGGCGTTGACGGGCACGAGGTAGTCGGCGAGGTTGGCGTTGACGATCCGGCCGTCGCGGTGGTCGGTGACCGTGCGCTCCAGCAGGGCCGTGCCGATGCCGCCGACCATGCCGCCGAGCGCCTGGCTGTCGGCGAGCTTGGGGCTGATGATGCGGCCCGCGTCGTACACGCCGAGCACGCGCCGCACCCGCACCAGGCCGAGCGTCGCGTCGACGGCCACCTCGGCGAAGGTGGCGTTGTAGCCGTAGAAGGAGTGCCGCTCCGGCCCCGACGGGGGCGCGAAGGACCCGTCCGCTTCCAGGTGGGTGCGGTCGTTGCGGGCCAGCAGCCGCCGGTAGGTCTCCCCGCGCGTGGGATCGTTCTTCACGTGCAGTCGGCCGCCCCGGACCACGACGTCGTCGGCCGCCACCCCGTACAGCGGTGATTCGCGGTCCTCGACGGCCATGTTGATCGCCTGGCGGCGGACGTTGTTGCAGGCGTCGAGGGTGGCGGAGCCGACGCTGGCCATGGTCATCGAGCCGCCGTGCGGCGGGGTCGGCGGGTAGAGGGAGTCCCCCAGCCGGAACGTGACCGAGCGAACGGTCAGTCCGAGGGCGTCGGCGGCGACCTGGGTCTGGGAGGTGTACGTACCCGGGCCCATGTCGGTGGCGGCGGCCTCGACCAGCGCGGTGCCGTCGGCGTCCAGGCGGGCCCGGGCCTGGGCGGGCATGCGCGCGGTGTCGTAGACGCCGGCGGCCATGCCCCTGCCGATCAGCCAGTCCCCCTCACGCGTCGAGCGGGGCCTGGGGGCGCGGCGGTGCCAGCCGAACTCGCGGGCACCGACGGTGTAGCACTCGCGCAGCCGGCGGGTGGAGAACGGCAGCCCGGACGACTCGTCCTCGTTCGGTTCGTTGCGCCGGCGCAGCTCGATCGGGTCGACGCCGAGCTTGTGGGCGAGTTCGTCCATGGCCGACTCGATGACGAAGGAGGCCGTCTGGAAGCCGGGGCCGCGCATGTACAGCGGCGTGGGCAGATCCAGCGGCACCGTCCGGTACGCCTGGCTCACGTTGGGCATGCTGTAGAGCATCTGCCCGGCCGCGAGGATGGACTCGGTGAACTTCTCGTAGGAGGAGGTCTCGGCGTCCAGGTCGTGCACCGCGGCGGACAGACGGCCGCGCCGGTCGCTGCCGAGGCGCAGGCGGTACTCGTAGGACGGCCGGAATCCGGTCCCGAGGTACATCTGCTTGCGGCTCAGCACGAGCTTGACCGGACGCTTCGTCTCACGGGCGGCCAGCGCGGCGACGACCACGTGCGGCCAGCAGCGCAGCGACGTACCGAAACCGCCTCCGACGAACGGCGAGATGACGCGCACCGCGTCCGTCTCCAGACCGAACACCGCCGCGAGCTCGGTCTGCGTGCCCACCACCCACTGCGTCTTGTCCCACACGGTGAGCTTGCCGCCGTCCCAGCGGGCGATGGTGGCGTGCGGCTCCATCGGATTGTGGTGGTTGCGCGCCGTGCGGTAGGTCAGGTCCAGCCGTACGGTTGCCGAGCGCAGGGCCGCTTCGGCGTCGCCGCGCGCGTAGTTCGTCGGCCTGTCCGGCTCGGCCTTGGTGAGGTCGGTCGAGGGCTGCTCGGCGTCGTAACGGACCTTCACCAGGCTTGCGCCGTGCTGCGCGGCCTCCAGGGTGGTGGCCACCACGACGGCGACCGGCTGACCGTGGAAGCGGACCCGGTCGTCCTGGAAGACCCGCAGCCGTCGGCCCTCGGGGTTGTTCGACCCGCTGTTGTCACGGTACGGCAGCTTCGGCGCGTTGCGGTGATGGATCACCTTCAGCACGCCCGGGTGGGTTTCGGCGGAGCGGGTGTCGATGCCGGTGATACGGCCGCGCCCGATGCCCGCGTCGACGATCACGGCGTGTACGGCCCCATCGACATCGTGCTCGGCGGCGTACAGCGCCTTGCCCGTCACCTTCAGCCGGCCGTCCACCCGGGACAGTGGCGCGCCGACGGCTGCCTGCGGCTGGGGGCTCACTTGGTACCTCCTACGATGCGCAGCTGACGCTCGACGGTCCGCCTGAGCAGCTCGACCTTGAAGCGGTTGTGCTCAAGGGGCCGGGTGCCGGCCGTCGCCTTCGCGGCAGCGGCCTCCCACAACGACTCCGAGGGACGTTCGCCGAGAAGGTGCTGCTCGACCGCGGGCAGCTTCCACGGCACGGTGCCGACCCCGCCGACAGCGACCTTCGCCTCGCGGATCAGCCCGCCGCGGAGGTGCAGTGCGACGGCCGCCGAGGTCAGGGCGAACTCGTACGACTGCCGGTCGCGCACCTTCAGGTAGCCGGACTTCAGCGGACGCGGAAGTGCCGGGATCTCGACCGCTGTGATCAACTCGCCTCGTCGTAGCGCCTGTTCACGATCCGGGGTGTTACCCGGTCGCAGCAGAAAGTCGGCGAAGGGGATTCGGCGCCCCCCGCCCGGGCCCAGCAGGTGCACCTGCGCCTCCAGCGCCGCGAACGCCACGGCGGCGTCGGAGGGGTGGGTGGCCACACAGGACTCGGAGGTCCCGAGGATCGCGTGGGAGCGGTTGAAGCCGTGCAGCGCGGCACAACCCGAGCCGGGCTCACGCTTGTTGCAGGCGGCGGTCACGTCCCGGAAGTAGGTGCAGCGGGTGCGCTGCATGATGTTCCCGCCGACGGTCGCCATGTTGCGCAGCTGGGCCGAGGCACTCAGCTCCAGCGCCTCGGAGATGACGGGGTACAGGGTGCGCACCTTGGGGTGGGCGGCGGCCTCGGCCATCGTCACCAGGGCACCGATGCGCAGGCCCCCGCGCTCGGTGACGGTCACCTCGCGCAACGGCAGGCCGGATATGTCGACCAGGCTCTCGGGGTGCTCGACGGTCTCGCGCATCAGGTCGACCAGGGTGGTGCCGCCGGCGATGTAACGCCCGCCACGGTGACCGGCGTTGACGGCCTCGCCGGTGTCGGACACCCGGGTGTAGGTGAAGGGATGCATGAAGGGCCGCTCCTTACTTCCGGCCCGCGGTCGAATGGACCGCGCGCACGATTTTCACGTAGCAGCCGCAGCGGCAGATGTTGCCGCTCATCCACTCCCGGATCTCCTCCGGCGAACCGGTGTGACCCTCCTGGATGCAGCCCACGCCGGACAGGATCTGGCCGGGGGTGCAGTAGCCGCACTGGAAGGCGTCCTCGTCGATGAACGCCTGCTGCAGAGGGTGCAGTTGATCGCCGTCGGCCAAGCCCTCGATCGTGGTGACCTCTACGCCCTCCAGCCGCACGGCCAGCGTCAGACAGGAGTTGACCCGCCGCCCGTCGACCAGCACCGTGCACGCACCACAAGCACCCGCATTGCAGCCCTTCTTCGAACCGGTCAAACCGAAGTGCTCACGCAGCAGATCCAGCAGGGAGGTGCGGTTGTCGACCGTCACGGTCCGACGGGTGCCGTTGACCGTCAACGAGACCCGGCTGGACGGCAACGCGTCAGCGGCGCTCGCCTCCTCCGGGCCGAGGAGGGACGGGCCCCCGATCACACCGCCCGCGACGACCGCGCCGCCCAGGACGGTACTGGTGGCGATGAAACCGCGCCGACTGGGCGCCGGAGAGGACTCGCTGGATCCGGTGGGGGGAGAAACTTCGCATTGAGGGAGTTCGTCAGACATACATACGCCTTCGCATCACGGACGGATCCGTCGTGCACGACAGAGGGACATCAGGCGGGATCGTCACCACCACGGGCAATCGGTGACCGCTCGCCTCCACAGGAGGGCTGGTCTCGCGGGAAGTCTCGCACCACCGGCAACGCCCGTGGCAGGGAGACTTTCCTCCCCCTTTGCCCTCGCCGTTTCGATTGGACACGGCGGCTGTTGAGGCGGAAATACGAAAATGCCTTCCTGGCCTGGGGCGATGGGCAGCCCACCGGGGACGCCGCCGGGACCGGTGGTCCGAACGCCCTGATGCCCTGGGTGAGCCCGGGCCGCGTGATCGATCGGCCGGGGCTACTGGTTGCGGCTGCGGGGGCCGTTGTACTGCTGGTCGGTGACAGGCTCGGCCCAGGTGGTCTCGGGGGTGGCGTCGCCTGTGCCCTCCCACAGGGCGATGTGCTCCATGAACCGGTCGGGGGCGGCGCCGTGCCAATGGTCCTCGTTCGGCGGGCAGGCGACGGTCTCTCCGGGGTGGGCCTCGAAGATCGTGGCGTCGCGGGTGCCGATCAGGGCGACGCCGGATACGACGTGCAGGGTCTGGCCCAGGGCGTGGGAGTGCCAGTTGGTGTGGGCGCCGGGGGAGAAGCGGACCAGGTTGGCGCGTATCCGGGACGGCGCCCGGCCGGCCACGATGACGTCCCACCACACGTCGCCGGTGAACCAGTCCGCCGGGGCCTTGCTGCTGGGCTGCCGCGTGATGAATTCCATGGTGTCTCTCTTTCCTGCGTGGGCTGCCTCTGGCCGGCGACGCAGCCACCGTCCGCGGCGGACGCCGATGACGAAGCCGGCTCCAGGGCTGCACCGCCACAGCGCCGCCTGGACGATGTCCGCTGCGGCGTCGAGTGGTCGCTGGGCCGGTTGGCCTCCGCCTTGCTGTGGCGGCGCGGCGCGGCGCCGTGGCCGGCCGCCGTCAGACGGTTTGGCCGCCGTCGACGACCAGGGCGTGGCCGGTGGTGAAGGACGAGGCGTCCGAGCAGAGCCAGAGCACGGCGCCGGCGATCTCGTCCGGTGTGCCGAGACGTCCGACCGGCTCGTCCGCGATCAGGGCGTCCCGTCCGCCGGGGGTGCTTTCGGCGAAGCGTTGGATCATCTCGGTGTCGATGATGCCGGGGCAGACGGCGTTGACGCGGACGTTGGAGGACGCGTAGTCGAGGGCGGTCGAGCGGGTCAGGCCGATGACACCGTGCTTGGCCGCGGCATAGGCGGCCTGTCCCTTGAAGCCCTTGACGCCGGCGCCCGACGAGGCGTTGACGATCGCGCCGCCTCCCTGCTGGAGCATCAGGGGGATCTGGTGCCTCATGCACAGGAACATCCCGGTCAGGCTGACGCCGATGACGCGGTCCCACTCGTCCTTCTCGATGTCCACGGCCGGCTTGACCGGCTGCTCGACGCCGGCGTTGTTGAAGGCGACGTCCAGTCGTCCGAACGCCTGGACGGTGGCGTCCAGTGCGGACCGCACGTCGTCTTCGCTGGTGACGTCGCAGGTGAGGGCCAGGGCCTGGCCGCCCGCTTGCTCGATGAGCCGCGCTGTCTCCCGCAGGCCGTCCGGGGACAGGTCGGCGAGCGCGACGCGGGCGCCCTCGCGGGCGAAGGCGACGGCTGTGGCACGGCCGATGCCGGAGCCGGCTCCGGTCACGAAGGCCACCTTCCCGGTGAAACCCATGGTGTTCACAGTCATGTGTGGAGTCCTCTCGCTTGCTGGTATGCCGTCGGGTGAGTGTCGTGTCGGCAGTACGCGGATCGGGCTTGAGGCGGAGTTGCGTTCAGTGCTACGTGGGCGCCTGCGCGGGTTCGTCGTGTCGCGCATGGGTGCAGGCGGTGCGCTGGGCCGCGATGACGGTGCCCACCAGGGGCGAGCCGGTCAGGCCGAGGGAGGAGTCCAGAGCCGTACCGGCGATCACCGACCCTGCTCCGATGCCCGTGTTGAAGGCGGAGATGGTCAGCGCCGAGGTGAGAGTGGGAGCGTCGCCCGCGAAGCGCATGGCGAGGGCGGTGAGGTTCTTCAGGAAGCGGCTTCGATGGTGACCTCCTCGGCGGTGGCAAGCTGCTCGGCGCCGCCGTCGGCCAGCTGCCCGATGGGCACCACACCGGCGGCGTAGGGGGCGTCGCCGTAGTAGGCGGCCAGGGTGCCCCAGGGCTCGTAGTACGCCAGATCGCCGGCCTTGGGGTCGGCACCTTCCGGGGCGCCGGAGGTGGACAGTTTTCGCGGCAGGTCGGCCACCTTCTCGACCTGGTTGAGGTCGCGCAGGGACAGGGTGAGCGGGAGCTGGGCGGCGAAGTCGCGGGCGGTGGCGCTGTCGTTCAGGGCGGCGGCGATGTGGTGGCCGTCGAGGGTGAGCCGGATGTTCATGGCGGTGGTTTCGCGTGACGGTGAGGGGGCGGTTGGGGATGTCGAAGCCCGCAACGCGGGTTCGGACGAGGTGGGGGAATCGTCGGTGCAGGCGGTCACGACCAGCAGCAGGGCGGCGGCCGGGACCAGGCGGGCGAGAGCCCGAAGGGGTGCCGGGTTCACGAGGTCGTCCAGGGTCTCAGTCGGGCAGGGGCTCGGCGTAGTGGCGGAAGCCGTTCCGCTGCTGGTGGATGTCGTACAGGCGCCGGGCCAGGACGTCGGGGCTGCTGTGCTCGGCGTCGGGCCGGATGGCTCCGGGGACGATCAGCTGGGCGGCGTGGATGTTCTCCGGGGCCAGGGCGTCGTGGAGCATGCGGGTGTAGGCGCTTTCGGCGGCGAACGCGATCGAGGTGCCGGCGACGTTCGGGTTGGGGCGTACGGCGCTGGAGCCGTTGACGAACAGCAGGGTGCCGCGGCCGAGTTCGCGCATGCCGGGCAGGACGGCGTTCACGCCGGCGACGGGGCCCTTGAGGGAGAAGGCCAGCGGGGCGTCGAGGTCGTCGGTGCTCGTTTCGAGCACCGGCTTCATGAAGCCGGCGTGGGGCACGGGGCTGTACTGGAGGATCTGGATGGGCCCCAGGGCGTCGGCGGCCGCGTTCAGGGCCGTGGTCATCGCTGCCGCGTCGAGGACGTCGGCGGGGAAGCCGCGAGCCTGGATGTCGTCACGGGCGAGTTCGGCGGTCAGGCCGTCCAGCTTCTCCGCGTTGCGGGCGATGAGGGCGACGGCGTGGCCTGCGGTTCCGAAGCGGCGGGCGGTGGCGAGCCCGAGGCCCGGGCCGGCACCGACGAGGGCGAAGGTCGTCATGGTCAGTCCTTGGGTGAGCGGGGGTGGTTCCCGGCCTCGGGCTCGCATCGACCTGGTGCGGCCTCCGAGGGTGGACGCGTGCGGTCAGGGCTTCAGCAGGGCCTTGACGGAGCGTCGCTCGTCCATTGCCTTGTAGCCCTCGGCGACCTGGTCCAGCGGCAGGGTGAGGTCGAAGACCCTGCCGGGGCTGATGCGTCCGGACAGGACCCGGTCGATCAGGTCGGGCAGGTAGGCGCGTACGGGGGCGGGGCCGCCGCGCAGGCCGACGTGGGAGAAGAACAGCTCCTGGCCGTCGACCCGCACGTCGTGGGGTACGCCGACGAAGCCGACGTTGCCGCCGGGCCGGGTGGAGTGCAGTGCCTGCCGCATGGACTCGGCGGTGCCGACGCACTCCAGGACCGAGTCGGCGCCGATGCCGCCGGTGAGGTCCTTGACGCGGGCGACGCCCTCCTCGCCGCGTTCGCTGACGATGTCGGTGGCACCGAACTCCAGGGCCAGCGTCTGCCGGGAGGCATGGCGGCTCATCGCGATGATCCGCTCGGCGCCCAGTTCCTTCGCGGCGATGACGCCGCACAGGCCGACCGCTCCGTCACCGACCACGACGGCCGTCGAGCCGGGCTTCACCTCGGCGGCCAGGGCGGCATACCAGCCGGTGCCCATGACGTCGGACACGGCGAGCAGGCCGGGCACGGCCTCGGCGTCCGGGTGTTCATCGGTGGCGACGAGGGTGCCGTGAGCGTTGGGGATACGGACGTAGTCGGCCTGACAGGTGGACATGAACTCGCGGTGCAGGCAGTTGGACTGCCAGCCGTTGCGGCAGTTCGGACAGGTGTTGTCGGAGGTGGCGAAGGAGCCGACCACGAACTGGCCCGGCTTGACGTTGGTGACCTCGGCTCCGACCTCCTCGACGATGCCGACGTATTCGTGCCCCATCGGGTGCGGGTCACCAATAGGCTCCGCGCCCCGATAGGGCCACAGGTCCGAGCCGCACACACAGGTGGCGACCGTGCGGATGATCGCGTCGGTCGGGTTGATGATCTCGGGGTCGTCGAGGTTCTCGAATCGCACGTCGCCGGGGGCGTAGATGACTGCTCCGCGCATGGGGGTGCTTCCTTCGGTGCGAGGGCCGGTGTGCGCAGCCGGTAGCCGTGATCGGCTGCTCGACACCGAGCCTCACACGCGAAGGCAGGCGCGAAAAGCGGAGGAACCCATCCTGGGAGGGGAACATCCTGGGAGTAGATTCTCCCCCCTTCCCCACGTGCGACCGATGTCATGCTGGAAAGCATGACCAGCAACGTTCCCCTCAATGAGCTGGGAGAATTCCTCAAGAAGCGCCGCTCGGAGCTGAGGCCGCGCACGGTCGGCCTGCCGGAGAGCGACAGGCCCCGCCGGGTTGCCGGGCTGCGCCGCGAGGAGGTCGCCCAGCTCGCCAACATCAGCACCGACTACTACACCCGGCTCGAACAGGGCCGCATGCAGGCATCGGCGCCCGTGCTGGACGTCCTCGCCCGGGTGCTCCACCTGGACGACGACGAGCGCGGCTACCTCTTCCAGCTCGCGGGCAAGACCACCACCCGCACCCGGCGGCCCAGCAGGCAGAAGGTCCAGCCGCAACTGCAACGGGTCCTGGACGACCTCACCGCCACCCCCGCCGTCGTACAGGGCCGGCGCGGCGACATCCTGGCCTGGAACGCCCTGGCCGCAGCCCTGGTCACCGACTTCTCCCGGATCCCGGAGAAGCAACGCAACTACCCCCGGATCCAGTTCACCGAACCCGCCATGCGCACCCTGTACGCCGACTGGGAGACCTCGGCGCAGATCTCGGTCGCCCAGCTGCGCATGGAGGCCGCCAAGTACCCCGAGGATCCCCGCCTGATCGAGCTGGTCGGCGAACTGTCTTTGCGTGACAAGCAGTTCGCCCGCTGGTGGGGCGAGCACCACGTCGCCTCCCGCACCGTCGGCACCAAGACCCTCAACCATCCCGTCGTCGGCGAACTCGTCCTCGACTGGGACACCCTCACCGCCAACACCGACCCCGACCAGCACCTCACCGTCTGGACCGCCGCACCCGGCTCACCCACCCACGAACGGCTCCGCATCCTCGCCTCCTGGGCCGCCGACCAGCACCTGCCCGCGTCACCACCAGCCACCTGACCCCTTCGGCCGCCTCTACGACTCCGGCGGTGGACGGCCGATGGCGTTCACCGTGTCAGCCGTTCTGACTCTCGCGCCATGAACGGCCTCCCCGCGCCTGAAGCCAGGCTTCTGTTCGCTGCCACCAGCCACCAGCCACCAGCCACCGCACAAGGAGCACCACGATGCACACCCGCGCACTCGGCCAGGGCCTTGAGGTCTCGGCGATCGGTCTGGGCTGCATGGGCATGTCCCAGAGCTACGGCCCCAACCCCGGAGACCGGCAGGACATGATCGGTGTGCTCCGCGCGGCCGTCGACCGGGGCGTCACCTTCTTCGACACGGCCGAGGTGTACGGCCCCTACGTCAACGAAGAACTCGTGGGGGAGGCGCTCGCTCCGGTGCGTGACCAGGTCGTCGTCGCCACCAAGTTCGGCTGGCGCATCGAGGACGGCACGTCGGTCGGGCTCGACAGCCGGCCCGAACAGATCACGAAGGTCGCCGACGCCTCGCTGCGCCGGCTGCGCACGGACACGATCGACCTCTTCTACCAGCACCGGGTCGACCCCGACGTGCCCGTCGAGGACGTCGCGGGCGCGGTCGCGGAACTCGTACAGGCGGGCAAGGTACGCCACTTCGGCCTGTCCGAGGCCGCCGCGGCGACGATCCGCAGGGCCCACGCCGTCCACCCCGTGACCGCCGTGCAGAGCGAGTACTCCCTGTGGACCCGCGACCCCGAATCCGAGGTACTGCCCACGCTCGCCGAACTCGGCATCGGGTTCGTACCGTTCAGCCCGCTCGGCAAGGGCTTCCTCACCGGCGCCGTCGACACCACGACCGCCTTCACCGAAGGCGACATCCGCGCCTCCATCCCGCGGTTCGACCAGGACAACCTCGCCGCCAACCAGGCCCTGGTCGACCACGTCGTCACGCTCGCCCGCGCCAGGAACGCCACTCCCGGGCAGATCGCCCTGGCCTGGCTCCTCGCCCAGCAGCCCTGGATCGCCCCGATCCCCGGCACCCGCCGGATCGAACGTCTGGAGGAGAACGCCGGTTCCACCCAGGTCGCTCTGTCCGCCGACGACATGGCCGATCTCGACGCCACGGCGGCCCGCATCGGTGTGCACGGCGACCGTTACAACCCCCAGCACATGCGCCTTGTCGGCAAGTGAGACGACCGTCTGCTCTTCTCCGACGGTTGGACGAGTTGGCGTCGCCCCTTGCTGTCCCGCCCACCCCGTCCGCCAGGGTGCACGGTCTCGGCGGACATGAGCGCAGACTGCCGACCTGTTCGGCGCATGCGCTTCTCCCATGAACGCGGTGAACATCGCCTTCGGATCCCGCAGCGTCGCGGACTACGAGGCCGTGACAGAACAAGTCAGGCGCGGCGGTTACCGGCTCCACAGTGAGGTCACGGTCGCCCCGGCCCGCGCCCGCTATCTCCTCGGCCCGGACGACCTCAGCGTCGAACTGCTGACCATCCCGGACGGGGACCTGGAAAAGGCACACGGATACGAGCCGACCTCCGCCTGACAACGGACCACGCGGTCGCCCCCTCACACCGGCGCCGCACCCAGCCGCCGTCACCCCGGCCCCGCCGAGCAGACGCCGACCGCCCCCGCCGCTGCGGGCGAGGCGGTCACGCGCGAGGCCGGGACGGACATCACCTCGCGCCCGGCCGCCGCCGGCGACACAGCAACAACCCGATCAACAGGTCCCCGCCTGCGAAGGACCACGTCCAAGAAGAGGCCCACCATGCCCACCCAGCACAGCCACCCCGGCACCGACGCCGTGCCGAACACCGTCGACACCCTTCCGCACCTGCCCCCAGGATTCACCGACACCTTCACCAGCCGCATCGTCGACGTCGACGGTGTCGCGGTGCACGCCGTCGTCGGCGGAGAAGGCCCGCCGCTGCTCCTGCTCCCCGCCTGGCCCCAGTTCTGGTACGGCTGGCGCCTGGTGATGCCCGCACTCGCCGAACACTTCACCGAGGAAGCCCCGGACGCCATCGCGAAGGCACTCCTCAACTTCTTCCGCTGATGAACGACACGCACGCCGGTTGCGCGGTACGGGGACTTTGGGCGAGGTGGGAGGCGTGTGACGGCACGATGTGATCAATCGTGCTCGGTAAGGACCTCCTGGAACGTGTCTGAGGCTGTCTGGCGGCTTCCGACCGACCTCCGGGAGGTCCTCATGTCGACTGACGAACCCGCGCGCCCGCCTATGGCAGGCGCATCCGATCGCCGACGAGGGCGCGGAATCCTTCCCGGTTCGACGTTCGGGTCGCGGCCTGACCTGCTCGGTCGCCGGTCCCCACCTGCCGTGGTGGAAGCCGTTGGCACAACTGGCCAGGTGACAATGGCGCTTGACGGAGGGACAGGAGGTGGCGGGCGGTTCCGCCCGAACCGTTGACGCCTTGGGGAGGTTCAGCCCATCATCGGGCCACTCGATGTCATCGATGACACAAGTCAACGATGACATCCCGGTTCGGCGCAGTGGGACGACTGCGCCGCCCGGGCATCACTTTTGGTCGGCCACGCCAGAACCGCAGGCTCCGCGTCGTGGACGTCCGAGACACAGGAGACACCATGAGCTCTGGACGTGCATCCCGGCATGCCCATATACGAATGATCGCTGCGGTGGCAACCGTCTGCGCCCTGTCCGCAGCCCCACTGACACCCCGAGCCGTAGCCGCCGACACCCCGCCGTACTCCGAGACCTACCGGCCCCAGTTCCACTTCACTCCGGAGAAGAACTGGATGAACGACCCCAACGGCCTCGTGTATTACGAGGGCGAGTACCACCTCTTCTACCAGTACAACCCGAACGGGAACTCCTGGGGCGACATGTCCTGGGGGCACGCGGTGAGCGAGGACCTCGTGCACTGGAAGGAGCTGCCGCTCGCCCTGTCGCACGACGACGAGGAGATGGTGTTCTCCGGCAGCGCGGTCGTCGACCGGGACAACACCACCGGCTTCGGCACGAAGGAGAACCCGGCCATGGTGGCGATCTACACGAGCCACGCCAAGGACACAGGCATCCAGGCCCAGTCGCTCGCCTACAGCACCGACCGCGGCCGGACCTGGACCAAGTACCAGGGCAACCCCGTCCTCGACATCGGCTCCAGGGAGTTCCGCGACCCCAAGGTCCAGTGGTACGCGCCGACCAAGAGCTGGCTGATGACGGTGTCACTGTCCACAGAGCACAAGGTGCGGTTCTACTCGTCGAAGAACCTCAAGGACTGGGAGCTGCGGAGCGAGTTCGGGCCGGCCGGCGCGACGGGCGGGGTGTGGGAGTGCCCCGACCTGTTCCCCCTCGCGGTCGACGGGGACGAGAACAACATCAAGTGGGTCCTGGTCGTCAACATCAACCCCGGGGGTATCGCGGGCGGTTCGGCCGCCCAGTACTTCGTCGGCGACTTCGACGGCAAGAAGTTCACCGCCGACGACAGGGGCACCTACACCCCGCCCACCGGCACGGTGACGCAGGACTTCGAGGGCACCGACTTCGGTGCGTGGGCCACGACCGGCACCGCCTTCGGCGACGGACCGGCGGCCGGGGCGCTGGCCGGGCAGCAGACCGTCGACGGCTTTGACGGCAAGGGTCTCGCCAACAGCTTCCACTCGGGCGACGGCACCACCGGCACCCTCACCTCACCCGAATTCACGGTCGACAGCTCCTACCTGAACTTCAAGGTCGGCGGCGGACGCCACCCGCACGAGCCCGGAACCCTCCTGGAACAGGGCCCGCCGCCTGCGGGGACGGTTCTCGCCGACTTCGAGGGCGGCAGCTACGGCGGCTGGACGACGACCGGAGAAGCCTTCGGCTCGGCCCCGGCCGCCGGCACCCTCCCCCACCAGCAGGAAGTCTCCGGGTTCCTGGGCGGCGGCCTGGTCAACAGCTACCTGGACGGCGACGCCACCACCGGCACCCTCACCTCGCCCGAGTTCACCGTCGACAAGGAGCACATCAACTTCCTCATCGGCGGCGGCAACCACCCCACCGGCTACGCCGACCCCACCGCCATGGAACTCGTCGTCGACGGCGAAGTGGTGCGCAGCGCCACCGGAAAGGACGCCGAGGTTCTCGACTGGGCTTCCTGGGACGTGGGTGATCTCGCCGGCAGGCAGGCGCGGATCAGGATCGTCGACGACAACACCGGCGGCTGGGGCCACCTCAACGTCGACCACATCATGCTCTCCGACACCAAGGCCCAGCCCGTCTCCCGGGAGACGTCCGTCAACCTCATCGTCGACGGCCAGGTCGTCCGCAGCGCCACCGGCGCCAACAGCGAGACCCTGGACTGGGCCTCCTTCGACCTGCGCCCCTACGCGGGCAGGAGGGCGAAGATCCAGCTCGTCGACCTGAACAGCGCCGGCTGGGGCCACATCCTGGCCGACCGGTTCACCGAAGCCGACACCGCCGCGAAGTCCGTCGTGCAGCGCGCCGACTGGGCCGACTACGGCAAGGACTACTACGCGGCCGTGTCGTGGGAGGACGCCCCGGACGGCAAGCGGTACATGGTCGGCTGGATGAACAACTGGGACTACAGCGGCGCCGTCCCCACCTCGCCCTGGCGCGGCGCGCAGAGCGTCCCCCGGGAGATGGCCCTGCGCACGGTCGACGGCCGGATCCGCCTGATCAGCAAGCCGGTCGACGGCCTGGAGTCCCTCCGGCAGCCGCACGCGGTGTCCGCGTCCGGCGTCGCCGTCAGGGACACCTCCGAGCCCCTGATCGGCCCCGCGGCCGAGGGCGGAGCCCTCGACATCGAGGCGACCTTCTCCCTTGAGGACGCCGACCGCTTCGGCCTCAAGGTCCGTACGGGCGCGAACGGCGAGGAGACCGTCATCGGCTACGACACCACGACCGAGGAGCTGTACGTCGACCGCACCCGTTCCGGCGCCGTGGACTTCAACAGCACCTTCCCCGGCGTCCAGACAGCGCCGCTGAAGGCCGAGAACGGCAAGGTCGAGCTGCGGATCCTCGTCGACTGGTCGTCCGTCGAGGTCTTCGGCGGCAGCGGCGAGGCCGTGATCACCGACCAGCTCTTCCCCGACCCCGCCAGCCAGGGCGTGCAGGTCTTCGCCGAGAACGGCACCGTGAAGCTGGACAAGGCCGTCGTCTGGCACCTCGACTCCGCCCACGACTGATCCCGACACGAGGGCACGGAGGACGAGGCCGACCGCCTGATCCTCAGCACACCCAGGACACGCGCGAGGAGTACGTCTCCGTTCCGGCCCCCCCTTGATCCCGTGATGTCGACCGTGGCCGGCCCACCTCGCGGGCCGGCCATCACCCGCTGAGCCGTACGGGCATACGGGCATACGGGCAGACACGTTCCTTGGACGAGAGACGCGGAAAACCGGCTTCACAAGGGCCCGTCGATCCCCGGCCCGGAACGCTTCGTCACAGGGACAGCCCCGCTCACGCCGGGCCGGACAGTCTCTGCCGCAGGGTGTCGTTGTCGTCGTGATGGACGACCTCGTCGAAGCGCAGCCGCAGCCCGTGCTTGGCCAGCAGGGCGGCCACGATCGCGTCGAGCTGTTCGCGGTGTTCCCGGGTGCGGGCCTGTACGTACGCCTCGCGCACCTCGTCGGGTTCGTCGGCGAGGACCTGGTCCATGCGCTCGCGGATGTACCGCTTGAGGTTGATGTGCTCCATGAACACCTCGGTGATGCCGGCCTCGACGAGCTGCCCGAAGAGGTGGTCCAGGAGTTCGGGCTGGGTGGCGAAGTGGGGCAGGAGCGGGCCGACGAAGGCGAAGGTGGGGATGCCGGCCTCGCGTAGTTCCGTGAGGGTGCGCAGGCGGCGGGAGGCGAGCGGGGCGCGTACCTCCAGCCAGCGGCTGACCTTGTCGTCGGCGGTGGTCACGGTCATGCCGACCTCGGCCCGGGGCAGGCCGGTGAGCAGGTCGATGTCGCGGGTGACGACGGGCGACTTGGTCAGGATGCGGACCAGGCCCGGGTACTCGACGGTCTTCAGTTCGCGCAGGATGCCGCGGGTGAGACGGTACTTCGTCTCGTGGCCCTGGTAGGGGTCGGTGACCGAGCTGAGCAGCATCGTGCCGCGGCGCTTGTGCTCGGGCATCCGGGCCAGCTCTTCGCGGGCCAGGTCGACGGCGTTCTTCTTCACGTACAGGTAGTCGCCCCACTCCTTGGCCGACCGGCCGAACCGCCGCCCGGCGAAGGAGGCGAAGCAGTACGCGCAGCCCAGAACACAGCCGGTGTAGGGGTTGATCACGTAGTCGTTCGACGGGGTCTTCGACTTCTGGATCAGGGTCCTGGCCTCGATCTCGACCGGTTCCATGACGGGCTTCCTCTCTGCTGTCGGCCGCCCGTGCCCGGGGCGGCCTCGTTCCTGTGCCGTGTGTGGGGCGAGGCGACTGAACGCCAGACCTGTATCACGGGGAACAATAATCCGCAGAAGTTGATTCCATGGAATCTAAATGGTTTGCTGGGTGCGCGGTCGATCCGGGGCCTCGCCCGCCCGTCCGTCCGCCTGTCTGCCCCCTCCGGGAGGCGGGCCCTGTGGACCGTTCCAGTGGGGCGCGGTAATCGCCCTCCGGATCAAGTGCGTCCTGAAGAGTCACGTTTGTTCTGATATTGGACTGGCAAGGAGTGAGTGTCATGACCGTTCCCGCCTTCAACTCGGTCGCCTGGTTCGAGTTCGGCACCGACCAGCCGGAGAAGGTCAAGGAGTTCTACGGCGAGCTCTTCGACTGGAACTACGTCCCCAACACCAACACCCCGGGTGTCACCTATCACTCGGTGATGCCGCCCGGTGCCCAGCGACCGGCGGGCGGCGTGTGGGAGTCCGAGGGCGGGTTTCCCGACTACGCGATCTTCTACGTCCTCGTGCAGGACGTCACCGCGACCGTCGAGCGCGCCGGCGAACTCGGCGCCGAGGTGCTCATGGAGCCGGTCTCCGACTCCGCGGGCTTCCGCTTCGCCCGGCTGCGGGACACGGCCGGCAACCACTTCGGCGTGTTCTCCGCACCCGCCGCGCCCTGACCGGCCGCGCGGACCGCCGCACCGCACAGCCGCCGGACGGTCTGTGCCGCAGCACGGCCGACCGCCCTTCTCCTTCCGCCCCTTCCCCTGCCGGATCCACTCGCAGGGCTCGCGTACTCACTGTTCCCGACCGGGAGGCCCCCGATGTCCGCCACCAGCGCCACCAGCGAAAAGATCCCCGTCCGCGTCTACGGCGGCCCGACCACCCTGATCGAGTACGGCGGGCTCAGGTTCGTCACCGACCCCACCTTCGACCCGCCCGGCGAGTACCCCATGCCCCTCCCCGGCGACCACAAGCTCGTCAAGACCGACCCGTCGCCCGTCACCGCCGCCGATCTGGGCGGCGTCGACGCCATCCTGCTCTCCCACGACACGCACGACGACAACCTCGACCACGCCGGCCGCGCCTTCCTGTCCGAGGTCCCCGTCGTCTTCACCACGGAAAGCGGCGCCGGTCGCCTCGGAGGCAACGCGCACGGCCTCGCCTTCTGGGAGACCGCCGAGCTCTGGCGGCCCGACGGCGGCACCGTGACCGTCACGGGCGTGCCCGCCCGGCATGGCCCCGTCGGCTGCGAACCGGTCACCGGCGACGTCGTCGGCTTCGTGCTCACCTCCGACGACCTGCCCCCGGTCTACGTCAGCGGCGACAACGCCGCCCTGGAGCACGTCAAGGAGATCGCCGGAAGGTTCGCTGCCGTCGACACCGCGGTCCTCTTCCTCGGCGGCGCCCGCATGGACTTCGCCTTCGACAACGCCCTGCTCACCCTCGACAGCGCCCAGGGCGCCGAGGCCGCGCAGATACTCGGCGCCCGCCGGGTCGTCCCCGCCCACTTCGACAGCTGGGCCCACTTCAAGGAAGGCCGAAGCGACATCGAGGCCGCGTTCACCGAAGCAGGCCTCACCGACCGCCTCGACTTCGCCCGATAGACACCGACCCCCCTTTCCGCCCTCCGCACAAAGATCCAGGAGCACACGACATGACCAGCGTGAACATCGACATCGCCCGTACCTACTTCCAGGCCGTCCAGACCGGAGACATGGCCGCTCTCGGCGAACTCCTCGACGCCGACATCGTCTGGCACCAGCCCGGCGCCAACCAGTTCTCCGGCGAACACAAGGGACAGGGCGCCGTCTTCCAGATGCTCGGCAGCATGATGGAGACCAGCCGGGGCACCTTCGCCATCGAGAAGATCCACACCCTCATGGGCAACGGTGACCTGGTCGCCGCCACCATCCACTTCACCGGCCGACAGGGTGACGCGTCGATGAGCATGGACGGCGTCGACCTCCTGCGCATCGAGAACGGCAAGATCACCGAGATGTGGCTCTTCTCCGCCGATCCGGCCGCCGAAGACGCCTTCTGGGGCTAGAACCCGTGGTGCCCGGGGCCGACTCGCCCCGGGCGCCCACGAGTCGATCCGTACCCACACGAAAGGCGCTCGCATGCGGAAGATGGCCGAGGAGCAGTGGCGGACGTTCGTCGCGCACGGCACCCGCACCGGCAAGCTGTCGACCGTCCGCGCCGACGGCAGCCCCCACGTGACACCGGTCTGGTTCCTTGTCGACGGCGACGACATCGTGCTCACCACGGAGAAGGACGGGGTCAAGGGCCGCAACCTCGCCCGCGACGGACGGTTCGCCCTCTGCGTCGACGAGGACCGGCCCCCGTACGCGTTCGTCCTCCTCCAGGGGCGCGCGACGATCTCCGAGGACCCGGATGGCATGCTGCGCTGGGGCGGTCTCCTGGGTGCCCGATACATGGGTGACGACCGTACCGAGGAGTACGCCGCACGCACGGCGGCCCCGGCAACCTCCTCGTCCGGGGCCGCATCGACAAGGTCATCGCCTTCGCCGGTATCGCCGACTGAACAGTGGGCTGCTGGGCCGGGGCCGGGGGGCCGTGTTCATCCGGCCCCGGCCGGTCAACCCACGGGCACTGCCGAGCCGTCGCGGCTCACGATGCCGGCCGGCCGGGCTGCTTCGGCGCCCGCACGGCCGGCACCGGCGTCTGCGCGGCGGCCTTCCGCTCCGCGTCCAGGGCACGTCCGGCCGCCCGCAGGGTGCTGAGGACCGCCGTCACCTCGCGTACGGACTTCTCGGGAATCACCGACCCGATACGCAGTTCCAGCTCCTCCTCGAAGACCTTCAGAGCCCCGTCCACCAGCTTCCGTCCCTCGGGCGTCAGCTCGACGATCGAGGAACGGCGGTCGTTCGGATTGGCCCGCCGCTCACACAGGCCCGCCGCCTCAAGGCGATCGACCACCTTGCTCGTGCCGCCCACCGTGATCGAGAACTTCTCCGCGATGTCCTGGATCCGTCGCCCGGGCTGCCGCAGCAGCAGGTGCAGCACCTCGAACGAGGTCAGCGGCAGGTCGTACTCCGCCCGCAAACGCCCCTCGATGCCGTCCCACAGCTCGATCTCCAGCGAGATCAGCTCCCGGTACAGCAGCTTCAGGTCGGCGTCGGCCATCACTCGTCTTCCGAAGAATCATCTTCCATGGACAGTTAATTGTAGGCTACTGCCAACTCCAGCTCTGAGGATCGGAGTTGGCATCCCTCCCGTCCTCGGCGCGTCGGCCCGCAACTTGAGCGTACTGGGCCATGGCCGCACCGGCCGGAAGGCTCCCGACCCGTTGGCCTGGCACACCTGTCGGAACGGGATGCCGCCTGAACGGGAATCGTCTCTCCGGACCGGCATGATCGGCATACCTTCGATCGCACTGTGTCTGGGACCCTGACCGGCGGTGTCGATGTCGACCTACCGCGCGGTGGCACCTTCGGGATCGGGAGACCTTGGAGCTCAGGCCTGAGCAGTCGGGGGTCTGGTTCGAAGGCCGCCGAGACAGCTGGGGCTGAGCCAGGCGCGGCTCGCGGAGCCGGCCCGGGTCGGCACGCGAAGCATCCGCGACATCGAGCACGGCCGGGCACGCCCGCCGCGCAGCCCCTCGGTGCTCAGACTGATCGCCGCACTCAGGCCGGAGGCCGAACCGGAGCCGCGCGGTCGGCGCGCAACCGTGCCGCCGTACGGGAAGCCGCCGCCGGCCTCTTCGCCGAGCACGGGGTGGAAGCGGTCTCCATGGATCAGGTGGCCGAGGTCGCCGGCGTCGGCAAGGGCACCCTGTACCGACGCTTCGGCGACAAGTCCGGGCCGGCCGCCGCGCTGCTCGACACCCGGGAACGCGTACCGCAGGAGGCGGATTTCCGCCGCTTCACGGCAGGACGGCCCGCCCGGGTGGGCCGTACGGGCCGGAGTGCGGCGTGTCCGCGTCGGTGTCGGGGGGCAGCCCTCGGCGGCCTGTATAAGGAGGCCACCGGCGCGATCATGCGGAGAGCGGGGCTGCCGCGGCAGCGCGGAAGCGGATGGATCCGGAGGTCGGGAACATGAGCGGTGGCGCCTGGACCATTGTGGCGGTGGCGGGTGTCACCGCCGCCTACGCACTGGGCTCGCGTCGGCTGTCCTCGACGCCGCTGTCGTCGGCGATCGTGTTCGTCGGCTCCGGGATCCTCCTCGGCCCGGCCGCGCTCGACATCGTCGACCTGGAGCAGGACGCCGCCCCGATCATCGCGCTCCTCGAAACCGCCCTGGCGCTCGTGCTGTTCACCGACGCCATGACCGTCCGCAGGCGTGACCTGGTGACCGGCGGCTTTCTGCCGGGCCGTCTGCTGGGCATCGGGCTGCCGCTGAGCATCGGGGCGGGCTGGCTGCTCGCCTGGCTCCTGCTGCCGGGGCTGACGGTGTGGGAGCTCGCACTGGTCGCCGCCATCCTCGCCCCCACCGACGCGGCTCTCGGAAGCACCGCCCTCTCCCATCCACGCGTCCCGGCGCTGGTCCGGCACGGCCTGAACGTCGAGAGCGGCCTGAACGACGGCATGGTGCTGCCCTTCTTCGTCCTGTTCCTGGCGGCCATCCCGGGCACGCACTACGCGGAGGAGGGCGTCGCGGGTGTCTTCTGGCGCGCACTCGTCCTGAGCACCGTGCTGGGTCTCCTGGTCGGCGGGCTCGGTGGCCGGCTGCTGCAATGGTCCCGGGCCAGGGGATGGGTGACGGGGGAGTGGGGGCAGGCCTATCCGCTGGCCCTGGCGGCAGCGTCGTACGAACTCGCCGTCGTGACGGACGGCAGCGGCTTCATCGCCGCCTGGGTCGCCGGATTCGCCTTCGGGTTCGCCCTGCGCCGCCACCGGACCGGCCACGAGCGGGAAGACCCGGACCGCACAGCCGAGTTCGCCGAGAACCTCGGAGGGCTCCTGGCGTCGATCAGCCTTCTGGTCTTCGGGGCGGTGCTGCTCGGCCCCGCGCTGGAGCACCTGAGCTGGCGGATCGTCCTGTACGCGGTGCTCAGCCTCACCCTCGTCAGGATGCTTCCGGTGGCCCTGTCCCTCGCCGGGAGCGGGCTGCGGCTGCCCACGGTGGCGTACGTCGGGTGGTTCGGGCCGCGCGGCCTCGCGTCCGTCGTGCTGGCGCTGCTCGTGGTGGAGGAGCATGTCCCCGGAGTGCAACTGCTGGGCAGGGTGGTCGCGGTCACCGTAGGCCTCAGCGTCCTCCTGCACGGTGTCTCCGCCGTGGCCCTCGCCGAGCGGTACGGCCGCTGGCTCGGGAGGACCGCGGCGACCACGCGCGACCTGCGCGAGGGCGCACCCGTACCGACGAGTCCCGTGCGTCGTGGGCCGCCCGGTCCCCCCGACGAGCCCGGGAGATGAGGAGGCGGGGAAGCCGGTGGGGCGCCCGCGCCGAGGTCAGGAGGCCAGGACCTTCTGCTTGGCGTGCTGGAACTCCGTCTCGGTGAGGACACCCCTGCTCTTGAGTTCCGAGAGCTTGGTCAGCTCGTCCGCGGGGCCGTCGGTGCCCGCGCGTCCCTGGAAGTACGCGTCGAGCGATTCCTGCCGTGCCCTGGCGGCCTGGTGTTCCCGCTTGCCCATGTCACGGCCCCGGGCGACCAGGTACACGAAGATACCGAGGAACGGCATGATGATCATGAAGAAGGTCCACCCCGTCTTCCCCCAGCCGCTCAGCGAGTCGTCGCGGAAGACATCGCCGAGGACGCGGAACAGCAGGGTGATCCACATGATCCACAGGAAGATCCACATCATCGTCCAGAACGCGCCCAGGAGTGGGTAGTCGTATGCCAGGTACAGGTTGTCGCTCATGGTCGTCCTCCTGCTCGTGCCGTGCCTCGCGGCGCGACGGTCGTCCTTGGCCCCCTGCACGCGTTACGCGTTCAGGGCACGGACCCGGCCGGTGTGTACGGCGTCGGTGAGTGCTTGATGGTCGTGTTCGTTCTGGTCGGCGTAGCGTTCGGCGAAGACGGCGAGCGCGCGATCGAAGACGTCGCCGCCGCCGAGGTAGGCGCCGATGGCGACGCGGTCCCCGGATCTGGCGTGGGCGCGGGCGAGGGTGGCGCCGCACAGTTCACCGAAGGCGCGCATGTCCTTGGGGGTCATGAGCTGGGGTGCGGCGATGCCTTTCCAGTCCCGCAACTGGCGTACGTAGAAGTCGCGTCGGCGTCCGTCGATCCCGGTGACGCGTGCCCAGCCCAGGAAGATGTCACCGGCGGCCTGCATGAGACGCTGCCCCGCGACGACCCGATGGCCCTGGTTGTCGTAGGTGCTCGCCCCGGCGAACGGGGCCAGCACGGACCGGTCGGCCTCCTTGGCCTGGAGCAGCAGCGGATCCTCGTCGTCCCTGCCGAGCAGCAGGATGATCCAGCAGCGGGTGCCGACGCTGCCGACCCCGACCACCTTGCGGGCCATGTCGACGACCCGGTACTGCCGCAGCAGATGGCGCCGGTCGGACTCCAGGCTGTGACCGTAGCGCTGGATCAGCTCGCGCAACTGCTCCTCCAGGGCGTCGCGTTCGACGTCCGGCAGCAGATCCTGGAGCGGCACGATCAGGGGCGGGTCAGGGGTGATCCTGCGCTGGCCGTCGACCACCCGCGTGAGCTTTTCGAACGCCTGGAGGCTGTCGCGGCCCCGCGCCTTGGCCATGGCACGCCGGGCGCGCTCGCGGGCCCGCGCCCCCACCTTCCGGTCCGCCAGCTCCCACAGCACGTCCGTGTCGGCCTTGCTGTACCAGACGGCGAGGTGACCCAGGCCGGCGAAGTGGCGCATCCGCTCGCGGTAGGACCGTACGGCGGTCCGTACGACGGCGGACCGTTCGGCCTCCGTGTAGCCGTTCTCGCGTCCGGCGATGGCCAGGCTGGCGGCCAGCCGTTTGACGTCCCACTCCCAGGGGCCGGGCAGGGTCTCGTCGAAGTCGTTGATGTCGAACATCAGGTGCCGCTCGGGCGAGGCGAGCAGCCGGAAGTTCAGCAGATGCGCGTCACCGCACAGTTGCGCGGTGAATCCCGAGCGCGGAGTGTCGGCCAGGTCGCCGGCCATGATGGCGGCGGCACCCCGGTAGAACCGGAAGGGGGACTCCAGCATCCGGCCGTAGCGGATGGGCACGAGTTCCGGCAGCCGGGCGGCCGACTGCGCCTCGATGACGCCCACCGGGTCCGGCCGCTTCGCCGACGGCCGGTAGTCCGCGTGAGCGGAGCGCGGAGCGTCCGCCCGCGCCGCCCGGCCCAGCGCCGCTCGCTCCTTCGGATGCCCTTCGCCGACCTGGTCGGCCATGACGCCACCTCCTGAACGGAGCCGGCCCTGGGGCCTCTGCCCCGGCCCGGGCCCGTTTTCGGCCCTCCCACGGTTCCACAACCCGCACCGGGCGGCATCTCGAGGTGCGCGGCGCATCCCGCGGGACGAGATTGGAAGTAGCCCGACCGGCCCGACGACGCACGCACGATCGAGTTGGGGCCGTACGACACGAAGGAGCCTGCGATGGCCAGTCATGCGAGTGGGAACCGCTCAGGTGCGGCGGTACGGAGTTCGGCGAGGACCGGGATCGGGATCGGCAGCGGCTGGCTGGTCTTCGCGGGTGTCCTGATGATCTTCGGCGGCCTGATGACGCTTCTCGCGGGCATCGCCGCGATCGCCAAGGACGACGTGTTCGTCACCACCCGCAACTACGTGTACGAGTTCGACATCACCGGGTGGGGCTGGCTGCATCTGATCATGGGCGTGGTCATCACTCTCGCCGGTGTCGCCCTGTTCCAGGGAGCCACCTGGGCGAGGGTCGTCGGCGTGGGGCTGGCCGGCCTGGCCATGCTCGCGAACTTCCTCTGGATCCCGTACGCGCCCCTCTGGGCCGTCGTCCTGATCGCGATCAACGGCTTCGTGATCTGGGCACTGTGCACGGCTCCCAGCCCGTCGGAGCGATGAGGCGGGGACGGCTCGGTCCCGGCCGTTCTACGGCTACGGCTACGGCTACCGCTACCGCGCCTGCTGCCGCGACGAGTCCGTTGGCGGCAGGACGGTGTTCCGCGCACCGGCAGGACGACGCGCGCCTTCGCGGAACTCTCGGCAGTGCCTGCCGTGGGTGCCATGCGTGAATCGTCCCGGCGGGTTCTGTGGGGTGAACCGCGGCCTGCCGGGGAGTCCACCGACCGGTGGACTCCCCGGCAGACGGGCAGAGCGCCGAGGTCAGCGGTGTGCGAACTGGACCCGTGTCGGCTGTACGACATCCGGGCGCAGGGCGATTCCGTTGACGGTCAGTTGCTGACCGTAGATGTCGGTGAGCCTGAGCGCGCCGCCGCACCCGCTGCCATTCGGGGAGAGGAAGTAGTTGTAGCCGGTGCGGGCGAGCTTGCGCCAGCCGTTGCCGGAGCGGACCTCCAGACGGGCGAGCGGGTTGCGGTGGCCCAGTGCCTGGATGCCGCACCAGTAGCGGCTGGAGCCGTTCTTGTAACGGATCGAGACCTTGGGCGCCGCGCTGGGGCTCACCAGGCTCCAACTGATCGAGGTCCGGCCGGTCGAGACGGGGACCAGTTTGGCGAAGGCCTGTTCGCTCAGGTCGAGTTGCCGGGGTGCGCAGGGCAGGGGGCACTCGTTGGTGATCTTGACCGTGACGGATCTGCCGTTCGACGCGCGGACGAGCACGTACGCCCCGCAGGCCTTCGACGTCTCGTAGTCGGTGGTGTTCATGGCCGCGATCATCATGTTGGCGCTCGGGCCGTACGAGCAGGCGCCGTCCCCCACCCCGGCCCTGTAGACGGTGGCGACCCCCTTGTAGGTGACCTTGGGCCGGATCCGTCCGGCCAGCGGCGCCGTGGGAGCGGCCTTCTTCGGGGCCGGAGTCTTCTGGGCGGTGGCTGCGGGCGGGGCGGCGACCTGAGTGGCTTCGGCCCTGCTGCCGGGCTGCACGGCCACGATCAGCCAGACCAGAAGTCCCGTGACGGCCAATGCCGCGGTGGTGCCCATCATCAGCCCGCGCCCAGTCCTGCGGTGCCGCGCAGTCTGCCTTGTTTCCTGCATGTCCATCCGATCGGGAGGGGGTGTTGCGCTCCTCGGTCGCCGCAGGAGGCGGAAAGGTTGCCGCAGTCGGCCCAGGGATCTTCTCGGTCGGCCCCGGGCGACTCAGTACGCGAGCACGCGCCCGGCCGGCAGCCCGGGGCTGACGAGGCCGCTCTCGTAGGCGATCGTGACCAGATGGGCGCGGGAGGAGGCGCCGAGCTTTCGCAGGATCCGGTTCACATGGGACTTGACGGTGAGCGGGCTGATGCCGAGAAGCTGTGCCAGCGTCCTGGTGTCCGGCTGGGTGGCCATCAGGGCGAGGACCTGGCGCTCCCTCGTGGAGAGCTGGCCCAGCACCGGAGTCGGTGGGGCGGCGGGGATCCTCGTGGTGGTGGACGGCGAGGAGATGACCGTTCCGCCCTGGCTTATCAGTGCCAGTGCGGCCACGAAGGGGGCCGCCTCGATACGGGGGTCGAGGACGCCGGTGACTCCGACTCGCAGGAGGGAACCGGTCTCCTCGGCGGGGATGTCGCCGATGACGGCGACCGGGCTGTGGGCGGCGGCGCGGCCCAGGGACAGCAGTGTCGTGGTCCCGGGGGAGGGGGTCAGGGCCGCGGCGTCGATGAGGAGGATGTCGGGCCGCAGGGAAGGGAGTTGGGCCAGCGCGTGGGTGAGGTCGGGGATCTTGGCCTGGACGGTCAGGAGGGCGGAACCCTCGATGACGCGTGCGTAGGCGTCGCGCGTGAGAGCGGCGCCGGCCGTCAGGAGTACCCGGTGCATTCGTTCGTCCCTTGGGTCGCCGTGGGGAGGGAGGGCGGGGATCCGGTCGGCCGGGGCGCCGCTCGGGCGGGTGGGCGCGCGACGGGGTGATGCCGCGGGCCCGCCCGATGGACTCGACGGATTCAGGAGACCGGCTGAGGGTCCTTCTGTTCCTGTTCCTGCTTCTGCCCGTGGTCCTGGTCCTGGTCCTGCTCCTGGCTCTGCTCCGTCGCCGGCGTCTTCTGGAGGCCGGCTCCTTCGATGTCGAGGTCGGGCAGGATCCTGTCCAGCCAGGCCGGCAGCCACCAGGCGCCCCGCCCGGCGAGGGCGAGCACCGCGGGTACGAGGGTCATCCGTACGGCGAAGGCGTCGATGGCCACGCCGACGGCCAGGGCGAACGCGATGGGTTTGATCAGGGAGTCGTCGAGGGGGAAGAACCCGGCGAAGACGGTGAACATGATCAGTGCCGCCGCGGTGACGACCCGCACGCTGTGCCGCGCGCCGTCGACGACCGACTGGCGGGCCCGGCCGGTGTGGGCCCATTCCTCGCGCATCCCGGAGACGAGGAACACCTCGTAGTCCATGGCCAGTCCGAAGAGCACGCCGATCAGGATGATCGGCAGGAAGCTGACGACCGGGCCGCTGTGCGGCACGTCGAGGACATCGGCCAGCCAGCCCCACTGGAAGACGGCGACGACCAGGCCGAGCGAGGCGCCCACCGAGAGCAGGAAGCCGACGGCGGCCTTGACGGGGATGACCAGTGACCGGAAGACGACCATCAGCAGGAGCAGGCTGAGACCGACGACGATGCCGACGAAGGGCAGCAGCGAGTCGCTGAGCCGGTTGGACACGTCGATGTTGACGGCGGTCGTGCCGGTGACAGAGACCGAGGCGCCGGTGGTCTCGCGGAGGTCGGGCGCTGCCTCGCGGATGTCGCGGACGAGTTGGCCGGTGCCGACACTGTCCGGGCCGGAGGCGGGCAGGACGGTGATGACGCTCTGCGTGGGGTCGCTGGTGGGCTCGGGTGCCAGGACGGCCTTGACGTTCTTGAGGGTGCGAAGCTTCTGGGCCACCTGCTCACCGGCCTGGGCGCTCGCGGCGGCGGTGCCGTTCTCCGTCTCGGCCAGGACGAGGAGCGGGCCGTTGAAGCCGGGGCCGAACTTGTCGCTGATCGTGTCGTAGGACCTGCGCTCGGTGGAGACGTGCGGGGCGGAGCCGTTGTCGGGAAGGGCCAGACGCATGTCCATGGCGGGCAGGGCGAGGGTGACGAGGATGCCCGCGACGGCGAGGACCGTCAGCAGCGGCTTGGCGATGACCCACTGCGTCCAGCGGGTGCCCATCGGGACGCGGCCGGTGGTTCCCCCGGAGCCGGAGCCGGAGCCGGAGCCGGAACTGGCGTCGGCGTCGGCGGCCCGCCGGGCGGCGCGGCTGCCGGGCTTGGGGGTGAGCCGGGAGCCGGCGAATCCCGCGACGGCGGGGACGAGGGTGATCGAGGCCAGGACGGCGATGAGTACGGCTCCGGCGGCCCCGAGGCCCATCGTGGTCAGGAACGGGATGCCGATGACGCTCAGTGCGGCGAGCGCGATGATCACGGTGGTGCCGGCGAAGACCACGGCGCTTCCGGCGGTGCCGGTGGCCAGCGCGACGGATTCCCTGGGGTCGGTTCCGCGGGCCAGCTGCTGTCGGTGGCGCGAGAGGATGAACAGGACGTAGTCGATGCCGACGGCCAGGCCCAGCATGAGGGCGAGCGTGACGGCCGTGGAGGAGATGCTGACCGCGGGCGTGAGGGCGAGCAGCCCGGCCAGACCGACCGCCACACCGATCAGCGCGGGCAGCAGCGCCATGCCGGCGACCAGCAGCGAACCGAACGTGATGACGAGGACGAGCAGGGCCACGGCCACACCGATGATCTCCGACGGGCCGATGTGCACGCCCTTGCTGCTGTAGACGGACCCGCCCACCGATGTCTTCAGGCCGTCCTTCTCCGCCGCCTTGGCCGCGCTCTCGATCGCGTCCACCGATGAGGCGCTGACCTGCGCGTTCTGTACGGGGTACTGGACCTGGACGATCGCCGTGGTCCGGTCGGCCGAGACGGCGCCGGAGGTGCGGGGGTCGACGACCGCGCTGACCTGGGGAGCCTTACCGGCTTCCGTCACCGTCCGGGTGATGGTCGCGGCGTAGGCGGCTTCGGTGACCTGGTGGCCCTTGGGCGCGGTGAAGACGATCTGGGCACTCGCGCCCGATGCTTCGGGGAGGGTCTTGCTCAGGCTGTCCAGCGCACGCTGTGACTCGGTGCCGGGCACCGCGAAGCGGTCGTCGAGCTTGCCGCCGAAGACGCCGACGCAGGTGATGAGCGCGGCCAGGACGAAGAGCCATATGCCCAGGACGAGCTTTCGGTGCCGGTAGGCGCTGTGGCCCAGTCGGTGGAGCAGAACGGCCATGACGAACTCCCTAGGACGGTGGGGATCCCGCAATCGATAGGCCGACTTTATCACCTGCTCAAGTCGCATGAACGAGTCGATCGACTGACGTGAGTGCCCTGTGTGCCGAAAGGGCAGGTGGGGAGGTATTTGCAGGTGACAAAACAAGGCGACATTGTCAGATGACAATGTCGCCTTGTGGGGGTGCGCGGGAGCCTCCCATCGCCCGCGGGGGTGGGGTCAGACCGCCGGTACGGACACCAGCTCCAGCCGGCCGTCGGCCATGGCCACCACGGCGGACACGAAGGCCTGGAGGCAGGTGTGCTCGGCCTCCTCGTCGGGATGGGAGAGGTGCTGCGTGGTGAGCCCGTCGAAGCCGGCGAGGAAGAACCGCGCGATCGTCTCCGCGGGCTGGGCAAGGCTCTGGCCCGTGCGCTCGGCCGCCTCGGTCACCAGTCTCGCCGTCACCTCCGTGATGCGCCGGTAGTGACTGTCGAGCGCCTCGCTCAGAGCGGGTGAGCGCAGCGCGAACACATTCAGCTCCGTGAGGAGTTGATGGCTGGCGGGCTGCTCGCGCACCGTCCGCCACAGGGCCGCGGCCAGCGCGCCGGCCGTCTCCTCGAATCCGGCGTCGGCCGGCGCGGACCGCTCGACCTGGGCGATCAGATCCTGGGTGAGCTGCTCCATGACGGCGCGGTACAGCCCTTCCTTCGTGCCGAAGGTGTAGTGCACCGTCGCCTGGGCCACCCCCAGCTCGGCGGCGATGGCACGGGTGCTGCCGGCCGCGACTCCTTCCCTCGCCATGTAGTCGATCGCTGCTTTGATCAGCTGAGGGCGGCGCTCGGCCGCGGGAACGTGAGCCATAGCCGCATGGTATCGACTGAGTCCCACGATCCAGTCGTCCGAACAAGTCCTGTTTTGCCCCCCGGGTGCCGGGTCCTACGGCCGCTGGGGTCCGGTCCGTGGCCGCGCGGGTCAGTTCCCGCTGAACGGCGGGTGCATACGTTTCCTCCAACGGCCGTGAAGAACGCCGTGAAGCGGGACGAACGAGGAGGCAGGCCTGTGAAGGAAAGCCAGTTCGATACGTGTGTGATCGGGGCGGGACCTGCCGGGCTGGCGGTCGCCAGGGCCCTGGCGGAGCGGGATCTGCCGTACACGCATCTGGAGCGTCACACCGGGCCCGGCGGCATCTGGGACATCGACAACCCCGGCAGCCCGATGTACGAGTCGGCGCACTTCATCTCCAGCAGGACCCTGTCGGGGTTCGGCGGTTTCCCGATGCCCGACCATTTCGCGGACTACCCGCCCCACCGGCAGATCCTGTCGTACCTGCGGTCCTTCGCCGACGCCTACGGCCTGACGGACCGGATCGAGTTCGGCGTCGATGTCGCGGACGTCGAGAAGAACGCGGACGGCACCTGGACGGTCACCCGGGCCGACGGCCGGGAGAGCACGCACGGGCAGGTCGTGGTGTGCACGGGCTCGCAGTGGCACCCCAACATCCCCGAACTGCCCGGCGAGTTCAGCGGGCAGGTCCGGCACACCGTCGGCTACCGCGACGCGGAGGAGCTGCGGGGCAAGCGGGTCCTGGTCGTGGGCGCGGGGAACTCCGGCTGCGACATAGCCTGCGACGCGGCCCGGACCGCGGACCACGCGGTGATCAGCATGCGGCGCGGGTACTGGTTCATCCCCAAGCACCTGTTCGGCCGGCCGGTGGACACCATCGCCAACAGCGGGCCGCACCTGCCGATGTGGCTGGCACAGCGGGTCTTCGGCGCCCTCCTGCGGATCATCAACGGCGACCCGACACGGCTGGGGCTGCCGAAGCCGGACCACAAGCTGTTCGAGACCCACCCGGCCATCAACTCGATGCTGATCCACCACCTCCAGCACGGCGACATCACCGCCAGGCCCGGGATCGCCCGCGCCGAGGGCAGGACCGTGCACTTCACCGACGGCACGAGCGACGACTTCGACCTCGTCCTGCTGGCCACGGGCTACGTCCACAAAGTGCCGGTCGCACAGCGGTACTTCGGCGACGAGCAGCACCCGGACCTGTACCTGTCGTCGTTCTCGCGCGAGCACACAGGCCTGTTCGGCATCGGCTTCATCGAGACCAACTCCGGTGCGTACCAGCTCTTCGACTCCCAGGCGCAGCTGATCGCCGGATACCTCCACGACGCGCGGCACGGGCTGCCGAGCGCGGAGCGGTTCACCCAGCGGATCCGGGCCGACCGCCCGGACCTGACCGGCGGGCTGAAGTTCGTCGACTCGCCCCGCCACACCGGCTACGTCGACGCCGCGGCCTTCGTGAAGTACCTGGGCAAGGTCGCGGGCGAGACGGGCTGGCGCACCGAGGGCCTGCCGCCGCGCGTACGGTCCCCGCGGCCCGTGGAGGCGACGGCATGAGCGGGTTCGACTTCACCGACAAGGTCATCCTGGTGACCGGCGGCGCGGGCGGCATCGGCAGCGACCTGTGCCGCCGCTTCGCCTCCGGCGGCGCCCGCTGCGTCGTCGTCGACCTCGACGGGGTCCGCGCCATGAAACTGGCCGCCGAGCTTCCCGGCGGCGGGCACACGGGCATCGGCTGCGACCTGATGGACCGTACCCAGGTGCAGCGGTTGTTCGAGGTGGTCGCCGACGAGCACGGTCGCCTCGACGTCCTCGTCAACAACGTGGGCATGACCAGCGCGGAACGCTTCGACGTCCGCAGCGTCGAGAGCATCGAGCGGGAGATCGCCCTCAACCTGACCTCGCCGCTGATCGCGACCCGGATCGCCATCCCCCTTCTCCTGGCCTCCCGGGACGCCCGGGTGGTCACCACGGTCTCCCTCGGCGGGATCTTCCCGCTCGGCGAGACCCCGATCTACACCGCCTCCAAGTTCGGGCTGCGCGGCGCGATGCTCTCCATCGGGCTCGACCTCAGGAGCAAGGGCATCCTGGCCGGGTCGGTGCTTCCCTCCGCCACGGACACCCGGATGCTGCGCCAGGAGGCCGTGGAGGGCGGCAACTCCCTGCAGTTCCAGGACCCGCCCCAGCAGCCCGCCGACGTCGTCGCGGCCGTGGTGAGCCTGCTGGACAGGCCCCGGCTGGAGGCCTACCCCCGGCCCGCCGAATCCCGCCTGGTGCGGTTCGCGATGCTCGTGCCGAACCTGCTGCCCCGGGTCCTCCCCCTGTTCCGTAAACGCGGTGACCGGGGCATGGCCCGCTATCTGGAGGAACTCCGCCGACGCGGACTGGCCCGCCGGACCGACGGGCGCTGGGAACTGGTGGAGGAAGCATGACCCCGAACCAGACCCCGAACCAGACGCCGTACGGAACGGCGGACGCGACTCCGTACGAGACGTCGAACGAGACGCTCCAGGTCGTCAACCCGGCCACCGGGGAGCCGATCACCACCCTGGCCGCCGCGAGCGCCGACGATGTGGCCAAGGCCGCCGAGCGGGCCCGGCAGGTCCACGACACCGGGGTGTGGTCGGGGCTGCCGCCCCGGGAGCGCGGCGCGGTGCTGCTGCGGCTGGCCGACCTGATGGAACACGACGCCGAGATCCTCGCCCGGCTGGACAGTGAGGACGCGGGCAAGCCGATCACGGAATGCCGTACGGGCGATGTGCCCGGCGCGATCGAGTCGATCCGCTGGTTCGCCCAGGCCGCCGACAAGGTCTTCGGCCGGGTCGCGCCGAGCGGGCCCGACGGTCTCGGTCTCATGAGCCGCGAACCGGTCGGGGTCGTCGCGGCGATCCTGCCGTGGAACTACCCGCTGGCCATGACCGCCTGGAAGGTCGGACCGGCCCTGGCAGCGGGCAACTGTCTGCTGGTCAAACCCGCTGAGGCGACCCCGCGCTCGGCCCTCCACCTGGCCGCCCTCGCCGCCGAGGCCGGCCTGCCCGACGGGGTGCTCACCGTGCTGCCCGGGTACGGCGGGGAAGCCGGCGCGGCCCTCGCCCGTAACCCCCTGGTGGGGGCGCTCTCCTTCACCGGGTCCACCGCGACCGGCCGCCGCATCCTCCAGGACGCCGCCGGGAGCAACTTCAAGCGCGTCTCGCTGGAGATGGGCGGCAAGAGCCCCCAGGTGCTGATGGCCGACGCGCTCTCCTACGGCGACGAGCTGATCGACAACATGATCGAGGCCGCGTTCCTGACCATGGGGCAGAACTGCACGGCCGGCTCCCGGGTCCTGGTGCACCGCGACATCGCCGAGGAGGTGGTGGAGCGGTTCACGGCCGCGGCGAGAGAGCTCGTCATCGGCGATCCGGCCGACCCGCGCACGCAGCTGGGCCCGCTGATCAACCGCGCCGCCTTCGACCGGGTCGCGGGAGCCGTCGACGCCGCCCGGGCCGGCGGGGCCCGGATCCACACCGGGGGACTGCCCGACGGGCTGTCTCCGCACGGCGCCTACCACCCGCCCACCGTGATCACCGACGCCCCCGACGGCAGCGACGTCCTCACCAAGGAGCTGTTCGGTCCGGTCGTCACCGTCCAGACCTTCACCTCCGAGGCCGAGGCGGTACGTAGGGCCAACGCCACCGAGTACGGGCTCGCCGCCTCGGTCTGGACCCGCGATCTCGACACCGCGCTGCGGCTGGCCCGGGGCATCGAGGCCGGCGTGGTCTCCGTCAACGCCTACAGCGAGGGAGACATCACCACACCGTTCGGCGGCTGGAAGCAGTCCGGATTCGGGGGAGCGGAGAAGTCCACCGACGCCTTCGCCCAGTGGACCCGGGAGAAGACGATCTGGATCCGCACCCGCTGACCCCGGCCTCAGGGGCGCGCTGTACGCATCCGCTCCCGCAGCCGGCCGGGGGAGGCGCCGTGCCAGCGGTGCACCGCGCGGCGCAGCGCCCGTTCGTCGGAGAACCCCGCCCGGCGGGCGATGTCGCGCAGGGTCAACTCCGGGCGGAGCAGGAGCTGTTCGACGCGTTCCCGGCGTACGCCCTCGACGAGAGCCTCGTACGTCGTGCCGCAGTCGGCCAGCCGGCGGCGCAGCGTCCGCTCGCTCGTCGCGTGCCGTCGCGCCTGCTCACCGAACGACGGCACCACCGGGAGGCCCTGCGCGACGGAGATCTCCAGCACCTCCAGCAGATCCTGCTGGTCACGGCGGGAGGTCATGTGCGCGTCGAGCATCTCCAGCGTCGACGCGTAGCTCACCGGATCCCGGCCGGGCATCCGGAAACGGGCCCACGCCGGGTCGACGACCATACGGTTGGCGGGAGCGCCGAAGCGGACCGGGCAGCGGAACAGGCCTTCGTACAGGTCGAGTTCGCGCGGCGGAGGAAAGGAGAACTCCACCGCTCGCGGCGCGAAGGCCGGGCCGACGGCCAGCCGGGACAGGGTGACCACGGAGGCGAACGCCTCCTCGCTCAGGAAGGAGGCGACGGCCGGGTCCATGGCGGGATCGGGAAGGTCGGCGCGCAGCACGAACGCGTCGTCCTCCTCACCCACCGCGGCCGACCACACCACCATCGCCCCGGATAGGTTCTGGTACTTCACCCCGGTCTCGATGGCGTGCCGCAGCGTGTCGTCGGCCATCAGGGCGAAGCCGAGCAGGCCCCACGCGGTCAGATGCTGCGCCGAGCCGACCTTCAGCCCCAGGCGCTCGTCCCCGGTGAGCTCCAGCGCCCGGCGGATCACCGCGCTGCCCTGCCGGTACGACACCCGCAGCGCGGCGGAGCGCATGACCGTCTCGTCGAGTCCCAGCTGCTTCAGCAGGGGCCGCAGATCGACTCCGCGCTCGTCGGCGACCACGACGAGATACCGCAGGATGTTCGGCTGGATCGTCGCCGACGTACTGCGGCTGGTCCCGGCAGGGGTCCCGGCGGGGGGCCCGGCAGGGTCCGCCGGGTCGGGGGCAAGGGACATCGCACTCACTTTCGCCTCTTCTTCTGGGCGACCACCGTAGACGGCGGGCATCACCGGCCATCCCCGACTGCTCACGTCAGCGCTCAGCGCCCACAGGAAACGAGAGCGCGACAGCATCATGTCCCGCAATGCTCCGGCACGGGCGGTGACCGGCCGCTCGGCCTGCGCCGGCGTGCCCGCACCGGCTGGCTCGTGCGCGGTGGGCGCGACTACCATCGCGCCGTGAACACCTACTGGCACGCCGTTCTGCCGCCGCTCGGCGCCTGACCGGGCGCGGACACTGACGGTTTGACCCCCGGCCCCAACGACCCTCGGGGCAGGGGCTGTTGTCGTGCGCGCGCCCGTTTCGGACCCATTCCCAGACGCATGCGACGACGGAAGAACACGACTGTGCCGAACCGGACGACCCCTCTGACCCCCGCGCGCCCGCACTCCGCCGGCCCGCGCCCCTCCCGCACCCCGCTCCTCGGCGGCCCCGCGCCCATCCTCACCGCGGCCGTGCTGTGGGGCACGACCGGGACAGCGAGTTCCCTGGCCCCCGCCGACGCACCGGCGGCAGCCATCGGCTGTGCCGGTCTCGCCCTCGGCGGCATCCTGCTGTTCCTCACCTCGCGCCGCGCCCGCTCGCTCCCGGCCGCCTGCACACGCCCCGAGCGAGGACTGCTCGTCCTGGGCGCGGCGGCCGTGGCCCTGTATCCGGTCACCTTCTACCCGGCGGTGTCCCGTACGGGCGTTGCCGTGGCCACCGTGATCGCGCTGGGCAGCGCGCCCGTCTTCGCCGGGCTGCTTGCCTGGATCACCGGACAGGCCCGGCCGACCGCACGCTGGAGCGCCGCCACCACGGCCGCCGTACTGGGCTGCGCCCTGCTGGTGCTCGGCCCCGAACTCACCGGCCACACCACGCCGATGGACCCGACGGGCATCGCGCTCGCCGCTGGCGCCGGACTGTCGTACGCCGTCTACTCGCTGATCGGCGGCAGGCTCATCACCCACGGACACCCCTCGGGCGCGGTGATGGGCGTGCTGTTCGGCGCGGCCGGGCTGCTCGTCCTGCCGCTCGTGCTGTGCGTCGACACGCACTGGCTCACCACCACCCGGGGCGCGGCGGTGGCCGCCCACCTCGCCCTGTTCACCGTCTACCTGGCCTACCGGCTCTTCGGATACGGCCTGCGCCGCACCCCCGCGTCGGTGGCCACCTCGCTCACCCTGGCCGAGCCCGCCGTCGCCGCGGTCCTGGGTGTCACCGTCCTCGGTGAGCGCCTCCCGGCCGCCTCCTGGGGCGGGCTGGCCGTGCTCGCGCTGGGCCTGGTCCTGCTGACCGCCTCCGTCGGCGCCGTGAAGGGCACGCCGGAGAGCTGAATCCCCGACAGCCCCCGGGTACCGCCGCCGCGGTATCCAGGGCCACAGGCTCCGGATCACCCCGGGCCGGCGTCAGGCCGTGCCGCTCGCCCATCACCGGCCGCGGCCCTGCTGCCGACGTTGTGGTGGTCGAAGACGGTCTTGGTGGCACGCCGGGTACGCCGAGGTCGGCCGCGGTGCCGTGGATCATCGGCCGGGAGCCCTCGGATCCCGGTCACGTCGGAAGCGGCCGTTCCGCAGCGGATCCTCCTGCTCCGGGTCGGGGCGGCGGGACGGCGGACGCCTGTGACCTGCGTGGACGGAGCGTCGTGGGACGACCATGGAACGCGCGCGCCGGAGCCGCAGTTCGATCCGGCCGAGGTGAGGGTGGTCACGGGATCCGTGAAACCGCGGCAACCTCCTCGGGCGCCGTGGAGACTATGGGCCGGAAGCTGCCTCGACTGGAGCCTCGCATCGCGCACCCGCACTCCCGGACCAGGTAAGGACCTCTGCCGTGGCGTCCCCATCCCCGCGCCGTTCTCGGCGCCGCTCGCCGCTTCGGCGGCGCGGCGTTCTCGTCGGTGCCGCCGCGGCGGCCGTCGTCGTGCTCGTCATATCCCTGGTCGTGGCTCTACGGCCCGACCACCAGACCGGCGACGGGTACGGGGCGGCGACGTCCGCCGCCGGCGCCCGGGTGATCGTCCCGCCCGCGACGCCGGAGCCGACGACGTCCTCCCCGAAGAAGCCCTCGGTCACCCGGTCCCCGACCCCGACGGCGACCCCGAGCGTCGCGGCGGCTGAGAAGCCCAGGCCCAGGCCGGCGCCCACACCGTCGGCGACGAGCGGAGGCGGCGCCGCCTCCGCCGCCCGCTCGGCCTCGGGCGACGCGCCGTTGGCCGGCCGGATCCGGCCCGGCACCACCTATCAGGGGGTCGCCACCTTCTACGGCGCCGGGAACGGCGACGGCCACGCCTGCTCGTACGGGCCGAGCGCCGACGTCATGACCGCCGCGATGAACACCGCCGACTACGAGACGTCCATGGCCTGCGGGGCGTACATCCTCGTCCGCGCGGCGAGCGGGGCCTCCGTCACGGTCCGCATCACCAACGAGTGCCCGGGGGACTGCGCGCCCGGTCAACTCGACCTCAGCGCCCAGGCCTTCGCCAAGATCGCCGACCCCGTGGCCGGCCGGATCCCGATCACCTGGAGTCTGCTGAGCCCCGGCGCGGCCGAGCCGCTCTCGATCCGCTACAAGACCGGGTCCAGCCAGTACTGGTGCGGCATCCAGATCGTCGGCCACCGCAATCCGCTGGCGCGCCTCGAAGTCCGTACCGGCAGCGGCTGGACCCGGCTCGCGCGCACCGAGTACAACTACTTCCTCTCCGAGCAGGGCGCCGGGTGCGGCGGCTCGATCAGGGTCAGCGACATCTACGGGGAGCAGCTGACCCTCGACGGGATCGCGGTACGGCCGGACGTCGTCCAGCCGACCCGCGTCCAGTTCGCCGCCCACTGACCGGTCGTTCAGCGTCCCAAGGCCCGTAGTACGGCTGCGAGTTGGCGCAGCGGTTCGGCGCCGGAGAAACGCAGGACGACGGTGTCCGCGCCGGCCGCCGACAGTGCGCCGATGTCACCGGCGGCCTCCTGGGCGCTGCCGGACACGGTGAAGACGTCCTCCTGCGGGCGGCCCAGCCAGCCGCCCTGGCCCTCGGTGTGCGGGTGCAGGGTCCGCGCCACCTCGCCGGGGTCGTCGCCCACGCAGCAGAAGGCCAGCACCGTCAGGGAGTGCTCGGGGCCGGCGCCGCCCTTCGCGGTCAGCTCCCGGGTGTTCTCCAGGTCGCGCGGACCGTGGCCCTCGGCGATCAGGGTGCCGTCCGCGACCCGGCCGGACAGCTCCAGCGAGCGGGCTCGCACCACCCCCGCGACCACCGGCGGCGGTTCGGTGGGCGGGTGTACCAACTGGACGCCGTCCAGCCGCACTTCACGTCCTGCCAGCTCGACCCGCTCGCCGCGCAGCAGGGCGCGTACGGAGGTGATCGTCTCCTCCAGCAGGGCCAGCGGTGAACGGGGCGCGACGCCGACCGACTCCATCCACTCCCGCACCCCGTGCCCGATCCCGGCGACGAGCCGGCCCGGGAACACCCGGGCCAGCGTGGCCAGTTCCATCGCCAGCAGCGCCGGGCTGCGCAACGGAGCCGGGGTGATCCCGATGCCCACCCGCAGCCGCTCCGTCGCGCCCAGCGCCACGGCGGCTGCGGACACGCCGCCGTTCCAGCCGAGGTCCTCGACCACCCACAGGTCGTCCACGCCGAGCGCCTCGGCCTGCCGCGCGAACGCGGGCAGCCCTTCCGGGGCCCAGTCGCGGTCGTACATCACACCGATCCGAAGGTTCGTCATGCTCCCGAACCTATGGTCCCACCCGGAACCGATCAACGCCGTATCGGCTCCGGACCTCGGCCCTGGACCCTGGTCCTCGACTCGGCCCACGGTCCTCACGCCGACAGCGTGCGGGCCACGTCTCCGTTCCGGTTCCGCCACTCGGTGCGGTGGGCACGGGCCGCCGATTCGGCGTGGTGCAGGGCCGGGGCGGGCACCGGCAGGCGGTACAGGGTGTCCAGGGTGGTCGGCATCTGCCGGGCGAAGCGCTGGCCGAGGGGGGTGAGGCGGCCGGAGGACAGGGTGACGGTGGTCGCCTCGTGGGCGGCCAGGCGCCAGCGGGCGAACTGGGCGTGCGCGGTGGCGCGCAGCGCCGGGTCGGGTTCCGTCTCCCGGCGGTGCTCCCAGAAGCGGGCGACGCCCAGATGCGCGTACGCACCGTGGAACAGGCCGGGGAGGGGGCGGGGGGCGGGGCGCCAGGGGGGGGCGTAGAAGCGTTCGGGGCCACCCGGTTCGAACAGGTCGAAGAGGTGGAGCAGCGCCGCCAGTTTGTTGTGCTGCGTCTCGTGCGTGAGCGTCACCGCGAGGCCCGTCGCCGAGGTCGGCGGGGACAAGTGCCACGCAGCCGAACGTCTCCGCGCTGCCAGGGGCCCTGGCGCCGTGGGAAAAGCCGCACGCCGGCCTTCCGCCCGGCCCGTCGACGACCCCTGGCCGTTGTGCGACACGACGGGTCGGCGCCGCTGCCGCCCCGTCCTGTCCGTCCTGTCCTCACGATGCCCGGCACGAGGCACCCGCGAACCCGGTTCGACGCCCTGGCCGAAAGCCAACGGTCCTTTTCAGTAAGTTATTTGACACCCGTAGACTCGCCCGGTGACAAAGGTGACACGGGACGACGTCGCCAGACTCGCGGGAACTTCCAGCGCGGTCGTCAGTTACGTCGTCAACAATGGCCCCCGGCCCGTCTCCGCGGAGAAACGCCGACGCGTTCTCGACGCCGTCAAGGAGCTCGGATACCGGCCCGACCGGGTGGCCCGGGCCATGGCCAGTCGCCGTACGGACCTGCTGGGGCTGATCGTTCCGGACGCCCGTCAGCCATTTTTCGGGGAACTCACCCACGCGCTGGAACGCGCCGCCGCCGACCGGGGAAAAATGGTGCTCGTCGGCAACTCCGATTACCAGGAAGAGCGCGAAATCCATTACCTGCACGCCTTTGTGGGGATGCGGGTGTCGGCGCTGATCCTGGTCAGTCTGGGGCTCGGTGACCGGATCGCCGCGGAGCTGGACACCATGGACACCCGGGTCGTGCTGATGCACGAACGGTCCGCGTCCGTACGAAAGTTCGCCGTGGTCACGGATGACGTCGAGGGTGCCCGGCTCGCCACCCGGCATCTCCTCCAGCACGGTCACACCGCCGTTGCCTGTCTGGGCGGCCCCGAGTCGGCTTCGCCGGCCGGCGATCCCGTCGCCGACCATGTCGAGGGCTGGCGCAAGGCGATGGCGGACGCCGGCCGCCCGACCGAGGGGCTCCTCTTCCACGCCCCCTACAACCGGTACGACACCTATGAGATCGGGCTGCGGCTGCTCGCCGCCCCCGACCGGCCGACCGCCGTGTTCTGTTCGACGGACGACCAGGCCATCGGCCTGCTGCGGGCGGCCCGTCAACTGGGGGTCGACGTACCGGGCGAGCTGGCGGTGGCGGGCTTCGACGACGTCAAGGAGGCGGCGATGACCGACCCGCCGCTGACGACGGTCGCCTCCGACCGCGAGGCGATGGCCCGCAGGGCGGTCGACATGGCGCTCGATCCCGAACTCGTCGCGACGACATCCGGCGAGACGGACCGCACCCGGCGCTTCCCGTCCCGCCTGGTCGTCCGGGCGTCCTGCGGCTGCCCGAACCCGGACGCCACCTCCCGCCTCCTGGCCGCCCGGACCCCGAAGGCCACGGACTGACCGGACCCCCGGTGAGAGCTGGACCATGACCGGCGGGCGTGCCGAACTGCCGCTGCCGGCACAGGAGGTGGGCGCGCTCGACCTGCTCTGTGAGGGGCGGCTGATGGTGCTGCCCAACGTCAGCTGGAGCCGGGACGACCGTCGTACCGGCCGAGCGGTACGACAGCGGGCAGGGCCTCTGTCGCGCCCTGGACCGACGGCGAACAACCGCGTACGACGCCGAGCTGCCCGCGCTCGGCATCTGCTTCGGGGCGCAGGCGCTCGCCATCGCCTCGGGGAGAGCGTCGAGGCGGTGACCCGGCACGAGATCCGGATGGACGGCCGGCGAGTCGGACGAACCGTACCCGGGCTGATTCCGGCGAGGCCGTGGTTTCAGGGGCGCTTCGACCGGTTCAGTGTGCCGCCGGGTGCGGAGGAGTCGGCCCGCAGCGCGGTCGGTCCGCAGGTCTTCCGGGCCGGACGGGCGCTCGGGGTGCAGTCCATCCCGAGGTCGACGAGGAGACTCGGGGCTCCAGTGGCTGGACGCGGGCGGCCGGCGCGAGGCCAGGGCGCACGGTGAGGACCCGGAACGGCTGCTCGCCGAGACCCGTGCCCGGCGCGAGGAGTCACGGCAGCGGGCGTACGACCTCGTCGACGCGTTCCTCGCGCACATCGCCGGGGTGTGGCGACGGGCCCGCCCGCCGACGGGAGGAGACGCGCGGCCTGAGAGTCTCCGGTTCTCGGATGAACGTTTCCCGGCGGAGTCGCGTCGTAGCGGTTAGCGGTAGTCCGCGGTCGGTACTCGTTCACTGTTCAGGGGGATCATCATGGCTTCGGTCCGATTGCTGTCGTCCGTCGTACTGGTCGCGGGGCTGGTGTGCACGGTCGGCGGCTGCGGCGGGGACTCCGGGGCCTCGGTGTCGGGGCGGGGCACGTCGGCGTCCTCGCCCACGCCCACCTCCTCGTTCTCGTCTTTCGGGGAGTCCTGGAAGGAACCCGCCTCGTACGTCTACACGTTGACGTCGAGCGAGGGGGAACGCAGCCTGGTCGGCACGTTCCGGGTGACGGTCCGGGACGGGAAGGTGGCCAAGGCGGTCGGGCTCGACGAGAGCGGGCGGGGTGCCGTGCGGCGCGCGCCCGAGGAAGTGCCCACCATCCGCGGCCTGTTGGACCAGCTGGCCCGGGCCCACGACGAGGGCGCGCACACGGCGGAAGCGGAGTACGCGCCCGAGGGGCACCCCGTACGCATCACCCTGGACCCGGAGAAGGACACGGTCGACGACGAGCAGTCGTACGTCATCAGCGGCTACCAGCCGGATCCGGCGCCCGCGGGCGAACAGCCCTAGCAGGGATCGGCCCGGTGGGGATCAGCGCCGTGGGGATCGGTCCTGGTTCTGGGCGTCGTGGTCGCTGAGGTCCTGGACCGTGCCGCCGACCTTCTGGCGCAGCAGTTCCTGGAGCTTCGGGGGCGCGCTGATGACCCACTTGGTGCCGACCAGGTACGTGCCGCCGTAGATGGCCGCGCTGTCCAGCCAGGTCAGCTTGTACTTCTCCGCCGGGAACGTGGTGATCAGGTAGTCGCCGTCGGCCGTCTGGCAGACACCCTCGCGCAGTTCCTCCGCGTCGGTGCGGATCGTCACCTCGCAGCCCGTCAGCCTGGCGATCACCTCGACCTTGGCCGGTGCGACGACGGCGGCCACGGGAGCGGGCGGCATCGACTCCGAAGCGGACGGCGACGCTTTCTTCCCGGCGCCGGTCCCCGCGTCCGAGTCCGACGTACAGGCCGTGGCCAGCGGGAGGGCGACTGCCGTCAGGAGCGCGGCGAGTGCGACGGCCCTGCGGGAGGACGGTCTCCGGGGGTGCTGCTGGGACACTGCGCTGCTCCAGGTCGGGTGGCACGGCGGACGTACGACTCGACAGAAGGTACGGGCGGACCGTGGGCCGCGTTCACAGCCAGCCGTTGCGTTGGAAACCGCGGTGGACGAAGAAACAGGCGGCGCCGATGACGGAGAGGACGAGCGGGTAGCCGAAGCGCCAGTGCAGTTCGGGCATGTGCTCGAAGTTCATGCCGTAGACGCCGCAGACCATCGTCGGTACGGCGATGATCGCCGCCCACGCCGTGATCTTCCGCATGTCCTCGTTCTGGCCGACGGTGACCTGGGCGAGGTGGGCCTGGAGGATCGAGTCGAGCAGCGCGTCGAAGGCGTGGATCTGCTCGGTGGCGCGGATCAGATGGTCGGACACGTCCCGGAAGTAGGCCTGTATCGACGGCTCGACGGACGGCATCGGCTCGGTGGCCAGCTGCTGGAGGGGGCGGCCGAGGGGCACCACCGCCCGCTTCAGTTCGAGGAGTTCCCGCTTGAGCTGGTAGATCCGGCCGGCGTCGGCCGTGCGCGGGCTCTGCGGGGAGAAGACGTCCGACTCGACCTGGTCGATGTCGTCCTGGACGGAGTCCGTGACGTTCAGGTAGTCGTCGACGACATGGTCGGCGATGCCGTGCAGGACCGCGGCCGGGCCCCTGCCGAGCAGCTCCGGGTCGGACTCCAGGTCCTCGCGCAGGGGACCGAGGGAGCCGTGGCGGCCGTGTCGGACGGTGACGACGAAGTCGGGGCCGGCGAAGACCATGATCTCGCCGGTGGTGACGACCTCGCTGGTCGCGGTGAGCTCCTCGTGCTCGACGTAGCAGACCGTCTTGAACACGGCGAACAGGACATCGCCGTAGCGCTCCACCTTGGGTCGCTGATGGGCCTGGACGGCGTCCTCGACGGCGAGCGGGTGCAGCCCGAACAGTTCGGCGACGCGGGCGAATTCCGCCTCGGAGGGTTCGTGCAGCCCGAGCCAGACGAATCCGCGGTTGTGCTTGCGGACGCGGGCGACGGACTCCTCCACGGTCGGGGCGGTCTCCTGGCGTACCCCGTCGCGGTAGATCACACAGTTGACGACGGTCGAGCCGAGCGGTGATCGGGCGGGGTGACTGAGGTCCACCCGCCGCTGCCCACGCCGAGCCAGGCGGGCCACTTTGCGCAGGCTGCCGACCATCGACATGCGGTTGCTCCTTCTCCGGGTCCGGACAGTGTGCCAGGTGGGGGTAAAGGGCTGGTCAGGGGAGGGGGACCGCCTCCGCCGCCCACGGCTGTTCCCTCACGTACCCGGGGGCCGCGCCCGCAGCCCTCCTGTGGCCCTGAACGGGCCCTGTCCTCGAACGCCGGGCGGGGTGAAACATCTGGGCCCGGGCTGCGACAGCATGCCGTTCGTGTGCCTGCGGAAGATCGACGGTAATGGCGGGCGGCAGGATACGGATGATTTCCGCGCGGATAACGCGAAGGAAATCGGGGTCCACGGGGAGCGGATTTCCGCCGTGCGGGATGATCGACATGGAATCGAATTGATGGGCCTCCGTATAAGAGGGGAGGCGTTGTGCGAGGCGGGTGACCGTGTCCTCGGAGATCGCCGCTGATCCAGATTGATGCGGGCCGGTGCTCGATTTCCTTGTTCATGGCTGATTTTGGCCGCATTCATCGGTTCGGGCAGGGTCAACTGGCGGGCTACGGGGGGTGTGCGGATGGAGGCTGTATCGGGCAGAATCCGATCAGTGTTCGCATTCTGGTAGCTCGGGGGAGCCATGTATACCGGAACTCCAGGACCAAGCGTGACCTTGAGCGACAGTGATCTGCCACCGCTCTTCCGTCTCAGTGACCGGCGTGCGCTGATCCGTCAGGGAGAATCGTTTCGCGCGGTCCGTACCCAGTTGGTCACCCTTTTGTTGGCCACCGCGGCAGCCCTGCTCGCGGAACGTCTCGACAGTCATTTTCCGGCGGCCCTGGCGGCCGTGCTGTACGCGATGACCATCGCCATCGGCCTGCACACCGCACGCCGACGGGCCCGGGCCCACTGGCGCGCCCACCGGGACGTCGCCGAGCTGCTCAAATCGCTGGCCTGGCAGTACATGGTGCACGGCGGGCCCTTCCACTCCCGGGTAGCCGATCCCGACGGACTGTTCGCGGAGCGGCTGGAGGGGCGGCTGGCGGAGCTGAGGAAGGTGGGGTGGGTCGACGACGCGCGCGACGGGACCCGGGGCCGGGGGATCGGTCAGATCACCCCGGCCATGCGGGCCGTACGCGCCAAGCCCTTCGCGGCGCGACGGGACATCTATCTCCGTGACCGGCTGCTCGAACAGTTCGTCTGGCACCGCAACAAGGCGGCGCAGACGCACCGGGCCTCCGTCCGCTGGTCGTCCGTCACCGCCGTCCTGACCCTGCTCGCCCTGCTGTCCGCCGGCCTCAGAGCCCTCGGTGTGATCGGCGGCTGGGATCTCACCGGTCTGATCAGCGCCGCCGCGGCGGCAGGGGTGGCGTGGCAGGAGGTGCGCAGGCACCGGCCGTTGGCGTACGCGTACGGCCTCATCAAGCAGGATCTCGACATGCTGCGGACCACGATGTCCAGGACGGTGACGGAGGCGGCCTGGGCGGAGGCGGTGGCGGACGCCGAGCGGCTGGTCTCGCCGCAGTACACCGACTGGGTGGTCAGGTTCGGCTGAGACACCGGCCGAGACACCGGCCGGGGCGCCGGCTCCGGACCGGGGCTCCCGGCCCCGAAGTCAGGCGCGCAGTACCCCCGGTCGCCACAGCACCGTCACCGGAACGCCCATGCGCCGGGCGTACGCCACCACGTCCCCGGTGCCCCCGAGCCCTCGCGCGGGCTGCCCGTCCCACACCGCGACCAGCCGGTCGACGTGGTCGACGATCCAGCGGCCCGCCGCGAAGTAGGCCTCCTCGTGCGTCGCCTCCTCGGGCAGGTTCACCCGCGTACGGCAGGAACCGAGGAGGCGACGGTACGCGGCCCGGGTGTCGGCGTCGCCGAGGTGGGCCTCGTAGTCCATACCGGGAATCACGGCGGTGACCGGGACACCGTGGTCCAGGGCGATGTCGGCGAACAACTGGTCGGCCCCGGCCGCGAGGCAGCTCAGGGCCTCCATCTCCTCGTCGCCCTCGAGTTGCCGGCGGATGCCCGTGCGGACGGACGGCAGAACGGCGGCGGGGATCGAGCGGTGCCCGGTCACGCCGATGCGCGTGCGGACGCGCGCCTCGACGCGCGTGCCCACACCGGTGTCCATGCCTGTGCCGACGCGAGTGCCGTTACGCGTGTCGATGTCAGTCACTGGCTGCCCTCCGCCGTCCACGGTCCGTGACCTCATCCCAGGGTGCCGTCTCCCAGCGGGGCCTGCCAGATGACCGTCGTACCCGCGCCTGGGCCCGTTGTGCCATGGCCGCTGCCGCCATCGTCGTAGACCGTCAGCCGCACGCCGTCCCGGCCGTCCGGCAGGACCGCCGTCACGTCGACCGTGATCCCGACGCGGGTGACAGCGGGGCGGCGTACGGCGGTGGCGAGGGCGCGGCGCAGGGCGGTGAGGAGCTGGGCGGCGACGGGGGACGGGACGCGGTGCTCGACGGGGCCGGTGAAGTGGACGGAGGGGCGTCGCCCGAGTACCGCCGCCGCACCGGCCGCTTCCCGAAGTACCTTGCCCCGCAAGGTTGTCGGTGCGTCCGCCGGAGGCTGCTGGAGGGCGAAGATGGTCGTACGGACCTCCTGGACGGTGGCCTGGAGCTCGTCGACCGCGTGCCCGAGGATCTCGCACACCGTGTCGTCGCCCGCGGCCCGGCGCTGGGTGGACTCCAGCATCATGCCGGTGGCGAACAGCCGTTGGACGACGAGATCGTGCAGGTCACGGGCGATCCGGTCGCGGTCCTCGTACACCGCGAGACGGGCGCGACGACGCCTGGCGTCGGCGAGGACGAGCGCGAGGGCGGCCTGCGAGGCGAACTGCGTCGCGAGGAGTCGTTCCACGTCGGTGTACGGGCGGTCACCGCGTCGGCGCGGCAGGGCGAGGGTGCCGATCAGCCGCCCCTCCGCCTGCAACGGCAGCAGCATGCTGGGCCCGAACCGGTGCCGCACCGGGGTCGTCATCCGGGGGTCGGTCGCCGAGTCGTCGACGAACACCGCTTCCCCGCCGAGGAGTTGGACGAGGACGGGACTGCCCGGGGCGATGGTGGTCCCGACGATGTCACCGGGATCGTCCAGTGTGGAGGCGGTCACGATCTCCATGCCGCCGGCGTCCGTCGGCTGCAGGATGACACCCGCGGCGGCGTCGGCGAGGAGCCGGGCACGGTTCGCGACGGTCATCAGCGCGTCGTCGTCGGCCCCGCCGGTGAGCAGCGCGGTGGTGACGGCGGCGGCACCCTCGATCCAGCGCTCGCGCTGCCGTGCGGTCTCGTACAGCCGGGCGTTGCCGATCGCGATACCGGCCTGCGCGGCCAGCACCCGCAGCAACTCCCTTTCCTCGTCACCGAACGGGGTGCCGTCGAGCTTCTCGGCGAGATAGAGCCGCCCGAACTCCTCGTCATCGACGCGGATCGGTACGTCGATGACGGTGATGCCCTCCCTCTCGGCACGCCGCAGGTCGGCCTTGCGGATCTCCACGAGGCCGTCGTGTCCGGGGTCGGCCATCCCGAATCCCGCGTACCGGGCACCGGTCAACTCGGCAGCGCCGTCCACGATGTGCTGGAGGGTGGTGCGCAGTTCGAGATCGGTACCGATGCCGAGCACGGCTTCGAGACGGGGCGGCAGTGGGGGAGGCGAAGGAGCAGGGGTAGGGGCAGAAGCAGGCACAGGAGCAGGAGCGGGCGGTGGGGGTGTGTCGTCCGACATGCGACGGGGAGGGCTACCGGGTGCGGGTGGCCGGTCTCAGGTGGCCAGCGGATCCAGCACCATGGGCTCGATCCTGCCCTCCAGCATGTACCCGAGGCCCTGTACCGCGCACACGTCCGGCCGTTCGGCGATGTGCACCGGCATGCCCGTGGCCTGCCGCAGCATCTGGTCGAACCCGGGGAGCAGCGCGCTGCCGCCGACCATCATGATGCCGCGGTCGGCGAGGTCGGCCACCAGATCGGGCGGGCAGTCCCGCAGCACCTTGCCGATCCCGTCGAGTACGGCGGTCAGCGGCGTCTGGATGGCGTCGCGCACGGCGGCGGTGTCGACCTGGACGGTGCGGGCGAGGCCGGTGGCGACATCCCGTCCGTGGATCTCGGTGGACTCCGGCCCGTGCGCGGTGAGCCCGTTGCCGGAGAGGGCGAGCTGCAGCGGACGCACGGACTGGCTCGGGAGCATCAGCTCGTGCTCGTGCCGCAGATGCTGCACGATCGCGTGGTCCACGGCCTCGCCGCCGACCGGGATCCGCTGGGCGGTCACGATCGAGCCGAGGGAGAGAACGGCGAGCTGGGTGGCGGCGGCACCGCACACCATGACCATGGTCGCCTCGGGACGTTCGACGGGCAGCCCGCACCCCACGGCGGCGGCGACGAGCGTGTCGACGAGTTCGACGCGCCGGGCGCCGAGCCCGACGAGCGTCTCGATGGTCGCGCGCTGCGCGAGCGGATCGGCGTCGTGCGGGGTGCAGGCGGCGGCCCGCAGGAAGGGCTTGCGGCGCAGCGTCCGCCGTACCTTGTCGCCGATCAGGTGCCGCAGCATGCGCTGCGCCATCTCGATGTCGACGACGGTCCCACCGGAGACGGGCCGTACGACCCGGATGTAGTGGGGCGTACGGCCCGTCATCTTCTCGGCGAACTCCCCGACCGCGATCAGTGCGCCGGTCTTGGTGTTCACGGCGGCGACGGACGGCTGATCGACGACGAGCCCGGCACCCTTGACGTAGACGCGGGTCCGCGCGGCCCCGAGGTCGACGGCGAAATGGCAGCGGCGCATCTGTTCCAGACTGACGGTCATGGCAGATCCTCCCGAGAGCGCAGACCGTACGGGCCGCGCCGGTCGGCGGGCCTCCACTGGCATCGTGCGGGGCGCGGGGGAGGGGGCGCCTGTTGTAGGGGGCCGGGCGGGGTGCCGCCGTATGGGTATTTTATAATTTATGTCTGAATTATGGCCAAGGTCCCGAAGGGGGCGGCCGAAAGTCCCGAGTGGGCTACGGGAGGCCCACGATGCCCTGCACCACCCCCAGCTCCACCAGATCCTGCGGGCGGATCCGGAGCTGGTCCGCCGTCGACTCCACCTCGCCCTCCGGACGCTTGAGGATGGCCGCCGCGAGCTCCGGTGCGATGACGGAGAAATAGCTGTCCGACGTGGCCCAGGTGCTGCCGGGGGCGGCGAGGGCCAGGGCGCCGCCCGAGCCGCCCTCGCCGATCAGCAGGGTGGTGACCGGCGTACGGGCTGCCGCGACCGCGCCGAACAGGTCCGCGATCGCGGCACCCGCGCCCTGGCGCTCGGCGGCGGCGTCGTTGGCGGCACCCGGGGTGTCCACCAGGGTCAGCACCGGGATGCCGAGCCGGTCCGCGAGGCGGATCAGCCGGGCGGCGGTGCGATAGCCGGCGGGACGGGTGGCCGTGCCGAGCTGGGCGGCGTACGCGACGGTCCGCCCGTCCGCCGCGCACTCGCCGAATCCGCACGCCATCCCGGCGTCGGTGCCCCCGCAACGGTCGCCGCTGATCGCGGCACGCCGGGTGAAGTACGCGTCCAAGTAGGCCTCGGCGCGCGGGCGTTGGGGGGAGCGGGCACGCTGGACGGCGTCCCAGCCGGTGGTGGGGAGGGGGGCGGTCCTCAGGGGTGGCGGTGGCGGGGCTGCCTCCGTCGGCCGGGCGGTGGCGGTGCTCGCGGCACCTGTGGCGCCTGCTGAACCGGTGTTCAGCAGGCGCAGCCACAGGGCCAGCGTCTCCCGGAGTGCCTCCGGATGTACGACCGCGTCCGCCGCGCCCGCCGCCACCTGCGCCTCGGCCGTGTACGCCGCCGGGTCCGCGTCGGCCGGGCGGACCCGGGAACCCGCGAAGCCCACCTGGGCGCCGGGCAGCGCCAGCACGACGTCGGCACCCGCGCCCAGGGTCGCCCAGCCGCCGCCGGTCGTCGGATCCCGGAGGACCGCGATCTGCGGCAGGCCCGCCTCACGCGTGAGCACCGACTGCCGTGCCACGCGCTGGAGTTGGGTCAGCGCGAGCATGCCCTCCTGCATGCGGCTGCCGCCTGTCGCGACGAGCGGGACGACGGACAGGCGATGGGCGCGCGCGTACTCGTACGCCGACTCCAGGCGGTCCCCGGTGCGTTCGCCGAGCGAGCCGCCGAGGAAGCCGAACTCGAAGGCGATCAGTACGGCAGGGGTGCCGTCGATGTGTGCGGTGCCGCAGACGACGGACTCCTCCTCGCCGGTGCGGGCGGTGGCGTGGGCGCGCACGGTGTCGTAACCCTGCCAGGCGAGAGGACCGTCGAGCTTGAACTCCCTTGTGGGGTACGGGAGTTCACGGAAACCCTGGTGGGAGCCGTCGGCGAGCAGGGCGATGAGCTCGCGGGCGGAGTGGCGCCGGGGGGTGCGGTCGGTCACGGGACCAGCCACGCGGTCGGTCGCTGGATCACTCACTGGATCACTCACCGGGCAGGGCCCGCTTCATGATCTTCCCCATGTCGTTGCGCGGGAGGGCGTCCAGGTAGCGCACCACCCGGGGGCGTTTGTGCGGGGCGAGACGCGCGGCGACATGATTCGCCAACTCGTCCGCGTGCGGCGGGGACTGGGCGTCGGCGGGGACGATCCAGGCGACGATCCGCTCGCCCAGGTCGGCGTCGGGTTCCCCGGTCACGGCCGCCTCGCGCACGCCCGCGTGCTCCAGCAGCGCGTTCTCGATCTCGCCCGCGCCGATCTTGTAGCCGCCGCTCTTGATCAGGTCGGTGGCCTTGCGGCCGACGATACGGACGTAGCCGTCGGGATCGCGCACCGCCATGTCACCAGTGCGGAACCACCCGTCGTCGGTGAAGGCGGCGGCGGTGGCGTCGGGCCGGTTGAGGTACTCGGTGAACAGGTTCGGCCCGCGCACCTGGATCTCGCCCACGGTTTCGCCGTCGTACGCCGTGATGGGTGCTCCGTCCTCCTCGACGAGCCGCAGTTCGACGCCCGGCAGCGGTACGCCGACCGTGCCCGCGCGAGGCTCCCCGTCCGCGCGGACGCTGGTGTTCATCAGGGTCTCCGTCATGCCGTAGCGCTCCACGACCCGTTGGCCGGTCGCGGCCGTGATCCGCTCGTGGTCGTGCACGGGCAGTGCGGCGGAACCGGAGACGAGCAGACGGGCCCGGCCGAGCGCCTCGGCGAGTTCCGGGTCGCCGGGGAGCGCTTCCGCGATCCGGTGGTACATCGTCGGGACGCCGAACAGCATCGTCGCCCCGTCGTTCAGCTCACGGGTCACGCCCTCCGTCCCGAACCGTCCGAGGTGCCGTACCGAGCCGCCGCGCCGCAGCGGCCCGAGGATGCCGAGAATCAGACCGTGCACATGAAAGAGCGGAAGCCCGTGCACCAGCACGTCCTCGCCGGTCCACTGCCAGGCGTCGGCGAGCGCGTCCAGGGTGGCGGCGACGGCCCGGCGCGGGATGACGGCACCCTTGGGCGGGCCGGTGGTGCCCGAGGTGTAGACGATGAGGGCGGGGGTTTCGGGGGTGAAGTCGTACGTGGCCCCGGGGCCCTCGGCGGACACACGTACGCCGGTGCCGGTGCCGGTGCCGGTGCCGGTGCCGATGGCGACGTCGATGCGCTCCAACGCCCCGAACGCGGACGGGAGTTGGTCGCCGTGGGCGGTGAGTACGAGTGTGGGTGAGCTGTCCTTCAGGATGTGCCCCAACTCGCTCTCGCCCGACTTCGGGTTGAGCGGCACCGCCGGGACGCCGGCCAGCAGCGCGGCCACGACGCCGACGGCCGTCTCCAGCGTGGGTGTCGCCCAGACGGCGACCGGGCCACCCGCGCCGGAGATCCGGTCGGCGAGGGCCCCGGCCGCAGCGGCGAGCTCGGCGTACGTCAGCGAGCGGTCGCCGAAGCGCAGGGCGGGCCGCTCGTCCGGGGTGTCGGTCGGGTCGCCGGTCAGCCCGGGGAAGAGAGAGGACACGCGTCGTACTCCTTAACTCGTCACATCGTCGTACAGGTGGGGTGATGCCCGCGGTCACCCCCAGCCGGGTACCACCAGCACCAGCCACACCACCGCGGGAACCACGGCCACCACGATTCCTCCGTACACCATCAGCTGCCGGAAGAAACGCTCACGGTCGACATCCGGCGCCGAGGCCAGGACCAGCGCCCCGTTCGTCGAGAAGGGACTGACGTCCACCACCGTCGCCGACACCGCGAGCGCCGCCACCATCCCGACCGCGCCGATCTCGCCCTGCGCCAGGAACGGTACCGCCAGCGGAATCAGCGCCCCCATGATGCCGACGGAGGAGGCGAAGGCCGAGATCAGCGCGCCGATGTAGCAGAGGAGCACCGCGGCCAGCAGCGGCACACCGATGTCGCCGACGCCCTCGCCGGCCCAGGTGATGGTGCCCATCTCCTGCAACACGCCGACGTAGGTGAGGACACCGCAGATCACCAGGACGGTCGTCCACGCGATCTGGCCCACGGCCTTGCGACTGTCCTCGGGCCAGCAGGCGGCGAGCAGAACGGCGACGGTGATGGCGGTGAGCCCCGCGTCGAGGTCGAAGGCGAGCACGGCGACGACGAGGACGAGGAGCCCGGCGAGGGTGGCGATACGGGCGGGCGTGAGGCGGAGGGCTTCTTCCGCCCGGACGGAGACGCCGCCTTCCGTGCGGACGGAGACGCTGCCGCCACCTCCGTCGCCGGCGCGGTCCTTACCGGCCCCGATCCCGGCCCCGATCCCGGATCCGGCCCTGTTCCCGTCCCCTTCGCCGCTCCCGGCGGCCTCGCCGGCAGGGTCGTCCACGGCGCTCGTGCGGCTCAGCTTCAACCCGCCGAACAGCACGAACACCACCGCCGCGATGGCGAGGTTGACGAAGAGTGAGGCGAGGAAGAGGGTGATCTCGTTGCCGGGAAGCTTCTCCTTCTCGACGATCCCGTTGACGATCGACCCGTAGATGCTGATGGGCGAGAAGCCGCCGCCCTGGGCCCCGTGCACCACCATCGCGCCCATCAGCAGAGGGCTGATGCCGTACTGCGCGGCGAAACTCAGCGCGATCGGCGCCACGATGGCGACGGCCGCCGGACTGACGGCGCCGATCGCGGTGAGCGCCCCCGTCAGTACGAACATCACCCACGGAATGAGCACGACCCGCCCGCGCACCAGGCGGACCGAGGCGTGCACGAGCCAGTCGGTGGTGCCGTTGGCCCGGGCGATCGCGAACAGGTAGGTCACTCCGACCAGCACGACGAACAGGGAGCCGGGGAACCCGGCGAAGATCGTGTCGGTGTCGAGGTCGGCCACGAGCTCGCCCACCCCGAAAGCGGCGGCGAACGCGAGCGCGCCCATGTTGATGGAACGGGTCGTGGCGATCACGAAGACCACGACCAGCACGAGGATCGAAATCAGTTCGGCGGACATATGGGCTTCCCGTCCTTGGGTCCCTTGTCGACGAGGGGTGAGTGGTCCAGCTCAAAGTGGTTGAGTGGCTGAGTGGATGAACCACATTGGGTGTTGGTCTCGGCCAGCGTCAAGGGACATGACATAAATTGGTTCAGCCACTAGACCGCTGAGCCACTCATCCACAGGCCGGCGATCCGGCGGCTACCCAGTGTTACGCTGCGGCCGACGTAAGGGGGAATGGGCATGGCTGACGCATTGCGCCCGGTGGAAGCCAAGACGCGCCTGTACGAGCAGGTGCTCGACCGGCTGCGCAACTACGTCGTCGAGGGAGGTCTCGGGGCCGGTGACAGGCTTCCCCCCGAACGCGATCTGGCCGCCCGGCTGGGCGTCAGCCGGGCCTCCGTGAAACAGGCCATCGTCGTGCTGGAGGTTCAGGGACTGGTCGAGGTCCGGCACGGAGGCGGTACGTATCTCGTGCGCGACAGCCTTGAGGTCGAATCGGTGGAGCAACTCGTCGAGCGCCGGCGCCGGCTGCCCGACGTACTCGACGCCCGCGAGGCTTTGGAGACCAAGCTCGCCGAACTGGCCGCCGAGCGCCGCACACAGGAGGACCTCGCCGAGCTGCGCGCCGCGCTCGGTGTCATGGGGGAGGAGATCGAGGAGGGTGCGGACGGCGTGGAGGGCGACCGTCTGTTCCACGCGGCGGTCACGTCCGCGGCGCACAGCGGGATCCTCGCCGAGTTCATGCGGTCCATCGCCGACCAGATCACCGAGAGTCGCCACGAGTCCCTGCGCCAACCGGGCCGTCCCGTCCGCTCCCTGGCCCAGCACATGGCCATCTTCGAAGCGATCGAGGCCGGGGAGCCTAGGCAGGCCGCCGCCGCGATGCGTCGGCATGTGCGTACGGTGGCGAAGGTCCGGTTGCTGGACTGGGATCCGGAGGGCGACGGCTCGCAGCCTGGCTGAGCCTGTGGTGCCGTAGGCCCTGCCCAGTGCCCAGTGCCCAGTGCCCAGTGCCCAGTGCCCAGTGCCCAGTGCCCAGTGCCCCAGTGCCCCGGTGCTCAGCTGCGGTTCGCCCGAAGATGAAGGTCAGGAGCTTGTTAACCTTCATCCGATATCGCTATCAGTGGTGAACCAGTAGTACACGCCTTACCGAGGGAGTCCCCGTGGTCCGCATCGCGATCGTCACCTACGACCCCCGGCCGGAGACCAGCAAGGACCGCGATTTCCCCCTCCTGGTACGGGAGTTGGCGGCAGCCGGTGCCGACGCGACCGCCGCCTACTGGGACGATCCCGATGTCGACTGGGCCTCCTTCGATCTCGCCGTGGTCCGGTCCACCTGGGACTACACCTGGCGCGCGGAGGAGTTCGCGGGCTGGCTCGAGCGGTGCGGGAAGGTCACGCGGGTCGCGAATCCGGTCGGTGTCCTGCGGTGGAACATGGACAAGCGGTACCTCGGTGAGCTGACCGCGGCCGGTGTCCCCACGGTCCCCACCCGTCATCTGGCCCCCGGCGACGCCCCCGACCTCCCCGACGACCACGAGTACGTCGTCAAGCCCACCTCCGGCGCCGGCGCCCGTTACGCCGCCCGCTACACCCCCGAGGACCGGGAGACGGCCGTACGGCATCTCGCGCGTATGCATGCCGAGGGGTTCACCGCGATGGTGCAGCCGTACATCGGGAGCATCGACGTCACCGGGGAGCGTGCCCTGCAGTTCTTCGGCGGGCGTTTTCTGCACGCCAGCCGCAAGGGGGCCGTACTGGCTCCCGGTACGGCGTACGACGACGACAAGGTCGCCCATCCCGACCTTGAGGTCTGGTCTCCGACCCCGGTCGAACTCGCCGTCGCCGAAAGGGCGTTGGCCGCCGTGCCGGACAACTCCGGTCTCCTGTACGCCCGTGTCGACCTCGTCCTCGGTGACGACGGTGAACCCCGGGTCATGGAGGTGGAGTTGATCGAGCCGAACCTGTTCCTCGACCTGCATCCCGACTCGGTCCCGGTGGTCGTGCAGGCCATCCTGCGGGCCGCCGTCGGCCGTTAGGGACTGTCCCCTTGCCGGCGAACCTGTCAGTCCCTGACCGCCGTCCGCTGCAACAACCCCCAGGTGAACTCCGCCACCCACTCCCGCCGTACCCCCGCCCCGTCCGGTGCCGTGAACGCCAGGCCCCAGCGGGTGGGGGCCGTGCCCTCCAGGGGGCGCGCGGGGGCGAAGGCGTGGGCGACCTCGTCGACCGTGCAGGACCAGGGGAGCAGGTCGTCCGGCGTGCGGGGTTCGGGCGCGGGGGCGCCCGGGGCCCGTACCAGCCACTCGTTCCAGGCCACGCCGTTCGGGGCCACGAGCACCTCGAAGCGCAGGTCGGGCCAGAGGGGGACCGGCCACAGCCAGGCCTCGCACTCCAGGTCGCCGATCCCGCGGGGCGTCACCGACTCCGGGGTGCCGAGGACCGAGCGGTACCGGGAGGCGGCGGCGCGGGCGCGTGGGGAGCGGAGCATCGCCTGCCAGCGCTTGTTGGCCTCGCGCATGTCCGCGATCGACACGCCCAGCTCGTGCCGGGCGTCCTCCACCAGGTCCGGGTTGTGGTCGGCCATGCGGCGCAGCAGCACCAGCTGGAAGTCGGTAACCGTGAACATGCGGACCATCGTCTCGTACCGGCCGGGAGGCGTGGACGGTCACGGACGGCAACGAAGCCATCGCACGCCCATTGCCCGCCCGAGTCCTTGTGGTTAGCCTGTCCTCTGTTCGTCATTCCGATCGTCTGTTGAAATCTCGAACGTCGTCGAAAGGCGTCGAGACCACCGACACCCTGGACACAAGAGAGGGGGCCGTCATGGGACGCCTCGTACCTGCCGTGACCCGGGCTCTCGACATTCTTGAGCTCTTCCTGGACGGAGACGGCACACTCTCCGCCCCGGACATAGTGCGCCGACTCCAGCTGCCGCGCACCACCGTGCACGAACTGGTGACGACACTCGCCGCCCGTTCGTACATCGTGCAGGTGCCCGGCCAGCCGGGACGCTACCGCCTGGGCGTGCGCCCGTACCAGCTCGGCAGCCGGTACGCCGAGCAGCTCGACCTGGCCGCGGAGGGCCTGCAGGTGGCCCGTTCCGTCGCCGAGACGTGCGACGAGACGGTGCATGTCGCGATCCTCGAAGGCACGGACGTCATCTACATCGCGAAGATGGACTCCACGCACGCGGTACGGATGGTGTCGGCGGCCGGCCGCCGCCTGCCCGCCCACTGCACATCCGTGGGCAAGATGCTGCTGGCCTCGCTGCCCGACCACGAGCTCTCCGCACGGGTCCCCGACAACGTCCCGCTGGCCGCGATGACGCCGAACAGCATCACCGACCCGGCCGCCCTGCGCGAGGCCCTCGCGGAGATCCGCCGCCGGGGCGTCGCCGTGGAGAACCGTGAGTCGAACCCGGACGTCAGCTGTGTGGCGGCACCGGTGTACGACCGCACGGGCCGGGTGGTCGCCGCGCTGTCGATCTCGGTCCCGATGATCCGCTGGAGCGAGGACCACCGTTCGGAGCTGGAGCAGCTCGCCGTCAAGGGCGCCGCCGAACTCTCCGAGCGCCTCGGTCACCGGAGCGTGGCATGACGACGTACGAGCCCACCCTCGAAGTGGCGGTCCGGGCGCAGGCGACCCTCGGTGAGGGCCCGACCTGGGACGCGGCGCGGTCCCGTCTGATCTGGATCGACATCCTCGGCTCCCGGGTCAACACCTACGACCCGTCGACAGGCCGTCGCACGGTCATGACGACCGGTCAGCACGTGGGCGCCGCCAAGCCACGCGCGGGCGGCGGCCTGGTCCTGAACCTGCGCGACGGAGTCGCCCTCTACGACGGCGAGGGCGATGGCGACGGCGGGGGTGCCGACCCCGCCACCGGCTTCCGCTGGCTGCACCACGACCCGACGCCCGGCCGCCGGGCGAACGACGCGGCGGTGGCCCCCGACGGCTCCCTGTGGGCCGGCACGATGCGCTACGACGAGGCGCCGGGCGGCGGTTCGCTGTCCCGGCTGACGGGCGACGGGACGGTCACGACCGTCCTGGACGACGTGGCGGTGAGCAACGGCACGGGCTGGAGCCCGGACGGCAGCCTGATGTACTACATCGACACCCCGACCCGCCGCATCGACGTCTTCGACGTGTCGTCCGACGGCGAAAGTGTCACCAACCGCCGCCAGTTGGCGCTGATCGAAGAGGGCGCGGGCTTCCCCGACGGCCTGACGGTCGACGCGGACGGCTGTGTCTGGGTGGCCCTGTGGGAGGGCGGAGCGGTCCGCCGCTACACCCCCTCCGGCAGCCTGGACCGCACGATCACCCTGCCCACGGTCCGGCCCACGGCCTGCGCCTTCGGCGGCCCGGACCTCACGGACCTGTACATCACCACGGCCCGCGTCGGTCTGTCCGCCCCCCACCCGATGTCGGGCTCGCTCCTGGTCGTACCGGAAGCGGGCAAGGGGCTCGCCCAGCCGGCCTTCGCGGGCTGACGGACGACGACCGTACGGCGGTTACTCAACGGCAGGGCAGGCAACGGGACTTCCGTCGCCTGCCCGGCCGCTGTCACCTCAGGCCCGCGCCACCGTCACTCCCACTCCGTCACTCCCACTCCGCAACCTTCCACTCCTCCGGCCGCAACGGCGGCCCGCTCAGCGGCGGTTTCAACGGGCCGATCGCCGCCGCCAGCAGGACACTCGGCGCCAGCAGTACCTCCGCGCCGCGTTCCAGGGACGTCACGTCCGTCACCCGGCGCGCGATACGGCCGTTGCCCGTCGCCGTGCGCATGAGGCGGCTCACGTACGCCGCCAGCAGCCGGTCCCGCAGGGTGGGGCCCTGTTCTGTGGCGCCGGGGTAGAAGATGTCCTGGCTCGTCGCCAGGTCCCAGGCCGCCGCGACCGGGCGGGCCACCGCCTTCTGGATACGGCGGGACAGCCCGGGCGTACCCCATCCCTGACGGTGAATCACATCCCGCAGGGCCACCGCGCTTTGAGCCGCCACCGACATTCCGTGGCCGTAGATCGGGTTGTACGCGGCCAGCGCGTCGCCGATCACCGTGAAGTTCTCCGGCCAGGCGGGCATCCGCTCGTAGTAGTGCCGGCGGTTCGACGTCGTACGGGTGACGGAGACGTCCGTCAGCGCCTCCGCTCCCGCGAGCAGGTCGGCGATCACCGGGTGACGCAGCTCCTCGCGGGCGAAACGCGTGAACTCCGCGCCGTCCGTGGGAGGTTCGCTGCCCCGGGTGCCGGACAGGGAGACCAGCCAGCAGCCGTCCTCGATGGGTACGAGGACACCCGCCCGGCCCGGACCGCCCGCTCTCGGGTCCGCCTGGACGTTGACCACCGGGTAGCCGTGTCGTGCCGGTTCGGGCGCCCGGTACATCCTGCTGGCGTACGCGAGCCCGGAGTCGACGACACGGCGGGGCGGTTCGGGCAGCCCCAGCTCGCGCAGCCAGTGCGGGGCGCGCGAGGCGCGGCCGGTGGCGTCCACGACCAGGTCCGCGTGCAGGGTGCGCCGGCCGCCGTCGGCACCGCGCACCCGCACCCCGGTGACTGCCTCGTCCGTGCCCTCCAGGCCCAGCACCTCGGCGTGCTCGACCAGTTTGATCCGGTCGTCGTCCAGGATCTGGGCCCGGATTGTCGCGTCCAGCAGGTCCCTGCCGCACAGGAGGACGTGGTGCGACTCGTCCCACCGCCGGAACCAGCCCTCCGGCGCCAGCGCGACCATGTCCGTGGTGACCGCCAGCCGGTGCGCACCGGCGTCGAGCAGCAACTCGCTCACACCCGGCACCAGTTCCTCGACGGCCCGGGCACCGCCGGACCACAGCGTGTGCACGTGCCGGGCCTGTGGCAGGTTCCGGCGCGGCTCGGGTCCGTCCGGCAGGACGTCACGCTCCACGACGGTCACCCGGTCGGCGAACCCGACCAGGGCGCGAGCCGCGAGCAGCCCGGCGAACGACCCGCCGAGCACGACGGCCGACCTGACGGTGCGTCCGGTGGCGGGTCCGGCGGGGGAGACGACGGAAGTCGGGCGATCACTCATATACGTGCAGGCTCTCCACTGTGGCGGTCGCAAGGGCGCGCACCGCCTCGATCTCGTCGGGGTGACTCAGGACCTGGGACACGGCTTCGATGTCCTGGAGCAGGTCCGTGAGTAAATCCGTTGCGTTGCCCGTGGCTCGGGGCGAAGGGGTACGGGACAGGGCGCGCGCCCCGATCGCGTCCCGGATCGTCACCGCCGCCGCCAGCGCCCCCGCCCGTCCCGGACCGTGTCCCACGTCCACGGCGGCCTCGTACGCCCGGCACCGCAGCTCCTCGTCGAAGTGGCGGGAGAGTTGGAGCAGGGCGTCGCGGATGAACGTCTCGCGGCGGGTCAGCCGCAGCTCCGGGGTGGCCCGCAGCGAGAAGGGGACGCCCCTGCCGGTGGCGGTGCGCAGCAGGTCGTACAGCGGGCCGAGCCGGAGGAGGCCGCGGCGGATCCGCCAGCGGTCGCGCAGATACTGGCCGGCGTGCGGCAGCACGAACCCTGTGGCGATCAGGACCGCGGCGACGCCGGCGGCGAGGGGGGCGAGTTCCGTGGAGAGCGGGTCCAGGTCCGCGCCCGTCCAGCGGGCGACGACGGCCGTGCCCTTTGCCGCGTCGAACACCAGGTTGGCGGCGTAGCCGACGGCCAGCGACCGCAGGCCCCGGCGCAGCCACACGTCGAGTGCGACGGTGCGGATCCAGTTCCGGATCAGCCGGTACGTCAGGACACAGGACGCGGTGTGCGCGAGCAGGTAGAGCGCGATCAGCTCCCGCATGAAGGGCGTGCGGGCGTAGTACGTGTCCAGGTCCCGCCGGCGCTCCACGGGCACGTCCGCGAGCGCGAACAACGCCCACAGCGCGACGATCACCCCCGCGTGCCCTGCGCCGACCCGCCGCATCGTGCGCCGCGTCCTGGCCGATCCCGGCGAAGGGCCGGTGAGGCCGCCGCGCCACGCGATCATCAGCAGCAGACTCGCCCCGCAGAACGCGACGAGGAAGCTGTACACCAGGGGAGCCGCGATGTTGGGCACGCCGGTGACCCGGTTGGTCCAGGCGACGGCCGGCGGCGCCGCGAGGACGAAGATGCCGCAGGCGAGCAGCAGCAGCCCGCCGACCGCGCGCCGCAGCGGGTCCCGCCACAGTCTGACGATGCTGGGCAGCTTGAACACCAGGGCGGCGGCAAGGAACGCGATCGGTGTCCCGAACACGAGGACGGAGTACGGCTCGCCGGGAAAGCCTGAGAGGTTCATCGCCGTGCGTTTCCGCTTCCCCGGCCCCGATAGCCAAGGGACGCCTGCACGCCGCTGCTGCCCGTGCTCGCCGTACGGCCCTCCACCCACGGCCGGAAGACGGTGGCGAGGCGGTGGCCGAACTCCTCGGCGTCGGCCTCGTCGGCAGCACGGGAGCCGTTGCGGGCGGCGACGGCCAGCGCGCCGCCCTGCCAGGACTGCTCGTCGGCCAGTACCCGGGCGGCGGTCGCGCCGGCGCTGTGGTGGTGACAGTGCCCGGCGTGCAGATGCCACAACTCATGGCCCAGGATGACGAGTTGTTGCACCGCCTCGGCTCGCTCCTCGACGATGACGAGGTCGAAGTCGTGGAACTCCACCCACAGGCCGGTCACTTCGATCTCGTCGGGGAAGCGCTCGAAACGCAGCTCGACGCGCCGACCGCGCCGCGCGCTCATCTCCTCGCACAGCGCCCGGCACAACTCCCGTCCGCCTGAGGGGCTGTCGGCGTGCTCCCGCAGTGCCGCGTCGAGAGCGCCGGTCAGCTGGCGCATCGCGGCCCGGGTCCGGAAGCGGTGCGCGGCCCGGGCGGGCAGCAGCGCCGCCAGCAGCCCTCTCGTCACCCCCCTTGTCACCCTCCCCCTTGTCACCCCCCTCGGCGTCACCGTTCCGTCTCCTCGCCGCCGCTCAACAGCCCTTCGAGCATCACCGCGAGGGCCTCCTGCTTGCGCGGGGTCAGCTGCCGGCCGCGCAGGGCCAGCGTGACGACGCCGTGCCGGGTCGCGAACCGGACCAGCGGGCCCTCCTCGGCGCCGCCGAGGTCCTCCAGCAGCCGGCGGAGTTCACGGTTCAGGACGATGGGCGCGGGGTCGGTGAAGAAGCCGGTGCCCTGCTCGACACCGAAGAACGCGGCGAGGGCCGTGAGATCGGGAACGTTCGGCATCTTCTTGCCGAGGAGCAGCTGACGGGCCCACTCGGGGCTGATCGACAGGGCGTCCGCGATCTCCTTGCAGACCTCGCCGTGCTTCCTGCCGCTCGCCGCGAGCCGCGTCTCGTGGAGCGTGCGCACCCGGCGCCGGATACGGCTCTCGATGTCATCGGCCAGAGGCCCCGAGCCGTCGGTCAGCAGTGCCTGGATCTCGCCCTCCGTGAGAGCGGTACGGGCCGACAGGCCTCGTACGTCCAGGACTTCGGCGCGATCGAGCCGGGCCTCGGCGATGCGTTCTTCGAGGCGGGCGAGGGTCTCTGAAAGGGGCTCACTCACGGGCCGACCCTACGCGTCCGGACCTCCGCGCACCAGGAAAATCCAACGATCGTTGGAGATTGCGGAACGATCGTTGGGCCCACCCGCCATTGACGTGCGGACACTCCAAAATTACGGTCCTGTTCGAAGTGACGAGCGGACGCCGGTATGCCGAACGCCGATATCAGAACGCAGATGTGCCGAACCCGAACCCGAACCGAACACGAACACCGCACGCCGAATGTCGGAGAGGAACCCATGTCCCGCACCGCCCGCTTCACGATCGACCCCGCCTTCACCGTCGGCGAGGTCGACCCCCGTCTCTTCGGATCCTTCGTCGAACACCTCGGCCGCTGCGTCTACACCGGTGTCTTCGAGCCCGGCCACCCCTCCGCCGACGAAGCGGGCCTGCGCACGGACGTGCTCGAGCTGGTCCGCGAACTCGGCGTCACCGCCGTCCGCTACCCCGGCGGCAACTTCGTCTCCGGCTACAGGTGGGAGGACTCGGTCGGCCCGGTCGACGAACGCCCCCGCCGACTCGACCTCGCCTGGCGCTCGACGGAGTCCAACCGCTTCGGGCTCTCCGAGTACATCGACTTCCTCCGCAAGGTCGGCCCGCAGGCCGAGCCGATGATGGCCGTCAACCTGGGCACCCGTGGCGTCGCCGAGGCGCTCGAACTCCAGGAGTACGCCAACCATCCCTCCGGCACCGCCCGTTCGGACCTGCGCGTCGCGCACGGCGACAAGGACCCGTTCGGCATCAAGATGTGGTGCCTCGGCAACGAGATGGACGGCCCCTGGCAGACCGGCCACAAGACCGCCGAGGAGTACGGCCGCCTCGCCGCCGAGACGGCCCGCGCGATGCGCCAGATCGAACCGGACCTCGAACTGGTCGCCTGCGGCTCCTCCAGTCAGGGCATGGAGACGTTCGCCGAGTGGGAGTCGACGGTCCTCCAGGAGACGTACGACCTGGTCGACTACATCTCCCTGCACGCCTACTACGAGCCCCAAGACGGCGACATCGACTCCTTCCTGGCCTCCGCCGTGGACATGGAGTCGTTCATTGACAACGTAGTCGCGACCTGTGACCACGTCGGCGCCCGCCTCAAGTCGAAGAAGAAGATCAACCTCTCCTTCGACGAGTGGAACGTCTGGTACATGTCGGGGTGGCACGCGATCGAGAACTCCGGCGCGCGGGACTGGGCAGAGGCCCCGCGACTCCTGGAGGACGTCTACTCCGTCACCGACGCCGTCGTCTTCGGCTCGCTCCTCATCGCCCTGCTCCGGCACGCGGACCGCGTCACCGTCGCCTGTCTCGCCCAGCTCGTCAACGTCATCGCGCCGATCATGACCGAGCCGGGCGGCCCGGCCTGGCGCCAGACGACGTTCTTCCCGTTCGCCCAGGCCAGCAGGTACGGGCGCGGCGAGGTCCTCGACGTACGGGTGGACTCGCCGACCTACGGGACGAAGCGGTACGGCGAGGCGGACCTGCTGCACGCCACCGCCGTACGCGCCGACGACGGCACGGTCACCGTCTTCGCCGTGAACCGCGACCGGACCCAGCCGCTGCCGCTCGAAGTCGTCCTGAACGGCCTGGCGTTGACGTCGGTCGTCGAGCACAGCGTGATCGCCGACGCCGACCCGGACGCCCGCAACACCCTGGACGACCCGGAGCGCGTCACCCCGCACCAGGCCACCGGCACCGCCCTCCGCGACGGCAGGCTGACCGCCGTCCTGGAGCCGCTGTCGTGGAACGTGATCAGGCTCGCGTAGGTCGGCGCCTACCGGCCGGGGGAGGGTACGACCGTCACCGGAACTCCCCCGGCCGCACTCCCCAGCAGCGTCAGCCGTACCTCCCCTGGCCCCGACTCCGTCGTACCGTCCGAAAGCACCGCCAGGGCAAGGGTGTTGGCGCCCCGGGTGCGCAGGATGCCGTTCGGGAGGACGAAGGTGTGCTGGGGGCCGACGTCGTTGACGTACTGGCCCATGTTCCAGCCGTTCAGGAAGATCTGGACGCGGTACGCGCGCGCCGGATCGTCCTCCAGCACCAGCCCGATCGACGCGTCGACACCCGGACCGACGGCGAGCCGGAACCCGGTCCGGTACCAGCTCACCCCCTGCCGCCGCTCGGCACGCGGAAGGCCGGCCACGGGCCAGCCGTCGTCCTCGAACACCGGCAGATGCCACCCCGACCGTTCCCCGTACAGCCCACCGGTGTTGAGCGGCCCACGCACCGGATCGGCCCCAGCCGCTGTCGCCCCCCGCAGCCGCCACCTCACCGCCGGAGAGGCACCGGCGAAGTTCACCGCCGTCAGCCCGCGCGCGACCTTGTGCGTGTCCAGCGCCTTCCCGTCCATGTCGTGCTGCATCCGCCGCACCAGCACGGACAGCACATGCCGGCCGGCCGTACGCGCCTTCCTCGGTATGCCGAAGGTCGCCGTGGCCGTCCAACTTCCCTTCCGTACGGTCTTCTTGTCCGGCACCGGCATCCGGTGCGTGCCCAGCGGCTCACCGTCCAGCCAGGCCATCAGCAGCCCCTGCGTTCCGGTGCTGTAGGCGAGGGACACGGACTCGGTCCCCGTGGCGTCGGTGAAGGAGCCCCGGTACCAGACGTCTCCGTAGTGGAAGCCGTAGTCGTCGGCGAACAGCACGGGCCGCCCGTCGGGCACGGCGGTCGTACTGAACGTCGAAGTCCGGTCGGCGACCGTCCAGTCGGCGTCGTCGAACCCGGGCTCGGACTCGGGGTTCTCCACCTGCCTCCGCCAGCCGCCCAGCGCGGGAAGCGTGACCGCCGGGACCCCCGCCAGCGGCTCCTCGGCCCGCAGACTCCCGGAGTCGGTGGACAGCGCGCTCACCACCCCCCGGTTCCAGACCAGTTCACGAACACCGTGCGGCGCCCACACCTCCAGGTCGGAGGCCTCGACGGTGTCCCCGGTCAACCGCACGGTGTCGCCCCGCAGTTCGGCGGTCCGCAGCAGCGACGGGCCGTACACGAGCACCGACCCCGACGGAGTCTCGCGCGGCCACAACCGCACCGAGGTCTCGTCGTCTGCGAGCAGGAGAAGGAGGGGAGCCGGGACACCGCCGCCTTCCACCAACACCCGTGTGAGCCCGCCGAGTCGGGCGCTCACGCGCACCCGCCCGTCCACGTACGAGGACTCCGCGTCCCCCGCGAGCACGGTCACCGACGGCTCACTCGCGCACTCCACCGCGGTCACCGTCACCTCACCCACCTGCCCGGTGAGCACGGCGACGTCCTGGCGCCCGGCGGTCAGCCACAGCATCGGCTGGGCGTTGGAGTACGCCAACCTGCGCCGCCCCAGCGCGATTCCGGCGGCGAGGAGACGGGCGTCCGAGGCGGGGACGGTCACCGGCAGCGAGATCCCGGCGACCGGGAGCGTCGAGGTGACCGGCTCGGGGGAGTCGTTGCGCAGGACGTACACGTGGGCGTGGGTGTCCGGGTTGGCGAGGTGGTAGACCCTGATCCGCCCGTCACCCGGCGCGGTACCTCCCGCCGTGATGTCCTCGGCCCGGTCCAGCTTGGCCAACTCCGGTACGCACCGCATCAGATGCCCGAACTGGTGCATGGGGACGACCTTCGGGGTCGCCCGGCGCCCCTCGTCGAAGGCGGCACCGTAGTCGTACGACGTGTACACCTGCGGTGCGGGCAGCCAGCCCCAACTGGTGCCGCCGAAGGTCATGTAGACGTTGTGGACGGTGATGCCGTTGGCGAGGTTGGTGAGGTAGAAGCGCCGTTCGTAGGCCGCGTCCCGGGTCCGCGCCGACCCCGCGTACCCCGCACCGTCGAACTCGGCCCCGCCCCACGGATCGAACCAGCCGCCCCCGAACTCGGGTATGAATCCAGGGGTATCGGGACTCGCCGTGGCCCCGCCCTTCTCACCGCCGATGCCGAAGTGCCCCCAGTCCGGAGGGATCTGCTCGGGGTCCGGATAGCCGTCGAAGCCGTACAGCCAACGCCCTCGCTCGCCGCCGGTGTCGAAGGTGCCGGGGGCCCAGTAGCCGTTCCTGCCCAGGTCGTTGTGGAAGAGGGGGACGTCGATGCCGTCGGCGCGGACCCTGGCGTACAGGTGAGACATGTAGTCGACGCCGGCGGGCTCGGTGACGTACGAGCCGTACTCGTTCTCGATCTGGTAGAGGAGGACCGTCCCGTCGCCCCGGGTGTGGAGATGCCGGGCCACGATCCTGTTGACCGCCGTCAGCCACTCGTCGACGTGCCCGAGATAGGTCGGGTCGGAGGTGCGGGCGCGGCCCCTCGTCGCGGTCAGCCAGCCGGGGAAGCCGCCGGCGTCGACCTCGGCGTTGATGTACGGGCCCGGGCGCAGGATGACGTACAGGCCGGTCTCGGCGGCCTGGCGGAGGAACAGGTCCAGGTCGCGGACGCCCGTGAAGTCGTGGCGGCCGGGGGCGGGGGAGTGGTAGTTCCAGGCCACGTAGACGCTGACGGCGTTGTAGCCGTGCGCGCGCATCTTCTGCAGGACGTCCCGCCACAGGGACGGGCTCGGCAGGCGGAAGGGATGCATCTCGCCCGACCACAGGACGAGCCGTCGGCCGTCGACGAGGAGGGAATAGCGGTCGAAGCCGACGGTGTGCCGGCGGCCGTCCGCCGAGGGCGGGTGGGGGGCCGGGCCGGTGGGCGCGGTGCGGGCCGCGAACGCCGCCCCGTCCGGGCCGCCGGAGCCCCTGCCCGCGCTCGCGCTCGCGCCGAGGGAGAGGCCGAGGGCGGCGGTGCCGGCGAATGCGGTGAAGGTCCGTCTGCTCAGCGCCAACGTGGTCTCCTCGGCCGTACGGGCCCCGCACGCGCGTGGGTGCGTGGATATGAGCGGGTGCGGTCATTGTCCACACCGTGACGACCGACAATGACCCCATGAGGATCTCGGCGCGGGCGGACTACGCGGTACGAGCGGTGCTGGAGCTCGCCGTACGGCAGGACGAGGGTGCTGTGAAGGCGGAGACCGTCGCCGCTGCCCAGGTCATTCCGCACAAGTTCCTGGAGGGCATCCTCGGCGATCTGCGGCGCGGCGGGATCGTCGACTCCCGGCGCGGTGGCAACGGCGGCTACCGGCTGGCGCGCCCCGCCGCCGAGATCACCGTCGCGGACGTCGTCCGGGCCGTCGACGGGCCCATCGTCTCGGTGCGCGGCGAACGGCCGACCGGACTCGCCTACACGGGCCCCGCCGAACCGCTGCTGCCCCTGTGGGTCGCGCTGCGCGCCAATGTGCGCAAGGTGCTGGAGGGGGTGACCTTCGCCGATCTGGCGACGGGGGAGCTGCCCGAGCCGGTACGGGGGCTGGCGGCGGAACCGGCCGCCTGGGAAAACCCGTAGATATTCTCAATTTCCAGTCTTTCAGGGCCTTTTATTTTGCTCCATCGGAGCGCTTGTAAACCACTTTCACGGGTGAAATTGCGGGTCGGTTGTTGACGACCTTCACTCTCCCGATACCTTGGCCCCGACATGTGCATGTAATGCGTGGGGCCTAGGCAAAGGGTGTGCGTACGGGGATGAGATCGCTGAGATCGCGTCGAGGGTGGGGCATCGGGGCTGTGGTGGCCGCCGGTGTGTCCGGGGTTCTGATCGTGCAGAGCGCGAGCGGCGGTGGCGCGGACAGCGTGGCCGACGACGGCAAGCCGGTCTCCGGGCCGATCGCGAGCGAGGAGTACGCGGCGACGCTGAAGGTGGCCGCCGACGGCGGCTCGGCGACGCTGGCCAAGCGGGACACCAAGCCGTTCAGCATGCTCGGCGTCACCTGGTCCGACCCGTCGGCCGGCCTGGCGGGCAAGGTCGAGGTCCGCACCCGTGAGGCCGGCACCGGCACCTGGTCGTCCTGGCTTGAGCTGGGTGCGGACAGCGGACCCGGCGAGGAGGGCGCGACCCGCGCCGGCACCGAGCCCGCGTGGGTCGGCGCGTCCGACGGAGTGGAGGTCCGGGTCGACGGCAAGGAGTCCGCCGAACTGCCCGAGGGCCTGCGCGTCGACATGATCGACCCCGGCACCGGTGCGACCTCCGACCTGGAGCCGGCGGGCTACGTGGCGGCTGCGGGCACCGAGTCGCCGGACGCGACGGTCACGCCGGACGAGACGGAGTCCGCCTCGCCGACGGAGACGGACTCGGCGTCCGCCCCTGCCTCCGCCTCGCCGACCGAGTCCGCCTCGGCCTCCCCCGGCACGTCCGAGGCGCCGAGCAGCGCGCCCGTGACGACTGAGCCGGAGAGAACCTCGGCTCCGGCCACGCCGGACGCCTCGGCGAGCACCGGCCCCACGGCACCGCCGTCCACCGCCCCCAAGCCGCCGATCACCTCGCGGGCCGGCTGGGGCGCGGACGAGTCGATGAGCCCCGATGCGCCGGACTACCTCGCGGGCGGGATCAAGGCGGCGGTCGTCCACCACACCGCCGAGACGAACGACTACACGTGCGACCAGTCCCCGGCGATGATCCGCGCCATCTACACGTACCACGTCAAAACGAACGGCTGGAAGGACATCGGCTACAACTTCCTGGTCGACAAGTGCGGCACGATCTTCGAAGGCCGTAAGGGCGGGGTCGACAAGCCGGTCTTCGGGGCGCACGCCTACGGCTTCAACAGCCAGACCACCGGCATCTCGGTCCTCGGCAACTACAGCCTGGTCGAACCGCCGACGGAGGTCCTGACCTCCGTCGCCCGCCTCGCCGCCTGGAAGCTCGGCCAGTACGGAGTCGACCCCGGGCCGACGGCCACCACCACGCTCACCGCGGGCGCCGCCGGGACCAGCCAGTACAACCGGAGGACGTGGAAGACGGGCGACCAGCTCTCCTTCCCGACCATCCACGGCCACGGCGACGGCTACGCCACCGAGTGCCCGGGCACCAAGCTCCACGCCCAACTGGCCACCATCCGCAGCCATGCGGCGGGCCCGGTCGCCGGTCTCAGCCTCAAGTCGGTTACCGGCGCGGGCACTTCGGGCGCGCGGACGTACACCAAGTCGGGCACGACGGTCAGTTGGTCGGCGACCACCCCGGCCGAGCTGATCGCGAAGTACGAGGTGCTCGTCGACGGCAAGGTCACCGCCACCACCGCCGGTACGGCGACCTCCGCGAAGGCGAACCTGGCGCTCGGCACGCACTCCGTGTCCGTACGGGCCACCCACATCTCCGGGCGGACGACGACCACCGCCGCCGCGACCGTCGTCGCCGAGACGACCCCGCCCACCTTCGCCACCGCGCCGAACCTCGCCCTGCGCGCCGGCACGGTGGAGACGACGGCCGTCCCGGTCACCCTGAAGTGGAAGGCCACGGACTCGGCCGCCCTGAAGGAGGTGCGCCTGACGGCCCCGGTCGCCAAGACGTACGGCCCGACGATCGTCAGCGCCGACCTGACCTCCAGGTCCGGTGCGGCCACGACCTGGTCGATGACGGCGTACGACCAGGCGGGCAACACCGGGGCGGCCTCGGTCGCCGGTACGCCGGTGATCCTCCAGGAGACCTCGGCGACCCGCACCGGCACCTGGACGACGAAGTCGTCGACCGGCTACCTGGGCGGCAAGTCGTACTCGAGCTCCGCCAAGAAGGCCTCACTGACCTGGACGTTCACCGGCCGCTCGGCCGCCCTCGCGGTGTCGCGGGCCTCGACGTCGGGCCAGGTGAACGTCTTCGTGGACGGGGTCAAGGTCGCGACAGTGGATCTGAAGTCGGCGACGACGAAGTACCGCGACGCGATCTGGACGAAGAACTGGAGCGCGAGCGCCAGGCACACGGTCAAGATCGTGGTCGTCGGCACGAGCGGCCGTCCGGCGGTCACCACGGACGGTCTGGTCTACCTGAGGTAGCACGTCCGACTCCCCTTCCCCGCGTGAACGACGCGAACAGCCCGAGCACCGTCCTCGTACGGTGCTCGGGCTGTTCGCGTTTTCGGGAGGATCTCCATGAATCGCGGCTGTGGACGCCCTGGGGACCTACTGCGCAATTCCGTTGGTCTATAGCGGAGTCCGGGCGCACTCCGGGTGGTGCGGTGATGGCTGCGCGTTACATCGACGGGGGAAACAGGCCGCGCGGGGGCGGGGATTGGCCGGGGATCGACGTGGCCGACACCTGCCCGCCCCCCTATGCTGCGACCGCTCGACCTTCACAGTTCCTTCATGGCTCAACCACAGGTTGGGTGCAGTCGTGTGCATGCCTTTGGCATGTGCATGACCGTTGCGTGTACGCGTGATTCTCACCCCCCACTGCACCACTGCGATGAAAGGGAGAACCATGGCTGGTGGCCTGCTCGTCAGCGGCGCGATTGCCGCTCTGTTCGCCGCTGCGATACCCGCACACGGCGCCGGGTCGTCCTTCGAGGACCCGCCCGCGGACAAGATCGTCATCAAGGTCGCCACGGTGAACGGCTCCGGCTGTCCCGCGGGTACGGCCGCGGTGGCCGTTTCCGCTGACAACACCGCCTTCACCGTCACCTACAGCGACTACCTCGCCCAGGCCGGCGGCAACTCCGACCCGACGGCGTTCCGCAAGAACTGCCAGCTCAGCCTGCTGGTGCACGTCCCGGCGGGCTTCACCTACGCCATCGCCAGCGCCGACTACCGGGGCTTCGCAGCCCTTCAGCGGGGCGCGAGCGCCGTCCAGCGGGCCTCGTACTACTTCCAGGGCTCGTCGAACACGGCGTTCCGCAACCACTCGTACAACGGCCCGTACAACGACAGCTGGCAGGCCACCGACACCACCGAGTGGGCCCAACTGGTCTGGGCACCCTGTGGAGTTCAGCGCAACTTCAACATCAACACGGAGCTGCGGGTGAACGCCGGTTCGTCGACGGGCACCAGCTTCATGGCGATGGACTCGACGGACGGCGAGATCGACACGATCTACCACCTGGCGTGGCAGCCGTGCCCCGCGAAGTGACCTCCGCGGGAGCCGTGAGGGAGTTGTAGGCCCGCCGGACCGGGCGGCGACCCGTGAGCGGGTTGCCGCCCGGCCCGGCGGGGGCGGGGTGTGGACACGGCCGGCGGTGTCCACACCCCCGTTCCGGCGGTTACGCCGGAACGGCCGGCGTCAGCTGCTTTCCACGCCCACGGTCAGCGTCCCCGCGTATCCCGCCGAGGTCGAACTCCCCAGCGCGGCAAGGGTGAGGAGACCGGAGGCGGCGCCGCCCTCGTCGTAGATCGAGTCCTGGGCGAGGGTGGTGCGGGGGACCGTGTTGGCCGCGTACGTCGAGAGTGCCGCGACCTTCGCGGTGATCGTCTCGTCGAAGAACAGCTGGCCGGTGTGGAGTTCCTGGCTGCCGGTGAACGAGCCGTTGGACGTGAGCGTGACGTTCGTGTGCACCTTGAGATGGATGTGGACACAGCGGCCCCGGTACCAACCGGGGTAGACAGTGGTGATGTCGGCGATGCCGACGGAGTTCGTCAGCACGCCGCCGCGCAGGAAGGTGCCGTTGTCCGGTTCGGTGTGGCCGTTGTTGCCGACGAAGCCGGAGTACTCGCCGAGGGCGTCGCAGTGCCAGATCTCCACGAGCGCGTTGCCGAGGGGCGCGCAGGTGTCGTCGTCGACGACGGTGAGGGTGAGTCTGAGGGGGATGCCGGTCTTGTCCTCGCGGATGTCGGCGCGGACGTACTGGCCGTCGAGATAGTAGGGGCCTTCGGTCATCTCCCTCGTGAGGGTGCAGACGGCCGCGGCGGCGACCGGGGCGGTCGTGTCCGCGGTGGGGGCCGGGGATTCGGGCACGGCGGCGGCCACGGCCAGGGTGGCGGCGGTGGCGCCGGTCGCGATCAGTACGGTGCGGCGACCGATCGCCGTGGGGGGCGTTTCCGAAATCTCTGTCATGAACACGGCAAGATAGTGGAGCTTGCTGTCGATGTGCTGTCGACGAGCTGGGGATTCGGCAAAGTGATGTCACGTCAAGTCAGTTGTGAGACAAGGGAGTTGATTGATCAGCTCCAGCTGGGTGAGCCCCACTCCCACTCGCCGTACGGCACCGGCCGTCCCATGAAGGCGTTCAGCAGGACCCGGTCGCCCAGCGGCTGCTCCAGTTCGACCGCCACCTTCTTGCTCGCCATGGAGGCGATGCAGGGCAGATCCTGCTCCACATGGGCGACGGTCGCCGAGAGCACCACACTGCCGTTCGTTTCCCATGCCTTCACGCGAGGGCCGTCTTCGCAGGCGCCGTGGTCGGCCAGCACGGTGACGGTCCGTCCGTCCCCGGACACCTCCACCAGTTGCGAGATCTGCGTCAGTTCGGTGGGTGACTCCCCGGCCTCCCCGATCGGAGACTTCGGGAGCTTCGACGGGCGCAGGGCAACACGCTTGAGCGGCTCGTCATATCCGTCCAGCGTGAACAGCCAGGCCGGTACGGTCGCAGGGCCTCGGCTCGTCGCGATCGTCATCTCGCCCAACGTGGCTTCGGTGACGGTGAGGTGGGGGACATCGGAGCTCTCGAAGTGGTCCAGGGCGGTGTAAGCCTGTCGCGCGTCCATCAGGGGGCGGGTGAGCGAGCCTCCGCCCTCCCACTTCGCCGTCCCCTCCTCGGGGGCGGTGGTGGGGAGTTCGCCGCGCAGTACGTAGCTCTGCGTCGTGTAGGCCGTCTTGTCGTCCTCGCTGTGGAAGCCACCGCCCGGCGGCTGGGAGGCCTCGCCCATGGGGAAGTAGCCCTTGCGCCAAGCCTCGGCGGCCTCGGAACCGTCCCAGGCGTCGGCGACCTGCTTGGCGCGGACCGCCGACGGCGACAAGGTGTCCTGGTCGCGGGGGTGTGTGATGCCGATGCCCCCGGCCTTCTCGCTGCCGCAACCGGCCGCGAACAGGGCGGTGGTGAGGACGAGGGCGAGTCGGGTCGTGGTGCGGGTGGTGTTCGTGTGCATGGGTCCCCCCGGGGCTGATGCTGTTGTGACTGTGACGCATCGGACCCGGTTTACGTTCGGCCCCACCCCACCCTGTCAGTTCGGCAGCGGTCGGCCCATGAACGCGTCCAGGAGGACGCGGTCACCCAGGGGGCGGTCCAGTTTGACGGTCACCTTCTCGCCGCGCAGTTCCATGGTGCAGATCTTGCCCGTGTTGCCCCCGACGATCGACGCCGACAGCACCACGCTGCCGTCGGTCTCCAGCGCGTCCACGGCGGGGCCGTCGTCGCAGGACCCGTGGTACGCCACGACGGTGACGGAACGGCCGTCCTCGGACACCTCGACCAACTGGCCCAGTTCTTCAAGGCCGTCGCGCGTCGTCCGGCCCCCCGAGGCCCTCTCGATCGGAGGCTTCGGGAGCTTCGACGGTTCGAGGGCGACGCGCCTGAGCGGCTCGTCGTACCCCTCCAACGTGAACAGCCAGGCCGGCACGGTCGCCGGGCCGCGACTGGTGACGATCGACATCTCACCCAACTTGGCGCTGGTCACGGTGAGTTGAGGATCCGTGGGGCTGTCGACACGGTCCATGGCGGTGTACGTCTGCCGCGCGTCCCGCAGGGGCAGGGTGAGCGATTCTCCACCCGCCCACTTCACCTTCCCCTCCTTGGGCGCTGTGGTGGGGAGTTCGCCGCGGAGTAGGTAGTTCTCCAGCATGTGGGCAATCTTGTCGTCGTCGCTGTGGAAACCGTCGCTGGGCGGCGGGGTCGAGTCGCCCAGGGGGTAGTAGCCGCTGCGATACGCCTCGGCGGCCTTCGAACCGTCCCAGGCGTCGGCGACCTGCTGGGCGCGGCTGTTCGACGGTGCGGGGCTGTCCTTGGACGCGGTGGGCTTCGGGACGGTGCTGCCCTCCACCTTCTCGCTGCCGCAACCGGCGGCGAACAGGGTGGTGGTGAGGGCGAGAGCGAGGGTGAGTCGGGTCGTGGTGCGGGTGGTGTGCGTACGCATGGGTCCCCCCGGAGCTGATGCTGTCGGGACTGTGACGCATCGGACCCGGTTTGCGTTCGATTCGGTGGGTTCCGGGTGGTCACAAGGATGGCAACCCGGGTCCCGGCGGCCCCTGGGCGGAGTGCACCGGCCCGGTGCCCGCAGCTGAACTCCGGCCCGCCCAGCCCCTGCACGGGGCTGCTTCGTCAGGGCTCGGGTGAGACGCCGCTGACGAGGCGATCTCAGACCCTGACGGCGTACGCGACGAAGCCGGCCCAAGTGGTGGGGGAGAGGGCGAGTTGGGGGCAGACAGGCCGAGTGTCTGCGGTGTGGGTTGTACCAGTCGGTGATCTAGGTCGCGATCTTGATGTGGGCCTTGACCGGCGCCGCGCGTTCGTCGTGCACACGACGAGGCCCGGCCAGGGGGACACCGGCCGGGCGTCCTGTCGTTGAGGGTGCTACCCCTTGGGCTCCTCGCGTCCCTTGACCACGCGCCACAGGTGCCTTGCCTCGGGGCAGACGCCGTCCACGCAGTTCGGGCACGCTTCGGCGTGTTCGACGTACGTGCGGTACGCGGCTGGTGCCGGACGGACTCCCTGCCGGCGACGGCTTGCACGTGCCCGGCGCCCCCGCTGCCGTTCTCGCGTCGCCCCTCGACTCCGCTGCCGTTCGCCGGGTACACGAACTACTTTCTCTGGCTGGAACAGGCCCGGTTTGGCACGGCGCTGCGCCGGAAGGCGGCTGGCGGTGCCGTGTGCGTTTCCTCGTCGGCGACCCGGACAGTGACCTCACGCGGTCCCGCGAGAAGGACGAAGGCGTGGCCCTCACCCTGTCCACGCGGATCCGTGTCACCCTCGCCGAACTGGAGAAGATCCGGAGTCAGGCGGGCATCGGCGCGCGGTACAGCAACGGGCACGCCCACGCGGGCTTCCATCGCGCTCCGTCCCTCCCCGGTCTGCTCATCGCCGCCACCGCTGAACCGCACCGGCTGACCGTCCTCCACTACGACGGCGACTTCGACATGATCGGCAGCATCACCGGACAGCCCACCCAATGGGTAGTCCCCCCGGGCGCCGCCGACCGTTGACCGTCTGGGATCCCCGGGGACCGGTGGCCGATGCGAGTGATCAGCCCGCCTGTCCCATGCCCGCCGCGTTCGGCCAGCTCTGGGCGGCGGGCCAGCCCGTCGCCGGGGCCGGGGCCAGGCCCGGGCCGGTGGTGCCGCGGACCTGGGCGGCCGTGAGGCCGTTGCGGGCCGGGACACCGGAGGGGGTGGGCTGCTGCTGGTTCATCGGCTGCCGGCCCATCGACTGGGGCTGCGGCTGCTGGGGGATCGGGGGCTGCTGCATCTGTGGCTGGGGGATCTGGGGCTGCGGGACCTGCTGAGGCTGCTGCTGCATGGGCTGCTGCTGCATCTGCATACCGCCGTAGCTCTGACCCGCGCCACCGTAGCTCTGCCCGGCGCCACCGTAGCTCTGCGCGGTCATCGCGGCCGGCATCTGCATCCCGGCGCCGCCGGACTGCATGGCGGCGGGCATCTGCATCGGCACGGGGGCCTGCATCGGTGCCTGCATCGGCGTCGGCATGCCGGTACCGGCTGCCGCGGCTGCTGCCAGCCCCGGCATACCGGTACCGAGGGCCTGAGCGGCAAGGCCCGGCATACCGCCCCCGTTGGTGGCACTGACCAGCCGGTCCACCGCCGCCGTACCCGAGCTGTAGTTGGTCCCTGTACCCAGCTCGGGTACGGCGGCTCCCCTCCTGGTCCCGTAGAGCACCTGTTCCAGGCCGGACACCAGGCGACGCACGTCCACCTGGGGGCGCACCACGAGGCGCAGGAAGCGACTGGACGAGCCGATCTTGTTGCCGCACTCACGGACCAGGATGCGATGCTCGGTGAGCATCCGGTCCCGGACCACGGTGCCCTCGGCGCCGACGGGGAGGCGCACGAAGAGGAAGTTGCCCTGCGACGGGTAGACCGTCAGGCCGGGCAGGGAGGAGAGCTGGCTCGCCATGTCGAGGCGGTCGCGGCGCACCTGGTGGAGGCTCTGCATGTACTCCTGGCCGTGCTCCTTGAGCATGAACACCACGTACTCGGCGAAGGCGTTGAGGTTCCACTTCGGCAGCATCGAGCGGACGCGGCCCGCGAGCGACGGGTTGGCGACCATGTAGCCGAAGCGGATGCCGTGCAGACCGAAGTTCTTGCCGAGGCTGCGCAGGACGATGACGTTGGGGCGGATCATCGCCTCCTGCACGACGCTCGGTTCCGCCTCGGCGTCGGCGAACTCCAGGAACGACTCGTCGATGATGATCAGGTCGAGGTCGGCCATCGCGTCCATGAACTGCACGAGCGCGTGCTTGTGCAGGAAGCCGCCGTCGGGGTTGTTCGGGTTGCAGATGACGGCGACACGGGTGCCGCGCGCCCGGATGAACTCGGCGTACTGGGCGAGGTCGAGGTTGAAGCCGCTGGACTCCTGGAGCGGGAACATGTCGACCCGCTTGCCGGTCTCCATGGGCTGGTCGGTCCAGCGGCCGAAGGTGGGGACGGGGACGGCGAGGGATTCGCGGACCAGCAAGTGGTCGATCCACGTGATCAGTTCGGTCGAGCCGTTGCCCATCGCCACGGCCTGCGGGGGCAGTTGGAGCAGATTGCACAGCTCGGCGGTGATGGTGTCGGCGCTGCTCGGGTAGTACGTGATGATGTCGCGCAGCCGCGCCGCCATGGTGTCCATCATGGCGGGGGTGGGGAAGTACGGGTTGCACGGGATACAGAAGTCGACCGGGCCGGTCCCGTCGCTCTCTCGCGCGAGCGCAGCCATCGAGGGGCTGTGCGCCGCCGTGCTGCGAAAGAGCGAGGTGACGTTGTCGGCCATGGAACCTCCGTATGTGGCGGACCCGTTGGGGAGGACGGGTCCTCCGACTCTGGGTGGCCCGCGCGGGGGAGCACGGGCCGCTCCTGAATACGGATGGCTGTGGGTCGCTGTTCAACCGCTGTGGTTTCGAGGGAAAATTGTGAAGCTCCTGTGAAACCGATCACTGATGTGACTCTGGGTAACAGCGGTCACGCGTCGAACGAGTGGATCGTCGTCGTGCGATAGGTCCGGCCCGGACGCAGCACCGTGGACGGGAAGTCCGGCCGGTTCGGTGAGTCCGGGTGGTGCTGGGTCTCCAGGCACAGCGCGTCGCCCTGGCGGTGGACGGCACCGCCGGTGCCGACGAGGGTGCCGTCGAGGAAGTTGCCCGAGTAGAACTGCAGGCCCGGTTCGGTGGTCGCGATCCTCAACGTGCGGCCGGACGAAGGGTCCTTGAGGGTGGCGACGTGCTGGGGCTCGGCCGTGACGCCCTTGTCGAGCACCCAGTTGTGGTCGAAGCCCTTGGCGTACAGCAGCTGTTGGTGGGCGACCCGGAGATCCGCGCCGACCGCCTTGGCCGCCCGGAAGTCGAAGGGGGTACCCGCGACGTCGGCAAGCTCGCCGGTGGGGATGAGGCCGGAGTCGACGGGGGTGTAGCGGGCGGCGGCGATCTCCAGCTCGTGGCCGTTGACCGAGCCACTGCTCTCGCCGGCGAGGTTCCAGTAGACGTGGCTGGTGAGGTTGACGACGGTGACCTTGTCGGTGGTGGCCTCGTAGTCGACGCGCCAGTCGCCGTGCTCGGTGAGGGTATAGGTGACCTTCGTCCGCAGTGTGCCGGGGAAGCCCATCTCACCGTCGGCGCTGGTGTGTTGGAGGACCAGGCCGATGTCCGGGCCCTGCGTGAACGGCTCGACCTCCCAGACGGCCTTGTCGAAGCCTTCGCTGCCGCCGTGCAGGCTGTTCTCGCCGTCGTTGACGGACAGTTGGTACGCCGTGCCGTCCAGCGTGAACCGGCCCTTGCCGATGCGGTTGCCGTACCGGCCGACCAGGGCGCCGAAGTAGGGGCTGGCGGTGACGTAGTCCTCGATGGTGTCGAAGCCCAGGCAGACGTTGGCGTACCTGCCCTCGCCGTCCGGGATCTCCAGGGACTGCACGATCCCGCCGTACGACAGGACCTTCAGCCGGGTGCCGCCGTTCTCCAGCGACCAGCGGTGGATCTCCGTACCGTCGGCGAGTTTGCCGAAGAGTTCCTTCACGGGGTTCCTGCCTCCCATAACGACGGACACAAGCCGAAGGGTCCCGCGCACCGGTTGGCCGGTTGCCCGCGGGACCCACGACATGACCTGACGACGAACTACGTGCCTACGAACCGACCTTGCGCTTGTTCCACACGTCGAACCCGACCGCCGCCAGCAGGACCAGGCCCTTGATGACCTGCTGCCAGTCGGTGCCGATGCCGACGAGGTTCATACCGTTGTTCAGGACACCCAGGACCACGCCACCGATGATCGCGCCGAGGACGGTGCCCACACCGCCGCTCATCGACGCGCCGCCGATGTACGCGGCGGCGATCGCCTCCAGTTCGAAGTTGAGCCCCGCCTTGGGCGAGGCCGCGTTGAAGCGGGCGGCGAAGACCAGACCGGCCAGGGCGGCCAGCATGCCCATGTTCACGAAGAGCAGGAAGACGACCTTCTTGTCCTTCACACCCGACAGCTTGGCCGCGGGCAGGTTGCCGCCGATGGCGTAGACGTGGCGGCCGATGATGGCGTTGCGCATCACGTAGCCGAAGCCGACGACCAGCGCGCCGAGGACCAGCAGGACGATCGGGGCGCCCTTGTAGCTGGCCAGCAGCATGGTGACGGTGAGCACGGCCGCGGAGATCGCGACGAGCTTGAGGACGAACAGGTTCATCGGCGGCACGTCGAGCGCGAACTCCTGCTGCCGGCCCCGGTCGCGGACCTCCTGGAACACCACGAACGCGAGGACGGCGAAGCCCAGCAACAGCGTGAGGTTGTGGTAGTTGGTGTCCGGGCCGACCTCGGGGAGGAAGCCGTTGGCGACCTTCTGCAGGCCCTCGGGGAACGGGCCGAGGGTCTGGCCCTTCAGGAAGATCTCGGTGAGACCGCGGAAGACGAGCATGCCCGCCAGGGTCACGATGAACGACGGAATACCGAGATACGAGATGAAGAACCCTTGCGCGGCACCCGCGGCGGCGCCCACGCTCAGACACAGCAGGACGGCCAGCGGCCACGCTATGTCGTTGTCGACCATGAAGACGGCGGCCATCGAGCCGATGAACGCGGTCAGTGAGCCCACGGACAGGTCGATGTGGCCCGCGATGATGATCAGCATCATGCCGATCGCGAGGATCAGGATGTAGCTGTTCTGCAGCACCAGGTTGGAGACGTTGCGCGGCAGCAGCAGGTCGCCGTCGGTCCACACCGCGAACAGCGCCACGATCAGGCCGAGGGCGATCAGCATGCCGTACTGCCGCATGTTGCGGCGCAAGCCGTCCAGCACCAGTTGGAGCAGGCCTCCGCCGGCCGCCGTCCCGCTCTTGCCGGGCGGCGCGGGGGCCGGGGTCTTGGCGGTCACATCCGTGCTCATCGGTTTACCTCTTTGTCCTTCGTCATCTGACGCATCAGCGATTCCTGCGTGGCCTCGGCACGCGAGAACTCACCGGTCAGCCGTCCCGCGGCCATCGTGTAGATGCGGTCGCACATTCCGAGCAGCTCCGGCAGCTCGGAGGAGATGAAGACGACCGCCTTGCCGTCGGCCGCCAGCTTGTCGATGACCGTGTAGATCTCGAACTTGGCGCCCACGTCGATCCCGCGGGTCGGCTCGTCCAGGATCAGCACATCCGGACCCGTGAAGATCCACTTGCTGAGGACGACCTTCTGCTGGTTGCCGCCCGACAGCTTGCCGACCGGCTCGAAGACGGTCGGGGCCTTGATGTTCATGGACTTGCGGAAGCCCTCGGAGACCTTCCGCTCCTCGTGCTCGTCGACCACACCGCGCTTGGTGACCTTGTTCAGGGCACTGAGCGAGATGTTGCGGTTGATGGTGTCGATGAGGTTGAGGCCGTAGTGCTTGCGGTCCTCGGTGACATAGGCGATGCCGTGCTTGACCGCGTCGGAGACGGTCTTCGTACGGATCTCCGTGCCGTCCTTGAGGACCACCCCGTCCGTGTACCGGCCGTAGGTGCGTCCGAAGACGCTCATCGCGAGTTCGGTGCGCCCGGCGCCCATGAGGCCCGCGATACCGACGATCTCCCCGCGCCGCACGTTGATCGACACGTCGTCGACCACCTTGCGCTGCTGGTCGATCGGGTGGTGCACGGTCCAGCCGCGGATCTCCAGGGCGGGCGCGACGCCCGCCTCCGGCTGGTGCGGGGTCCGCTCAGGGAAGCGGTGTTCCAGGTCGCGGCCCACCATGCCGCTGATGATCCGGTCCTCGGTGGTCTCCGCGGCCTTCACATCGAGCGTCTCGATGGTCTGGCCGTCGCGCAGGATGGTCACCGAGTCGGCGACCGTCTCGATCTCGTTCAGCTTGTGGCTGATGATGATCGAGGTGATGCCCTGGTCCTTCAGGCCCAGGATGAGATCCAGGAGCTTGCCGCTGTCCTCGTCGTTCAGGGCGGCCGTCGGCTCGTCCAGGATGAGGAGCTTCACCTTCTTCGACAGCGCCTTGGCGATCTCGACCAGCTGCTGCTTGCCCACGCCGATGTCGGCGACCCGCGTCTGCGGGTTCTCGTCGAGCCCGACCCGCCGCAGGAGCTCGGCGGCGTGCTTCAGCGTGTCGTTCCAGCTGATGAACCCGCGCGTCGCGTGCTCGTTGCCGAGGAAGATGTTCTCCGCGATGGACATGTACGGCACCAGGGCCAGTTCCTGATGGATGATCACGATGCCGTGGTGCTCGCTGGCCCTGATGTCCTTGAAGGAGACGACCTCCCCCTCGAAGAGGATGTCTCCCTCGTAGGTTCCGTGCGGGTGGACGCCGGAGAGGACCTTCATCAAGGTCGACTTGCCGGCGCCGTTCTCCCCGCAGATGGCGTGGACCTCGCCCTGACGGACGGTCAGTGTGACGTCCGACAGCGCTTTGACGCCGGGAAAGGTCTTGACGATCGAGCGCATTTCCAGGACGGGTCCCGCCATGGTCGTGCCTGCCAATCTCTGGTGTGCGGGGGTTACTTGAGGTCGCTTTCCTTGACGTAACCCGAGTCGACGACGACCTTCTGGTAGTTGGCCTTGTCCACACTCACCGGGGTGAGCAGGTACGCGGGAACGACCTTCGCGCCGTTGTCGTACGTCTTGGTGTCGTTGGTCTCCGGCGTCTTGCCGGTGAGCGCCGCGTCCACCATGTTCGAGGCGACCTTGGCGAGTTCGCGGGTGTCCTTGTAGACGGTCATCGACTGCTCGTCGGCGATGATCGACTTCACCGAGGCGACCTCGGCGTCCTGGCCGGTGACGACCGGCAGCGGCTTGCTCTTGGAGCCGTAGTCGTCGGACTTCAGCGCGGACAGGATGCCGATGGAGATGCCGTCGTACGGCGAGAGCACCGCGTCGACCCGCTCGGTCTTGTAGGCCGCGGTCAGGATGTCGTCCATGCGCTTCTGCGCGGTGCCGCCGTCCCAGCGGAGCGTGGTGACCTGGGTCAGCGCGGTCTGGCCGGACTTGACGACGAGCTGGTTCTTGTCGATGTACGGCTGCAGGACCTTCATCGCGCCGCCGAAGAAGTACTTCGTGTTGTTGTCGTCGTTCGAGCCGGCGAACAGCTCGATGTTGAACGGGCCCTTCTTCGAGCCGTCCGCCAGGCCGAGCTTCTCCAGGATGTAGTTGCCCTGGAGCTCGCCGACCTTCTCGTTGTCGAAGGACGCGTAGTAGTCGACGTTCTTCGTGCCGAGGATCAGTCGGTCGTAGGAGATGACCGGGATCTTGGCGTCGGCGGCCTGCTGGAGCACGTTGTTCAGCGACTTGTTGTCGATGGCCGCGACGATCAGCGCCTTCACACCCTGCGTGATCAGGTTCTCGATCTGCGACACCTGCTGGTCGGGGTCGTCCTCGCCGTAGACCAGCGTGGTCTTGTAACCCTTCGACTCCAAATCCTTGACCACGTTGGCGCCGTCGGCGATCCAGCGCTCAGAGGACTTGGTCGGCATCGCGATGCCGATGGTGCCGCCCTTGGCGCTGTCCCCGCTCGTCTCGCTGCCACCCTCGCTGCTCTGACCACAGGCGGAGAGGGAGAGGGCGAGAACGGCCGAGGTGGCTATGGCGGAGAGTGCGGCTCTGCGAGTACGCATGATCATCATCCTTGATGTCGTGAAGGCCAGGGGCGGTCTGGCGGTTCGGGCGCCCTTTCGGCGGTGCGAGGAGGGAACCCTAGAGAGTTGTGTCGGAGTCTGTTCGACTGCGTCGTGTTTTGTGAAGGGGCGGTGTCCGTAACGTTATGCAGGCGTTTCGAACCGCTTGAGATCGCCCGGCAGCCGCGAGCCGAGCGGCGCCATGTCGCCGTCCGCCCCGTGCCGCGCGAGCAGGTCCAGAGCGAGCCGGCCGCGCCGCACTCTCTCCTTGGCCGTGTTCAAAGTGAGATCACGCATGTGGTTCCCGTAGGGGTAGATCCCGGGAGCCTTCGAGAGACCGAACTTCAGGTAGAGCGGCGCGCCGCGCCGGATCAGCTCGGCGACCTCGTACATCCGGATGTAGCCGCCGAGATCGTCGGGGGCCTCGATGTACATGTCCATGGGAGCGGCCGACACCCGCCGGATCTCGGTGAGGTGATCGAGCGTCAGATCGCTCGGCACGTTGATCGAGTCGCCGCCGAGGTTCTCGTACACGGCGTACGCGGCCGGGTTCACCGGCCCGATCAGCGCCGACACCTTCAGCGTCGTCTCGGCCGGGATGATCCCGGCGAGCCGCGCCCGGTGCAGGGCCCACAGCACGCCCTCGTCGGCGACGAGCAGGCACTGGACGCCCAACTCCGTTGCCCGGACGGCGTCCTCGACGCATCCGGCGACCGCGTCATGGCCCCGGGCACGCAGTCCGCCGCCCTTGGAATCGGTACGGGTGGAGCCGCCGATGTCCCAGGTGCCGCGCGGACCGGTGAACAGGCAGAGCTCGATGTCGCGCTCGGCCGTCGCCTCCACCATCTCGGTGATCTCGGCGTCGGTCAGCATCCAGACACCGCTGCCCTGGCTGACCCGGTGGATCGGCACATCGAGCCGCGAGGCCTCCTTGAGGACCACGCCGAGCGCCTCGGGCCCCTCCACGGAGGGAACCTCGGTACGCCAGCGTCCCCCACCGGGGAAGGTGTGCGGAGAGGCGTCGGAGGGGTCGAGGGCGGGCGCGCCCAGGCCGAGTGCGGCGAGCGCCTGCTCTCCGGGGCGGCGGGCTGCGGAGGCGGTGGTGTCGGTCACAATCTGTCCTTCAGGATCGGCAGGTCCGGCGGGTTCGCGAGGTCCGGCAGGTTCGGTGTTTCGGACAAGGTTCGCGGCTCTGGATGCACAAGACGTTGGATGTACGCCGGTACGCAGTCGTCGGACACTCCGTACCGGCGTACGGCTCAGGGGTGTGTCATGGCCGCAGCAGGACCTTCCCGACCTTCGGATCGCCGGACCCCACCAACTCGATGGCCTGCGGAAACTCCTCCAGCGGCAGCTCGTGCGTGACGAGCGGCAGCGGGTCGAGGAGCCCGGCCCCGAAGACCCGCACGGTGTGCGCCCAGGCATCCGGCGCCGCACCGAAAACGGTGTGCACCTCCAGCTGACGTACGACGAGATCCGTCGGGTCGAGCCCGTCCGCACCCGGTGCCGGGATCCCCGTCAGGACCAGCCGGCCGCCCCGCCGCAGCAGGGCGGCGGCGGTGCGCGCCGCGTCCGCGGACCCGGCGGTCTCGATGACGACGTCGAAGTCGCCGGAGAGCCCTGTGCCCACCGCGTCCTTCGTACGGAACTCGGTGGCGCCGAACTTCTTCGACAGCTCGGCCCGGTCCGGACGCGTCCCCACGACGAGCAGCTCGGACGGCGAGCCCGCCTTCAGGAACTGAACGGCGAACATCCCGAGCGTCCCGGTGCCCACGACGGCGACCCGCTCACCCGGAACGGCGTTCGCCTTGAGCGCGGCGGCGGCGATGCACGCGGCCGGCTCCAGCAGCGCGGCCGCCGTGAGATCCGCGTCCTCGGGCAGTACGTGCAGCAGCCGGGCGGGCAGCGTCAGCGTGGTGGCCATCGCGCCGGGCTCGGTGAACCCGGTCTCCTCGTACCCGGCCGAGCACAGCGTGGTCTCACCGGCGTGACAGCGGTCGCACACCTGGCAGTTGCGGAAGCCCTCGCCAACCACCTTGCGGCCTACGAGAGTCGAAGGCACCCCGGGCCCGACCGCGGTCACCGTGCCGGACCACTCGTGACCCGGCGTGAGGGGGTAACGGACGTACCCCTCGGGCCTGTTGCCCTGGTAGACCTCGCGGTCGCTGCCGCAGATGCCGACGGCGTGGACCCGGACGAGGGCCTCGCCCGCCTCCGGCTGACGAGGCTCGTGCGGCACCAGACGGTGCTCACCCGGGGCCTCGATCACCACGGCGCTGCTCACTCGGTCCCCTTGGGCTTGCGCTGCTCCCAGCCCTCGGCCCAGAGGTCGAAGCGGGCCTGCTGCTGCGGGAACTCCGCCGCCGCGTCCACGTCCAGCTCGACACCGAGGCCGGGCTTGTCGGAGAGGTGGAAGTAGCCGTCCACGACCTCCGGAGCGCCCGAGACGACCTTCTTGATGTCCGCGTCGGCGAAGTCGTTGAAGTGTTCGAGGATCTTGAAGTTGGGCGAGCTGAACCCGACCTGGAGGGAGGCGGCGGTCAGGACCGGTCCGCCCACGTTGTGCGGCGCGACCAGCACGTAGTGCGCCTCGGCGGTCGCGGCCAGCTTCCGGGTCTCCCAAATGCCGCCGATGTGACCGACGTCGGGCTGGATGATGTCCACGGCCTGGCTCTCGAAGAGCTCCCGGAACTCGATCCGGTCGTGGATCCGCTCACCCGTGGCCACCGGGATGTCGACCTTGGCGGCGACCTTCTCCAGCGCCTTCAGGTTCTCCGGCGGGCAGGGCTCCTCCAGCCATGCGGGCTTGAAGGGCGCGAGCTCCTTCGCGAGCCGGATGGCGGTCGCGGGGGAGAAGCGGCCGTGCATCTCCAGCATCAGCTCGGCGTCCGGTCCGATGGCGTCCCGCACGGCCTCGATCAGGGAGACCGCGTACAGGCTCTGCTCGTGGTCCAGCTCGAAGTGGCCGGTCCCGAAGGGGTCGATCTTGAGCGCCTTGTAACCGCGCTCCATGACCCCCTTCGCCGCCTTGTGGTACGCCTCCGGCGTGCGCTCGGTGGTGTACCAGCCGTTGGCGTACGCCTTCACCTTGTCGGTGACCTTGCCGCCGAGGAGCTGCCACACCGGCACGCCGAGGGCCTTGCCCTTGATGTCCCAGCACGCCATCTCGATCACGGCGATGCCGGACATCACGATCTCGCCGGCGCGCCCGTAGTCGCCGTACTTCATGCGGCGGGTCAGGTCCTCGACAGCGAACGGGTCCGACCCGAGAATGTGGTTGACCTCGGCCTCGCGCAGATAGCCGAGCAGCGCGTCGGTGTGGCCCAGCATGCGGGTCTCGCCGACGCCGGTGAGTCCCTCGTCGGTGTGCACCTGGACGTAGGTCAGGTTCCGCCACGGCGTCCCGACCACGTGCGTGCTGATTCCCGTGATGCGCACGGTACTCCCTAAGTCCTGTATGGCCTGTTCGAGATTTCGTCACTTGTTCGAAATGCTGTCGCGACACTAAAGACGTTTCGGGCAGGGTGTCAATGGGTCGAGCGAACAACCCTTTCCGCGTTTTGGACCGCCGGCATCCGTTCCCACATTGCCGCACCGACACCCCTCCAGCCCGTCGACCGCCGCGTTATCCAACCGTGACGACCTCCCTGACGCAGCCCTCTTGACCGCCGTGGATTGTTAGCGCTCACAATGACCTCCGCATTCACCAGTCGTCTACGAACGGCATCCAGGGAGGTACGAGCGTCATGTCGGCAGTGCCCCACCTTGCCTTCCCGCCCGGCGCCTCGGGGCTTTCCGGAAACGCGGAGTGAGGCCGGCGGCACGGAGGCGACCGCCCACGCCGCAGGACTTATCCGCAGACAACCGCCAGGGAGGTGCAGCCGTGACACACTCGCCGATCCACTCGCAGCTCCGGCCGCCCACCATGGCCGACGTGGCACGCCAGGCCGGCGTGTCCCACCAGACCGTGTCCCGCGTACTGGGCGACCACCCCAATGTGCGGGACGAGACCCGGGCCAGGGTGTTGCAGGCCATCGAGGAGATGGGCTACCGCCGCAACTCCTCCGCGCGGGCCCTGGCGACCCGGCGCACCCTGTCCCTCGGGGTTGTCGCCTCCAACACCACGCTCTACGGGCCGGCCAGCACGCTGTTCGCGCTGGAGGAGGCGGCCCGCGCCGAGGGGTACCTCGTCTCGACGGTCAGCCTGCGCGAACTGACGGTCGAGACACTGTCCGAGGCCATGCACCGACTCAGTGAGGGTGGGGTGGAGGGGGTGATCGCCCTCGCCCCGCAGCGATCGGCCGTCGAGGCCCTCACCGAACTCCGCCACCCCTTCCCGGTGGTGGCCGTGGGCACCGGCTCCGGCGTGGAGATCCCCAGCGTCAACGTGGACCAGCGACTGGGTGCGCGGCTGGCCACCGGCCATCTGCTGGCCACGGGCCATCGCACGGTCTGGCATCTCGCCGGGCCCGAGAACTGGCAGGAGGCGGTGGACCGGGCCGACGGCTGGCGGACGACCCTGGAGGAGGCCGGTGTGGAACCGCCGGCGCCGCTGCGGGGGGACTGGAGTCCGCTGTCGGGCTATCGTGCGGGCCAGGAGCTGGCCGGGTGGGTGGGCCGGGGCCTGACCGCCGTCTTCGTCGCCAACGACCAGATGGCGCTCGGGGTGTTGTGGGCGCTGCGGGAGGCGGGCGTGCGCACTCCCCAGGACGTCGCGGTGGTCGGCTTCGACGACATCCCGGAGTCGGAGTTCTTCGCTCCGCCGCTCACCACCGTCCGGCAGGACTTCTCGGCGGTCGGCAAGCAGAGCATCGCCCTGCTGCTGGACCTCATCGAGGGCCGGCCGCCCTCCGGGACGTCACAGGTCGCCATCGAACCCCAACTCCTCGTCCGCGCCAGCACTTTCCCGTACGCCCCTCAGTCGGCGACCGCTCCCGACTGAGGGGGCACTGACCGGTTCGAGGATCGCCCCCCATCAACGTGGCCGATATCTCGAACAATGATCGACAGGTTGGACATATCGCAACCTGTCGCACCGAGCCCCACGAGAACAAAAGCACCACCAGCAACAACAAGCCCCACGAGTACCAACGAGCACCACGAGTTACCAGCGGGCCCATCACCGGGCCGGCGGCTCTTCAAAGGAGAAGACACATGCTCAACAGAAGGAACTTCCTCACTGCGGCGGTCGGCGTGGCGGCTGCGACGGGCCTGGCCGCCTGTGCCAAGAAGGACGAGGGCGGCTCCACCGGCTCCGGTGGCGGCGACGGCAAGATCGTCCTCGGCTTCTCGCAGGTCGGCTCGGAGAGCGGCTGGCGCAGCGCCAACACCGACTCGGTGAAGGAGGCCGCCAAGGAGGCCGGTTACAACCTCAAGTTCTCCGACGCGCAGCAGAAGCAGGAGAACCAGATCTCCGCGATCCGCAGCTACATCACCCAGGGCGTGGACGTCATCGCCTTCTCCCCGGTGGTCGTCACCGGCTGGGACGCGGTGCTGAAGGAGGCCAAGGCCAAGAAGATCCCCGTGGTCCTCACCGACCGCTCCGTCGAGACCTCCGACGAGTCCCTGTACGTCACCCTGGTCGGCTCCGACTTCACGGACGAGGGCCGCCGCGCCGGCAAGATCCTGGAGAAGGTCCTGGAGAAGGCCGGACACAAGGGCCCGGTGAAGATCGCCCAGCTGGAGGGCACCACCGGTGCCGCCCCCGCGATCGAGCGCGCCAAGGGCTTCAAGGAGGTCATGGACGCCGACCACGCGGACGACTGGAAGATCGTCGTCAGCCAGACCGGCGACTTCACCCGCGCCGGCGGCAAGCAGGTCATGGCCGCCTTCCTCCAGTCCAACCCGGACATCGACGTGCTGTTCGCGCACAACGACGACATGGGCATCGGTGCCATCCAGGCCATCGAGGCGGCCGGCAAGAAGCCCGGCAAGGACATCCTCATCGTCACGGTCGACGGCGTGAAGGACGGCTTCATCGCCATGTCCGAGGGCAAGATCAACGCCATCGTCGAGTGCAACCCGCTGCTCGGCCCCCAGCTGATGGAGGTCGTCAAGAAGGTCAAGAACGGCGAGACGGTCGAGCGCTGGATCAAGACCAAGGAGGGCGACTTCATGCAGGACCAGGCCAAGGCCGCCCTGCCCTCCCGCAAGTACTGACCGACCGCACCCATCGGCAGGGAGCCTCCGCCCGACCGCACACCACGGTCGAGGGGGCTCCCTGCGGGCCCGAACGACATCGCGGGCCCGACCAAAGAAACCGTGGGCCTGAACAAGATTCAAGAGGAGCATCTGCCATGGCAGAGCCGCGGCCCGTCCTGGAAATGACGGGCATAGTCAAGGAGTTTCCGGGGGTACGCGCTCTGTCGGGTGTCGACTTCCGGCTCTTCCCCGGTGAGATCCACGCCCTGATGGGCGAGAACGGAGCCGGGAAGTCCACCCTCATCAAGGTGCTGACCGGCGTCTACCCGCTGGACGGCGGCACGATCGCCCTCGACGGGCAGTCCATGCGGATCGACAGCCCGTTCCAGGCACAGCAGGCCGGCATCAGCACCGTCTACCAGGAGGTGAACCTCTGCCCCAACCTGTCGGTGGCGGAGAACATCTTCATCGGACGTGAACCCACCCGCTACGGCCGCATCCAGTGGAGCCGTATGCGCAAGGACGCGGCGGAGCTGGTCGACCGGCTCGGCCTCGACATCGACGTCACCGCGCCCCTGTCCTCGTACCCGCTGGCCGTGCAGCAACTGGTCGCGATCGTACGGTCGGTGGGCACCGGGGACAGCGACGGCGCCGGAGCCGGCACCAAGGTGCTGGTCCTCGACGAGCCGACCTCCAGCCTCGACCGCGACGAGGTCCTCGAACTGTTCCGCCTGATGCGCCGGCTCAGGGACGAAGGCGTCGCGATCCTGTTCGTCTCGCACTTCCTCGACCAGATCTACGAGATCTGCGACCGTATGACCGTCCTGCGCAACGGCACCCTCGTCGGCGAGCACCTGGTCAGCGAGCTCGACCAGGTCGGACTGATCCAGCTCATGATCGGCAAGGCCATGGACCAGCTGGAGGGGCTCCACGAGCACCAGCTGCACGCCGAGGTCGGCGAGACGCTGCTCCAGGCGGAAGGCCTCGGCCGGACGGGCGGTGTCGCCCCCTTCGACCTGGAGATCAAGAAGGGCGAGGTCCTGGGCCTGGCCGGCCTCCTCGGCTCCGGCCGTACCGAACTCGCCCGGCTGCTCTTCGGCGCCGACCAGCCCGACAGCGGCAAGGTCACCATCGGCGGCAAGCAGGTCTCGATGAGCGCCCCGAACGACGCCATCGGCGCCGGGGTCGCGTTCTGCTCCGAGAACCGCAAGACCGAGGGCCTGGTCCCCGACCTGACGGTGCGGGAGAACATCATCCTCGCCCTCCAGGCGGCTCGCGGCTGGACCCGGCCCATCCCGGCCGCCCAGCGCGACGAACTCGTCGCCAAGTACATCAAGGCGCTGGACATCCGCCCCGCCAACCCGGAGGCCCGGGTCGGCCAGCTCAGCGGCGGCAACCAGCAGAAGGTGCTGCTGGCCCGCTGGCTCATCACCCAGCCGAAGCTGCTGATCCTGGACGAACCGACGCGCGGCATCGACGTCGGCGCGAAGGCGGAGATCCAGAAGCTCGTGGTCTCGCTCTCCGAGGAAGGCATGTCCGTGCTGTACATCGCGGCCGAACTGGAGGAGGTGCTCCGGCTCAGCCACACCATCGGCGTGCTGCGCGACCGCAAACTGGTCGCCCGGATCGCCAACGGGCCCGAGATCACCCCCACCCGGATCCTGGAGACCATCGCGAGCGGAGAGCACCAGTGACCACCACTCCCCGTTGGCGGGCGTTGACCCAGCATCACCTGTTCTGGCCGGTGGCCGTGCTGGTCGTCCTGCTGCTGATCAACGTTCCCTTCACCCCCGACTTCTTCTCGATCAAGATGACGGACGGCCACCTCTACGGCAGCCTCGTCTCGATCGTGCTGTTCGGCTCGCCGCTCATCCTGGTGGCGGTCGGTATGACCCTGGTCATCGCGACCGGCGGCATCGACCTCTCGGTCGGCGCCGTGGTCGCCATCACCGGCGCCCTGACCTGCTCGTACATCAGCGACCAGGCCGACCAGGACTCCCTGTCCGGTGTCTTCCTGGCCCTGGGCATCGGCCTGGTGGCCGCGGTCGTCTGCGGTCTGTGGAACGGCTTCCTGGTCGCCCGGATGGGCATTCAGCCGATCATCGCGACCCTCATCATCATGGTCGCGGGCCGAGGCGTGGCCCAGCTGATCACCGACGGCCAGATCATCACGATCAACAGCGAGCCGTACAAGCTGATCGGCGGCGGCTACTGGCTGACGCTGCCCTTCTCCATCTTCGTGGTCGCGGCGGTCGTCGCCGTCACCGTGGCCCTGACCCGCCGGACCGCCCTCGGCCTCCTCGTCGAGTCGGTCGGCGGCAACGCCGAGGCCAGCCGCCTGGTCGGCATCAGGTCCATGCGCATCAAGATCATGGTGTACGTGTTCTGCGCCCTGTGCGCCGGCATCGCGGGCCTGATGATCAGCTCCAACACCTCGGCCGCGGACGGCAACAACGCCGGCCTGTGGATCGAGCTCGACGCGATCCTGGCGGTCGTCATCGGCGGCACGTCACTCCTGGGCGGCCGGTTCTCCATCGGCGGCACGGTGGTGGGCGCCCTCGTCATCCAGACCCTGACGACCACGATCTACACCATCGGCGTACCGACCCAGACCAACCTGGTCTTCAAGGCCGCCGTCGTCATCGTCGTCTGCCTGCTGCAGTCCCCGAAGTTCCGCGCGAAGGTCTTCGGCAACAAGTTCGGCTCCGGAGCGGGAAGCGGCGCGAAGGGCGGCGGCACCTCGGCCGCCACCCCGGCGGACACCGCCCCGACCACCGCGGCAGCCCCCAAGATGGAGGTGTCGTGATGAGCACGGCCACCAAGACCCCCACGGCCCCCGACAGCCGTCGTACGCCGTCCAGGGCCGCGCAGTTGCTCGGCGACCGGCGCCTGCCCGTCGTCGTCACCGCCACGCTCTTCCTCGTGATGTACCTCGTGGGCCTCGGCCGCTACCAGAACTACGGTTTCGGTGAACCGCAGGTCTTCCTCAACCTGTTCATCGACAACGGCTACCTGCTGGTCGCCGCGGTGGGCGCCACCTTCGTCATCCTCTCGGGCGGCATCGACCTCTCCGTGGGCTCCGTGATCGGCTTCACGACCATGCTCACGGCATGGCTGGTGGAGAAGCAGGGCCTGCCCATCCTGGTCGTCATCCCCATCGCGCTGGGCGTGGGAGCCTTCGGCGGCTTCCTGATGGGCTATGTGATCCACAACTTCGAGATCCAGCCCTTCATCGTGACCCTCGCCGGCCTGTTCCTCTTCCGGGGCCTGTGCCTGATCATCAGCAAGGAGTCGATCGCCATCGACGACTCCTCGGTGAGCAGCATGGCGCAGGCGCAGGCACAACTGGGGGTGGGCTTCCTGTCGATCGGCGCGATCATCGCGCTGGTGGTACTGGCCATCGCCTTCTACGTTCTCCACTACACTCGCTTCGGCCGCCGCGTGTACGCCATCGGTGGCAACGAGCAGTCCGCCCTGCTGATGGGCCTCCCGCAGGGCGGCACCAAGATCGCCGTGTACACGGTGAGCGGCTTCTGCTCCGCCCTGGCGGGCCTGCTGTTCACCCTGTACATCCAGTCGGGCGACCCGCTGCACGCGACCGGCATGGAACTCGACGCGATCGCCGCGGTCGTCATCGGCGGCACGCTCCTGACGGGCGGCTCGGGCTATGTCGTGGGCACCCTGTTCGGTGTCCTCGTGCTGGGCCTCATCAAGAGCATCATCCAGTTCGAGGGAACGCTCAGCTCCTGGTGGACGAAGATCGCCACCGGTGTGCTGCTCTGCGCGTTCATCCTGATCCAGCGGGCCATGACGGCGCGTAAGAAAACCTGAGCGGATGTGCTCTGCGGGCGGTCCGTCGCGCGTACGCCGTGCGACGGACCGCTCCGGCGTGCCAGAAGATGGCATGGAATGATCAACCTTGACCTCAAGTAGGCAAACTCGAAAGGCAAGTTCCGCACGGAATATTCACAGGTCTCCCTAGGAACGCTCCCCGTGAGGAACCTATTCTTCCCGCGTCATGGACTACTGCGACCAGTGCCAACGCCACCTCAACGGCGCACTCGCCTGCCCGGGGTGCGGCTCATCGACAGCACTCCTCCCTCTGTACGGGGAGGAAGCCGACGCGCGCCCGGAAACGGACGCGGGCGCGGACGGCTCCGCCGCTGCTGTCGCCGAGGCAGTCCGTCCTGGGCGGGCGGCGGCCCGTAAGGCGGGTCGTGGACGCGGGCGCGAGGCCGCCGCTGCCGTTCCGGCCGCGGAAGACGCCGACGAGTACGAGGGTGAGGATGAGGCCGCCGACCGGGCAAGCGGCAGCCGGCGTGACCGCAAGGCGGCGGCGCACCGGCGGCGACGGAAGCGGGCGCTGCTCGTCGTCGCGGGATTCGTCCTCGCGGCGGGCGGGCTGAGCCTCACCGAGCTGGGCACGGACGCGCCGGGCTCGAACCCGAACTCCGCGACGGCGGACGGCGAGACGTCGGACGGTGTGGCGTCGGCGGAGGCCGACGCCACGGAGGCGCCCGTGTCCGAGGAGTCGGCCGCGTCGGACGACACCGCGTCGGACTCGGCGTCCCGGTACTCGTCCCCGTCCTCATCGGCGTCGCCGTCGGCATCGGAGAGCTCGGGATCACCGTCGCCGTCGGTCTCGCCGAGCAGAAGCAAGGACGCCCAGTCGGCGCCGATCGGCTCGGCGCCGACACCGACGAGGGGCGAGTCCGCGACGACTCCGACGGACTCGACGACCCCGTCCACCGACCCGACCACCGCGGACCCGACCCCGGAACCGTCACCTTCGGAGACGTGCGAGCAGTTCCTCTGGTGGTGCTCGTAGGTTTCCTCCCGCCTGGGACCAGCCGTTTCCCCTGGTCAGCGATCAGTTCCGCCCGCAGCTGTGCCCTGTGGGGCAAGGTCGCGGCAACCGGCTGACCCGGCGGCCACGGGGGCTCTCGGCGCGGCCAGGGAGCCCCCGCCCGCCGGTCACCGTCGGTGGCTCCGGAAGGCCGAGCGCACGGGACCCGACCGGCCCCGGCCCCTTCCCTCCCGTTCGCCCGTCCGCCCTCGCTCGACGCGTCACCGAAGCGCCGGAGCCTTCCGCGAACCGAGGGCCCGCTGCGCGCCCGTGGCTACGCCTCCACCATCCGCACCAGCAACCCCCGCAACAGCACCCGCTCCTCGTCCGACAGTCCGGCCAGCGGCTCCCGGGCGAAGTCCAGGGAATCGCGCAGGCTCCGCGCGACCCTGAGCCCCTCGTCCGTACAGGCGGCCAGCTTCACCCGGCGGTCCGACGGGTCGGGGCGGCGCTCGACCAGGTCGCGGGACTCCAGGCGGTCCACGATCCCCGTGACGTTCGACGGCTCGCACCGCAGCTTCCGTGCCAGCTGCCGCATCGGCAGTGGGCCCAGGGAGAGCAGGCTCAGCAGGCGGGCCTGCGCTCCGGTGAGGGAGTGCTGGGTGGCCGCCTCCTCGTACTCCTCGTGGTAGCGGGCCACGACAGCGCCGATGAGGTCGACGACCTCCAGGGTCAGGGGGTCGGGGCGACGGGTCTTCTCCGGTGTGGCCATGCTCTCCAGGCTACCCGTTTACTTGACATCATGAAATGTTCAGGAGCATTATTGTTTCAGGTACTGAAACATTTGAGCCGTACAACCCCCAGGTACCCGTAGACACAGAGACAGTCAGCCGCACCGGAAGGCCCCCCTCATGTCCGAGACCCTCACCCTCCCCACCGTCAGCCGCGAATGGCACCTGCTCAGCCGTCCGGTCGGCTGGCCGAAGGCCGAGGACTTCGCCCTGGTCGAGGCCGAGGTCCCGCAGCCTCGCGAAGGCCAGGTGCTGGTGCGGAACCTGTACGTCTCCGTGGACCCCTACATGCGCGGCCGGATGAGCGACGCCAAGTCGTACGTCGCCCCCTTCGAACTGGGCAAGGTCATGCAGGGCGGGGCCGTCGGCGAGGTCGTCGCCTCCAACGCCGAGGGCTTCTCCGTCGGTGACCACGTCCTGCACTTCCTCGGCTGGCGCGAGTACGCGGCGGTGAACGCGAAGGACGCCGTCAAGGTCGACCCCGAGGCCGCGCCGCTGTCGACGTACCTCGGTGTACTCGGCATGACCGGCCTCACCGCCTACGCGGGCCTCCTGCGCACCGCCTCCTTCAAGGAGGGCGACGTCGTGTTCGTGTCCGGCGCGGCCGGCGCCGTGGGCGGCCAGGTCGGGCAGATCGCCAAGCTCAAGGGTGCCTCCCGGGTCATCGGTTCCGCCGGGTCCGACGAGAAGGTCAAGCTGCTGGTGGAGGAGTACGGCTTCGACGCCGCCTTCAACTACAAGGACGGGTCCGTCAGTTCGCAGCTCCGCGAGGCCGCCCCCGACGGCATCGACGTGTACTTCGACAATGTGGGCGGCGACCACCTGGAGGCGGCCATCGGCTCCCTCAAGCACGCCGGCCGGATCGCCATCTGCGGCATGATCTCCGTCTACAACAACACGGAGCCCGCCCCCGGCCCGAAGAACCTCGCCCGTCTCATCGCCACCCGCGGCCGTATCGAGGGCCTCCTCGTGGGCGACCACTACGACCTCCAGCCGCAGTTCGTCGAGGAGGTCGGTGCCTGGGTCCGCTCCGGCGAGCTCAAGTACCGCGAGACGGTCGTCGAGGGCATCGAGAACAACCTGGAGGCGTTCCTCGGGGTGCTGCGCGGCGACAACACCGGCAAGATGATCGTCAAGTTCTGAGCCACCGGACCTTCTTGACGGTATGACCGAGGCCGCACCCCTGGACGTGGGGTGCGGCCTCGTCCGCTGGACGGGAGGCTGGGTCAGCCGCGCAGCGCCGCCGTGTGCGCCGCCCGTACGAACCGCTCGTTCTCCGGCGCCGCTCCGCCCGGGAAGGCGTACCGGCGGCGGGTGTAGCCGTAGGCCAGACCGCTGTGCGGGTCGGCGAAGGCCTGGGAGCCGCCCGCGCCGCTGTGACCGATGGTGCCCGCACCCAGGAACGGGTAGGCCACGTCGGCGGTCTTCTGGAAGCCCAGGCCGAACGATTTGTGGGCACGGGCCACCAGGTCGTAGCCGGTCGAGTGGAACTGGCCGAACTCCGCCACCGTGTCCGGCTTCAGCAGCGGCGCGTGCTCACCGACCTCGCTGATCGCCGCCGCGTACAGCCCGGCCAGCCCACGCGCCGACGCCACCCCGCCGACCGACGCCGGACCCTTGGCGCGGACCACCCGGTGGTTGGGCAGGGACTCGATGTCGGTGGGCTCGACCCCGTTGCGGTTGAAGGCGATCGAGGCGAGCGTGTGCGGCCCGGAGGGCAGCGAGTCCAGCAACTCCCGTTCCACCGGCGTCGGTCGCATCGGCTGGACGGTACGGAAGCGCGGCTCCAGTGCCTCCGGCAGCCCCAGGTAGAAGTCCAGGCCGTACGGGACCCGCACCCGCTCCTCGTGGACCTCCTGGAGCGTACGGCCCGTGGCGCGCCGGACGATCTCGCCGGTCAACGCGCCGATGACCAGGGCGTGGTAGCCGAAGGCGGTGCCGGGGCGCCAGAACGGGCGCTGGTCCGCGAGGCGTTCGGCGATCAGCCGGTCGCAGGCCAGCTCCTCCAGGGTGAAACCGGTGTCGGTACCGACCAGCCCGGCCCGGTGCGCGATCAGGTCGCGCAGGGTCAGCGAGGCCTTGCCCTCAGGGGAGAACTCCGGCCAGTAGTAGGTGACTTTGCGGTCCAGCTCCAGCGTGCCCTCCTGGACCAGCAGGGCGACCACGAGATGGGCGGCGCCCTTCGTGGACGAGTACACGCCGTAGAGGGTGTCCGGTTCGGTGTCCGGCCCCGCCCACAGGTCGACGACCCGCCTGCCGTGCACATACGCACACAACTGGCCCTCGTAGTCGGGCAGTTCACCGGCGACGAAGGCGGCGAACTCCTCCCGCACCGCCTCGAAGCCCTCGGCGACCGTGCCCCGGACGAGTCGTCCCGCGGCCTCGGTGGTCTCCTGCGTCATCCGCTCTCCTCGCCCGACGTACCGATCGTCGCGGTCGGCACGCTCAGCAAAGCACGTGCCACCTGCGCGAACTCCCCCTTGGGATGATCCCGGAACAGCGGCTCGGTGCCGAACAGCACGGCGTGCGGCCCGCTGACCACCGACGCCTGTCCCGCCGCTGCCGCCGGACCCCCGGAGCCGTCCGCCAAGGGCCGCCAGTGCCCGGAGACCAGAGGATTCCCGGCCCCGTACGACTGGTCGACCCGCACGCCGGGGCCCAGGTCCGTGAACCAGACGGGCGCGTAGACGAACCCGTGGTCCGGCGCCCCGCCGGTGACCGGGCTCCGGCCCGAATTCACCACCCGGACAACGCCGTTGGCGTCCCCGTTGCCCTCGACCGGCTTGGCCGCCAGCAGCCCGGCGGCCGAGTTCAGCGCTGCCCCTTCCGCACCCCGGCCGACCAGCCCCCGGGAGCCGAGGAAGGCGTCGAGTGCCATACGGGCGGCCGGGGTCAGGCCGTCGTACTCCACGCCCTGCGACACGAACAGCACATCCGCCCTCGACCAGTCGAAGCCGGCGTTGAGGACGGCCGTCGACACCGGCGTGACCTCGAAGTTCATCTCCCGCAGCGCGAACAGTTCCCCGGACGTGACGGCCGCCGCGACCCGGGTGCGGTGCAGAGTGGCCGTACCGGTCGCCTTCGTCGCGTCGAAGGCGACGCCGTACGTACGGGCCAGCGCGACCGCCTTCCCGCGCGCAGACGCCGGGACGATCGCACTGCCGTCCGCTGCCCGCCGTACCGAAACACCGTCGCGCAGAAGGGAGTTGAGAGCCGCGATCTCACGCGGATCGTCCAGGCGCAGCCGCAGCCTGCCGTGCGGAGCGACGTACCCGAGGCGCGTGGCAGCGGCGACCGCCCGCAGGGGCGCGCCCGACAGGCTGCCCCGGTCGACCGGTTGGACGGTCGCGCCCCACAACCGGCCCAGGCTCCAGCCCGAGATGTCGTACATCACCGACACCTTGTCGCTGATGTCCCGCCCGTCGGCGAGCAGCACGTTCGCGAGCCCGCGCTTCGGCTGACGCATGTCGACGACGTACGAACCCTTCGCGTACGTCCGTCCGCCGAGGCGGAAGGCGTGGGTCGCGCGGGTGACGCGGACGTCGTTGGCGAGCAGCTGGTCGACCAGCCGGGCGGCGGCGGGCGCGGAGCGCTGGGCCGAGGTGCCCGCCGGGATGACGTACGCGCGGGGGAAGGTGGTCGTGTAGACGTCCTCCGGCCCGATCCCCGGAACACCCGGGACGGACGTCGTCGACACCGGCACCTGGGCGGCCCCCGCGGCACCGCGCCGGAAGACCTCGATCTGGTCGGCCACGAGCGAAGCCCGGTGATCCCGCACGTAGTCGAGGGTCCCCGTGATCGCCGCGCCGGCCACGGCGACGTTGATCGCGGAGCGGCGGCGCAACTCGTCCACCGGGAGGGTGTCGTAGGCGCGGTTGTTGACCGTCAGCGGGATCTCGACGGTGTGCGCGGCGACCGTGCCGTGGAAGGCCGCGTACTGCGGGGTGAAGATCGGCGGCCAGTCGTCCCAGCCCTCTTCCTGATCACGGAACGGGATCTGGGCGGGCTCGACGCCGTCCTTCCGCGGTGTGTAGCCGAGGCCGTTGACCGCGGCCTCCATCCCGAGGGCGTTGGCGTAGGAGTTCTTCAGGAAGAGGTCGTACTCGTAGTTCTCGCCGTGCGGGGGAGTGGTGGGCTCGATGAGGGTGCCGTTGACGTATCCGTGCACGTCGAGCATGACGGTCGGCTGCTTGTCGATCTCGATCTGCCGCATCGCCCGCCCCTCGGGCTGCGAGGAGGTGACGAAGTCCCGGTTCAGGTCGAACCCGTTGGCGTTGGCGCGGGTGCCGGCGATCCGGCCGTCAGGGTTGGCGGTGATGTTGAAGTAGAGCCGGCTGTGCGCGAGCAGGTCCCGGGTCCTGGCGTCGGTGGCGGTGGCGAGCCGCTCGATCAGCTTCAGGGAGGCGTCGGTGCCCTCCCACTCGTTGCCGTGGATGTTGTTGTTGACGAAGACGGGCGCCTTGTAACTCCGTTTGACCGCCCGGCTCTTGGCGGCGACCGTGGGCGCGTTCTCGATCAGCTCGCGCATGCCCTCCTGGGCGCGCGTCTGCGCCGCGCTCTCCGGCGCGGTGACCGTGACGAGATAGAGCCGGTGCCCGCCCGCGGAACGGCCCGCGACCTCGACGCTCACCCGGTCGCCCAGCTTCTGGAGGGCGTTCAGCTTCGGGGCGATGCCGTGGTACGGGATCAGGCCCAGCTTGATGGACTTGTCCGCCGGGTTCTCCGGGTCGGGGGACAGGGTCTGCTCGCGGGGGTAACCGCGCCCCCGGTCGGTGAGATCGGTGACAGGGGCGGTGAGGGCGCGGACGGCGGCGCCGGCGGAGGTATTCGCGGCGCGCGGGTCGTCGGCGGACCGCTCAGCCTCCGACCCCGTACCCTCCACCCCCTCACGGGTGACGGGCTTACGGTCGGCGGTGGCGGTGTGGGGGGTGAGCAGGAGCGAGCCCGCCGTGGCGACGGCGAGGACGGTGAGCAGAACAGGGCTCGGTGGAACGGGTCTTGTGCGACGCACGCGTACCTTCTCCCATGCTTCCTGAACTTCCGGTGCTTCCTGTGATCGGTACGGCGAGATGTACCCTCTCGACTCAACGTCAGCAAGAGGGTCTCCGCGTCACGAATGCCCCGGACGGCCGATGCCGAGGGGGCCGGAAGAGTCCCCGATAGAGTTCCCCCATGAGCGATCTCGTGACAGGTTTCCGTTACCTCCTGAAAGGCCAGCGCTGGGTCGCCCGACACGGCAGGCAGTACGGATTCGGGCTGCTCCCCGGCCTTCTCACCCTCGTCCTCTACCTCGCCGCCCTGACCTCCCTCGCCCTCTACGGCACCGACCTCACCACCTGGGCGACCCCCTTCGCCGACGGCTGGTCGAGCCCCTGGCTCGGCCTCTTCCGCGGCTTCCTCACCGGCCTCCTCTTCGTCCTGGCCCTGCTCCTCTCGGTCCTCACCTTCACCGCGATGACCCTCCTCATAGGCCAGCCCTTCTACGAGAACCTCTCCGAGAAGGTCGACCGTGACGTGTCCCCCGACGGCACGGCCCCCGAGTCGGGCCTGCCGCTGCACAAGGAGTTGTGGATCTCGGCCCGTGACAGCCTCCGGGTCCTCGTACGGGCCCTGTGCTGGGCGCTGCTCGTCTTCGCCCTAGGCTTCGTCCCGGTCGCCGGGCAGACCGTCGTACCCGTGCTCGGCTTCATGGTCACCGGCTTCTTCCTCACCGAGGAGCTGGCCGGCGTCGCCCTCCAGCGGCGCCGGGTCGAACTCCGGGAGCGGCTGGCCCTGTTGCGTTCCCGCAAGCTGCTCGTGTGGGGCTTCGGCGCGCCGCTCGCGCTGGCCTTCGTGGTGCCGTTCGTCGCCGTGTTCCTGATGCCGGGCGCGGTCGCGGGCGCCACGATGATGGCCCGCGACCTGCTCGGCGAGGAGACCCGGGACTCCTCGCGGGACAAGGACTCCGGCGATCAGGAGACGTCGACCTCGGCATCCTGACCGGACGGGTCCACGGCCACGGCCAGGATCGACCGCACCTGCGCGATGATGTCCAGCCGGTTCCGCACGAACTCGGGGTCGGTCACGGCCCCGGTCGCCGGGTCGGTGTTGCCCGTCCCGAACTGCAGCACGGGCGTGTGCACATGCCCGCCGGGAAGCGTGGCGCCCAGACCGAGCCGGTCGCGCAACAGGGTCGCCCGGTAGGCGATCTCGTTGGACAGGTAGTTCCCGCCGCCCCCGGCCCGCGCCGTCGACCCGGCGGTGGGCCCGTCGGCCCGTACGACGGGATCGCTGCCGCCTGCCGGTATCTCGGTCACACTGGTGTTGTCGTACACGGGGAAGCGCCCGGTGTCCGCGGCGACAACCGCTTTGTGGGGCAAGGTCGTCGAGGTCCACTGCGGCTGCGAGGCCGGGTCGCCGACCGGAACGGTCTGCGTCCGGGCGATGTTCTCGTTGTCCGGGAAGCCGCCCCGCCAGGCCCCGTTGGTCCGCTCCACGTCGAACCGTCCGACCCGCCCCTGACTCACGGTCGCGAACAGATCGACCGTCGGCAGAAGCGGCTTCAGCGTCCGCTCCACCGTCCCCTCGGCGAAGTCCTGCCAGCGCACCGGGAACACAGCGGCCTCGACCCTGACCCGGCCCTCCGCCGTCTCGATCACCGTGCCGTCGAGGGCGAGCGCGGTGGCCCCGGACGGGTTGGAGATCCGTATGTCCCGGTCGAGCGTGAACGGATCGAACCCGGTGACGAGAACCCGCTTCGACGCCCCGCCGCACGGATAACGGACCGATGCCTGTCCACGAGAGTTCCGCTCCAACTCACCTAGCAACGCAGCCCGTTGACTGTCACTGACCCCGAACGACGGCTCCCACAAACGCAGTTCACGGGTCATCCCCAGTCGCGCCCAGTACAGCGGCCGGTCGTCGTCCCGGCTGAGATCGCCGCCGGCCGGCCCGCGTCCCTGCGCCCGGTCGACGGCCCGCTGCCACAGCACCGCTCCCCGGCGTACGACGAGTCCGCGCGCCTCCGCGTACGAGCGTGCGCCGCCGAGCGCCCGCGCGAACGCCGGGGCCACGGCGTCGAATCCGGAGCGCCGGAGGATCTCCTGCGGCGCCGCCTTGTCGAGCCGCTGCTCCTCGACCGTGGGTGCGACCGGGGTGTCCGCCGCCGAAGCGGTGGCGGGCGCCGAGAGCCCCGCCACCAGGGCGAACCCGAGTATGCCGATCCGAACGCGTGGGGAATTCAAGGGAGTTCAGCCTTCCGTCGCCGTGGGCAGCCGTGGGCAGCCGTGGGCAGCCGTGGGCAGCCGTGGGGTGCTGCCGGACGGCCGCAGTATCGCGTGGTGGAAGTGGTCTACGCCATAGTGGGAGGCGGGGAGACGTTCATGGACTTCGACGAGGAGGCGCCCACGTGACGAAGGCACCACAGGTTCCACAGGTACCGAACGACAAGGCACGCGAGGATGCTGTCGAGGCGGCTCTCGGCAGGCTCGACCTGGACGCCAAGGCCCGGCTGCTGGCCGGGCAGGACTCGTGGTCGCTGCCCGAACTGCCCGAGATCGGGCTGAGGTCCCTGGTCATGTCCGACGGCCCGATCGGCGTCCGCGGCACCCGCTGGACCGCCGACGACCCCTCCGTCGCCCTGCCCTCCCCGACCGCGCTCGCCGCCACCTGGGACCCCGAACTCGCCCACAGGGCGGGGGTGTTGCTGGCCCAGGAGGCCCGCCGCAAGGGCGTCCACGTGCTCCTCGCGCCCACCGTCAACCTGCACCGCTCCCCGCTCGGCGGCCGGCACTTCGAGGCGTACAGCGAGGACCCGTACCTCACCGGGCGGATCGGCGCCGGCTACGTGAACGGCGTCCAGTCCGGTGGCGTCGGCACCACGGTCAAGCACTTCGTCGCCAACGACGCCGAGACCGACCGCTTCACGGTGGACAACCTGGTCTCCGAACGCGCCCTGCGCGAGCTGTACCTGGCCCCCTTCGAGGCCATCGTCGAGAACGCCCACCCCTGGGGCATCATGACCGCCTACAACACGGTCAACGGCACGACGATGAGCGAACACCGCTACCTGGTCAACGAGGTCCTGCGCGGCGAATGGGGCTTCGACGGCTACAACGTCTCCGACTGGACGGCCGCCCGCTCGACCATCGGCGCGATCAACGGCGGCCTCGACGTCGCCATGCCCGGCCCGAAGACGGTGTACGGCGCCCCCCTCGCCCGGGCCGTACGGAACGGACACGTGCCCGAGGCCACCCTGGACGGGGCCGTACGCAACGTGCTGCGCCTCGCCGCCCGCGTCGGTGTCCTGGAGGGCGCCGAGCCCGCCGTCGCCCGCGCCGACCTCCCCGCACCGGTCGACGGGGAGGCCCTGGCCCGCGAGATCGCCCACCGCTCCTTCGTCCTGGTCCGCAACCAGGGCGCGCTTCCCCTGCCCGCCGGACACACCGTCGCCCTCGTCGGGGCCGCCGCCCGCGACGCCCGCGTCCTCGGCGGCGGCTCCGCCACCGTCTTCCCGGCCCACGTCGTCTCCCCGCTCGACGGCCTCGCCGCCGCCCTCCCCGAAGGCGCCCTGACGTACTCCGTCGGTGCTGACCCGAACACCGAACTCGCCGTCGCCGACAAGGGGTTCGTCCTGCGCGCCGTCTGCCGCGACGCCGCCGGCACGGTCATCGGCACCGGCTCCGCCCCCAGCGGCCAGATCAACTGGATGGGCGCGGACCTCCCCGACGGCGTCACCCACGACCGGCTCCACACCGTCGAACTCACCGGCACCTTCACCCCGCGTGACACCGGCCCGCACACCTTCGGCATCAAGGGCCTCGGCGCCTTCACCCTCACCGTCGACGGCACGACGTACTACGACGACGTCCAGGCCACCGACAGCGACGACCCCTTCATCGCGTTCTTCGGCGACCCCCAACCCCGGGCCGAGGTCCAACTGACCGCGGACACACCGGTCGAGGTGTCCCTCACCTACGGCGTTGTCCTCCCCGACGACGCCGCGATGAAGTCCGTCGGCTTCAGCCTGTGCCACCAGGAACCGCGACGCGACCCCGACGAACTGATCGCCGAGGCCGCCGAGGTCGCCCGCGCCGCCGACACCGCCGTCGTCGTGGTCGCCACCACCGAACGCGTCGAGTCCGAGGGCTTCGACCGCACCGACCTCCGACTCCCCGGCCGCCAGGACGACCTGGTGCGCGCCGTCGCCGCCGCCAACCCGAACACCGTCGTGGTCGTCAACTCCGGCTCCCCGGTGGAACTGCCCTGGCGCGACGAGGTCGCCGCCGTGCTGCTGACCTGGTTCCCCGGCCAGGAGGGCGGCGCGGCCCTGGCGGACGTCCTCACCGGCGACCGGGAACCCGGCGGCCGGCTCCCCACCACCTGGGGCGCGCTCACCGACGCCCCGGTCACCCGGGTCACCCCGACCGACGGTCAACTCCCGTACACCGAGGGTGTGTTCATCGGCTACCGCGCCTGGGAGAAGGAGGGCCGCATCCCCTCCTACCCCTTCGGCCACGGCCTCGGCTACACGGACTGGACGTACGAGACGGCCGAGGCGGAGGGGAGTCGGGCGGACGGGGTGACCGTCACCGTCCGGGTCACCAACTCGGGTACGCGCGCGGGCCGCGAAGTCGTACAGGCGTACCTCGCTCCGACCACCCCGGACCCCGACCGCCCCGCCCGCCGGCTGGCAGCCTTCGCCGGGATCGAGGCCGCGCCGGGCGAAACAGTGGAAGTAGCCCTCGAACTCCCGCGCCGCGCCTTCGAGATCTGGGACGAGTCCGCCAACGGGTGGGCCTTTGTGAAAGGTTCGTACGAAATTCAGGTGGGCCGCTCGATCACCGACCGCAGGCTCACCTCTCCGATTACGGTCTAGCCGAGGGCAGTCCGCCCCACCAGCCGGCCCCGGCCCGGGACCTGACCCCTGGACCGGGGCCCGCCGGCGGCCCGCACACGGACCGCGCGCCCTTGAGCGCCGCGCCGCCCCTCACTCCCGTACGCCGAACCCGTACACCGTCTCCGAGCGGTACGTGCCCCCCGGCCGCAACTCCGTGCTCGGGAACCCGGGCCGGTTCGGCGAGTCGGGGAAGTGCTGGGTCTCCAGGGCGACGCCGTGCCCGGGCCCGAAGGGTTCGCCCAGGTGGTCGGCGGTGTAGAGCTGAATGCCGGGCTCGGTCGTCGCCACGGTCAGGACCCGCCCCGATGCCGGGTCGTACAACTCGGCGACCTCCACCGAACCCTCCGTCCGCCCCTTGTCGAGGACGAAGTTGTGGTCGTACTCGACGCCCACCTTCCGTTCCGTACGGAAGTCGAAGCGGGAGTCCGCCACCGGCTCGACGCCGGTCGGGATCAGGTCCGCGTCCACCGGGGTGTACCGCGAGGCGTCGATGCGCAGGGCGTGCCCGCCCGTGCTGCCGGAGGCCGGGCCGGACAGGTTCCAGTAGGTGTGGTTCGTCAGGTTGATCACCGTCGGCGCGTCCGTGACCGCCTCGTACGCGATCCGCAGCGCCCCGTCCGCGTCCAGCGTGTACGTCGCCGAGAGCTCCAGGCGCCCCGGGAACCCCTCCTCGCCGTCCGGGCTCACCAGCGACAACCGCACCCCGTGCTCGACCGGCTCCGCGTCCCACACCCGCTTGTCGAAGCCGTGGACACCGCCGTGCAGGCAGTTGGGCCCGTTGTTCCGCGCGAGCCGGTACGCCCGGCCGTCCAGCACGAAGGCGCCGCCCGCGATGCGGTTCGCGTACCGGCCCACCAGCGCGCCGAAGTACGGCTCCGGGTGCGCCAGATAACCGGCCAGGTCCGGGAACCCCAGCACCACGTCCACGAGCCGCCCGGCCAGGTCCGGAACCTCGACCGACTGCACGATCCCGCCGTACGACAGCACGCGCACCCGGACCCCGGCCCGCTCCAGCGTCCAGCGGTGGACGGGGGTGCCGTCGGACAGTGTGCCGAAGAGCTCGTTGATATGGGCCATGCGGAAAACCCTAGGTCACCGCCTTCTTGCCGGTGACCCCGCGGTACGCGATCTCGGCCAGCCGCGCCTGCCCGTCGCGGCTCGGATGGAACCAGTCCCAGGGGCTCAGCTGCCGTGTCCCGAAGTCGTAGTCGAAGACCGCGCCACCGTCGGACCGGCACAGCCGGTCCGTGGCACACACCTTCGCCAGCACCGAGTTGTACGCCTCCACCCGCGCCCGCACCTCGTCCCGCCGCGCGGTCGCCGCCGCGTCGACCGCGTCGGGGTCGGCGAGCATCGACTGGCAGATCCCCAGCCTCCACACCGCCTTGCCCATCTCGTTGGTCCGTCCCTGCGACCAGAGCCGCTTCAGATCCGGCACGCTCGCCACGTACACCTGGCTCTTGGGCGCGGCCGTCCGCAGGGTCCGCAGGGCCTTCTCGAAGGACGACCGGAAGTCGGCCACCGACGTCATCTCCGCCACCGACGCCCGGCACGCGTCGTTGGCCCCCGTCATCACCGTCACCAGCGCGGGCTTTTGGACGGCCGCCTTCGTCATCTGGGCGGGCAGATCAGCCATCCGGGACCCGCTGACCGCGTAGTTCCAGCTGCGCGCGACAGCCCCGGACGCCCCCAGCAGCCGTACGGCCAGACTGTTCACGTCCTTGTCGGCGCCGGTCGCCCAGGACACCTCGGGGCAGTCGGACAGCACCGAACAGGCGTCGAAGCCCCGCGTGATGGAGTCGCCCACGGCGGCCATGGAGGCCGGACTGCTGTCCCAGGCGGGCGTCGGGGTCGCCGACGGTTTCGCCTTCGCCCGGGTGCCGTCCGGCGCCGGAGACGTGCCACCGGCGGCGTCACACCCGGCGACGCCCAGCAGGGCCGCCGACACGACGGCGGCGGCGGCCCGCGAACGGTGACTTCGTTTCCGCATTCCTTCGGGTCCCCTCGGTCGGCGTGCAATGGCCCTCGCCCTTAACAACGCACGACAGTTCCCGAACCGAAAACAACTAATGCGCCAAACGTTGCAACGTCGCACACCCGTACAAGCGTCCCCCTGGGTGAATGGCGGGCGTTTCATGGCATCGGGACCGACGGTACGTCACACTCCTTGCGCCGCCGCACGGTAGCCTCGCCATCAACGCGGCTGCCCCGCCACCGCTGCTCAGCCAGTTCGCAAGATGTCCCGCTCTGTCCGGAGGTTGCAGTGACGACACGTGGAGTTCTGTACGTGCACTCCGCGCCGCGCGCGCTGTGCCCGCACGTCGAGTGGGCCGTCGCCGGAGTCCTCGGTACGCGCGTCAGCCTCGACTGGATCCGCCAGCCCGCCGCACCGGGCACCTGGCGCTCCGAGTTCTCCTGGAAGGGGCAGGTCGGCACGGCCTCCAAGCTCGCGTCGGCCCTGCGCGGCTGGCAGTTGCTCCGCTTCGAGGTCACCGCGGAACCCTGCGCCACCGCCGAGGGCGAGCGCTACAGCTGCACCCCCGACCTCGGCATCTACCACGCCGTCACCGGCATCCACGGCGACATCCTCATCCCCGAGGACCGCCTCCGCGCCGCCCTGACCCGCTCCCAGCGAGGCGAGACGGACCTGGAGGCCGAACTGGCCAAACTTCTGGGCAAACCGTGGGACGACGAGCTGGAGCCCTTCCGGTACGCGGGCGAGGGCGCCCCGGTGAGATGGCTGCACCAAGTGGTGTGACCTCTTGCGGTGTGACGCCTTGTGGTGTGACCTCTTCACGAACGTCGTGCCGGTTGTTCCGAGCGACAGGCGAAGGCCCCACCGATCGGTGGGGCCTTCGCCTGTGTGCGGCTGTACTCGCCGTCCGTCAGACCGACCGGAACGCCAGCACCACGTTGTGCCCACCGAACCCGAACGAGTCGTTGAGGGCGGCGATACGACCGTCGACAGGCAGCTTGCGGGCTTCTCCCCGGACGATGTCCGCGTCGGCCTCGGGGTCGAGGTTGTCGACGTTGATCGTCGGCGGGGCGACCCGGTGGTACAGCGCGAGCACCGTCGCCACCGTCTCGACCCCGCCGGCGCCACCGAGCAGATGCCCGGTCATCGACTTGGTCGCGGACACCGCCATGTGGTCGACATCCGCGCCGAACACATTGCGCAGCGCCTTGAGTTCGGCCACGTCACCCGCCGGCGTCGACGTCGCGTGCGCGTTGACGTGCACGATCTCCGCGGGGTCCAGATCATTGTTGGCCAGCAGATTCCGCAGGGCCGCCGAGATACCGCGCCCCTCCGGCTCCGGCTGCACGATGTCGTGGCCGTCGGCCGAGATGCCCTGGCCGACCGCCTCCGCGTAGACACGGGCACCGCGCGCGGCGGCGTGCTCGGCGGACTCCAGGACGACCACACCTGAGCCCTCGCCCATCACGAAGCCGTCGCGGTCCGTGTCGTAGGGACGGGACGCGGCCTGCGGGTTCTCGTTGTTCTTGGACATCGCCATCATGTTGCCGAACGCGGCGATGGGCAGCGGATGGATGGCCGCCTCCGTGCCACCCGCGACGACGACGTCGGCGCGGCCGGTGCGGATCATCTCGATGGCGTAGCCGATGGCCTCGGCGCCCGACGCGCAGGCGGAGACCGGGGTGTGCACACCGGCGCGGGCACCGACGAGCAGGCCCACGTTGGCGGAGGGGCTGTTGGGCATCAGCATCGGGACGGTGTGCGGGGAGACGCGGCGCACGCCCTTCTCCTTCAGCACGTCGTACTGGTCGAGCAGCGTCGTGACTCCGCCGATGCCCGAGGCGATGACGGCGCCGAGCCGGTCCGGGTCGACGGCCGGGCCCTCGCCCTCGCCCGCCCGGTCGGTGAAGCCCGCGTCGGCCCACGCCTCCTTGGCGGCGATCAGCGCGAACTGCGCCGACCGGTCCAGCCGGCGGGCCTGGGGCCGCGGGATGACCTCGGACGGTTCCACCGCGACCTGCGCGGCGATGCGGACGGCCTGCTCGGCCGCCCATTCCTGTTCGAGGGGACGGACGCCGGACCTGCCGGCGATCAGACCTTCCCAGGTCGAGGCTGCGTCGCCACCCAGCGGTGTGGTTGCGCCGATACCGGTGACGACCACGGTGCGATTGGTCGGGCTCACGGGAATTCCTTCTCCAACGGATACGGGAGGACAACCCCCGCACAGGCGGGGAGAACGGCGCCACCGCCGGATGGCGGGGCTGAGGGACCGATCAGTGGGATCAACCCCCACGACCAGCCCTGACGACCGGTCCTGACCACCGGTCCCGATGAGCAGGACCGGTGGATCAGGGCCGGTGGATCAGGCCTGGTTCTTGAGGATGTACTCGGTGGCGTCGCCGACCGTCTTGAGGTTCTTGACGTCCTCGTCGGGGATCTTGACGTCGAAGCGCTCTTCGGCGGCGACGACGACCTCGACCATGGACAGCGAGTCGACGTCCAGGTCGTCGGTGAAGGACTTGTCCAGCTGGACGTCCTCAACCGGGATGCCGGCGATCTCGTTCACGATGTCGGCGAGACCGGCGACGATCTCTTCCTGAGTGGCGGCCATGGCAGGCGCTCCTTCTTGTGTATCTATCCAGAGGGTTGGCAGGTGTCCTCGTCCCGGATCCGAAGATCCGGTGCGAGGTGCCTAGGGGAGGGTAACGACCGTCGCGGCGTACACGAGACCCGCCCCGAAGCCGATGACGAGCGCAGTGTCGCCGCTCTTCGCCTCGCCGGTCGCCAGAAGCCGCTCCATCGCGAGCGGGATCGAGGCTGCCGACGTGTTGCCGGTGGTGCGCACGTCGCGAGCGACCGTGACGTGCTCCGGCAGTTTGAGGGTCTTCACCATCGAGTCGATGATCCGCTCGTTGGCCTGGTGGGGAATGAAGACGTCCAGGTCGTCCGGGGTGATCCCGGCCGCGTCCAGCGCCTGCTGGGCGACCTTCGCCATCTCGAACACGGCCCAGCGGAACACCGCCTGGCCCTCCTGCGTGATCGCAGGAAACTTGCCGGAACTGTCGTACTCGTTCCATGGAACGGTCTGTTTGATGGTGTCCGACTTGTCGCCCTCGGAGCCCCACACGGTCGGACCGATGTGCGGTTCCCGGGACGGGCCCACGACGACCGCGCCCGCGCCGTCACCGAAGAGGAAGGCGGTCGCCCGGTCCTCCAGGTCGGTCAGGTCGGACAGCCGCTCGACGCCGATGACAAGGACGTACTCCGCCGAACCGTCGACGACCATGCCCTTGGCCAGGGTCAGGCCGTAGCCGAAGCCAGCGCAGCCGGCCGAGATGTCGAAGGCGGCGGCCTTGGCCGTGCCGAGCTTGTCGGCGATCTCGGTGGCCACGGCCGGGGTCTGCTTGAAGTGCGAGACGGTGGCGACGACCACGCCGCCGATCTGCCGGGCGGTGATCCCCGCGTTCGCGATCGCCTTGCCGGACGCCTCCAGGGACATCGCGGCGACGGTCTCCTCGTCGGAGGCCCAGTGCCGGGTCTCGATGCCGGAGCGGGAGCGGATCCACTCGTCGGACGAGTCGATCGTCTCCAGGATCACGTCGTTGGGCACGACCCTGACCGGCCGGTACCCGCCCACGCCCAGGATGCGCGCGTACGGGGCGCCCTTACTGGGCTTGATCTTCGACATTGCTCGGGCTCCTTTCAGGCGCCCGCCGCGTCGGCGGCGGAGGTCAGGGACGCGGCGATGAGCTCGCGGGCGGCGTCGAGGTCGGCGGGGGTCTTCAGGGCCAGGGTCTGCACGCCGGGCAGCGCGCGCTTGGCGAGACCGGTGAGGGTGCCGCCGGGGCACACCTCGATCAACGCGGTCACACCCAGCGTCTTGAACGTCTCCATGCACAGGTCCCAGCGCACCGGGTTGGCGACCTGCCCGACCAGCCGGGCGAGCACCTCGGAGCCGTCCGAGACCGTCTGCCCGTCCTTGTTCGAGACGTACGTGATCTTCGGGTCGCCGGGCGTCAGCGAAGCGGCGGCAGCGGCGAGGACGTCGACGGCAGGAGCCATGTGGTGCGTGTGGAAAGCGCCGGCCACCTTCAGGGTGACGACCTTGCGCACCCCTTCGGGCTTGTCCTCGACGAGGGCCTCGATCTGCTCGACCGTACCCGCGGCGACGATCTGCCCGGCGCCGTTCACGTTCGCCGGGGTCAGGCCCAGCTTCTCCAGGTGCCGCACGGTCACCTCGGGGTCACCACCGAGGAGCGCCGCCATCCCGGTCTCCGTGACGGCCGCTGCCTCGGCCATGGCCAGACCGCGCTTGCGTACGAGGGTCAGGGCGGCCGTGTCGTCGAGTACGCCCGCGAAGGCGGCGGCGGTGATCTCACCGACGCTGTGACCGGCGACGGCGCCGGGCGTGAGGTCACCGCCCATGGCACCCAGTGCCGAGGCGGACAGTATCCCGGCCGCGACCAGCAGCGGCTGGGCGACAGCGGTGTCGCGGATCGCGTCGGCGTCGGCCTCGGTACCGTAGTGGGCGAGGTCGAGCCCGATGGCGTCGGACCACGCGGCGACGCGCTCGGCGGCACCGGGCAGTTCGAGCCAGGGAGTCAGGAAGCCGGGCGTCTGGGCGCCTTGGCCGGGAGCGACGAGTACGAGCACTCTCACACTCTCTCTTGGGTACGGGCACGGCCGCCCGTGGGGACAAGGACGAAGAACAGGAGGGGGTTTTGTAGACCCCCGACAAAACCCTAGGACTGGAGATCCCCATCGGCCAGGCGCCCCAGGATCAGCGCGATCCGCAGTGTGAATGCGGATCGTACATCTGAAGGTGACCATCCGGTGACGTCAGTCACACGTCGAAGCCGGTAGCGCACGGTGTTGGGGTGAACGAAGAGCATGCGGGCCGCGCCCTCCAGGCTGCTCGCCTGTTCGAGATAGACGGCGAGGGTCTCAAGAAGCGCGGATCCGGCCTCTTCCAGCGGTCTGTAGATCTCCTCCACCAACTGGTCGCGCGCCCCCGGGTCACCGGCGATCGCGCGCTCCGGAAGGAGATCGTCCGACAGCACCGGACGCGGAGCGTCCTGCCACGCAAAACACGCCTTGAGCCCCGCGGCGGCGGCCTGTGCGGACCGGGTGGCGGCGAGCAGATCGGGCACGATCGGCCCCGCGACCACGGGCCCGGCGGCATAAGGCCCGATCAACGACTTGGCGACGGCGAGGGGATTGTCGTTGCCCCCCGCGATGACGACGAGCCGATCGCCCAGCACCCCGGTCAGCACCTGCACCTTGGCGTGCCGGGCGGCCCGCCGGATCGCCTCGACGGTCAGCTCACTGTCACCGTCGGGCGCGGTGCCCAGCACCACGCACACATGCTCGGGAGAGTTCCAGCCGAGCGCGGCGGCCCGCGAGACCGCCCCCTCGTCGGCTTCACCACTGAGCACGGCGTTGACGACGAGCGACTCCAGCCGGGCGTCCCAGGCACCCCGTGCCTCGGCGGCCTGGGCGTACACCTGTGCGGTGGCGAAGGCGATCTCACGGGCGTAGACGAGCAGCGCCTCGCGCAGCACGGACTCGTCACCGGGAGCGGCCACCTCGTCGATGGCGCTCTCCATGACCTCGATGGTCGTACGGACCATCTCGACGGTCTGGCGCAGGGTGATCGCCCTGGTCAGCTCGCGCGGAGCGGTACCGAAGACGTCCGTGGAGATGGCCTGCGGAGCATCGGGATGCCGGAACCACTCGGTGAAGGCGGCGATGCCGGCCTGGGCGACCAGCCCGATCCAGGAACGGTTCTCCGGGGGCATGGCCCTGTACCACGACAGCGTCTCGTCCATGCGCGTGATCGCCTGCGCGGCGAGGCTCCCGGACGACTTCTCCAGCCGCCTGAGGGTCGCCGGGTGCGGGTGCGCGGGACGTGCGGAGGGCTCGGGGCGGTGGGATTCGGGTTCGGGCACGGAACAAGACTGCCTTATCAGGACGGGGGCGTGCGGCGTCGGGTCTACCGTGGGTGCGTGATGGACGTACGGCGCGCGCACGAGCGCTATCCAGGGGGCGACCCGGCAGCCGGTATCGAATCCTGGCACGCCTTCTCGTTCGGCCCCCACTACGACCCGGAGAACCTCCGCTTCGGCACGATGATCGCCTGCAACGAGGAACGCCTGGCGCCCGGCGCCGGTTTCGACGAACACCCGCACAGCCACACCGAGATCGTGACGTGGGTGACGGAGGGGACACTCACCCACCGCGACTCGACGGGTCACGAGACGGTGGTGCTCCCGGGGGACGTGCAACGCCTGAGCGCGGCGGCGGGTGTACGGCACGTGGAACGCAACGAAGGGGAGACCCCCCTGACCTTCGTCCAGACCTGGCTGGCCCCGCTCACCCCCGGCGGCACCCCGTCCTACGAGACGGTGCACGGCATCGCGGACTCCACGCCGTACGCGGTCCCGGAGGCGGGCGCGATGCTGCACGTACGCCGACTGGCGGCGGGGGAGCGGACGGCGGTGCCGGACGCGGTGTACGTGTACGTCCATGTCGTACGGGGTGAGGTGCGCCTGGGCCCGGAGAACCTGGGCCCGGGCGACGCGGCACGGATCACGGGAGCGGAGGGGATGGAGGCGGTAGGGCTGACGCCGGCGGAGCTGCTGCTGTGGGAGATGACAACGTAACGACCCGAGCCCGCCCCTCCAGCCCGGCCGGTGTTTCCCACCCACCCGCCCCCACCGTCTGTGCAGCCAGGCCCAGGGCATTCCAGCCCGTCCGGCCTTTGGGGACGAGGCCCCTTCAGGGCCGAAGCGGGGGTCCGGGGGCGCAGCCCCCAGGGACAGGACGGGACGGGTAGGGCGGCGCGGGCGAACCCCCTGCCTCAGCCACCCACCTCCGCGACCACCGCATCCGTGAACCCCGGCCACACCTCCACCGCCCACGCGCCGAACGCCCGATCGGTCAGCGCGACACACGCCACCCCCAGCACCGGATCGACCCACAGAAACGTACCGGACTGCCCGAAATGCCCGAACGTCCGGGCCGACGACGAACTCCCCGTCCAGTGCGGCGACTTCGCACCCCGGATCTCGAACCCGAGCCCCCAGTCGTTGGGGTTCTGATGCCCGTACCCCGGCAGGACACCCTTCGTCCCCGGGTACTGCACGCTCATCGCCTCCGCGACCGTCCGCGGATCGAGCAGCCGAGGAGCCTGCACCTCGGCGGCGAACCGCACCAGATCCCCGACGGTCGACACGCCGTCCTTCGCGGGCGACCCCTCCACCCCCGTCGACGTCATCCCCAGCGGCTCCAGCACCGCCTGCCGCACATACTCCGCGAACGGGATCTCCGTCGCCTTCGCCACGTGCTCCCCCAACACCTCGAACCCGGCGTTGGAGTACAGCCGCCGCTCCCCGGGCGGAGCCGTCACCCGGTGCTCGTCGAAGGCGAGCCCCGAGGTGTGCGCGAGGAGATGGCGGACCGTCGATCCGGGCGGCCCGGCCGGCTCGTCGAGTTCGACGGCGCCCTCCTCGTACGCGACGAGGGCGGCGTACGCGGCGAGCGGCTTGGTGACCGAGGCGAGCGGGAACCGGTGGTCGAGGGGGCCGTGGCCGCCGAGAACGGCACCATCGGCCCGTACGACGGCTGCGGCGGCGGTGGGCACGGGCCAGTTCTCGATCAGTGCGAGGCTCTTCAACGACATGACGTCGAGCTTAGGAGGCTCACAACCGCAGCCGCATGAAGGGGTCCGGCTGACGGACGAAGCCCAGCGACGCGTACAGCGGCACCGCGTCCGCGGAGGCGGTGAGGTCGATCTGGCCGACGCCCTGCTCCCGGAACCAGTCCACCAACGCCTCCATACAGGCCCGCGCGTATCCCCGGCGGCGCGCGTCCGGATCGGTGGCGACGCTGAAGACGTACCCGATCCGCCCGTGCGGATTGCCCGCGCGCCCGATCCGGTACTCGACGGTCCCCACGGCCAGCGCGGCCAGTGCGCCCGGCCGCTCCGGATGGTCGACGACGAACGCGGCGAAGGTCTCGGCGGGGTCGGCGAGCCTCGCGGTCACCGTCGACGAGGACGCGGACTGCCAGCCGGTGTCGGTGTTCGCCCCGGCCATCGAGTCGATCAGCACCTGGCGCAGCCGCAGCAGCTCTCCGGTGTCCTCGGGGGTGGCACGGCGTACGGGACTCATGATCCGTACGGTAATGAGCCCGGACCGGCCAAGTCTCCGCAATATCGCGGTATCCGCTTGCTTGGAGTGCACTCCAGGGTTTTAGCGTGGGGGTCATGACGGTGCTGGAGACCACAGAACCCCTCACGGACACCACGACGGATCCCGCCACGGCCGACGGCTGTGCGGGGCCGCGGCGGCCCGACCGGCGCCCGGACGGACAGGACCACTACACGATCAGCGAGGTCGTCGTCTTCACCGGGCTGACCGCGCACACCCTGCGCTGGTACGAGCGCATCGGGCTGATGCCGCACATCGACCGTTCGCACACCGGCCAGCGCCGCTACCGCAACCGCGACCTCGACTGGCTCGACCTCGTCGGCAAGCTCCGGCTCACCGGTATGCCGGTCGCGGACATGGTGCGGTACGCCGAACTCGTGCGCGAGGGCGACCACACGTACGGCGAACGGTTCGAGCTGCTCGAATCGACCCGCCGGGCCGTCCTGGACCGGATCGGCGAACTCCAGGACACGCTCGCGGTACTCGACCGGAAGATCAGTTTCTACGCGGAAGCGGACCAGGACGCGGGCCTTGTCCGCGACGTCCGTCAGATGGAGAGGGTTCGATGACGAACGACAACCCCGCAGGCAGGCTCGCGACGGCCCCGCTGGGCACCGGCGGCCCCGAGGTCGGTGTACAGGGCCTCGGCTGCATGGGCATGAGCTTCGCGTACGGCCCCACGGACGCCGACGAGGCCCGCGCCACGCTGGAACGCGCACGCGAACTGGGCGTGACCCTCTACGACACGGCGGACGCCTACGGCGAAGGTGAGAACGAACGTTTCCTGTCCCCGTTCTTCAAGGCACACCGCGACGAGGTCGTCGTCGCGACGAAGTTCGCCCTGGCGATCCCGCCCGGTGAGCCGACCCGGCGGATCATCCGCAACGACGCGCCCTACATCCGCCAGGCCGTCGAGGCGAGCCTCAAGCGCCTCGACCTGGACGTCATCGACCTCTACTACATGCACCGGCGCGATGTGGACGTCCCCATCGAGGAGACGGTCGGGGTCATGGCCGAGCTGGTGCGCGAGGGCAAGGTCAAGCAACTGGGCCTGAGCGAGGTCACGGGCCCGGAGCTGCGCGCGGCCCAGGCCGTGCACCCGATCGCCGCCCTCCAGTCGGAGTGGTCCCTGTTCAGCCGGGACATCGAGGCGGGCGTGGTCCCGGCGGCCCGCGAGCTGGGCGTCACCCTGGTCCCGTACTCCCCGCTCGGCCGGGGCTTCCTGACCGGCTCCTTCACCGACGCCGACCAGGAACTGACCCCGGACGACTTCCGCCGCCACCAGCCCCGCTTCACGGGCACCAACGCCACGGCGAACGCGGCCCTGTTGGCCCCCATCAGGACGGTCGCGGAAGCCCACGGCGCCTCCCTCGGCCAGATAGCCCTGGCCTGGGTCCAGCAGCAGGCAACCACCCACAACCTCCCGGTCGTCCCGATCCCCGGCACCCGCAGGCGCTCAAGGGTGGAGGAGAACACGGCGGCGACGCGCATCGTGCTGGACGAGAAGGACCTGGCCCTGCTGGAACCCATCGCGGCCCAGGTCGCGGGGACCCGCTACGCCGACATGACCTTCACATCGGCGGCCAGGGAAACCCCCTAGGCCCGCGAGGGCGCCGGTTCCTCCCAAGGGGCGAGGGGCTGCCGTACCTAGGGGCGCGGGGAACCGCGCGACAAGCCACGACGGCCCCGCAGCCGCCAATCGCACCGAACCCGCCCCCCAATCGGCGCTACAACTCCGCCAACAACTCAGCCTTCTTCACCGAGAACTCCTCATCGGTGACCAACCCGGCCGAGTGCAACTCCCCAAGATGCCGGATCCGTTCGGCGACATCCGCAGGATCACGCCGACCGGAGTGCAGCTGAACCGCCGGCACCCCGCCCGCGGAGCGAACCGCGGCCAACACCGCCGCCGCGAACGGCAACGACTCGTGCACAGGCCCGTACCCCAGCCCGAACACCACCGAGGCGGGGTCCTGGTCGACCGGCACGACGGAAGAATCGGTACGCCTCAGCAGTCGCAGATGGCCCTCGAACACCTCGGGCGACCGCCACTCCACCCCGCTCAGGTCGGCGACCGGAAACGTCTGGTCGCCGGCCTTCCACTTCGCCGACGACGCGCCCGTCCAGAACCACCGGAAGGAGACGGCCCGCCCGTCGAAGGACGCCTTCGCGTCGTACGCCTTGAACGCCCGCGGCACCTCGGGGGCATCCACCAGGAACCTTTCAGCAGGCCCCTGTTGGGTCAGCCGGTCCCGCAGTTCGTCCGCGTAGTACTCGGCGAGCGTCTCCCGCTCGGCCGGCAGCACCAGCCGGTACGGATCGCAGGCCTCCTTGAGCTGGCCGTCGGCCGCCTCCATCAACGGGTCGGCGCCGGGCCGGGGTTCGGCGCGCAGGACCACCGTTCCACGCTTGCCCGGGGTCAGCGTCACCCCCGCGATCGCCTCCAGGGGGATACGTCGTTCGCCGAGCGCCTGGAACAGCTTCGGCGTGCGGATGCCCCGTTCGAAGCGGATGAGCACGGAGTCGGACTCGAACTCCCAGGCGGCATGAAATCCGGCCAGTACGTCACCCATGCGGCTCATCGTATGCGGCGCGAGCTTCATAGTCCCCTCCCCGGGCACACCGTGATTTCTGCGTCCTCTACGCGCGTCCGGCCGTCGCCCCGTCGGGCAAACCCTTCAGACACACGTCATCCTTGCGGTCCTGCTGATCGTTCTGATCCCGCCGAGCGCACCGCACGGCGCGATACGCGCCGACGCCGATCTCCGCGAAGTTGTGCAGACTCTCCGTGCCCGGCTCGAAATAGCCGCCGTGTCCTTTCGCGCCCCGCGCGGACAGCACGCGCGCGCCGAACGCCGACGACATCGGATCGGCGCCGTGTCCGAGACCGCCGACCTCCAGGTACGGCACGTCCTGGATCCAGTCGTCGGCGTCCCGCATCGCCCACACCCGGGCGTGGCTACGCAGCCCCGCGGCGTTCTCGGCCCGCATCCCGGGGCTGCCGGCCACCGCGATGTCGGTGACCCGACGCGGCAGCGCGTGCGCGGCGACGCCGCACACCACCGAGCCGTAGCTGTGGCAGTACAGCGCGACCGGTGCCCGGCCGGGCAGGACGCGCACCAGCGCGTTCAGCCGCAGCGCCCCGGAGTTGGCGCGCATCGCCGTCGCCGCGTCCATGCCGAGCCCGTTGGGCGCGGTGTAGTCGGCCCAGGCGATCACCGCCGTACGCGTCGTGGGGCTCGCCTCCCGCTCCGCGCGGTACAGCGCCGAGGCCATGCCGACGGGCGCCGAGTACTTGCGGTTGGTGCGCTGGAAGGTGAGGACGTCGGTGTCCACGCCCGGGACCACGACCGAGACGCGCTGCGCCCTGTCGAGGTCGCCGAAGACCTCGGCGACACGGCCCGAGCCCTCGGGGTTGAACGCCAGGATCTGGCGGCCCTTCGCCAGCAGCGCGTCGTAGCGGTGCATGCGGCGCCCCGCCGTGTACTGGCCGACGGCCGACAGCCGGCCGTCGCGCATACGCGCCCGCTCGGTCTCGCGGGCCGCGTGCAGCGCGACGCGGTTGGCGCGGTAGCGCAGTACGACGGGTGCGCCGTTCATGTTGCCGAGCGCCAGCGGGTAGCGCCGGACGAGCCGGTCGCGCTGGCGGTCGGTGAGCGAGGCGAAGAACCGGGCCAGCCGGGCGGGCGCCTCGCCAGGGTCGGGCAGCGCGTGACCGCCGATTTGCCCGTGCTCCCACGCGGAGAGCGACGCCTGGAGCGGCGACGGCGTGCGATGACTGCGGACCGCGGTCCAGCCGGTCGTCGCGAGCATCACGAAGACCACGGCCAGCGCGAGCAGTGCGCGCCAGACGTTCAGTTGCGGGGAGGTGTCGAAGGAAGTCACTGAAAGGACACACTAGGAGAACGAGAGGGTCTCGGGTTAACCGAGTGACGGGGATCACGTTTCGGTAACCGGCGCTGGGTAAGTCGCTCCGTGTGTATGCACATACGGGGTGTCACGGCCGTTCCGTACGCCAACTCCCCGCCAGTGCCGGGCCCATGGCGTCGAGATAAGTGCTGGTCAGCTCGTGCATCGCCGCCACACTCATGTCCGAGCCGGCGCCCCACCGCCGTTCCGCCAGCCGCATCAGCCCGCTGAACAGGGCCACCACGACCCGCGGTCGGAGGTCGCGGTCGACGTCGACGCCCTCGCGTTCGGCGATCAGCCGCGCCACCGCTTCCTCCGTCTCGGCGGAGCGGCGCATGTGCGCGGCGAGCAGGGTCGGCGTCGACTCGATCAGGTGGTACATGCGCATCTGCAACTCCGCCGGAACGACGGACTCCACGGCCTCGTGGATGGTGTGCCAGCCCTCCAGAACGGCCTGCCGCAGCGCCTCCAGGGGGGCCTCGTGCGGCGGGCGTCCGCGTACCGCCTGGATGAAGTGCGCCTCGGCGATGCGGTGTACGGCGAAGGCGGCGTCCTCTTTCCCGGCGAAGTAGCGGAAGAAGGTGCGCTGCGAGACCTCGACGGCCTCGGCGATCTCGTCGACGGTCGTGTGTTCGTACCCGTTGCTGGTGAACAGGGTGAGGGCGGCGCGCACCAGCGCGTCCCGGGTGCGCTGCTTCTTGCGCTCGCGCAGGCCGGGTCCGGAGTCCGGACCCACCTCGGTTTCGGCAGCGCTCATGGCGATCGGGCCTCTCCGTTCTGCGGGTGCTTCTCTTCGTGTTCTTCTCGGCGGGTGACGTGTCAGTTACCGACTTGTGAATTGGTTTGTCAATTGTCAGTGGCTGTCACTAGCCTCGAACGTATGACTAGTCAGACCACCATCGATGCGACGGAGCCGGGGGACGGGACGCCGTCCGCGCCGTCGGACCACACGCCTGCCAAGGGGTTGCGCGGCCACCCGTGGCTGACCCTGATATCCGTGGCCGTCGGGGTCATGATGGTGGCCCTGGACGGCACCATCGTGGCCATCGCCAACCCGGCCATCCAGAAGGACCTGGGCGCGAGCTTCGCCGACGTCCAGTGGATCACCAACGGCTACTTCCTCGCGCTCGCGGTCACGCTGATCACCGCGGGCAAGCTCGGTGACCGGTTCGGGCACCGGCAGACCTTCCTCATCGGCATCGTCGGCTTCGCCGCCGCGTCGGCGGCCATCGGCCTGTCCAGCAGTATCGCCCTGGTCGTCACCTTCCGGGTGTTCCAGGGACTGTTCGGCGCGCTGCTCATGCCGGCCGCGCTCGGTCTGCTGCGGGCCACGTTCCCCGCCGACAAGCTGAACATGGCCATCGGCATCTGGGGCATGGTCATCGGCGCGTCCACCGCGGGCGGCCCGATCCTCGGCGGACTGCTCGTCGAGCACGTCAGCTGGCAGTCGGTGTTCTTCATCAACGTGCCGGTGGGCGTCCTGGCGCTCGTCATCGGCCTGGTGATCCTGGTCGACCACCGCGCGGAGAACGCCCCGCGCTCCTTCGACCTCCTCGGTATCGCCCTCCTCTCCGGCGCGATGTTCTGCCTGGTGTGGGCGCTCATCAAGGCGCCCGCGTGGGGCTGGGGCGACGGCAAGACCTGGCTGTTCCTCCTCGTCTCGGTGGCGGGCTTCGCCTTCTTCGCCTTCTGGGAGCAGAAGGTCAAGGAGCCGCTGATCCCGCTCAACCTGTTCCGGTCGGTCCCGCTCTCGGCGGGCGTCGTGCTGATGGTCCTGATGGCCATCGCCTTCATGGGTGGCCTCTTCTTCGTCACCTTCTACCTGCAGAACGTGCACGGGATGAGCCCCATCGACGCGGGTCTGCACCTGCTCCCGCTCACCGGGATGATGATCGTCGGTTCGCCCCTGGCCGGCGCGATGATCAGCAAGACGGGCCCGCGCGTCCCGCTCGCGGGCGGTATGGCGTGCGTCGCGATCGCCATGTTCGGGATGTCCACGCTGGAGACGGACACCGGCAGCGGCATCATGTCGGTCTGGTTCGCCCTGCTCGGCCTCGGCCTCGCCCCTGTCATGGTCGGCGCGACGGAGGTCATCGTCGGCAACGCCCCCATGGAGCTCTCCGGTGTCGCCGGCGGCCTCCAGCAGGCGGCGATGCAGATCGGCGGCAGCCTCGGTACGGCTGTCCTGGGCGCGGTCATGGCCTCCAAGGTCGACAGCGACCTCGCGGGCAACTGGACGGCCGCGGGCCTCCCGCAGCTCACCCCGGAACAGCAGGCCCAGGCCTCGGAAGCGGTCCAGGTCGGCGTGCCGCCGGTGGCGGAGGGCACACCGGAGTCGGTCGTCGCCCAGATCACGAAGGTCGCCCACGACACGTTCATCTCCGGCATGAGCCTGGCCTGTCTGGTGGCGGCGGGCGTGGCCGTGGCCGCGATCCTGGTCGCGCTCCTGACGAAGCGCGGCGTGAACGCGGACGCGAGTGCGGGGGCGGCGCACATCTGAGGCGCATATATCGCGCATATATCTACGGCCAGGGCGGGAGAGTTCCCTCATCAGGGTGACTCCGCTAAAGATTCCTCCCCTTCGGCCCACGGGACAGGTCACAGTTAGTCAAGTCCTCCGCACGACATGGTCCGTACGACATGGCACGGAGGACGGCCGGGCCGCGGCGCGCTGCCGGAGGGGGACAGCGCGCCGGCAGGCCCGCCGAAGAGCGGGACGGCTAGAACCCCGCGACGGGGGTACCCGCCTCATCGACCCCGAACTACCGACAAGTTCCAGGGAGTTGATGAGAATGGCGGCCTTCGGACGGCAGCACCCCACCCGCAGGCACCCCGGCGCACGCGGCAGGAGCTGGCAGCGCACCACCCCGGACAGCGCGACGCTCGGCATCATCGGCCTCATCTGCGCCGTCGCGGGCTTCTTCGTCCTCGGCATCGTCCTGGGCCCCGTGGCCATCATCTGCGGCTGGCTGGCGATGGGCCGGACCTGGAAGGGCCCGCACCCGATCCCGCCTCTGGTGGCCGTGATCCTGGGCGCGATCGACACCCTCCTGGCCATCATCTGGCTGGCGAGCGCCACAGGCCCGACGACCGGCTTCTTCTGACCGTCCGTCCGACGACGGACACCTGACGAGGGACGCACCTAACGGGGCTGGTCCTCGGCGACCCGCTCCCTCGTGACGGTCAGCGCGGCCACCTCGGCCCGCAGCGCCCGAACCTCGTCCGTCAGTGCCGCGATCGCCGCCGTCTGGCGCCTCTCCTCCAGGTCGTCCATCTCGAACCGGGAGATGAACCAGGCGGCGATGTTCGCGGTGACGAGACCGAGCAGCGCGATCCCGGACAGCATCAGCCCGACCGCGAGTATCCGGCCCGCTCCGGTCGTGGGCGCGTGGTCCCCGTACCCCACTGTCGTCATCGTCGTGAACGACCACCACAGCGCGTCATCCAGCGTTCGGATGTTCCCCTCCGGCGACGCGCGTTCCACCGACAGCACGGCCAGGGAGCCGAACATCAGCAGCCCCACCACGGCCCCGCCGACATAGGTCGTCAGCCGCACCTGGGACGCCATCTGGGCCCGTCGGCCCACCAGCATCAGCGTGGAGACGACCCGAAGCAGGCGCAGCGGCTGGAGCAGCGGCAGCAGCACCGCGAACAGGTCCAGCCAGTGCCGCCGTACGTACTCCCGGCGCCGGTCGGCGAGAGCGACCCGGACGAGATAGTCGACCGCGAACGCACCCCACACCGTCCACTCCGCGATCGTGCACGCGACCGACACGGAGCGACTCGCGGGGCTGGCCACGATCGGTACCGCGTAGGCGACGGCGAACACGACCGCGAGCCCCATCAGAGGCCGCTGGGTACGCCGTTCCCAACGGGCCTGTGCCGAGGGTTCCTTCATGCCCTGCATGGTAAGGGCCCGGAAGCGCCCTGTAGGGCCGCCCCGAAGGGGCGCCCTACAGGGGCGCGGGGAACTGCGCGACCAGCCACAACGGACCCGCAGACGAACTCCCGCGCGCCCCGCGGAGCGCTACGCGTCGCCGCCCGCAGCACCCGGATCGGCCGCCGCCACGTCGAGCAGCTGGTACCGGTCGATCGCCTGCTTCAGCACCGAACGGTCGACCTTGCCCTCCCGTGCCAGCTCGGTCAGTACTCCCACCACGATCGACTGCGGGTCGATGTGGAAGAAGCGCCGCGCCGCACCCCGGGTGTCGGCGAAGCCGAAGCCGTCCGCGCCCAGCGACTGGTACGTCCCCGGCACCCACCGCGAGATCTGGTCCGGAACCGAACGCATCCAGTCGGACACGGCCACGAACGGACCTTCGGCGCCGCTGAGCTTCCGCGTCACATACGGGACGCGCTGCTCCTCCTCCGGGTGCAGCAGGTTGTGCTGCTCCACCGCGACCGCCTCGCGCCGCAGTTCGTTCCAGGAGGTCGCCGACCAGACGTCCGCCCGTACGTTCCACTCCTCGGCGAGGATCCGCTGCGCCTCCAGCGCCCACGGCACCGCGACACCGGACGCGATGACCTGGGCCGGGATGGTGCCCGAAGTCCCTTCGCCCACGCGGTGGATGCCCTTGAGGATGCCGTCGACGTCCACGTTCTCCGGTTCGGCCGGGTGCTGGATCGGCTCGTTGTAGACGGTGAGGTAGTAGAAGACGTCCTCACTGTCGGGGCCGTACATCCGGCGCAGTCCGTCCTGCACGATGTGCGCGATCTCGTACGAGTACGCCGGGTCGTACGCCACACAGCCCGGGTTGGTCGAGGCGAGCAGCTGCGAGTGGCCGTCTGCGTGCTGGAGACCCTCGCCGGTCAGGGTCGTACGGCCGGCGGTCGCACCCAGCACGAAACCGCGCGCCAACTGGTCGGCCATCTGCCAGAACTGGTCACCGGTGCGCTGGAAACCGAACATCGAGTAGAAGACGTACACCGGGATGAGCGGTTCGCCGTGCGTCGCGTAGGCCGAGCCGGCGGCGATCAGCGAGGCGGTGCAGCCCGCCTCGGAGATGCCGTCGTGCAGCATCTGGCCGGTCGGCGACTCCTTGTACGCGAGGAGCAGCTCCCGGTCGACCGACTCGTACTGCTGGCCGAGCGGGTTGTAGATCTTCGCACTCGGGAAGAACGAATCCATGCCGAACGTGCGGTACTCGTCCGGCGCGATCAGCACGAACCGTTTGCCGATTTCCTTGTCCCGCATGAGGTCCTTGAGCAGCCGGACGAACGCCATGGTGGTGGCGATCGACTGCTGACCTGAACCCTTCTTCACACTCGCGTACGTCTTCTCCGCCGGCAGCGTCAGCGGCTTGGCGCGGACGACGCGGGTCGGGACGTAACCGCCGAGCGAGTTGCGGCGGTCGTGCATGTACTGGATCTCTTCCGACTTCCGGCCCGGGTGGAAGTACGGCGGCGCCCCGCCCTCCAGCTCCTTGTCGGAGATGGGCAGACGGAGCCGGTCGCGGAAGCCCTTGAGGTCGGCCACCGTCAGCTTCTTCATCTGGTGCGTGGCGTTGCGGCCCTCGAAGTTGGGTCCGAGCGTCCAGCCCTTGACCGTCTTGGCGAGGATGACGGTCGGCTGGCCCTTGTGCGCCTTGGCCGCCGCGAACGCCGCGAAGATCTTCTTGTGGTCGTGACCACCGCGGCCCAGGTGCAGGACCTGGTCGTCGGTCATGTTCTCGACCATCGCGCGCAGCCGGGTGTCGTCACCGAAGAAGTGGTCACGGATGTACGCGCCCGTCTCGGTGGCGTACGTCTGGAACTGCCCGTCGGGGGTCGTGTTCATCTTGTTGACGAGCACGCCGTCCCGGTCCTGCGCGAGCAGCGGGTCCCAGCTGCGGTCCCACACCAGCTTGACGACGTTCCAGCCGGCGCCCCGGAACTGCGACTCCAGCTCCTGGATGATCTTGCCGTTGCCGCGTACCGGGCCGTCGAGCCGCTGGAGGTTGCAGTTGACGACGAAGGTCAGGTTGTCGAGGCCCTCGCGCGCGGCGATCGACAGCTGGCCGAGCGACTCCGGCTCGTCCATCTCGCCGTCACCGAGGAACGCCCACACGTGCGACTTGGAGGTGTCCGCGATCCCCCGCGCCTCCATGTAGCGGTTCATCCGCGCCTGGAAGATCGCGCCGAGCGGGCCAAGGCCCATCGAGACGGTCGGGAACTCCCAGAAGTCCGGCATCAGCCGCGGGTGCGGGTACGAGGACAGCCCGTACGGCGCCTTCGACTTCTCCTGGCGGAACGCGTCGAGCTGCTGCTCGCTGAGCCGGTCGAGAAGGAACGCGCGGGCGTAGATACCGGGGGAGGCGTGGCCCTGGAAGAAGATCTGGTCGCCGCCGTCGCCCTCGTCCTTGCCCCGGAAGAAGTGGTTGAAGCCCACGTCGTAGAGGGAGGCGGAGGAGGCGAAGGTCGCGATGTGACCGCCGACGCCGATCCCGGGCCGCTGCGCGCGGGAGACCATCACCGCCGCGTTCCACCGGGTCGCGTTGAGGATGCGGCGCTCGATCTCCTCGTTGCCGGGGAAGAAGGGCTCGTCCTTCGTCGCGATCGTGTTGACGTAGTCCGTGCTCCGCATCTCGGGCACGGCCACGCGCTTCTCGCGGGCCCGCTCGATCAGCCGCAGCATCAGATAGCGCGCCCGCTCCCGGCCGCGCTCGTCAACGGCGGCATCGAGGGAGTCGAGCCATTCCTGGGTCTCTTCGGGATCGAAGTCAGGAACCTGACTCGGAAGGCCGCCAATGATGATCGGGTTGCGATCTGATCCGGAAGCCACGCTGTTCCTTCGCTCTCGGAGGGCTTGTTCCGGGGCACGCTGTGGGCCTGTCCCGGGGCTGCGAATGCACTGGCCCCATCGTGTACCCCGAGGCCGGGTACGTCACCTCTACTCAGAAGTAGTCCCGGTGAAGATCGCCGGGCGGGGTGTCCGCAGCCAAATCGCAACGATACGCCCAGTCCGTGACGTGTTCCGTAAAGCGATTCGGATCTCGCACGCATGTGTGAGAGGTTCGGGAGTCCCTCGGGAGCAGCAAAACCGCAAAGCGGGCAGAATGGTGTGGTGCGCGTCACTGGTTCCCGGGAGTCGCTGTCTGAAGTTGCGGCGACACCGCCAGGATCGTCACCGTTTCGGCGGTCTCGACGGCCGGGTACTTGCGCGATCCGCCCCGCCCGTGTGGACTACGGCCAATGCTTCGCGCACGCGCGTTGCTGGACAATTCTCGAAACATGATCAGGAGGCAACCCGTGAGCGCGACCGCGGACCACGCGGAGGAGCGGACTAACCCTGCCGCAAGGCTGGGGTTCCAGCCCGAGCAGGTGGTCCAGGAGATCGGCTACGACGACGACGTCGACCAGGAGCTCCGCGAGGCCATTGAGGAAGTCATCGGCAGCGATCTCGTTGACGAGGAGTACGACGACGTCGCAGATGCCGTGGTGCTCTGGTTCCGCGACGACGACGGCGACCTGACCGATTCGCTGGTGGACGCCACCACGTTCATCGAAGAAGGCGGCGCGATCCTGCTCCTCACGCCCAAGACGGGCCGTGACGGCTACGTGGAGCCGAGCGACATCTCGGAAGCCGCGACGACGGCGGGTCTGTCGGCGACGAAGAGCGTCAGTGTGGGCAAGGACTGGAGTGGGAGTCGTCTGGCGACGCCCAAGGCAGCGAAGTCGAAGAAGTAGGCAGTGACCGTGGCCGAAGCGGGCCGTCTGCCGGGGGCTGCCGCCCCCGGCAGCCCGCTTCGGCCCTGAACGTGCCCGAGTACAGCGGCCTGCTCCTGCCCCTGCGGTCGGTCTCACTAGGGTGTTCTCACCCGAACAGCCCACCGAAGGGATGCAGGATCATGGTGATCGAGGTCGGCGACAAGGCCCCGGACTTCGAGCTCAAGGACAACCACGGCGCCACCGTGCGGCTCTCGGACTTCCGCGGCGCGAAGAACGTGGTGCTGCTCTTCTATCCCTTCGCCTTCACCGGCGTCTGCACCGGCGAGCTGTGCGACCTGCGGGACAACCTGCCGAGGTTCTCCGACCGGGACACCCAGGTGCTCGCCGTCTCCAACGACTCCATCCACACCCTGCGCGTCTTCGGTGAGCAGGAGGGCTTCGAGTACCCCCTGCTGTCCGACTTCTGGCCGCACGGCAACATTTCGCGCGCGTACGGCGTCTTCGACGAGGACAAGGGTTGCGCGGTGCGCGGGACCTTCATCATCGACAAGGAGGGCGTCGTGCGGTGGACCGTGGTCAACGGCCTGCCGGACGCGCGTGACCTGAACGAGTACGTGAAGGCCCTCGACACCCTGTGATTCTTCGGTTCCAGCCCTGCGTGGGGCGGGAACCCGTCACTAGGATCGACACGTTGATCCGAATACCGGCGCACGACGGGGCACACCGCCCCTGGACGCAGACGAGACACCAATGGAGGACTCGTGGGAGTCAGCCTCAGCAAGGGCGGCAACGTATCGCTGACGAAGGAGGCCCCGGGTCTCACCGCGGTCATCGTCGGTCTGGGGTGGGACGCGCGTTCCACCACCGGCACCGACTTCGACCTCGACGCCAGCGCGATCCTGACGAACGCGGACGGCAAGGTCAGTTCCGACGCCAACTTCGTGTTCTTCAACAACCTCAAGAGCCCGGACGGCTCCGTCGAGCACACCGGTGACAACACCACCGGTGAGGGCGACGGGGACGACGAGCAGATCAAGGTCAACCTCGCGGCGGTCCCGGCAGACATCGACAAGGTCGTGTTCCCGGTCTCGATCTACGACGCCGAGAACCGTCAGCAGTCCTTCGGCCAGGTGCGCAACGCGTACATCCGCGTCGTGAACCAGGCGGGCGAGGCGGAGCTCGCCCGCTACGACCTCTCCGAGGACGCCTCGACGGAGACCGCCATGGTCTTCGGCGAGCTGTACCGGCACGGTGCGGAGTGGAAGTTCCGCGCCATCGGCCAGGGATACGCGTCCGGCCTGCGCGGCATCGCGCAGGACTTCGGCGTGAACGTCTGAGCCGGGCTCCCTCCGGCTCCGTCGTCCGGCGCCGCACTCCCGGTGCGGCGCCGGACGCGCTCGGCACATCTGTCCGGCATCACCTCGGGGAGGACCAGCACTATGGGCGTCACGCTTGCCAAGGGGGGCAATGTCTCCCTCTCCAAAGCCGCACCGAACCTCACCCAGGTGTTGATCGGGCTCGGCTGGGACGCGCGTTCCACCACCGGAGCGCCCTTCGACCTCGACGCCAGCGCGCTGCTCTGCGGGGGCGGTCGCGTGCTGGGTGACGAGTGGTTCATCTTCTACAACCAGCTCACGAGTCCGGACGGCTCGGTGGAGCACACCGGCGACAACCTCACCGGTGAGGGCGAGGGCGACGACGAGTCGCTGATCGTCGACCTCCCCAGGGTGCCGGCCGCCTGCGACAAAATCATCTTTCCGGTCTCGATCCACGACGCGGACAACCGCGGCCAGACCTTCGGCCAGGTCAACAACGCCTTCATCCGGGTCGTCAACCAGGCCGACGGCCAGGAACTGGCGCGTTACGACCTCTCCGAGGACGCGTCGACGGAGACCGCCATGATCTTCGGGGAGCTCTACCGCTACCAGGGCGAGTGGAAGTTCCGTGCAGTTGGACAGGGGTACGCGTCGGGTCTGAAGGGCATCGCTCTAGACTTCGGAGTCAACGTTTCGTAAAGCCGAGTACGGCAGCGGGGGAGACCCGTAAACACACGATTGGGTAGCCAGTGATTCTGAAAACCTTCGGCTGGTCGTTCGCGGTCACCGCGCTCGGCCTGGTCGCGGCGGTCTTCTACGGGGGGTGGACCGGCTTCGGTGTCGTGGCGATCCTCTCGATCCTCGAGATCTCGCTGTCCTTCGACAACGCGGTGGTCAACGCCGGAATTCTGAAGAAGATGAGTGCCTTCTGGCAGAAGATCTTCCTCACCATCGGCATTCTCATCGCCGTCTTCGGTATGCGTCTCGTCTTCCCCGTGGTGATCGTGGCCGTCAGCGCCAAGATCGGTCCCATCGACGCGGTCGACCTGGCGCTCAGCGACAAGAACCGCTACCAGGAACTGGTCACCGACGCCCACCCGTCGATCGCCGCCTTCGGTGGCATGTTCCTGTTGATGATCTTCCTCGACTTCATCTTCGAGGACCGGGACATCAAGTGGCTGGGCTGGCTGGAACGCCCGCTGGCCAAGCTCGGCAAGGTCGACATGCTGTCGGTCTGCATCGCCCTGATCGTGCTCATGATCTCCGCCATGACCTTCGCGACCAATGCCCACCAGCACGGTGGCGCCCACGTCGACAAGGCGCAGACGGTGCTCATCTCCGGCGTCGCCGGTCTGATCACGTACATGATCGTCGGCGGGCTCTCCGGCTACTTCGAGGGCAAACTCGAGGAAGAGGAGGAGCGCGAGCACGAGGCCGAGGAAGAGGCCGAGCGCACCGGCAAGAAGAAGCCGGCCATCGTCCTCGCGGGCCAGGCCGCGTTCTTCATGTTCCTCTACCTCGAAGTGCTGGACGCGTCCTTCTCCTTCGACGGTGTGATCGGCGCCTTCGCCGTCACGAACGACATCGTGCTGATGGCTCTGGGCCTCGGTGTCGGTGCCATGTACGTCCGGTCGCTCACGGTCTACCTGGTCCGCCAGGGCACCCTCGACGACTACGTCTACCTGGAGCACGGCGCGCACTACGCGATCGGCGCCCTCGCCGCCATCCTGCTGATCACCATCCAGTACGAGATCCACGAGGTCATCACCGGCTCGGTGGGTGTCATCCTGATCGCCTGGTCCTTCTGGTCCTCCGTGCGCCGCAACAAGGCGCTGGCAGCGGCAGAGGGAAAAGCATCGGGCTCGGACGAGAAGACTGAGGTCTCGTCCGGGGTGTGACAACCTCCGCTGTGAGGAACGCTCTGAGCGGGGCGGCTACGAGGAATCGTCCTCGTCGGCCGCCCCGCGGTCTTGTGGGCAGTGGACTGACGGCACAGAGGAATGTGCGGGGGCTGGACGGGTGGGGGCGGGATGAGTTTCTGGGACGACCTGTGGCGCGGCCGGTCGATGGAGTACGACGCCGGCAGCGCGGCAAGCAACTCCATCGAGCTGACCAAGCGGCACCAGCGGGTCTCGCTCACCAGGCAGGGCGCCGCGACCGGGCATCTGCGCATCAACCTGTCCTGGCGGATGCGTACGTCGGACATCGGCGCCCCCAAGCGCCAGAGCCTGTGGCGACACCCTTTCCAGGCCCTGCGGCCGGAGGAGGTCAAGGGCCACACCCAGAGCATGGTCAACGTCGACCTCGATCTGGGCATCCTGTACGAGCTGGCCGACGGCACGAAGGGGGTCGTACAGCCGCTGGGCGGATTCCTCGGCGACACGAACGTGCCGCCGTACGTCAAGCTGAGCGGTGACGACCGGTTCGGGTCGGCGTCCGGGGAGACGGCGTACGTCAACCTTGATCACCGCGACGAGATCAAGCGGTTGCTGGTGTTCGTGTACATCTACGACCAGACGCCGGCCTTCGACCGGACCCATGCGATCGTGACGCTCTACCCCAGCAACGGGCCCCGGATCGAGATAGGCCTGGACGAGCGGCACTCCCAGGCTCGCTCATGTGCGGTCGTGCTGATCGAGAACGTGAAGAACGAACTGATCGTCCAGCGGGAGGTGAAGTTCGTCTACGGGTTCCAGGCGGAGCTTGACCGGTTGTACGGGTGGGGGCTGCAGTGGGGCAGGGGTTACAAGACGAAGGCGGAGCGCTGACGCTCGTCTGGACGGGGCGCCCTGGAGCTCGGCGGTTCTGTGGAGTGGCGGCTGCGGGTTGTGTGTGGTTGATCGCGCCCCGCGGCGGAGCCGCACAACGACTACAGCCCCGCGCCCTTCAGGGCGCCTGTCCTACCGTCCGATGAACTGTGGGCCCTGTGGCGGGAAGTGGAAGTCCGGGGACGGGTTCGGGGATGTTCCCACCGGCTGGGGGTAGCCGTACGCCGGTTGGGTCGTGTTCGGGCTTGCGGGCTGGGGATAGCCGTAGGTCGGCTGCGGAGGGAGCGTGGGCGGATGCTGGACCGTGGTGACCGCAGAGGTGTCCGCGGGCGGGGCGTCCGTGGTGTCCGGGAACGGTTCCTCGGCCGGCTGGTCCTCCACCGAGATGCCGAAGTCCGTCGCCAGGCCCTCCAGGCCGTTCGAGTAGCCCTCGCCCAGGGCGCGGAACTTCCAGCCGTCGCCGCGCCGGTACAGTTCGCCGCAGATCAGCGCCGTTTCCTCGCCCGTCTCCGGTTTGACGTCGAAGTACGCCAGCGGTTCGCCATCCGCGACGGCACCGTCGTACAGCACGATGCGCAGGGACCGTACGCGGTCGAAGGGCACGCCGTCCGCCGAGGCGATCAGCAGAATCTGTCCGACTCCTGACTCGACACCGGTCAGATCTGTCTGGATCGTGTCGGTCAGGCCCTCGGCCACCCGTTTCTTGCCGAGGCGCCAGACCTTGCCCGAGGGGTGGCGGGGCTGGTTGTAGAAGACGAAGTCCTCGTCGGAGCGCACACGACCGTCGGGGCCGAGGAGCAGCGCCGAGGCATCGACATCCGGAACCCCCTGCCCGGGCGTCCAGCGCAGTACGGCGCGCACCGTCGTGGCTTCGAGAGGGATGTTCGACCCCTTCAGCATCGCGTGCGTCATGCGGTCATCCTGCCTTCTCGGTTCTGGTCACGACAATGCGGGGGCATCGGTTCTGCTTGTCCGCGTTACCTGAACTTCATTCTCAGTGGGAACCCCTGACATGGATCCCTACGTACTATTACCGGCCACCCATCACCACTCGACCGACACTCGATCAGCACTCGACCGGCCGTCCAGCCGCCACGGGGGAATTTCATGCGTCATTTCGGGCACATCGCGCCTGAGGTACGGCAGCGCCTGTTCCACCAGGAGCCGTGCGAGTTCACCGCCGACTCCCCGGCCCGGCTGCTCGCCACGGCCCTGGGGGCCACCCTGTACAGCCCGGCCACCCGCCCGCGCCTCGCCGACGCCGTCGTCAAGCAGGTCGCCCGCGGTGTCGTCTCGATGGTGCTGTGCCTGGAGGACTCGATCGACGACTCGGAGGTCGAGGACGCCGAGGAGAACCTGGTCCGGGAGTTCGGTATGCTCGCCGAGCGCCCCGACGCCGCCACCGGGCTGCCGCTGCTGTTCATCCGGGTCCGTACGCCCGAGCAGATCCCCGACCTCGTACGGCGCCTCGGGCCCGCCGTCAGGCTGCTCTCCGGGTTCGTGATGCCGAAGTTCACCGAGGAACGCGGGATGCCGTTCCTGGAGGCCCTCGCCGACGCCGAGGCCGCGAGCGGACGCCGGCTGTTCGGCATGCCGGTGCTCGAATCCCCCGAGCTGATGTACCGGGAGACGCGCGTAGAGACCCTGGAGGGCATCTCCCGCGCCGTCGACAAGTACCGCGACCGCGTCCTCGCCCTGCGCCTCGGCGTCACCGACTTCTGCTCCTCGTACGGGCTGCGCAGAGCCCCGGACATGACCGCGTACGACGTCCACGTCGTCGCCTCCGTCATCGCCGACGTCGTCAACATGCTGGGGCGGGCCGACGGCACGGGGTACACCGTCACCGGGCCCGTCTGGGAGTACTTCCGGGTCCAGGAGCGCATGTTCAAGCCCCAGCTGCGCCGCAGCCCCTTCCTGGAGGGCCAGGCCGAGGAACTGCGCGAGACGCTCATCGAACACGCCATGGACGGGCTGCTCCGCGAGATCAGTCTCGATCAGGCCAACGGTCTGCTCGGCAAGACCTGCATCCATCCCTCGCACGTGCTGCCCGTGCACACCCTGTCCGTGGTCAGCCACGAGGAGTTCAGCGACGCGCAGGACATCCTGCGGCCCGAGCGCGGCGGCGGGGGCGTCCTGCGGTCGGCGTACACGAACAAGATGAACGAGGTGAAGCCGCACCGTGCCTGGGCGGAGCGGACCCTGCTGCGGGCCGAGGTCTTCGGCGTCGCCAACGAGGACATCGGCTTCGTGGAGCTGCTCACCGCCGGTATCCCCGACTGATCCCCACTGATCTCCATCTTCGATCATATGTGCGACTGGTATGACTGGTATGACCGACATCACCGACCTGGCACCCCCGACGACCACACCTAGGGATTCATGAACAACGCTGTGCACAACGGGGTCTGGTCCGGCACCTGGGTCGCCGAGCGGCTCGGGGTCGAGCTGGTCGGCGACGACGACCTGCGCGAGCTGCTCGGTCTGGCCCTGCGCCGCAACCCCAAGCGGGCGCACCTGCTGGTGTCGAACGTGCTCGGCAAGCACGTCCCGCAGTCTCCCGCCGTCGTCTACGGCCACGGCTTCGCCCTCGGCACGCGCGTCCGTGAGCTGCTCGGCGCCGACGAGTCGCGGCGCGCCGTCGTCCTCGGGTACGCCGAGACGGCCACCGGACTCGGCCACTGCGTCGCCGACGGCGTGGGCCTCGCGCCCTACCTGCACTCCACCCGGCGCCCGGTCGACGGCGTGGCCCGGGCGGGCGGCTTCGAGGAGTCCCACTCGCACGCCACCTCCCACCTTCTCCTCCCGGAGAACCCCGCGCTGCTGGCCGGCCCCGGCCCGCTGGTCCTCGTCGACGACGAGTTCTCCACCGGCAACACCGTCCTCAACACCATCCGCGCCCTGCACGAGCGCTATCCGCGTGAGCGGTACGTCATAGTCGCCCTCGTCGACATGCGCTCCGCCGCCGACGCCGGCCGCCTGGACGAGTTCGCCGACGAGATCGGCGCCCGCGTCGACCTGGTCACCACGGCGGACGGAACGGTTCGCCTGCCGGAGGGCGTGCTGGCGAAGGGCCAGGAGCTCGTCGAGCGGTACGAGCGAGCCGTACCGCCCGCGCGGGCGAGGGCCGCCGGGAGCGTGTCCCGCGTCGAGCTGCGCTGGCCCGCCCGGCTGCCGGACGGCGGACGGCACGGGTTCACGCCCGGGCACCGAATACGGATGGAGGGCGCGCTGCCCGCCATGGCCGCCCGGGTCGCCGACGCGCTGCCCGACACGGCCCGGCGCGTCCTCGTGCTCGGCTTCGAGGAGCTGATGTACGCCCCGCTGCGCCTCGCCCACGAGCTGGAGCGGGTGAGGGAGGGCGCCGAGGTCCGTTACTCGACGACCACCCGTTCACCTGTCCTCGCCGTGGACGACCCGGGATACGCGATCCGCAGCCGCCTCGTCTTCCCGGCGCACGACGGCCCGGCCGACGGGCCCGGCGAGCGCTACGCCTACAACGTGGCCGGCGCCGGCTTCGACGCCGTCGTCGCGGTCGTGGACTCCGCCGCCGACACGCCCGAACTGCACGCTCCCGACGGCCTGTTGGCCACGCTCGCCGCGCACACGTCGAACGTCGTGCTCGCCGTCGTCCCCTCGTACGTACCCGCACCTCCGCACGTACCCGAAAGGCCCCGCATGCTGCCCGAGCCCCTCCGCGGACCCGCGTTCTCCTCGTATCCACCGGACGAGGTCGGCTGGCTGCTGCGGGATCTCTCGGACGTCAGCCTGGAGGCGCCCACCGAGGAGCGCGAGGAGGCCATCCAGGCGGGCGGCGCCCACTACGCCGAGTCGCTGCCGGTCGAGTACCAGCCCAGTGACCAGTACCAGGAGCTGTTCCGCGCCGCCCTCGACACCTCCGCCGCCCGTATCGCCCAAGCCGTGGGCGCGGTGACGGAGTTGGTGCTCGCGGAGCGCTCCCCCCGGCCGGTGCTGGTGTCGCTGGCCCGCGCCGGGACGCCGGTCGGTGTGCTGATGCGCCGCTGGGCCCAGCACCGCCACGGGCTCGAACTGCCCCACTACGCCGTGTCGATCGTCCGGGGCCGGGGCATCGACGCCAACGCGCTGCGCTGGCTGGCCGCCCACCACGACCCCGCCGACGTCGTGTTCGTCGACGGCTGGACCGGCAAGGGCGCCATCACCCGCGAACTCGCCGACGCCATCGAGGAGTTCGAGGCCTCCGACGGCATCACCGGCTTCGACCCGGAGATCGCGGTCCTGGCCGACCCGGGCTCCTGCGTCCGTACGTACGGCACCCGCGAGGACTTCCTCATCCCCTCCGCCTGCCTCAACTCCACGGTGTCGGGCCTGATTTCGCGGACCGTCCTGCGCGCGGACCTGGTCGGCCCGAACGACTTCCACGGCGCCAAGTTCTACCGCGAACTCGCCGGCGCCGACGTCTCGGTGGACTTCCTCGACGCCGTCGCCGCCCGCTTCCCGGAGGTGGCGGACGCCGTCGACAGCACGGTGAAGGAGCTGTTGGCTGCCGACCGTTCTCCGGCCTGGGAGGGCTGGGCTGCGGTCGAGCGGATCAGCGAGGAGTACGGGATCCACGACGTGAACCTCGTCAAGCCCGGCGTCGGCGAGACCACCCGGGTGCTGCTGCGCCGTGTCCCCTGGAAGATCCTGGCCCGCGCCGGAGCGGGCGCCGACCTCGACCACGTACGCCTGCTCGCCGAGCAGCGGGGCGTAACCGTCGAGGAGGTGGCCGAACTCCCGTACACCTGCGTCGGGTTGATCCACCCCAAGTACACGCGGGGCGCGACCGGCGCCGACGGCAGGGCGGTGTCGGTATGAGTCCCGTCCTGGTCGCCAGCGATCTCGACCGTACGCTCATCTACTCCGCCGCGGCCCTCGCGCTGACCATGCCGGACGCCCGCGCGCCCCGGCTGCTCTGCGTCGAGGTGCACGAGAGCCGGCCGCTGTCCTACATGACGGAGGTGGCCGCCGGACTGCTCACCGAGCTCGGCGACGCCGCCGTCTTCGTGCCGACGACGACCCGGACCCGCAAGCAGTACCTGCGCATCAACCTGCCGGGTCCGGCACCGAAGTACGCGATCTGCGCGAACGGTGGCCACATCCTCGTCGACGGTGTCGCCGACGAGGACTGGCACGCGCGGGTGCAGGCGCGGCTCGCGGACGAGTGCGCGTCCCTGGACGAGGTCCGGGACCATCTCGCCGCCACCGCCGACCCGCTCTGGGTGCGCAAGCACCGTATCGCCGAGGACTTCTTCGCCTACCTCGTCGTCGAGCGCGAACTGCTGCCCGAGGAGTGGGTGAAGGAACTGGCGGTCTGGGCGGAGGTCCGCGGCTGGACGGTCTCCCTCCAGGGCCGCAAGATCTACGCCGTGCCGAAGCCGCTCACCAAGAGCGCGGCGATGCGCGAGGTCGCGCGTCGTTGTGGGGCGACGCTCACTCTTGCCGCCGGTGACTCTCTCCTCGACGCCGATCTGCTGCTTGCCGCCGATCGGGGCTGGCGCCCGGGGCACGGTGAGCTGGCGGAGACGGAGTGGACGGCCGACACGGTCATCGTGCTTCCCGAGCGGGGGGTCGCGGCGGGGGAGAGGATCCTTCGGGAGTTCCTGCGGGAGGTGCGGTAGCGCTCCGCTGGGGGTGTCGTGGGGGGTTGTCGGTTCGCCGCGGCACCGTCGTGGCTTGTCGCGCAGTTCCCCGCGCCCCTTTGGGGCGCTGCCGCACGATCCGTGCGGCGACGAAGGCCACCAGCGCCACCGCCGCCCCGATGAGCACCACCTTCGAGTACGCGGAGACGACGGTCGTGACCTCGGCCCAGTTGTCGCCCAGCAGATAGCCCGCGCACACGAAGGCGGCGTTCCACAGGGCGCTGCCGAGCGTGGTGAGGCCGAGGAACACGGGCAGGGGCATGCGTTCGACACCGGCCGGTACGGAGATCAGGCTGCGGAAGACGGGGATCATCCGCCCGAAGAACACCGCCTTCGTGCCGTGCCGCAGGAACCACGCCTCGGTCTTCTCGATGTCCGCCACCTTGACCAGCGGCAGCCGGCCGGCGAGGGCGACGGTGCGGTCACGGCCGAGCAGCGCGCCGACCCCGTACAGGGCGAGCGCGCCGACGACCGAGCCGGCCGTGGTCCAGAGCAGCGCGGCGAGCAGGCTCATCTGCCCGGTGCTCGCCGCGAAGCCGGCGAGCGGCAGGATCACCTCGCTCGGCAGCGGTGGGAAGAGGTTCTCCAGCGCGATGGCGAGGCCCGCGCCGGGGGCGCCCATCGTGTCCATGAGGTCGGTGACCCATTGGGGTGCGGGCGTCGTCGCTGTCATACGGCCAGGCTAGGAAACCCAACCTGAACCCAGCCTGAAGGGCCCCGAACCGCCTTGCGCGCAGGCCCTCAGCCGCAGCAGCCCCCGCCGCAGCAACCGCCGCCTCCGCCACCGCCGCTCGCGCGCGGCGCCGGCGCGGACGCCGAGCCGCCGACGGCGACCGTCGACAGAAGCTTCACGGTGTCGTCATGACCGGCGGGGCAGTCCGCGGGGGCGGCCGACTCGGCCATCGGGCGGCTCAGTTCGAAGGTGTCACCGCAGGTGCGGCAGCGGTACTCGTAGCGAGGCATGCGGACAGATTAGTCCCCAATTGCTCGCCGTGCGGAGCCCGACGGTTTCGATGATGATCCTTTCTGTTCATTCCCCATGTGGAGAACCTGCGAAGGTCGCTGGTAATTTGTGTACGCCGCGATGAGCCGTGAGGTCGGGGAATTCAGGGTTTGCACGGAGTGCGGAGGGGTGTGTCGTGACCCAGGAGCCGGATGAATCGGACGCCACTCTGCAATTACGGATATCCGCGATACCGGGAAACAGGCGTAAAGCACGATTAGCTCGGAAATCCCACAGGTTCTCGCCGGAGTACCCGCGGCCCGGCCGGGCCGGCTGGCGGCGGTGGATCCCCTCCTGGCGCCAGTCGCTGGGGGGTGTCCTGGCGTCCGCGGGGCTGAGCTGCCTGCTCCTGGGCATCGCCTACGCGGCCACCGACATTCCCGAGAACCTCAACACATACGCCACCCAGCAGGACAACGTGTACTTCTGGGCCGACGGCACACCCATGGCCCGCACCGGCTGGGTGCAGCGACAGGCGATGCCGCTCCAGGAGATCCCGGAGGATGTCCGCTGGGCGGTGCTCGCCGCCGAGAACGCGAGTTTTTACAGCGATTCCGGCATTTCCGTCAAGGGCATCAGTCGCGCCCTTTTCCGCACTCTCGGTCAGGGTGACACCCAGGGCGGATCCACCATCACCCAGCAGTACGTCAAAAACGTCTATCTCACCCAGAACCAGACGATCGGCCGCAAGTTCACCGAGGCGATGATCGCCCTCAAGCTCGACAACCGGATGAGCAAGGACGACATCCTCGAGGGCTACCTCAACACCAGCTGGTTCGGCCGTGGCTGCTACGGCATCCAGCGCGCCGCCCAGGCCTACTACGGCAAGGACGTCAGCCAACTCGACGCCGGCGAGGGCGCTTTCCTCGCCTCCCTCCTCAAGGGCGCGGGCCTGTACGACCCGACCCTGAGTGGTGCCAACCGGGCCCGCGCCGTGGAGCGCTGGTCCTGGACCCTCGACCGGATGGTCGACATCGGCAGACTGACGAAGGCCGAGCGGGCCACGTACACGAAGTTCCCCGAGCCGCTGAAGAGCAACCCGCTGTACGACACCGGTGAGCAGACCGACTATCTGGTGGAAGTGGCCTCGCAGTACGCCAAGAAGGCCGGGAACATCTCCGCCAAGGACTTCGACCTCGGCGGCTACCAGGTCTACACGACGTTCGACCGCACGCGGGAGCGCAAGCTCGCCGACGCCGTCGCCAAGGCCCGCAAACAGGCGCTGAAGAGCGATCCGAGCGCCGCGAGGACCGCCCACTACGGCGCCGCCTCGGTGACCGCCGACGGCCGGATCCTCGCCGTCCATGGGGGCCCCGACCACCGTACGCAGGGCTACAATGAGTCCAATTCGACCACCGTCCCCGCCGGTTCGGCCTTCCTGCCGTTCGTCTACGCGGCCGGTCTGGAGCACGGCGTCCACGAGAGCCGCGGCGACGAGGCGACACGTGTCACAGGGGAGACCTTGTACGACGGCAACGACGACGTGCCGGTGACCACGCCCGAGGGGCCCTACTGGGACCGCAGCGGCAAGAAGGTGGCCGCCAGCAACGACGGCGACCTGTCCTACGGGCAGATCTCGCTGCACCGGGCGCTGGAGCTGTCGGTGAACACGCCGTTTATGCAGCTCGGCATGGACACCGGCCTGGACAACGTCCGCGCGACCGCCGAGGCGGCCGGCCTGCTGCCCGCCAGCATCGGGGCGCAGGTGCCCGCGCTGTCGATGGGGACCTCCACGCCGAGCGCGATCCGCATGGCCGGCGGCTACACCACCTTCATCGCAGGCGGCAAGCGCACCGAGCCGTACTCGGTGCGCAAGATCACCCGCAACGGCATCGGCGTCCCCTTCGACACCCCCACCCCGACCCGCGCGATCGGCGCCGACGTGGCCGAGGAGGTCGCCTCGGCGCTCACCGACGCCTTCAGCACCGCCCACCCCGACACCGCCGCGTCCGCCGACGGGAATGTGGCAGGGAAGGCGGGGACCACCCCGGACGACACCGCCTCCTGGTTCGTCGGTACGCACAAGTTCGTGTCCACGGCCGTCGTCGTCTACCGCATCGACCTGACCAGGAGTCTCGAACCGCTGCCGTTGAAGGGCCTCGCCGGTACCGCCGACGACAGCGTTCCGTACGGCATCTGGTCGGGTGCCATGAGCCCGCTCGGCTGACCACCGGACGGGGCCCCCACCCCCCTCGAAATGAGCACGACATGACACAAGCGTCGGGCCGCCGCCGCAAGGCCCCGGCAACACGTCGCCCCGCTCCGACCCGCCCGCGGATCGCGGCGTACCTCGTCGTCGCGTCCCTGACCATGGCGTCCCTGACCGCCGGATACCTGGTGCTGGGCCGCACCGACCAGACCGCACCGACAGCCTCCGTGGGGTCCGGGGGAACCGTGAAAGCCCCCGCGCAGGCGACCGTTGAACCGAAGTGGGACGGCAAGATCAGGGTCCTGGGGGACGGCTCCACCTCGTACACCGGCCCACAGCAGGGCCGGTTGAAGCCGGTGCCGCTCAAGCCAGGTGAGAAACCGCCCCAGTTCGTCGTCTTCTCCTGGGACGGGGCGCTCTCGGGCGACGACGAACTCTTCGCGCACTACCGGGAGTTGTCCGCGAAGTACGACGCCCACATGACCTTCTTCCTCACGGGCATCTACCTGCTGCCCAAGAGCAAGGCGAACCTCTACAAGCCTCCGCAGCACCCCGAGGGGTCGGCGGCGATCAGCTACGCCACCGACGAACACATCCGCACCACCCTCGAACAGCTCGGCAAGGCGTGGCAGGAGGGCAACGAGATCGGCACCCACTTCAACGGCCACTTCTGCGGCGAGAAGGGCGGCGACGACTGGAGCGTCGCCGAGTGGAAGAGCGAGATCGACCAGTTCTTCGACTTCGTGCAGAAGTGGAAGACCAACACCGGCTACACCGACCTCGACCCGCTGCCGTTCGACATCAAGGAAGAGGTCACCGGCGGGCGTGCCCCCTGCCTGGAGGGTCAGAAGAACCTGCTGAAGGCCGCCGAGAGCTACGGCTGGCGCTACGACGCGAGTTCCGCGGGCGACTTCCAGATCTGGCCGGCGAAGAAGAACGGCATGTGGGACTTCCCGCTGCAGATGCTCCCGTACGAGGGCGGTGAATACCAGGGCCTCTCCATGGACTTCAACTTCCTCTACAACCAGTCCGAGGGAAAGACCGACGGGGCTCCGGCCAACTACCCGCGGTGGCAGCAGGAGACCGTCGACTCCTACATGGCCGGCTTCGACCGGGTGTACTACGGCAGCCGCGCCCCGCTGTTCATCGGCAACCACTTCGAGGAGTGGAACGGCGGCATCTATATGAAGGCCGTCGACGAGGTCATAGCGACCATGTGCACGAAGGCGGACGTCAAGTGTGTCTCCTTCAAGGAACTCGCCGACTGGCTCGACGTGCAGACCCCGGCGACGCTGGAGCGGCTGCGCGGCCTGGACCCGGCGCAGTCGCCGGACTGGTCGACGGTCGTGAAGTGATCGCCGTGCAGGTGACCTCTTCTGTCTGACGATCCGTCAATTCCCTTGCTGGTAAAGGGTATCCCCGTTCACGGGAGCTCCACATGGCATGCGAAAATTCCACAACCCGGCATCCCCCATCGCCGGGGCAAGAGGGGAACCATTCGTGAAGTCAAGAAACATGGGCCGCACGCGCAGCCGCGCCGCCATAGCCGTCGCGGCCACTGCCTCGGTCGCCACGGGAGCGGCGCTGCTGCCGGTCACCAGCGCGAGCGCGGCGACCGCGCGCTCCGCCGCCCCGATCGTGGACCAGCAGACCAGAGCCAGCTTCCAGCGCCTGGCCGACGCGGTCCTCACCGACCGTACGGACGCGCTGGTCGACGGCGCGCAGGGCGACCGGAAGAAGCCGCTGACCAACGGCTTCTCCGGTGACGTCGGGCTGTCCGCCGCGCTGGCCCGCAGCGAGCAGGCCGCACTGTCCTCGCTGGACCGGCGCAAGGCCCGCCTCGCTGCGCTCGGCGAGAAGTACGGCAAGGCCGACACCGTCGTCACCCTGAACAGCACCCGCCTCCGGGGCGCCAAGGCCGAGGTCGAGGTCACCGAGACCACGACCCTGACCTACCGGAAGGTCCACGGCGACGAGCCGGGGACCACCGGCTTCCAGGCCCACCACGCGCTGACGTTCACCGCCGACGCGCGCGGCCACTGGCAGCTGACGGGCATCCGGAACACCGATTCGGCCGCCGACATCGCGGTGAACCAGCCGGCCATGCCGTCCGGTACGGCCAGGGCCGCCGCGGTGGCCGCCGACACCATGCCCAACGCCCTCCGCGCGGCCACCACCCGCACAGCACCGGCCAAGGCCAAGAACCTCACCACCGGCGCCTTCGACTACAAGGCCATGGCCACGTACGCGGAGAAGTACTGGAGCACCTACAACCCGGCCTACCCGAACTTCAACGGACAAGGCGCCGGCGGCGACTGCACCAACTTCGTCAGCCAGTCCCTGAAAGCCGGCGGCTGGAAGCACGCTCCCGGCTATGTCTACGACTACACCAAGTGGTTCGGCAACGCCGAGATCCAGTCGCACTCCTTCGTCGGCGTCAACGAGTGGTCCTGGTTCACCCAGAACTCGAAGCGCAGCACCAGCCTCGCGTACGTCTACCAGATGGACGTCGGCGACGTGCTCCAGTTGGACTTCGAGAGGGACGGGTCCAAGGACCACACGATGATCGTCACGTACCGCAGCGCCCAGGGCGTGCCCTACCTGACGTACCACTCGGCCAACACCTACCGCAGGTCGGTGGCGAGCATCATCGCGTCGGAACCGAACGCCTACTACTACGCCTACCGCACCTGACCGCCCCGGTCCCGCCGCTCCGGTCCCTCATCCGGGCCGGGGCGCCGGGATTCATAGCCCCGTAGCCCGTAGCCCGTGCCCGTAGCCCGTAGTGCGCGCGCTCAGTGGGCGGTCATCCCGCGCTCCTCGCGGATGCGGGTCACCACACCGGCCACCGTGTGCCGCACCGCCTCCGTCTCCGTCAGGAAGTGCCAGTAGTCGGGGTGACGGCCCTCCAGCCCGGCGATCGCGCGGTCCAGCCGGGCCACCGACTCGTCCAGCGGGCGGGCGTCCCGCGGGTCCGGGGTGTTGCGCCCCGACATGGCGAGCCGCTGCGCGTCCCGGATCGCGAAGCGTGTCCGGTCGATCTCGGCCCGCGGGTCCTTCTGCACCGCGTTCAGCTGCCGCAGGCGGTCCCCGGCCGCCGACACCGCCTCGTCGGTGGTGTTCAGCAGCGCCCGCACCGTCGACAACAGTGAGGTCGCGTCCGGCCAGCGCTGGGCGTCCCGCGCGGCCTGCGCCTCCTTGAGCCTGGCCTCGGCCAGCCGTACATGGTCCGTGGCCTGCTCCGGCACGTGCTGGAGGTCCTGCCAGCACGCCGCCGAGAACCGCCTGCGCAGCTCGCTCAGCAGCGGTTCCACCTGCCCGGACCGGGTGGTCAGCGCCTCTGCGCGGGTACGCAGCGACACCAGCCGGTGATCGATCTCCGCGGCCCGCTCGGGCAGCCGCGCCGCCTCCGCCCGCACGGCCTCCGCCTCGCGCGCGACCCGGTCGGCCCGCTCCAGCGTCTCCGGCACGCCGTGCTGCCCGGCGCCCTGGTTGAGCCGGGTCAGCTCGGGCCCGAGGGCGGCGAGCCGGGCGGCCAGGTCGTCCGCCCGCAGCCCCGATCCCCGTACCGCGTCCAGGGCGTTCGACGCGGCCAGCAGCGACTGACGGGCGCGCTCCACGGAGGGCGCGAGCCGGGCCAACTGTGTCTCGGCCTTGCCGAGCAGCGGCCCGAGCCCGTCCGCGAAGCGGTCCAGGTCCTGCTTGACCCGCCCCAGCTCCTCCTTGGCCCGGGTCAGCTCGGAGCGGGCATGGGTGGCGGCCGAGGCCTCCAGGTCGTCACGGTCGAGGTCGTGGGCGTCGATGGCGGTGATGTACTGGCCGCTGGCCTCGTCGATCCGGCGCCCGAGCCCCTCGAAGTCGGCGACCGCGCGCCGGGCGGCCGGGGTGTCGTCGACTGCCTTGATGGTCTCTATCGAGATCCGCAGATCCCGCTGGGCGGTGTCCAATTCGTAGAAGGCAGCGGCGGCGGCGTCCTTCGCGGCCTGCGCCTCGGCACGCTGGCTCTCGGCCCGCCCACCGAACCACCGCCGCGTACCGCCGCTGGCGAAGGCGGCGGGCAGCGCGAGGAGCAGCGGCAACGGGAGCAGCACGAGCGTCAGCGCGTCCCGCGCCGCGGCGCGCACGCCCCTGCGAGAGAACTCGGGTGGGCGGTGCGGCAAGCGGTGAGGTGACTGGTGCGCGCGCGGCGCAATCGGCGTGTACGGCTCAGAAGTGGTCGCCGTCACATCCCTCTCCCGTGCTGTGATCTGCCCTGCCCGGTTCATTCTCCCACCGGTTGAGGACGAACACACGGCCCGGTCGGTTCGCGCTGCGCGTACCCGGTTCCGCAACCGCTCACGCATCCAGCCGCGTACCGGGCCCGGGCCCACACCGGGCCACCGCGAGGCTCACTCCCCGGCGACCCGCACCCGTATGCTCCCGTCCTGCGTCTTCGCCGACACCACATGCGCACTGCTCTCGGCGCGCGGCACCGAGACCTTCACGGAGCCGTCGTCGGAGTCGGCCGTCACGCGGTACGTCTCCTTCGGCAGCTCGATCGTGAGCGAGCCGTCGTCGCTGCTCGACTCGACCAGGTCCGGCACCGAGGCGAGTTCGAGGCGCACCGAGCCGTCCTCGGAGTGCGCCCGCACCTGCTGGGAGCGGACACCGAGGGCACGGATCGAACCGTCGTCGGTGTGCAGCTTCAGCGGGCCGGTGGAGTCCTTGACGGTGACGGAGCCGTCCTCGGAACGGATGTCGAGGGCCTGGTCGAAGCCGCGCGCGGAGACCCTCCCGTCCCCGTTCCGCACGACCACCGAGACACCGCTCGGCACCTCGATCCGGTGCCTGGCCGAGCAGTCGGCGACCACGCCCGAGCACTTCACCCGCAGCTTGAGGCGGTCGTCCTCCATGGACCAGGTCACCTTGGGATCCTTGCCCATGGTGACGGAGCCCTGGAACCAGCGGGTGACCTCGATCCGGTCCGGCCTGCCGGACTCCGCGGCGACGATGTCGAGCGCGGATTCGTTCGAGTCGACGGTGAGCGTGCGCCCCTGCAGGGCGAAGGAACGCTGCTCCGGATCCTTGTCGTCCCCGGCCGAGGAGCAGCCCGACGCGGTGGCGACGAGCGCGACCACCGCGCCGGCGACGGCGATGACACGGCTGCGCGGAAATGCTGATGCTGACGCTGATCGGGCCATGGTCCTGCTCCCCCTGAGGTGAACGCGGGACCGGTGATCGGCGATCGGTGGAGCGGCCCCGCGACACTCTTCGACCGTACGGAGCCGCCGCCCGCCGGAGCATCCGGGGCGCTCCCCGATGTGTACGGGGGAAAACCCCCGAATCCGGGTCCGGCGATCTCCGGGGCGGATACGCGTTTGCGAGGCAGTGCCCCGGGCAATGTAGGCTGACCACTCGTCCTGGGCGCGTAGCTCAGTGGTAGAGCGCCGCCCTTACAAGGCGGATGTCGGCGGTTCGAAACCGTCCGCGCCCACCAGGGCTAGTTAGCAGGTCAGAGGCCTCTCGGGGGATTCCCCGGGAGGCCTCTCCTGTGATCAAAGTCTGCTGAGAGTCCACATCCGCCAGCAATCATGGTTTCAGCGTCCCTGGTTCAGAGGGCTGAGCTTGATCACTGCACTGAGGCACGTGACGAGGGTCGGCGCGTCTCCCCACGCGCCGGACACGTCCTCGTTCTCTTCCCACGGTGGCCGCGTGGGGAGTCCCGGCCCGCAGGCGGCGGCCCCCGCCGACGTGATCGGCGTGGACCTCGTTCGGTAACCGGTCGGTCCCGACGGGGTGACGGGGTCGGCCGTGGCTCAGAGGCGCCTGCCGACCGCGAGGGTGTCGATCCCCGACAGGGTGATCATGGCGCGCAGGACGATCGCGAGGCGTCGCTCGTCGAGGTCCATCACGCGGGTGAGGCTGGTCTGGTGCGGCGACGCGATGGACAGGACGAGGTCGACGAAGCTCCGCTCGGCGTCGTCCAGTCCGAGGCCGTAGAGGTAGCAGGCGGGGTTCTGCCAGGAGAACTCCATCCCGTCGTCGGTGTGCCAGACGAGAGCCCTGCGGAAGGGGCGGCGGGCGAGGATCTGCTCCTCGTCCGCCAGGGCCCGTACGGCGGCCGTCTCGCGAGGTGTGACCGCTGCCTTCAGCAGCTGCTCTTCGAACGACGGGGCATCGACGTCCTCGGCCTCGGCGGGTGGCGTTGTCACAGATCGTATTGCTGGTGAAGCCGGCCGAGTTGCTCGCGGGGGTTGGCCCTGGATGTACGAAGGGCCCCCTCCCGCCCGAGGGCGGGAGAGGGCAAAGATTCTTCAGCGACCAGTGGCCTGCCACAGGGGCAAACCGAGCGCCACGAGTGACGAGACGACCGCGACGGCCATCGCCCGCGCTTCAACATCTCCACATCCGCCCGCAGTTCTGAGACATCCGCCTCGACTCCGGGGGCGTCAGTCGGATACCCGGGCCAGTGACGCCGAGTTCGTGACGTCGCCTGCGGCGTAATCCCGAGGCGGCCCATGCGCTGTGCGTGCAGCTCGGTGACGTGCTGACAGTTCTCGTGGTGACCGCACGGGTGCGGGCCGGGCTCGCCGGCGGTAGGTCAGTAGTTGCCGTTGGAGAGGATCTCGCCGTCCTTGTCGTACACGGTCACCAGGCCGTTCTTCGACTCGTAGCAGGAGGCGAAGGCGGACGCGATCAGCTTCCCGTCCGAGCCGTGCTCGCCGAGGAGGCCGCCGCTGTAGTCGGTGAACACCTCGGCCGCGTCCATGATGTCGTTGCTCTTGTCGACGCCGGTCACCTTGGTGACGTGCTTGACGGCAGTCTTCTCGGTGGCCGTGCCGGACTTGGCGACGCAGTCCTTGAACTGCGCGGCCTGGGACTTCTCCGCGACCGTTTCCTTCGTAGGCTTCTTGGCCTCAGCGGCGACGGCCTTGTCCTTGTTGCTGCTGTCGCTGGAGTCGCCGCCGCCGAGTGCCGCTGCGATGACGGTGACGATGACGAAGAGGGCCACGATGCCGAGGCATCCGAAGCCGAGGATCTTGCCGAACGAGGACTTCTTCTTCGGCGCTGGGGGTGCGTCCCAGCCTGGTCCCTGTGGTGGTGCGCCCCATCCGGGTTGTTGTGGATTTTGCTGGCTCATGTGTCCCCCTTGGTGTGATTTGCGTGGGGGGAATCTAGTCGATATGTGGGGTGTGGAAGGCGCTGGGAAGGTTCTGCCCTTCTGTGACCCGATGGGGTGGGGGCGAAATGACGAAGGCCCGCGCGGTGGCGGGCCTTCGCCGGAAGGTACGCGCCGCACTGACGGGCGAGGGAGTAAACGGACTCCCCGCGGTTGAGTGTCCGATCGGGCCGGAGTCCGCAAGGAGCCAACAAGGAATCCACAGGTTGATCGGGGCGATGTCTGGTGAACGCGACCTTCGGAGCAGCCTCGTACTCGTGCCGGATATCGTGAGTGGCAGTGACGGCGTGATCAGAGAGGTTGCCGTGTCGGACGTGTCGGACGAAGGACGGCTCATCGCCGGGCGGTACCGGCTGACCGAGCAGATCGGCCGAGGCGGCATGGGTACGGTCTGGCTGGCCGCCGACGAGATGCTCAACCGCCGGGTCGCGCTCAAGCGTCTGCACGAGGATTCGCGCTTCGCCGAGGACGAACTTGCCCTGATGTACGAGCGCACCCGCCGCGAGGCGCAGAGCGCGGCCCGGATCGCGCACCCGAACGTGGTCGTCGTCCATGACGTCGTCGAGGACGACGGGCTGCCGTGCATCGTCATGGAGTACGTGCCCTCCACGACGCTGGGCGCCCTGCTCAAGAGCGGCGGAACCGTTTCTCCCGAGGAGGCCGCCCGTGTCGGCCGGGGCATGGTCGGCGCGCTGCGGGCCGCCCACGAGGCCGGCGTACTGCACCGTGACGTCAAGCCGGGCAACGTCCTGCTCACCGAGGGCGGCCGGGTCGTCCTCACCGACTTCGGCATCGCCACGGCGACCGGCACCAGCACCCTCACCCGGACCGGCGAGATCGTCGGCTCCATCGACTTCATGGCACCGGAGCGCATCCAGGGCGACACCCCAGGGCCCGCCTCCGACCTCTGGGCGCTCGGCGCGACCCTCTACCAGGCGGTGGAGGGGCAGCCGCCGTTCCGCAGGCTCACGCCGGTCGAGACGGCGTACTCCATCGTCACCGCACCCCTGGAGCCGATGAAGCAGGCAGGCCGGCTGGAGCCGCTGATCACGGCCCTGCTGGCCAAGGACCCGGCCGAGCGCCCCTCGGCGGAGGAGACGGAACTGGCGCTGCGGTCGGTGACCGAGGACACGGAACCCCGCGCGTGGACGGCGTCCGTTCCGCTGTCGGCGCCGGGACGGGCCCCGGATCCCGACCGGACCGGCGGCACGCGGAGGAGGACCGGCACGGGGAAGGCGGCTCCCGTACCGTCCGGCGGCGGGCGTGGGCGCCGTACCGTCCTCTGGAGCGCGGTCGCGGTGATCCTGGTCGCCGGGGGCGCGGCGGGCGGCCTCTACTACCTGAACTCGCCCGACAAGGACACGCAGAGCGCGGGCCCGGGGGCGAGCCCCACCCCGACGACCTACGCGCCCTCGCCCGTCCCCGACGGCTACCACCTGGTCACGGAGGGGGCGCTCGGCATCGCCTTCCCGGTGCCGGACGGCTGGACGGTGAACAAGCGGAAGTCCGACGGGGTCGTCTACGTCGATGAGACCAAGCTGGTCGGTCTCAGCATCGGCATGGTGGACCCCGCGGGCGATCCCTTGGCGCACTTCAAGGAGATCGAGACGAACACGAAGATCAACTATCCCGGGGAGAAGTACCGCAAGCTCTACATGCAGCGCACGACGTACCGGGGCCAGAAGGCCGCCGTCTGGGAGTTCACCTTCCAGGGCCGGGCGCGCGTCTTCCACGCCATCAACCTCGGCTTCGGGCGGGAGGGCGGCCGGGAGTACGACATCTATGTCTCGGCGCCCGAGGAGAAGTGGGACACCTACCGGCCGGTCTTCGACCGGGTGCGGGAAGGTTTCCGCATCACGCCCGCGTCCTGAGGCCGGGCCGCGCAATCCGCAGGCATCAGGCATCAATCCGCAGGTCGCAGGTCGCAGGTCGCAGGTCGCAGGACTCAGGCTTCGTCCGTGCCTTCGTGCGCGTGCTTGAGTCGCGTACGTGCGTCGACCCGGTCCGGTCCCGTGACCTCGGCCCAGAAGCGGTGGCCGCTCACGAACACCGCGAGCTCGTGCTCCCGTCGCCGCAGGTCCTCCACCTCGGCCTGTTCGTCGGCCGTCCAGCCCGGTGACGCGGGGCGCTCCACCTTGCGCCAGCCGCCGGTGTCACTGAAACCGTCCAGCGGCTCGACCGACCAGGGGAGCCGCTTCAGTAGGGCGGACAGCTCGGCCCGGACCTGATGCAGCTCCTCCTGACCGGCCAGGAGGTCACTCGGGAAGTCATAGGTCGTCGCCACGCGGTAATGGTACGCCTGTTCGATTTTGAGATGCGAGTTCCTCCGGGGACTTCCTCCCTGTCTTCACGCGAACGAGTGACCGTGCCGGACTGTGCGGGGGAGAGCGGTCAGCGGCCCCCGGCCGCCAGCTCCCGCACCACCCGCGCGGCCACCGGTACGTCCACGCCGTGCCGTTCGGCCGCGCGCAGCAGGGCTCCGCCGATCGCGTCCAGCTCCAGCGGACGGCCCGCCTCGGCGTCGCGCTGCATCGACGAGCGGGTGGCCGGGGGGAAGGCGTCGTAGCGGGCCAGGGCCTGGGCGGGGTCCGCCGGGCCGCCGGAGGCCCGGCTCACCGCCGCCGTCTCCTCGACCAGGGCGGTCAGCTCGTCGCGGTGGCGGGTGCGGACGTCGCCCAGCGGGAGGCCGTACAGGGTGGTCAGCAGAGCGAAGGGGGCGAGGAACGACATCTTCGCCCACAGCACTGCCGCCTCGTCGGGCAGGACGCGGGTGGCCGGTCCGGCGGCCGTGAAGGCGGCGGACAGTACGTCGAGACGCTCGCGCGGTACCGGATCGCCGGCCAGGTCGATCTCCACGAAGGGGCTCGCGTGTTCGATCACGCCGGGTGCTGTACGGGTCGACTCGACGCGGATCACGGCCGGGGCGACGCGGTCGGTGCCGTAGCGGGCACGCAGTGCGGCCGGGTGTTCGACGCCGTTCAGGAACGGTACGACCAGGGCGTCGCCCAGCGCCTTCACCGGGACGCGTTCCAGGGCCGCGTCGAGGCCCGTGTGTTTGACGGCCACGAGGACGGCGTCGACGGCGCCTGCGGGGCTGGGTGCCTCCGGCAGCCCGGTCGCCGCGTCCACCTTCGCCGTGAAATCGCCGAACCGGCCGCTGCGGACGCGGATTCCGCCCTCGCGGAGCGTCCGCGCGGTGTCGTCCCCGGCCAGGCAGAGCACGCGGTGGCCGGCGCGGGAGAGCAGGGCGGCGAGGAGGCCGCCGACGCCGCCGGGGCCGAGTACGGCGAAGGTGAGCGTGTCCTGGCGTACGTCTGCGGCTGTGTCCGTCTGCATGGCTGATCGAACCTCTCCTCGGTCGGCCCCTGGCAGGTGGCCGCTTCGCCGAGCATGATCGCAGCCGGTACGGACGAAGGGCACTCCCCATTCGGCATGCGGACGGCGCGGATCGCCGGGTACGCGCGAGACTGGAGGCATGTGCCGCAGCATCAAGACCCTTCGTCCGCCCGTACTCCCCGAAGAGGCCACCGAGGAGGAGATCAGGGCCGCCGCCCTGCAGTACGTCCGCAAGGTCTCCGGCTTCCGGGCGCCGGCCGCCCACAACCGCGAGGTTTTCGAACACGCCGTCGACGTCATCGCGGCGGCCACCGCCGAACTGCTCGCCGGCATCGAGGTGCGCGGCGGGGGTGGCAGTACGGCGACAGCCCGGCACGCGTCCTGAGAACGCGCGCCGGGCTGTGAGGCTATTGGCTGAGCCACTGGGTCAGCGAGCCACCGGGTCGAGTCGGTGAGCCCCTGAACCTCTAACCGACCGTCCACTTCTGGTTGTCGCCCGTGCCGCAGGCCCACAGCACCATCTGCGTGCCGTTGGCCGTGGCCGCGCCGTACGCGTCCAGGCAGAGGCCCGCGTTGACGTTCGTGAGCGTGCCGTCGGGGTTGACGTTCCACTTCTGGTTGTTGCCGCCGTGGCAGTCCCAGATGACGACCTTGGTGCCGTTGGTCCTGCCGCTGTCGTAGGCGTCCAGGCACTTGTTGCCGTACACCACGAGTTCCTTGCGGGAGGTGTATGTCCACGCCTGGTTGGAGCCGCCGTTGCAGTCCCACAGGGCGGCCTGGGTGCCGTTGGTGATCGTGTTGTCGAAGATGTCCAGGCAACGGTTGGACTGCTTGCCGACGACCAGGTTGCCGTTCGTGCCGGGGACCGGCGCGACGGTCAGCGTGCCCAGGGTCGGGCCGTTGGTGACGGTGAGCGTGTTGGTGGTGCCCTTGGAGAGGGCGACCTGGACGGAGATCGTGCCCGGGGTCGAGCCGGTCGGCGGGAACGACACGGTGGTCGACGTCTGGCCGTTGACCTTGAGGGTCGCCGTCCGGGCGGTGCTCGTGTTGTTCGTGTACGTGAAGTCGGCGACCGCGACACCCGTGTTCGCCGCGCTCACGCCGGTGTAGACAGCGGCGGAGCTGGGCTCGTACGCGCTGCTCGCCGCCTCCGTGCCGCCGTTGATCGTGAGCATCACCGAGCCGCCGGCCGGGACGCTGGTGGTGTAGCCGGTGGTGTACGAGCCGATGTTCGTGCGGCTCCACAGGTCACGGACTGTCGCGGAGGCGTTCGTCAGGCCGAGGTCGGCCCAGCGGACGGTGATGTTCTGGGCGGAGGAGGTGCGGTTGAGGAGCAGGGCGGCACGCTTGCCGGTGCCGGACAGCACCTTGCCGTACACCTGTGCGCCCGTGGTGTCCTCGGCGACCTTGACGCCCTGGAGGCCGCGCGGGTCCTGGTCCACGGCGATGACCTCGGGGTTCTTGAGGATCGCGGCGGACTCGGCGGTCATCGTCGAGAGGTTGTTGCCAGCGAGCAGCGGGGCACCGGAGATGGCCCACAGGTTCATGTGGGTGCGGTTCTGGGCGGCGGTGAGGCCGTCCATGCCGACCATCAGCATGTCCGGGTCGTTGTAGTAGCCGGTGTGCTGGGCGGTGGGGTGCAGGCCCTGGTCGTAGTTGGACAGCATGTTCGTCATCGAGGGCTTGTTGCCCCAGAAGATGATGTCCGTGCTGGTCCGGTACATGGGGGCGAGGCCCGGGGCCCAGTTCCAGGTGTTCTGGTAGCCCCAGTTGCAGATGGAGAGGGTGAGCGGGCGTCCGGTGGTGGCGGACGCGGTGGCCACCGCGTCGCTGATCGCCTTGTACGTGGTCGCCGCGTCGAGGCCTTCGACGTCACCGCCGCACCAGTCGACCTTGACGAAGTCGAAGCCCCACTGGGAGAACTGGAGCATGTCCTGTTCGTAGTGGCCCTCGCTGCCGCTGCCCGGGGCGGCGGGGCGGCCCGTCGGGAAGTAGTAGCCGCAGCCGTCCTTGCCCGCGTCGGTGTAGATGCCGGCCTTGAGGCCCTTGCTGTGGATGTAGTCGGCGATGGCCTTCATACCGCCGGGCCACTCGGACTCGTCGACCGTGATGTTGCCGGCACTGTCCCGGGTGCCCTGCCACCAGCCCTCGTCGATGTTGATGTACTCGTAGCCGGCCTCGGGCAGGCCGGCCGCGACGAACGCGTCGACCTGGCCCTTGATCACGTTGTGGTCGACGACCGCCGCGAAGCTGTTCCACGAGGCCCAGCCCATGGGGGCGGTGGGGACCGGTATCTGGCGTGTGGAGGCGGCGACGGGGGTGGTGTTGTCCAGGGCGGTGGTGTCTTCGGCCTGCGGCTGGGCGAAGAGGAGGGCGGCGGTCGCCGCGGTGGCCAGAGCGAGGGCGCGGATTGCGGTGCGTCTGAGGAGGGATGGGCGCGGCGGGGGGTACATGCGGCTCCTTTCCGGGGCGCGGCGGTGCGACTCCCGGAGTTTGGTCGATATTTCGAACCGCGATCGGCGAACCGAACGAGGGGGCGCGCTGAAATTAGAGCGAGGGGAGGGTTAAGTCAACGGGTGTGGCAGGAGTGGGTTTCCCAACCGGGGGATTTCGGGCGGGACTTGAGGGGGTGCCTGTGAGCTCGGGGGGTTCTGTCGTGTGGCCGGTGCGACTGCGTCGTTGCTTGTCGCGCCCCGGCGGAGCCGCACAATGACGCAGCCCCGCGCCCCTGTCGGGCGCGTCTTCTCGGCGCCCGCCGAGCAGGCGTCCTTACCCGTGCGCGCCGCTCACCCGTGGGCGGCGCATCAGGAAGGCCGCTCCCGCGCCTGCGGCGAAGAGTGCTGCCACGGACACGCCCGTCGACAGCCAGCTCGCGCCCAGCCACTGGCCGCCGAAGTAGCCGAGGGCGACGCTGTACGCGGCCCAGGCCAGGCCGGCCACGATCGACCAGGGCAGGAACTCGCCGACCCGGCGGTGGGCGGCGCCCGCAGCGAGGGAGACGACCGAGCGGCCGGCCGGGGCGAAGCGGGCGACGACGACCAGGATGCCGCCGCTGTGCGCGAGGGCCTGGCCGAGACGTTCCTGCGCGCCGGTCAGGCGCCGGGAGCGGGCGATCGCGCGGTCCAGGCGGGCCCCGCCGTGCCAGGCCAGCCGGTACGCCACCAGGTCGCCGAGGACCGACGCCGTGGCCGCGCACAGGGTGAGCGCGAGGATGTCGGGGACCTCCTGCGGCACCTGCCCGGTGGCCGCGCCCGAACCGGCGGCGGCTGCCGTGGCGGCCGCGATGACCAGGACACCGCTCGGCAGCACCGGCACCAGGACGTCGAGCAGGACGGACACACCCACCAGGGCGTAGATCCACGGGGTCCCGGTCAGGGACCCCACACTCTCAAGCACCGCAGACTCCCCGAAACTCCCCCGTCAGCCCGGATCCGTGCCGCTACCTCGCGGGGGAGTGGCGGGCGGCCTGTGACAGCCATACAGCGTACGCGGGGGGTCCGGCGGGAGATCCACGGGGGGCGCATATGTTCGGCACACGATGTTCACCCTGACGTACGCCGGTGCCCATCCCCGGGATGCGGGAATGGGCACCGGCGTACGAACGAGCGACGGTTCAGCTGGGTCAGGCCGCTACCGGGGTCTTCTCCCGCGACTCCTTCGTCGCGCCCGACGAGCGCTTCGCCAGGAACCGGTCCAGGCCGAACGCGCCGGAGCCGGTGAAGATGAGCAGGAAGAACGCCCAGCAGAAGGCGGCGGCCAGTTCGCCCTGGTTCTGGATCGGCATGAGGGCGTTGGGCTGGTGGACGTCGAAGTACGCGTACGCCATCGCGCCCGAGGCGATGAACGAGGCGGCGCGGGTGCCGAGGCCCAGCAGGACCAGGGTGCCGCCGACCAGCTCGATCACTGCCGCGTACCAGCCGGGCCAGGTACCTGCCGCGACGGTCTCCTCGCCGCCGAGAACGCCGAAGAGCGAACGGGCGCCGTGGCAGGCGAAGAGCAGGCCGACCACGATCCGGAAAAGGCCGATGGCGTAGGGCTGAGCACTGTTGAGGCGAGCGGACATGTGGGGGGTGTCTCCTTCGGTCGGGATCGTTCCGTCCGAAAACTTTCGGGAACGGGGACGGATCGGTCGGGGGCGGAACCGAGCGGGTTACTCCACCGTAGGGGGGCTCAATCGACGCTTGCAAGTTCAACATTTGGCCACGGCTTTGCCTTCTGATGGGCTTCCGTCTGCCCTGTCGATTCGCTGATTTCCGCACGTGGGGAGGCCCTTGGAGTCATTCGCAGCACCGCCCGCGCCACCGCATCCGCGTCCGAAAGTGTGACCGAATCCACGCCAGGGCGAGCCCCGGCCGCTGTCACCCAGTGCACGCCCTCGGTTGGCACCCCGAACGCCAACCTCCTTGTGTGCGGCCGACCTTGACGATCCATCAGCAAATACGGGCGCGGTGTCACGTCCAGTCCGCCGGTTTCGTAGCCGTCGCTCACATGGGGCCTCGCCTGGCCCGTCCTCAGCAGTCGGGCGAGGAGCGGGTCGGCCGTGCGGCGGAGGTCCGCCTCCGGCAGCCGTGCCTCTATGAGTGAGGTCACGCGTACTGCCGAGCCCGGCACATCGGGGGAGTGCGCCACCCACGCCCCGTCCTCGGCCCGCACCGTGAGGCGGGGCCCGAGTATCTCCACCACGCCCGCCGTCATGAGCGCCGCCAGCTCCTCGACGCGCCGCCGGGGCGGCCCGATGGACAGGAAGGCGTTGAGCGGGGTGTACCAGCGGTCCAGGTGGTCCCGGCGCGAGCCGCCCGGCAGCCCGCCGTGATCGACGACCAGCCGCAACTCGTTGCGCAGGTCGCGCAGCACGTCCTGGGCCGCCTTCACGGGCCCGTCGACGTTGCCCAACGCGGCTTGGGCTACGTCCTCGTGGAGGTGGCCGAGCAGCCAGGCCCGCCAGGCGGCGGCATCGGGGAAGACCTGTCCGGCGTACGGCCGTGACATCCGCTCCCAGGACCAGCGGTCGGCCTCCGGTACGCCGAACTCGTCCAGCACGGCCGCCTCTTGGGGGTCGCGGTGCGGGGCGGCGAGGAAGCGCTCCCGGAAGCCGTGGAGCGGGCGGTCCGTCGACTCCCGTGTGCGCAGCAGGGTTTCGTAGTAGACCGTCTCGACCTCCTTCGCCACCAGCGGCCATACCTCCGTGCGGAAGTCGGGCGCCTCGCCGGAGTCGGCGCGCTTGCGGAAGCGGGCGATCTCCTCGTCGGTGAGGACGAGCGGGGTGTGCCTGCCGTACGGGCCCTTCGCGTTGTCGCCGCGTGCCTGGTACGGGATGCCGCGCCGCGAACCCGCGTAGAGCCGTGGCTCACGTCCGGAGGGCAGATAACGCAGCCCGCCCGCACCGGAGTCGGGCGCGTCGCGCACGAAACGGCCGCCGCGGCCCGTCGTCAGGAGGGTCAGATGGTCGAAGAAGTTGAGGCCGAGGCCACGCAGCAGCACCGGTTCGCCGGGGGCGAGCGGCGAGAGGTCGACGTCCGCCGGGTTGGCGGGCGGAATGTGGCACAGGCCGTGGTGACCGGCGTACGAGGCGAGGCGGCGCTGTTCGTCGTCCGGGACGAGGGGGAGGTGGCCCTGGGCCAGGACGACGGCGGTCAGGGCGGACAGGGTGCGGCCGTCCGCGAGGGTGAGGGTCTGGCTGCCGTCGGGGGCGTCGTCGAGGCGGGTCGCGCGGGCCCGGTGCGTCTCGACGCGTACGGCGGGCGGCGCCTCGCGCACGACCTTCGCGAACACCCACTCCAGGTAACGCCCGTAGTGGGCGCGGGTCGGGTAGTCGTCCGGCCCCAACCGGCCTTCCGCGTCAGGTGAGTCGCGCGCCCACTCGTACAGGCTCGGGCCCGGCCGGACCGGGCCGGAGCAGTCCACGCTGTCGTCGGTGAAGAGGGTCACCTGCGAGGCCACGGTGTTCATCAGCAGCCGGGGCGACTGAGAGGTGCGCCAGACCTGCCCGGCGCCCGGCGGTGCCGGGTCGACGACGTGGACGGTCAACCGGGCCCCGGGCGGGAGGAGTTCGGGAGCGGAGGCGCAGAGGCGTTCCAGCACGCTGGTGCCGCGCGGGCCGGCACCGACCAGGGCGACTGACACGGAGAGGGGTTCGGACGTGATCCCGGAGACGGTCCTGGACGGCTCGACGGGCGCTGGAGACATGGGGGAACTCCCGGGCGTGTGGGGCGCGTTGGCAGCGAACCGTCAACCGGAAGCAGACGGTCCGCCACATCATGCCGTCGGCGGCCACACGAACCGAGCACCGGGGACGAGGCTCGCCGCCGGTGTGGGATGCCTCACCCGCTCAGCTTCGACTCCATGACCGTCTCCAGCTGGGCACTGCCCCGCTGTCCCTGTGCCCGCTCCAGTCGCAGCCGCGCCGAACGGCCGTGCAGGGTCAGGGTCATCAGCATGTTGCCGAACCACGGGCCGTCCGTCTTGCGCCAGGTGACCGGCGGACGCGGGACCCGGCCGTGCCGGGCGAGGCGGCGGCCCAGGGCGCGGCCCAGGCCGCTCCAGCCCAGACGGAAGCCGACCTTGATGTAGAGGGGGATGGCGTTGTGGACGGGTGAGCAGGTCAGTTGGAGGACGCGGGCGTCCGGGCGGGCGGACTCGGGCCAGGTGGCCTCGGCCGCGTACGCGTGGTGGACGTCTCCCGACAGGACCAGCACCGTCGCCGGGGCCCCGGGGCCCGAACCGGCCTTCGCGATCAGGTCGGCCAGGGCGGTGAACGAGGTGGTGAAGGCCGCCCAGTGTTCGAGGTCGGCCCCGCGGCGCAGCGTCTCCCCGAACCGGGCCCAGCGCGTGCCCCGTTCGCCCCCGCACAGTGCCTCGTCCCACGCCTCGGCGTCGTGCACGAGGTGCGGCAGCAGCCAGGGGAGCGAGGTGCCGATGAGGAGGTGGTCGTACGAGCCGGGATCGGCCAGCGCCTGTTCCCGCACCCACGCCTCCTCACCCGGGTCCAGCATCGCGCGCTCGTCCTCGTCGAGGACGCGGGCCGCCCTGCTGTCCACCATGAGCAGACGTACGCGGCCGAAGTCGCGCCGGTAGCTCCAGCGGACCGAGGCGGGGTCGGCGTCCGCCCGGGAGGCGAAGGCGCGCACGGCGTCCGTACCGTCGGCACTCTCGCGTACGGCCGCGTAGAGCGGGTCGGTGGCGAGCTCGTCCGGGGCGAGGTTGCCCAGGTGCTGGTGCACCCAGTACGACATCAGACCGCTCAGCAGCCGCTCGCGCCACCACGGGGTCTCCCGCATGTCGGCCAGCCAGGCGGCGCTGGTGTTCCAGTCGTCGATGACGTCGTGGTCGTCGAAGATCATGCAGCTGGGGACGGTGGAGAGCAGCCAGCGGACCTCGGGGTCGAGCCAGGACTCGTAGTAGAGGTGGGTGTACTCCTCGTAGTCCGCGACCTCCGCGCCCGGCGGTTCGGACAGGTCGCGGCGGGAGGCCAGCCAGTCGCGGGTGGCGTCGGACACCTCGTCGGCGTACACCTGGTCGCCCAACAGGAGGAGGACGTCCGGGCGTTCGGCCTCGGGGTCGGCCGCGATGCGTGCCGCCAGGGTGTCCAGGGCGTCCGCCCCCACCGGGTCCTTCTCGCCGGCGGCCGGCGCCGCCCAGCGGCAGGACCCGAAGGCGACCCGCAGCGCGTCGCCCCTGCCCTCGCCCGCGTCCTCCTCGGGGGTGCGGATGACGGAGGGCGGGAAGGGCGAGTCGGGCAGCGGCCACACGCGGACACCGTCCAGCAGCACCTCGTACGGATTTGTCGTGCCCGGCGTGAGGCCGGTCACCGGGATCAGCGCGTAGTGGTGCCCCGCGACCTGGAAGGTGCGGGTCTCACCGCCGACGCCGTCCGCACAGCGCGCCTCGGCTAGGCAGGGACGGCTCGCCTCGACCCAGACGGTCGCGGACGAACTGTCGGCGTACCTCAATAGCGGTCCCAGACGAAGTGTCGCCACGTGATCACCCTCCTCCGTAGCACCGTACGGTACGGACGACGGAGGAGGGCGGGGAGGTTCCGTGCATGATGCAGGCGATTCTCGGGCGATTTGCCACCGATCGGCGGCCGGCGGGCGACCGGTCGGCGGTTGATCAGTGGTCGCTCAGCAGCCGGCGAGGTCGCTGGTGAGCGCGCTCTTCTCGGCCGAGTCGACGGAGAGGTCGTAGTAGTACTTCACCTGGACCCAGGCGCGGACGTACGTGCAGGTGTACGCGGTGCGCGAGGGCATCCACTCGGCCGGGTCCTGGTCGCTCTTCTGCTGGTTCACGTTGTCCGTGACGGCGATGAGCTGGGGCCGGGTGAGGTCGTTGGCGAACGCCTGACGCTGGGCGGAGGTCCAGCTGTCGGCGCCGGAGTCCCAGGCCTCGGCCAGCGGGACGAGGTGGTCGATGTCGAGGTCGGAGGCGGCCGTCCACGTGGCGCCGTCGTAGACGGAGTACCAGCTGCCGCTGGTGGCCGCGCAGGCGGAGCTGGTGACGACGTTCGTACCGTCGCGCTTCAGGACCGTCTCACGGGTGTTGCAGGTGCCGGAGATGGTGATCCAGTGGTTGAACAGGTCACGGTCGTAGCCGGTGCGGTCCTCGGTCGCCACGGTGAGCGAGGCGAGGTAGGTGCGGGCGGTGGCGGCGCTGACCGGGGTGGGGAGGGCGGCGGAGGCGGTCGGACCGTTGAAAAGTCCGACCGAGGCTATGAGGCCGGTGAGTGTCGCGAGTATGCTGAGCCGTCGACGCGCGTAGAACTTCGGCATGCGAACTCCCTCGGGGGATGGGGATGTTGAGCGCGAGCGAATGAATCGTCGCGTCGCCTGATTGCCGTGAGATGTGCGATCGGTAAGAAGTTAGTGACGTGGGCATGACATAACAACCCTCCGGGTTCGGTTATCGTGGACGGTGCAGAAGGGGAGTAGCTCTTCGCCGGACCGTCGACATACTGCTCAGCTCGTCTGAGCCGGCGCCCGGAGGCAGGTTCCGCACACGCTGTGCGGACCGGCCAGCGAGACCTTCGGCAGAGCAGCACATACGTGTTACGTGTGCTGCCGTGCCGAGGTGTCGCAGCGCGGGAAGCGTGCGGTCATCGCACTCTCGGTGGGGCAGCCCCGACCGATTGAGGAACCTTGATCAGCTTCAGTGTCACGGCGCTCGTCTTCGGCGTCGTCTTCCTTGCCGAACTCCCGGACAAGACCGCCCTCGCCGGGCTCGTCCTCGGCACCCGGTACCGCGCCTCGTACGTCTTCGCGGGCGTGGCCGCCGCCTTCGCCGTCCATGTCGCGCTGGCCGTCGCGGCGGGCAGTGTCCTCACGCTGCTGCCGCAGCAACTCGTCCACGCGCTGACCGGTGTGCTCTTCCTGGGCGGGGCCGCTGTGCTGCTGCTGAAGAAGGGTGAGGAGGAGGGGGAGGTGCGGCGGCCCGGGGACCAGTCCTTCTGGAAGGTGTCGGGGGCCGGCTTCATGCTCATCCTCGTCGCCGAGTTCGGCGATCTCACACAGATCATGACGGCCAACCTCGCCGCCCGTTACGACGATCCGCTCTCCGTCGGTCTCGGCGCGGTGCTCGCGCTGTGGGCGGTGGCCGGGCTCGGGATCGTGGGTGGCCGGGCGCTGATGAGGCGGGTGCCGCTGGAGCTGATCACCAAGGTCGCGGCGGTGCTGATGCTGGCACTCGGGGTGTGGAGTCTTTGGGAGGCGGTGGCCGGGTAGGTGTGACCGGGCGGGGAGTGGGGTGCCTCGGAGGTGACCGATCGGTGAACGATTGCCTCAGACGGTAGCGGGAGGCACGGTTTCTTTTGTACCGTGTAGAAACAAAGTGGCTCCCGCCCGTTTTCCCTGACCGGCGGGCGGGGCCGCCTTGGTCCCGTACCTGTGTCTTGGAGCCCGCCGATGACGGCCACCACCGTGCTCACCGCCCGTGCCCTTCTTCTCGACATGGACGGCACCCTCGTCAACTCGGACGCCGTCGTCGAGCGCATCTGGCGCCGCTGGGCGGACCGCCACGGGCTGAACGGCGACGAGGTCATGAAGGTGGTGCACGGTCGGCAGGGGTACGCCTCCATGGCGGTGCTGCTGCCCGACCGGCCCATGGAGCAGAACCACGCCGACAACGCGCGCATGCTCGCGGAGGAGACCGCCGATCTGGAGGGCGTCGTCGCGATACCGGGCGCCTTCGAGTTCCTGGCCTCCCTGCACGGGCTTCCGCATGCGCTGGTGACCTCCGCCGACGTCGCGCTGTCGACCGCGCGGATGCGTGCGGCGGGGCTGGGGCTGCCGGACGTTCGCGTCACCGCGGAGTCAGTCGGGGCGAGCAAGCCGGATCCCGAGGGGTTTCTGAAGGGCGCGGCCGAGTTGGGGGTCGATCCCGCTGACTGTGTCGTCTTCGAGGACTCCGGGGCCGGGATCGAGGCGGGGCGCTCCGCGGGGATGCGGGTGGTGGGGGTTGGGCCGCGGGCCCACTACCACCGGCCGGATGTGGTGGTGCCGGATCTGGTGGGGGTGCGGGTCACTTCCGTGGGGGGCGGGGAGCTGCGGGTGACCTTCGGGGCGGGCGGGGTGTGAGCTCGGGCCCTGTTTCCCACCCACCCGTCTCGGCGTGATTGCCAGGTGGCGTTGAACTTCTTGGTACCGGGCGGTAGTTGAGACACCAGCCCGCTCGCCTGCCCGTGCTGCTTCCGCGGTCCGGGCAGCACCACGTCAGCGCCGACCCGCATATCCAGCCCGTCCGGCGATTGGGGACGAGGCCCGTTCAGGGCCGATGCGGGGGTCTGGGGGCGGCAGCCCCAGGGACGGTCACGCCGACACCGCCGATGCCGATGCCCCGCCGAGCCTGCGCAGCCCTACGGTTCTGTTGTCTCCGACTCCAGCCGTTCGCGCGTAGGGCGGTCGTACACGCCGGGCTCGTCCGGGGCGATGCCCCGTGTCGTCTGGTACGTGGTCACCGCGTTCTCGACGTTGTCGTCGTAGACGCCGTCGGTGTCGTTGAGGTACATGGCCAACTGGCGTAGCCGCAGCTGGAGTTCGAGCACCTCCTCGCCTTGCTCACCGGGACGCAGGACAGGGGGGACGCCCTTGTCGTCCTCGCCGGGAGCCGGGGTGATCGTGCCGGTGGCCTGGGCGGTCGTCGGTGCCTGGGTCGGGGTGGCCGCCGGCCTGGACGGTGTCGCGGAGGGCGCTGTCGGGGTGGGCGACGGCGTCGGGCTCGCGCTGCGGGACGGGGTGGGGGTGGGTGACGGCGATGCCGACACCGTCGGACTGTCGGACGGTGTCGGGGACGCCGTGCTGGTCGTTGCCGCCGGCACGCTCTCCCGGACGTCCTGGGCGGCCGTGTTGTTCCGGTCCGGCTTGTCGTACGTGAACACCCCGCCCACGAGCCCGCCCGCCGCCAGGACGACGACGACCGCTCCGGCGGCGCCGAGAAGAACGGCCCGAGGGCGGCGGCCCGGAACGCTCGCCTGCTCGTCCTCGGCCGAGTGCGCGGAGTGCATGGGGTGGGCGGGGGTGTCCGGGGACTGCCCCACGGCCGGGATCGCTGTGGTCGCTGCCTCGTCCGCCCCCCAGCCGGTCTCCTGGACCGCCGGCATCGGCATCGTGGCCCCGGCCGCCGGGTCGGGGGGCAGGTGCTCGGACGGCGCGGGCGCCGCGGACGGCGCGGGTGTTTCCGGAGTCAGTTCCACGTACGGGCGTATGCGCAGGGGATCGAAGTCCTCCGCTGCCGCCGCCTCCGCCGTGCGGGCTTCGAGGTGGGCGTCGGCGGCGCGTTCGGTGCAGGTGCAGGAGGGTGTGTTGTCGGCTCCCCGGGGCGCGCCGCACTCCGGACACACGTGCCCCTTCGGATCGTTCACTTGCGCGTCGGTTCCTTCCACGTACGAACCCCCGTACGAATGTCAGAGAATATCCAAAGCGTCTTCACACCTTCTCCCGCGCGCCCCCGGAATCCGGGGTTCCATCGATTCTCGTGCGGATTCGACAGGCCATAACCGGTCACACCGACCACGATGGGGGTGTCACAAGAGTCACAGGAGGACTTTCATGGCCGGGGAAGCGCACGGCAGGACGGGGGATGTCGCGGACGGGCGACCGGTGAATCGTGGGCCCGAACACGTGCCCGGGAACGTGCTCGTCTCCATCGGCGCCCTGCTGCTCGGCATGTTGCTCGCGGCCCTCGACCAGACCATCGTGTCGACCGCGCTGCCGACCATCGTCAGTGATCTCGGCGGAATGGATCACCTGTCATGGGTGGTCACCGCCTATCTGCTGGCGTCGACCGCCGCGACCCCCCTCTGGGGCAAACTCGGCGACCAGTACGGCCGCAAGCGGTTGTTCCAGGCCGCCATCGTGATCTTCCTGATCGGTTCCGCGCTGTGCGGGATGGCGCAGAACATGCCCCAGCTGATCGGTTTCCGGGCCCTGCAGGGGCTCGGCGGCGGCGGGCTGATGGTGCTGTCGATGGCGATCGTGGGGGACCTGGTCCCGCCGCGTGAACGAGGCCGCTATCAGGGTTTGTTCGGTGCCGTGTTCGGGGCGACGAGCGTGCTCGGGCCGCTGCTCGGCGGTCTCTTCACCGAACACCTCAGCTGGCGCTGGGTGTTCTACGTCAACCTCCCCGTCGGTGTCGTCGCCCTCGCCGTGATCGCGACCGTGCTGCGCATCCCGCACCGGTCCGCACCGCACGTCATCGACTATCTGGGCACCCTGCTCATCGCCTCCGTCGCCACCTGTCTGATCCTCGTCACCTCCCTCGGCGCCTCCTGGGGCTGGGGCTCGGCACGGATCGTGAGCCTCGCGGTGCTCGGCGTCGTACTGGCCGTCGCCTTCGTCCACGTCGAGCGACGGGCGGCCGAACCCGTCCTCCCGCTCAAGCTGTTCCGGCTGCGCACCTTCACCCTCACCGCCGTCATCAGCTTCATCGTCGGCTTCGCCATGTTCGGCGCGATGACCTATCTGCCGACGTTCCTCCAGGTCGTCCAGGGAGTCTCGCCGACCATGTCGGGCGTGCACATGCTGCCCATGGTGTTCGGCCTGCTCCTCGCCTCCACCGTCTCCGGCCAGATCGTCAGCCGCACGGGCCGCTGGAAGGTGTTCCCCATCGCGGGCACCGGCGTCACCGCCCTCGGCCTCCTCCTGCTCCACCGTATGGACGAGCACAGCTCCACCGGCGAGATGAGCGCCTACTTCCTCGTCTTCGGCCTGGGCCTCGGCCTGGTCATGCAGGTCCTGGTGCTGATCGTGCAGAACGCGGTCTCGTACGAGGATCTGGGTGTCGCCACCTCCGGCGCCACCTTCTTCCGCTCCATCGGCGCCTCCTTCGGCGTGGCCGTCTTCGGTACGGTCTTCGCCGGCCGCCTGGGCGACAAACTCACGGACGCCTTCCGGGGCGTACAACTGCCCGCCGGGGTCTCGGTGGACGCGCTGGAGTCCGACCCGCGCGGCATCGCCGCCCTCCCCTCGGCCCTGCGCCCGCCCGCGCTGCACGCCTACGCGTCCGCCATCACCGACGTCTTCCTGTACGCCGCCCCGGTCGCCGTTCTCGGCTTCGTCCTTGCCTGGTTCCTGCGCGAGGACCGGCTGCGCGGCTCGGTGACCGCGCCCGACGTCACGGAGACGCTCGCCAGCAACCCGGTCCAGCGGTCGTCGTACGACGAGGTGTGCCGTGCGCTGTCCGTGCTCGGCACCCGGGAGGGGCGCCGCGAGATCTACCGGACGATCACCGCACGGGCAGGCCTCGACCTGTACCCGGCGGCGAGCTGGCTGCTGTTGCGCATCCGGCGGTACGGGTGGGCGGAGCCCGCGGTGCTGGCCGAGCGCAGCCTCGTACCGCCGGTCGTGATCATCAAGGCGGCCCGGCAGGTCGAGGAACGCCGGCTCGTCGTACGAGAGGGCCTCGACATGGTCCTCACCGACGAGGGCCGCGAGGCCGCCGAACGGCTGGCACAGGCCCGCGAGGAGTCCCTGGCCGAGCTGCTGGGCGACTGGTGGGGACCGGACCGGCCCACCGACCTGGTCCAGCTGGTGAAACTGCTGAACGAGGAGCTGTGCGGCTCGGACGCGGAGCAGCCGCACAACGGCTCGGCGGACAGGCTCAGTTGAGGCGTACCGGCTTCTCCTGACCGTCCCTCTCCTGATCGCCCCTCTCCTGATCCTCGTCCAGGCTCTTGCGGAACCAGTGCTCGGCGTAGGTGTCGTCGTTGTGGGGCTCGGTCTCCGTGTAGCCGAGGTGTGCGTACAGGGCGCGTGCCTCGACCAGGTCGGAGCGGGTGTCGAGGACCAGGTGCCGGGCGCCGAGAGTCCGTGCCGCGTCCTGAGCCGCCGCCACGAGGAGCCGGGCGCCGCCCCTGCCCCGCATCCCCTCGTACACGAAGACCCGGGTCAGCTCACCGGTCGTGGCGTCGAGGAGCCGTACGCCCGCGCTGCCGGCCGGCTCACCGTCGTACCGGGCGACGAGCAACTGCCCGTGCGGCGGGGCGAGTTCGGAACCCGAGTCGGTTGCGACCCCGCGCTCCAGCTCACCGGGTTCCGTACGCCGGCCCTGGTGCAGGAGGTACCAGCGGTCGCTGACCTCCGTGTAGTACGCCCGCCAAAGGGCGGCAGCGACAGGGGAGTCGAAGGGCTCCGGGGCGATGGTCCAGGTCATGACGGGCATTCTCGGCAGCCGCCCCCGAGGGTGCGCAACCGGATATGCGTGACCTGCGAGTCCTGCCCCGCGCCGTTTGGGGAGCGACTTCCGGGCAACTCGGGACTGTGACCGCCCTGTTCGGACCGTCGGTCGGGTCGGTCGAGAAGTCGGTCGAGAGATCCGGAAGGCGTTCATGTCCACAGGAGTGCTCATCGTTCTGATCGTGATCATTGTCGCGGCCCTCGTCATAGGCGCGGTCGCCCTGAACCGGCGGGCAGCCGGCCCGCACGGCCCACACCACCTGAAACGGCGCTTCGGACCCGAGTACGACCGGGTCGTCTCCCGCCACGACGGGGACACCAAGGCGGCCGACCGCGAGCTCGCCGAGCGTGTCCAGCGCCACGGTGACCTGCGGGAACGGCCGTTGGACCCCGCTGAGCGCGAACGGTTCACGGCCCGCTGGGCGGCCGCCCAGGAACAGTTCGTCGAGTCGCCGCACCAGGCGGTCGCCGATGCCGACCTGCTCCTCCGTGAGCTCGCCGGTGCCCGTGGCTTCCCCAGCGGCGGCGAGTACGAGGAGCAGTTCGCGGCGCTCTCGGTGCACCACGCCGAGCATGTGCACGGCTATCGGCGCGTGCACAGCGCGGCCCACGAGAAGCAGGCCGACACCGAGGAGATGCGCACGGCGATGATCGAGGCCCGCGCCTTCTTCGACGACCTGGTCGACGAGCGGGAGCGGCCCCGGCCGAAGTCGAAGTCGCGACTCAACAAGCTTCAGCTGAAGGGAAGTTGACGGACATGACGGACAACGGCAACCGGGACACGACGAAGCCGGACACCGCGAGGCCGGCCGCCGAGAGGTCGGCCGCGGAGCGGGCGACAGGTGAGAAGGCGACCGGCGACAGGTCGGGCGCCGACAGGCTGGGCACCGAGAACGCGACCGGCGACAGGCTGACCGGCGAGAGGCAGGCCGGCGACAGGTCGGGCGCCGACAGGTCGGGCACCGAGAGTGCGACCGGGGAAAGGCTGACCGGCGAGAGGTCCGCCACCGAGAAGTCGGGCGGTGGCAGGCTGACCGGCGAGAGGGCAGGCCGGGAGGGGTTGGCCGGCGAACGGCAGGTCGGCGAACGGTCGGCCACCGAGAGGACCGATGCCAGGAAGTCGGCCGGTGAGCGGCCGGCCGCCGAGAGGGCGGACGGCAGGAAGTCGGTCGACGGTGCAACCGTACGGCCGCCCGGCTCCGCGCCCGCGGCCACCCGTTCCCCCGACGGCCAGTCGTCCCACGGGGTCGCGCTGCTCGCGCAGGACGAGCGGGACAAGCTCTCACTGCGGCTCCAGCACGCCGTCACCGGCTTCGTGGACGGCCCCCAGGAGTCCGTCGAGGAGGCCGACCGCGTACTGGAGGAGATCACCGAGCGCTTCACGGAGGCGGTGGAGCGCAACCGCCGTACCGTGCGAGCCACCCTGCAGTCCACCGGTGCCAACGACACCGGTGGCGAAACCGAGCGGCTCCGTCTCGCCCTGCGGGACTACCGTGAACTGGCGGAGCGGCTGCTGCGCAGCTGAGGCCCCCGCACACCGCTGAGGCCGCCCGCACCGCAGTCCTGTCACGCCTGCTCCGCCCGCGCCTCCCGCCACTCCCCTACGACGTCGTCGACGTCGTAGGGCTTGAGACCCAGCGGGGGGCCGGGCGGCGGCCTGAGCATCATGTCGCGGATCTTGACGTTGATCTCCGTCACGATCCGGCGGACCGCCCCCTCGGAGGGGGCCTTGTACGCCGCCGCCAGCGCGTCCTCCGCCTCCTTGCGCAGGGCCAGCGTCGGCGGCAGGACCGACAGCCCCTCGCGGGCCATTTTCTGTTTGACCCACCACAGTTCGTCGTACGGCGTGTCAGCACCGTCGGACAGCGGCTTGCCCGCACCGGGAAGCCCGGCGAACTCCCCACGCGCCTCCGCCTCGCGGATCTGCCGGTCGACCCAGGACTCGAAACTCGCACCGGGTGGTTTGCGTTCGGTCATGTGTCCATTGTGCCGGACCTTGCCCAACCCGACGATCGGGCGATTTATCATGCGGCGTCGTACGGCAACATGGCTGCCGTACAGGGACTGTTCAGCAACGACTGTGCCGCGAGGACCGGTCGGGTCACCCTCGGTGACCGTTCAGAAGGAGCGCACGTGCTCGAACTCACCATGGCCACCGTCTCCGGGACGGACGCCGGCGCCACGGCCGGCATGCTCATGGCCGAGGCGCCCAGCGAACCGGGGGCCATCATGCGGGTGGGCCGGGACAAGGCGGTGTGCCGTCTCGTGACCCCCGACGACTGGCTGTTCGTCTCACGGGTCCACCTGGAGTTCCTGTGCGGCCCCGACAACACCTGGCACCTCTCCTGGCTGCAGGGCTCCCAGCCCGACCCGTCCTCCGAAGTCCGGCTGGTGGTGGGCGAGTACGCCCAGACCGTGCCGTACGGAGGGAGCGTGCCGCTGCCCCGGGGCGGCGCCGGTGAGGTCATCGTCCAGGACCGCACCGGGCCGCGCAGTGTCAACGTGGGCTTCTATCACGAGGGTTGAGACACGGGCCGAGGACGGCGGGAGCCGTTTCGGCTATGCCACGACCCTCGCCAGGGCGAAGCCGTCGTACCCCTTGCTGCCCACCGTCTGTACCGCCGTGCCGCTCAGCCTCGGGTGCTCGGCGATGAGCTGGAGGGCGGCGCGGGTGCCCCGGATGCCCGGGTCGGTGGACTCGGCGTCGGTCACCGCGCCCCCGCGCACCACGTTGTCGACGATGATCAGGCTGCCCGTGGTGGTCAGCCGCAGGGCCCACTCCACGTAGTGCGGGTTGTTGGCCTTGTCGGCGTCGATGAAGACCAGGTCGAACGGCCCGGGATTCTCGTCGGCCAGCTTGGGCAGCGTCTCCAGGGCGGGGCCCGTCCGCACCTCGGTGATGGCGTCGAGGCCGGCCCGGGCGAGGTTGCGGCGGGCGACGTCGGCGTGCTTCGCGTCGTACTCCAGGGTGATCAGCCGGCCGTCGGCCGGGAGCGCGCGGCCCAGCCAGATGGTGCTGTAGCCGCCGAGCGTGCCGATCTCCAGGATGCGGCGGGCGCCCTGGATCTGGGCGAGGAGCTGGAGCAGCTTGCCCTGGTTCGGGGCGACGCTGATGTGCGGCAGCCCCTCCGCGTCGCTGTCGCGCAGCGCCGCCTCCAGGGCCTCGTCGGCCGGGGCCAGGAGGTCGGTGAAGTAGTCGTCGACGTCTTCCCAGCGCTGGGACTCGCTCATGAGAGCCGTACCTTCCGTTCGTGACCGGGGTGTGAGGTGCGGGGGTGTGCCGAGTCGCTTGTAGCCCTCACGGGGTTATTTGTAGCCCTCACGGGCGACGAGGTCGGTGATCCTCGCCTCGTCGAGTTCGTAGACGGTCTCACCGGCGCGCGGGTCGCGGGCGTGCAGCGTGTGGAACAGCGGGCCGTGCGGCGAGCCCAGGTCGACGAGAGTGGCCGAGGCTCCGCGCACCGCTCGTTCCGTGTCCGCCGGGCCGGTCAGATCGATCCGGCTGACCACTCCCGGCGTCACCCACACCGGCACGGACTCCAGGTACCCCATGATCTGGAGGTGGAAGTGGCCGCACAGGATCAGCCGTACGTCGCTGCCACGGACCGCGTCGGCGAGGTCCGCCGGGTTGCCCAGCCCCATCGCCCGCTGGAGCGCGGTGCCCAGGGTGACCGGCGGATGGTGCAGCACGACCGTCGTGCCGTACGGCGCCGGGGTGCGCAACAGCTCGCGCAGCCATTCGAGTTGGGCGGCGCCCAGGTATCCGTACACCTTGCCCGGCACGAGCGAGTCGAGGGTGACGATCCGATGCCCCTCGACCACGCTCGACGCCGCCAACTCGCCTTCGGTGGAGGTGAGTCGTGAGTCGGCGCGGTCTTTGCCCGCCGGGTCCAGGTGTCCGCTGCCCAGTGCCTTCGCGAAGGCGCCGCGCTCGTCGTGGTTGCCGGTGGCGCAGAACACCGGGATGCCCCGCTCCCGGGCGAACGAGCCCACCAGGTCCCGTACGACCGCGTACTCCTCGGGCGCCCCGCTGTCCGCGAGGTCCCCGCTGACGACGACGGCCCCGAGGCCCGTGAGATGGCGGACGTCGGCGAGCATCCCGCGCAGCGACCCGGTCGGGTCGATGCCGTCGCGTTTGGGCGCTCCGGAGTGATCGATGTGGGTGTCGGAGAGATGGAGGATCCGCATCCCGGCGACGCTACTCCGGGCTCGGGCGAGCCATGCCCGTCTTCGGGCGGACCTTGTCCGATCCGGCCGGAAAGCGACCGGTTTCCTGCCTCCGTGCGGTCCGCGGGCGGCCGAGGGGCGGAACGGGAGCCCGGGCGGACTATCGTCGACCGGACAAAAGGCCGGACGAATGGCCGGAGTCCCTCAGGTGAAGCGGGGGTTGCTCGCGTCTCACTTCGAGGGGCGGTGCGATCCTCGGGGGATTCGTACAGGATGATACGTGTGGGGCAAATGGTGCCCTTGTTGCGTATGGGACAGACAGGGCGGAGGCCTGCGAGGCGTGGCGAACGCAGAGCACGGTGGTGGAGCGGGAGGTGCCTTCGGAGCGGGCGCCGCCGGGACGGCGCAGGCACGGCTGAAAGTGACCCGGGTGGCGCTCTGGCTCGTCGTCGCCGTCCTCGCGGTCAGACAGGTGGCCGCCGTCCTCAGTACCCCGAAAGCGGACCGCCTGACCGACCTGGAGACCTGGGTCGGACCCGACGGCGTCCTGCATGTGAACGGCTCGCTCTACGACTCGACCCGGTTCACCGGCACGCCCTTCGGCGGGCTCGTCCTCAAGCCGCTCACCCGGGCCGCCGAGCAGGCCCTCGGCTGGGGCTGGACCTTCGGCACCCTGCTGCTCGTCGTCGCGCTCGGCGTGGTCGCCGCCCGCGCCCTGCCCACGCCCGTGAGCCGTCGCACCTCGCTGCTCGCCGCGCCCGTCGCGATCAGCCTCCTGATGCTGTCGCTGCCCGTGCGCAACACCCTCCACCTCGGCCAGACCAGCATCATCCCCGTCCTGCTGGTCCTGCTCGGCTGCTTCGTCGCACGCGAGGAACGGGCCGCAGGCGCCCTGATCGGCCTCGCCGCGGCACTCCAGCCCACCGTGCTGCTGTTCGCGCCACTGCTCTGGTTCACCGGCCGCCGCCGGGCCGCCGTCTCCGCGGGGATCACCTTCGTCGCCTGCACCGCGCTCGCGTGGGCCGCGATGGCGGACGACTCGTACACCTACTGGGTCCACCACATGGGCGGGGCCGGGCTCGGCGGCGCCGCCGACGACCTCGCCAACCAGTCCCTGCACGGCGCCCTGCTGCGGCTGGGCGTCGAGGGCCCCCTCGAAATCACCCTGTTCCTGGTGCTCGGCGCGGTCGTAGCCGCCCTGGGCCTGCGCCGGGCGGTGCGCTACGCCCAGGACGGCCAGCTGCTGCTGGCCGTGGCGATCATCGGCTGCGCCGCCGTCGCGGTCTCGCCCACGGCCTGGCAGCACCAGCTGCTGTGGGTACTGCTCGCGGTCGTCGGCCGGGTCGGCAAGCGTGCCTCCGACCGCTACATGTGGCCGGTCGCCGTCATCATCGTGATGACGCTGCCCGCCAAGATGGTCATCCCGAACGTGGGCGCCCTCCACCCGGTCCGCGACAACATCGTGCTGCTGGCAGCCGTCGCCGCCGCCACCGTCGTCCCGTTCCTGTCCCGGACCTCGGAGTTCTACCGCTCCCCGGTCCCCACGGGCTACGCGCCGCCGGTCCCCGCCCGCTTCAGGCGCGTCCCGCTCCTGCCCTTCCTGCGCCGGGTGCTCACCCGCCCGAACCTGCTCCTCGAACTGCTGCTGATCCGCGTCACGTACGCCGTCTACCAGAAGGTCCGACTCGCCGCGACCGGCGGCACGATCTCGGGCGGCCGGTCCACCGCCGAGGCCCACGGCCACCAGATCCACGACATCGAGAAGTTCCTGCACATCGACATCGAGTACTGGGCCAACCACGCGGTCGTGAAGATCGGCTGGCTGCGGGACTTCTTCGACTTCTACTACACGTCGTTCCACTTCCTCGTGCCCCTGACCGTCCTCGGCGTCCTCTACTGGCGCCGCCCGGTCGACTACCGCTGGGCCCGCGCCTCCCTCGGCTTCACCACGTTGCTCGGCCTCGCCGGCTTCTGGCTCTATCCGCTGGCGCCGCCGCGGCTGATGCCGGATCTCGGGATCATCGACACCGTGTACGGCGTCCAGGACTTCTCCCAGCCGGACTACGGCACGCTCACGGCCCTGGTCAACCAGTACGCGGCGATGCCCTCGCTGCACTTCGGCTGGTCGCTGTGGTGCGGGCTCGTCATCGCGATCGTCGCCCCCAAGGGGTGGATGAAGGCGCTGGGACTGCTGCATCCGTTCTTCACCGTCTCCGCGATCGTCGCGACCGGCAACCACTGGGTGCTGGACGCGGTGGGCGGGGCGGCGGTGGTCCTGGCCGGGTTCGGACTGTCGTACGTCTTCATGGGCCCGCGCGCTCGTACGGTCGTGGCGGCGGCGGAGAACGACGCCGAGCCCCGGCCGACCCCGGCGGCGACAGGCCGCACCTGACCGGCCACCGGGCCCGTCGCCCGCAGCGGGTCGCGGCGGTGGGCGTCCTCCAGGAAGGCCATCAGGCGTACGGGGGTGCCCCGAGCGGCGCGCCGGTCCAGAAACCGTGCTGCCAGGTGGCGGCGGCCACGACGGGCAGGGCGACCGCGAGGCCGGCCGGCAGGCCGGGCCCACTCCGATGACGGGACCTCAGTTCCCGTTCGGCACCCGGACCACCCGTCCGTCGGCGGACCCCGTCGGGATGTCCTGCGGTGCTGTCGGTGCTGTCGGTGCTGTCGATGCCGTCGCCCGGAGCCGGTATTCGGTGGGCGGTACGCCATAGGCGGTGCGGAAGGCCCGGCTGAACTCGGCGGGACGGTTCAGGCCCCAGCGGGCGGCGATGGTGTGGACGGGCGTGGCGCGCAGGGCGGGGTCCGCCAGGTCGCGGCGGGCACCTTCCAGCCGCTGGGCGCGGATCCAGGCGGCGACCGTCTCGCCGTCGCTCTGCTGCTGGAAGAGGCGGTGCAGGTAGCTGACGGAGATGTGATGCGCGGCGGCGATCACCGGCGGGGCGAGGTCCGGGTCATGGAGGTTGCGCCGGATGAAGGCCCGTATGTGCGCGGTGAGGGTGTGCCGGCGGGTTTCCGGGGACAGGGCCGACTCGGTGTCGAGTTCCTGGGCGAACCAGGCCAGCAGCAGATCGAGCGCCACCGTGCCCAGGCGTGGCACGTCGGACGGCTGGAGGGAGTCGGCCTGCTGGGCCAGGCCGGTGAGGAAGCCGGCCAGCAGGGCGCCCACCCCCTCCTGCGCCGACAGCCGTCTGGCCAGCAGATCCCCGACCCGGTCCGGTGACACGGGTACCAGGGCCTTGGGGAGCTCCACGCCCACCCCCGTGACCCCGCAGTTGTCCTCCGGGGGCCCCACGTCGTACGGCCGTGAGGTGTCGACCACGTACAGGTCCTGCGGGCCGTGGGTGTCGGCCCGCCCGGCATGGTCGACGCCCAGCCCGCCGCCGAGCACCAGGGACACGTGGTAGAACTCCGGGTCCGACTGCCGCACCATGCGCGCGGTCCGCCTGAACCGCATCGGCCGGAACGCCCCCGGCCACACCGTCACCGGGCCCAGCTGCAACAGCCGCTGCTCCGCCCAGAAGTCGGCGGCGTAGTCGCTGCTCATGTCGCTGGGCGCGTGCGTCCGGCCGATCAACTCCCGCCAGTGGTCGAACCGGTGCTCCGCCGCCACGTCCTCACTCCGGAACACCGTCCCGATCATCGCGCCCGCACCTCTGTCCTCGTCCACCTCGGCCGTCCCCGTCACGGACGACCCCGACAGCGCCCCGGCAGGCTTCAACGTGCTCGTTCGGAAGCGTAGTTGAGAGCGTGCGTCGACAGGCGCTAGGAGCCTGCTCGCAGCGCGGGCAGGGTCAGGTCCGGGCGGTGTGAGCGGGCCAGCAGGCGCAGACAGACGGCCGGGTTGTCACGGACCGGACGGCGGGTGACCGCGGCGCCCATCGTCGTCGCCCGGCGCAGGCGCTGGTCGTGCAGGAGGATGACGAAGCGGGTCAACGTGCGCTGCTCCGCCGGGAGTTCGGCGACGATCCGGGTGGCCTCGCGGAGCGTGGCGTGGGCCGTCGCCGCCGTGGCGGAGAGCAGGGAACGGACGCCCGGGAGGTCCCGGCCCTGCTCCAGGTCGGACCGTACGACGCCGTGTTTCTCCAGGTCGTCGGTGGGGAGGTAGAGGCGTCCGTCGCGCAGGTCCTCGGCCAGGTCGGTGAGGAAGTCGGTGCGCTGGCAGGCGTCGGCGAGCAGTCGGCAGCTGTCGGCGTACGCCTGGCTGCCGCCGCCCGGCATCGACAGTCCCGAGGTGATCATGAGGAACGGCCAGGTGAGCTTGTCGATGTACCCCTGATAGTCGTCCTCGGTGGTGAACCCGCCGAAGTCCAGGTCGATTTCGGCCCCGACGAGATATGAGTCCACCCAGGAGCGCGGCAGTTCACGTGCCTCGGCGGTGTGCAGGAAGGCCCGCAGCAGGGGATGCCGGGCGGTTCCGGTGTCCAGTGCCGTGCGCACCTGCTCGGCCCAGCCGGCGTAGCGACGCGTCCGCTCCTCCACCGTGCCCCGGTCGCACAGGTCGTCCGTGAACGACGCGAACGCGTATCCGGCCAGGATGTGGGGCTGGAGACGGGCGGGCATCAGCAGCCGTACCGCGACATGACCGGCGGGTTCCCGGCTCAGCATGAACTGCTTGGCCTTCAGGTAGGCGGCGCGGTCGTCGCCGTCGGCCACTCCCGCCGCGTCCAGACAACGTTGCCAGGATCGCACCGGCACGCCTCACCGTCGTAGTTGCAGTTGCCATCGCAGTCTACGGGGGGTGCTGGACGGAGGCAGGGGCGGGGCGTGGGATGTGCCCCTGCCTCACGTCGGGACGGGCCGGCGACGCCGGGAGGCCGCCGGCCCGAGTCACGCGGCCCTCTCGGGCGGCTGTGCCTAGGGCCTGTCGTCTGGATCACGCTTGGGCCGCAGGACAACGGCGCCGCAACCTGAAGCCAGCGTGATCCAAACGACAGGCCCTAGCCCGTGCTGACCTGGAGTTCCTTGACGCCGTTGACCCAGGCCGAGCGCAGGCGGCGCGGGTCGCCGGCCAGGGTGAGGCCCGGCATGGCGTCGGCGAGGGCGTTGAAGATCAGGTTGATCTCCAGGACGGCCAGGGACTTGCCGAGGCAGAAGTGCGGGCCTCCGCCGCCGAAGCCGAGGTGCGGATTGGGATCGCGGGTGATGTCGAAGACGTCCGGGGAGTCGAAGACCTCGGGGTCGCGGTTGGCGGAGGAGTAGAACAGGCCGACGCGGTCGCCCTGTTTGATCTTCTGGCCGCCCAACTCCGTGTCCTGGGTGGCCGTTCGCTGGAAGGAGATGATGGGGGTCGCCCAGCGCACGATCTCCTCGGCGGTGGTTTCCGGGCGTTCGCGTTTGTACAGCTCCCACTGGTCGGGGTGGGTGAGGAAGGCGTGCATGCCGTGGGTGATGGCGTTGCGGGTCGTCTCGTTGCCCGCGACGGCCAGCACCAGCACGAAGAAGCCGAACTCGTCCGAGGCGAGGTTGCCCTCGTCCTCCGCCGCCACCAGCGTGGTGACGATGTCCTTCGCCGGGCACTGCTTGCGGTCGGCGGACATGTTCATGGCGTACGCGATGAGGTCCATGGCCGACTGCTGGCCGATCTCCTCGGTGATCGCGTACTCCGGATCGTCGTACGAGATCATCCTGTTGGACCACTCGAAGATCCTGAGGCGGTCCTCCTGGGGGATGCCGATCAGCTCGGCGATGGCCTGGAGGGGCAGTTCGCAGGCGACCTCCGTGACGAAGTCGAAGGGGCCGCTGCGGGCGGCGGCGTTCGCCGCGATGGCGAGCGCGCGGCTGCGCAGGTTGTCCTCCAGGGCACGGATCGCGCGCGGGGTGAAGCCGCGCTGCACGATCTGGCGGACCCGGGTGTGCTCGGGCGGGTCCATGTTGAGCAGGATCAGCCGCTGGGCGTCGATCGCGTCGCGCTCGATGTGCTCGTTGAAGCGGATGATCGCCGTGTTGGTGGTGGACGAGAACAGCTCCGGGTGCGTGGACACGTACTTGACGTCCGCGTGCCGGGTGACGGCCCAGTAGCCCTCGTCGGCGAAGCCCGCGATGCCAGGGTGCTGGGGCACCCAGTGGACCGGCTCGGTGGCGCGCAGCTCGGCGAACTCCGGGAGAGGTACGCGGTCTTGGAGCAGGTCGGGGTCGGTGAAGTCGAACCCTTCGGGCATCGCGGGACAGGACGCCATCGGAAACTCCCGTCATCTGACCAGTATCTGACGGTCCATCAGGAATGAGTGGGTGTCGCGAAGGTAGTAACGGGTTCTAGAAGAGGCAAGGGGTGCGACGCCCTCAATTCCGGGCACCACTTGTGGTATCGGGCGCTGCAAGGGGGTTGCGGTGCCGGACGGGCCGTCAGCAGACTGCAAGCAGAACTAGAACGCGTACTAGTTCTGCGTGGCGGGTGGCCGGGACGCCCGCGCCGCGCGGGTGACCTGAGGAGAGGAACTCCCCATCATGGCCGCGGAACCCGTGATCGTCGAAGCCGTACGCACCCCCATCGGCAGGCGCGGCGGCGCGCTCGCCAACCTGCACCCCGCCTACCTGCTGGGCGAGACCTACCGCGAACTTCTGGGCCGCACCGGCATCCCCGCCGACTGCGTCGAACAGATCGTCGGCGGCACGGTCACCCAGGCCGGCGAACAGTCCGCCAACCCCGCCCGCACCGCCTGGCTGACCATGGGCCTGCCGTACGAGACCGCGGCGACCACCGTCAACGCCCAGTGCGGCTCCTCCCAGCAGGCCTCGCACATGGTCGCCAACATGATCGCGGCGGGCGTCATCGACGTCGGCATCAGCTGCGGGGTCGAGGCCATGTCGCGGGTGCCGCTGGGATCGGCGTCCAAGCACGGCCCCGGAAAACCGTTCCCGGAGGAGTGGAACGTGGATCTGCCCAATCAGTTCGAGGCGGCGGAGCGGATCGCCCGTCGGCGCGGACTGACCCGGGAGAACGTGGACGCGCTGGGGCTTCTCTCCCAGGAACGGGCGGGGGTCGCCTGGGCGGAGGAACGGTTCAAGCGGGAGACGTTCGCCGTCCAGGTGCCCACCACGGAGGAGGAGCAGGGCGCGGGGCAGGGCATGTGGCGGCTCGTCGACCGGGACGAAGGCCTGCGGGACACCTCGATCGACGCGCTGGCCTCCCTGAAGCCGATCATGCCGACCGCTGTCCACACGGCGGGCAACTCGTCCCAGATCAGCGACGGTTCGGCGGCGCTGCTCTGGGCGTCGAAGCGGATGGCGCGGGCGCTGAAGCTGCGCCCGAGGGCGCGGATCGTGGCCCAGGCGCTGGTGGGTTCCGACCCGCACTTCCACCTGGACGGTCCGATCGACGCGACCCGGGCGGTGCTCGGCAAGGCGGGCATGACGCTGAAGGACATCGACCTGATCGAGATCAACGAGGCGTTCGCCTCTGTGGTGTTGAGCTGGGCACAGGTCTTCGAGCAGGACCTGGACAAGGTGAACGTGAACGGCGGCGCGATCGCCCTCGGGCACCCGGTGGGCGCGACCGGGGCGCGGCTGATCGCCACGGCGCTGCACGAACTGGAGCGCGTGGACAAGGAGTTCGCGCTGATCACGATGTGCGCGGGCGGTGCGCTGGCGACGGGGACGATCATCCAGCGGTTGTGAGGGCGGGGGTGAGCACGCTGGTGGCTGCGGCTCACTCCTCAAGGGGGTCGTCCGGCTTTTGCCTGTGCCCTGTGCACCCGGTGGATTACGGTGCGTGAGAATCCATGGGCGCTGCAAGGGGGAGGGCGCGATGCCGCTACGACCACAGCGACGTACGGTGACGAGCCGCAGCCAGGAGCCGCGCCAGCGGTTCGCCGAGGAACTGAAGGCGTTGCGCGAGGCGAGCGGGGAGAGCCTGCGGCAGCTGGCCGAGAAGGTGGGCTGGGACTTCTCCCTCTTCGGCAAGATGGAGAACGGCCACACGCTCGGCAGCGCCGACGTGGTCGTGGCGCTCGACCAGTACTACGACACGGGCACGTTGCTGGTGACGTTGTGGGAGATGGCGCTGGGGGAGAAGGCCGAGTTCAAGGAGCAGTACCGCGAGTACATGGAGCTGGAGTCCGAGGCGGTGAGCCTGTGGCACTTCGCGGTGAGCACTGTGCACGGCTTGCTTCAGACGGATGGGTACGTGCGTGAGGTGCTCGCCGTGGGAGGTATCGCGGGCGAGGAGCTGGACCAGCAGGTGGAAGCGCGGGTCGGCCGTCGCGCGTTGCTGTTGCGCGAGGGCGCGCCGATGTTCCGCAGCATCCTGTCCGAGGGTGTGCTGCGTACCCCGCTGCGGGACGCCAAGGCATGGCGAGAGCAACTCGTATACCTCGTGGAGATGGCCGACCGCTCGAACGTCGCCCTCCAGGTGCTGCCCTTGGGCGTCGGTATCCACAGCCTGGTCAGCACGGACGTGATGTTCCTTCGCCTGGGTGATGGCCGAACGAGGGCCTACACCGAGACCGCTTACCACGGTGAACTCATCGAGGAAAACGAGGGGGTTGAGCGCCTGCAACGTGCGTACGATTCGGTGCGTGACCTGGCCCTGTCCCGCACCGAGTCGCGGAAGTTCATCGGGCAAATGCTGGAGGAAGTACCGTGCGATCCATCGGCCTGACGGCTGCGACCTGGCGCAAGAGCAGCTACAGCAATCCGGACGGCGGCGAGTGCGTCGAGGTTTCCGACGACTTCCTGATGGCTGCCTCCTGGCGCAAGAGCAGCTACAGCAACCCTGATGGCGGCGCGTGCCTCGAAGTCGCCGACAACCTCCCCGTCATACCCGTCCGTGACTCCAAGAACCCCCACGGTCACGCCCTCGTCTTCCCCGCAGCCGCCTGGGCGGCCTTCGTGACTACCCTGCGGAACTGATCGAAACCCTGTGCGCACGCGCGAGCTGAGTTAGCCTCGTTCTGCCAGTGAGGCGAACTGGTGTGTGGAGAACATCACTTCGGGGGTTTTGTGAGGGACGAAGCTGCCGCGCTGCGGCAGGCCGGAGCTGCCCCCCTGCGTCCCGCCGACCCTGAACACATCGGCCCCTATGTGCCGTTGGCGTTGCTGGGCAGCGGAGGCATGGGGCGGGTCTTTCTGGCGCGCCCGTCGGACGACAGTCCCGGCCTGTTCGCGGTCAAGGTGATCCGCCCGGAGTACGCCGAGGACCCGACGTTCCGGCGCCGGTTCGAGCAGGAGGCGTTGGTGCACGGCCGGGTCCGTTCGCCGCGCGCGCCGAGGTTGTGCGGTACGGGGTTCCAGGACGAGTTGCTGTGGATGGCCACGGAGTACCTCGCCGCGCTCGACCTCACGGAAGCCGTACGGGAGGACGGTGCCCTGGAGCCGGGCGCCGTCTGGCGGTTGGTGGCGGAGTTGGGGCAGGCGCTCGCCGACCTCGCCGCCACGGGGATCGTGCACCGGGACCTGAAGCCGTCCAACGTGCTGCTGTCGCTCCGGGGCGCCCACGTCATCGACTTCGGCATCTCCAAGGCGGCCGACGCGAGCGCGATCACCGGCACCGGAAACCGGGTCGGAACGCCCGCCTACATGTCCCCGGAGTACCTGCGGACCGGCCACTGCGACGCGACGTCGGACGTGTTCTCGCTCGCCGGGACCCTGATCTACGCGGCGGCCGGCCGGGCGCCCTTCGGCGACGGGACCGGCGTCGACGTGATGCACCGGGTCGCCTTCGAGGAGCCCGACGCCGAGGTGATCGGCGAGATCACGGCCACCGACCCGGCGCTGGGCGAACTCCTGGCCGCCTGCCTCGCCAAGGAACCCGAGCGGCGACCGACGCCGACGGCGCTGATCGAGGCGGCTCGTGATCGTGCCGGCGCGTCCACGGAGGCGTCCGGGTGGCCGCAGCCGCTGCTCGGCAGGGTGCTGGAGCGGCAGCGGGCGTACGACGTCCTGTACCGCGTCCCCGTCGCACAGGCGGCGGAGCTGCGCTTCCCGGGCCACCGCCCGAACCCGGCGCGGGCGCTACCGGTTCCGGTTGCCGCGAAGGACGCGGCCCTGGTCCCGGCGGCGGACCCGGCCCTCCCGGCAGCGGCGTCCGCCGAGACGTCCCTGGGGCAGCGGCGCCCGACGGGAGCTCTCGCCCGGGTCCGCAGACGTCCCGTACCGGCCGCCGCGGTGGCCCTCGCCCTCTGTGCCCTGGCTGCCCTGGTCTTCGTGCTCACGCGCCCGGAAACCGAGGCGATCGCCTCGCCGCCCGGTGTCGGCCCGACGTCCTCCGCCGACACCGCCGCCGAGGCGGGGGGCGAACTGCCGAAGCCGGGCACCTCGGACGGGAAGTCGGTCCCGAGCACGTCAGGCAACGGCACCGAGACCGCCGACGGGCCCGCCGACCCCTCGCAGGTCGCCGACGACACCGACGACGACGGGGACAGCGACGCCGGGAACGACCCCACGAACCCCGACGCCCCTACCGACACGGCCACGAAGCCGGGCGCGAGCACCGACCCCGACCCGGGCACGGACGGCGGCACCGGCACCACTCCCACCGCCACTCCGTCCCCGGACAGCTCCACGACGGAGCCCGCCACGTCCCCCTGGGTCACCGACTGCACGTACTACACGGGCAAGGCCCGCACGGCCGTCGGCGACACCGGGAAGCGCGTCAAACAGGTCCAGTGCATCCTGTCGAAGCGCGGATACGACATCGGTGGCACCGGCGTGGACGGGGTGTTCGGCGAAGGACTGGAGGCCGCGATGATGAAATTCCAGACCGACAAGGGACTGGCCGTGAACGGCATCGTGAAGCGGGCGACCTGGGACAACCTGCGGGCGACGCAGTGACTTCGCCCGGGTGACAGGGCAGCGCCACCCTTGCATGGTGGACGCTCGCGTGTCCGGCTTGCCTCCGAAAGGGCCGCCTTTGCACCCCCTTGCGCGGTGCGGGGGTCGGTACGTACGCTCCGACAACGTTGTCCAAGGGGGTTGTCCCAGTGTCTGAGAAGTGCTGCGGGAAGTGCGCGAGAGGATGATCATGCGGTCGATCGACGAACCGGAAGGTGAGCTGCCGGAAGGCCTCCGGGCTCTGCGTGCCGACGTACACCGCGAGCTTCGCTCCCTGGACCCGCGCGCCGCCGACCGCTTCACCGGGCTGTTGACCGGCACCTGGGGCAGGGCCATGCGCCCGCTTCCCGACGGCGAGGTCTTCGTCCTCACCGGCGACATTCCCGCGATGTGGCTGCGCGACAGCACCGCCCAGGTCCGCCCGTACCTCCTCGCCGCCGACGATCCCGCCGTCGCCGCCGCGCTCACCGGCGTCCTGCGCCGCCAGCTGCGGTACGTCCTCGCCGACCCGTACGCCAACGCCTTCAACGCCGAACCCGACGGCTCCGGCGCCGGCTACCTCGACGAGCCGGCCCCCGCCCCGCTGGTCTGGGAGCAGAAGTACGAGGTCGACTCGCTCTGCGCCCCGCTCCAGCTGGCCTACGGCATCTGGCGGGCGACCGGCGGCCTCGGCCACCTCACCGCCGACGACCGCTTCGTCCGCGCCGCCCGCCGCATCATCGGCCTGTGGCGGGTCGAGCAGGACCACGAGAACCGCTCGCCGTACGAGTTCCGGCGCCTCGGTGACGACGCGTTCGACTCGCTGCCGCGCGGCGGCCGGGGCGCGCCGGTCGCGCCCACCGGCATGACCTGGTCCGGCTTCCGCCCCAGCGACGACCGCTGCCACCACGGCTACCTGGTCCCGTCCAACACCATGGCGGCCGTCGCGCTGAGCGGTCTCGCCGAGCTGGCGACGGCGATCGGTGACCCGGGCCTCGCCGCCGACGCCATGGCCCTCTCGGGCGAGATCGCCACCGGGGTGCGCACGCACGGGGTGACCGCAGGGGCAGACCCGACGGTGTACGCGTACGAAGTCGACGGTCTCGGGGGGCAGTTGATGATGGACGACGCCAACATCCCGAGCCTGCTCTCGCTGCCCTACCTCGGCTGGTGCGACCCGGGCGACCAACTCTACCTCCGCACCCGCGAGTTCGTCCTCAGTGACGCCAACCCCTTCTACTACGCGGGCGGTTCGGCCTCCGGCATCGGCAGCCCGCACACCCCGCCCGGTCACGTCTGGCCGCTCTCCCTCACCATGCAGGCGCTGACCAGCGACGACGAGGCCGAGCGGACCCGCCTCGCCGAGCTGCTGCTGCGCACCGACGGGGGCACCGGCTCCATGCACGAGAGCTTCCACGTCGACGACCCCGGGACCTTCACGCGCCCCTGGTTCGGCTGGGGCGACGCCCTCTTCGCCGAGCTGCTGCTCGACCTCACGGGCCGCTCGACGGCACGCCTGCATCCCCGGCTGTCCACCACCGAACCGCCCTCACGGTAAGGAGACTTCGGACCTCCCGGCACCGGCGGTCGCTACCATCTCCGGCGTGTGCGCAAACATTGTGGTCGCCGAAGACGACGCGAAGCAGGCCGAACTGGTGCGCCGCTATCTGGAGCACGAGGGCCACACCGTCACGGTCGTCGAGGACGGCCGGACCGCTCTCGAAACGGTCCGGCACCAGGAACCCGACCTGGTCGTCCTCGACGTGATGATGCCCAGAGCCGACGGCCTCGACGTCGTACGGATCCTGCGCGCCGAACGCCGGGAGGTGCCGGTGCTGATGCTGACGGCCCGCAGCACCGAGGACGATCTGCTGCTCGGCCTCGACCTCGGCGCCGACGACTACATGACCAAGCCGTTCAGCCCGCGCGAACTCACGGCCCGGGTACGGACGTTGCTGCGCCGCAACCGGCGAGGCACCGACCCGGCTCCCGGGACGGAACCCGCCCCCGCTCCCGCCCCGGAGCCCGGAGCGACCCCGGACGACGAGGTGTTGACGGTCGGCGCGCTCAGGATCGATCCCGCGCGGCACGAGGTGTCGGTCTCCGGGGCGCCCGTCGACTGCACGCCCGGCGAGTTCCGTATCCTCGCGGCGATGGCCGCCGAGCCCGGCCGGGTCTTCACCAGGGCGCGGCTCCTGGACGAGTTGCACGGCTTCGACAAGTACATCAGCGGCCGGACCGTCGACGTGCACGTCATGAACCTGCGCAAGAAGATCGAACGCGCCCCACGACGGCCGGCCCGTCTCATCACCGTCTTCGGCGTCGGCTACAAACTGACGGACCCCGCGAAGAACGTGCGCCATGCGTCGTCCTGACGCGGGGGGTGCGGCGAGGGCCCGGCTGCCGCTCCGCAAGAGCCTGGCGGGGCGGCTGCTGACCGTGTCGGCGCTGGTGGCCTCGTGCTCGGTCGCCGCGACCGCCTGGCTGGCCGTGCAGACGACCTCCGTCGCGATCCGCCAGGAGCAGGGGCAGACCCTCAAGTCCGACGCGAAGATCTACGACACCCTCCTCGGCTACGCGGCCACCCACTCCGACTGGGAGGGCGTCGACGCCACCGTGCGCGAACTGGCCCGGGAGTCCGGGCGCCGGATCGTACTCACCGACGAGGGCCGTCGCCCGTTCGTCGACTCGGCCGACTCCCGCTCCACGGGGGGCAGTTCGTCCGCCAACTCCCTCGCGTCGCAGCCCTCGGCAATCGTCGACCCGCTGTCCGTCGACACCGTGCTGGTGCCCGACGCGGCCAAGGCCGACGCGGACCGCGTCGATCCCCGGGCCGTGGGGCCCTTCCGGCTGCCCGCGAAGGAACGTGCCACGCTGCGGAAGGCGTCCGCCGGGAGGGTGGAGTGCCTCAGCCACATGGGTATCGCCGCCGACGTCGTCGACAGCCCGGGCGGACGGCCCCGCGTCCAGCTCGTGAGCGACGAGACCGCGAGCGGCACCGACAGCGAGATCGACCGCGACATGGAGGCGAAGTGCCTGGCCTCCTTCCCCGTCGACGCCACCCCGACCGAGCGCAAGGCCCTGAGTGCCCTCAACCAACTGGCCGACGCCTGCCTGAAACGACAGGGCCGTACGCCCGTCAAACTGAACCTGGACCTGTCCTGGGACCGGAGTTACCTGGCCGGGCAGGACGACGCGGTCCCCAGTACGGAGGAGGGCCTCAGCAAGCGGGAGGCGGCAGCCCTGGCCGCCAAGAAGCGGGAGGACGCCGAGACGGCCGAACGGAAGGCGGCTGCCGGTGGCGCACTCGACTACACCCCCTCCGAGATCCGCGACAGCGCGTACGACCGGGCCGTGGCCGCATGTGTCGTCAGCGCCCGCCGGGAACAGCTCACGGGCTATGTCGCCGAGCCCGCACTCCTGTTCATCGACGGGCCGGACGCCGCCGGTGTACCCGGCTTCGACCTCTCCCGCGCCAACACCGCACGCATCGCCGGGGTCACCGCCCTGGTCCTCGCCCTCACCGTCGGCGCCTCGGTGCTCGCCGGAGCCAGGCTCGTACGCCCGTTGCACGCGCTCACCGGAGCCGCCCAGCGCATGCGGGACGGCCTGGACGCGACGCCGGTGCCCGTGCGCGTCGTCTCGGACAACGAGATCGGGCGGCTGACGGCGGCCTTCAACGACATGGCGGTGCACCGGGCCCGGCTGGAGGAACAGCGCAAGGTGATGGTCAGCGACGTCGCCCATGAGCTGCGGACGCCGCTGAGCAACATCCGGGGCTGGCTGGAGGCGGCCCACGACGGACTGGCCGAACCGGACCCGGCGTTCGTCTCCTCGCTCCTGGAGGAGGCGGTGCAGCTCCAGCACCTCATCAACGACCTCCAGGACCTCGGCGCGGCCGACGCGGGCGCACTGCGGCTGCACCGGAAACCGGTACGCGTCGACGAACTGCTCGGCCAGGTCGCCTCCGCGCACCAGGGGATGGCCGAGACGGCGGGCGTCACCCTCACGGTCCTGACACCGCCGCCGGGCACCCCGCGCCCGCCGCTCCTCGACGCCGACCCCGTACGGCTGCGCCAGACCGTCAGCAACCTGCTCTCCAACGCGGTACGCCACACCCCGGCCGGCGGCACGGTGTCCCTGCGCTCCTACGTCACCGAAAGCGGGAAGCAGGTCGCCGTCGAGGTGTCCGACACCGGCAGTGGCATCCCGGCGGACGATCTCCCGTACGTGTTCGACCGCTTCTGGCGGGCGGAGAAGTCCCGCAACCGCAGCACCGGCGGCAGCGGCCTCGGTCTGGCGATCGTCCTCAAGCTCGCCGAGGCCCACGGCGGCACGGTGGACGTGACGAGCACGGAGGGGGAGGGCGCCACCTTCACCCTGCGGCTGCCGACTGCCGAGCCGAGGAAGACGGAGAGCCCCGGTCGGCCCTGATGGGATGACCACGACGATCTGACAGGTTCCTCACAAGTGGCCGCCAGAGTGGGGTCATGCCCGGAACCTGGTGCGGATCGGCAACCAGGAACGACCAAGCCGGGCTGGAACTGGAGCCCTCACATGTCCCGCCGTCTCACCCTGCGCCCGCTGCGTATCGCCCTCCTGACCGGCGTCGCGGCCGGCGCGCTGCTCGTCCCGGCCTCCGCTGCCCTCGCCGCCACCCCGACCCCGACGCCGGCCGCGACCGACTCGACCCCGGCCGACAAGGAGGCCCTGGAGAAGAAGAAGGCCGAGGACGCCAGGACGCGCAAGGCGGAGGAAGCCAGGAAGGCCGAGGCCGTGAAGGCCGGCAAGGACTACCCGCGTGGTGGTGTCGCCGCGGGCGAGGCCCCCGCCCAGGACGACAACTCCGCCACGCTCATCGGTTCGGCCACGGGCGCGCTGCTGCTCGCGGGCGCCGGCACCTACGTACTGCGCCGCCGCACCACCGCCCGCAACGACGGCTGACCCGCCGGCACGGCCTCTCGTACGAAACGGTGGCGCCGCCCTTCACCGGGCGGCGCCCTGTGCGTTCCGGCGAACCCCCGCATCCTGTTCTGGAGCCCGAGTTGCCCCCTGTACACCGTCCGGGCCTGTCCCGGGCCCGCCTCGCTGTCGCCCTCCTCGCGACCCTCGTCCAGCTCGTGCTGGTGACCGTGCTCACCGGCTGCTCGTCCAGCCCCGACCCGGTGGTCCGGGTCGCCCCCACCGCCGCGCCCGGCACCCCGGAGTCCGAGCAGTCCACCGCCTCCGGCACTCCGGCGGTTCCGGCCGCTCCGGCCGGGGTCGCCATCTCCTCCCTGGGGATCACCAGTTCGCTGATGGAGCTGGGCCTCAACAAGGACGGGACGGTCGAGGTCCCGCCGGCCGAGCAGGGGATGACCGCGGGCTGGTACACGGGCGGTGCCGTGCCCGGTGAGGTCGGCGCCGCCGTCATCATCGGCCACAACGACACCCACTTCGGCGAGGCCGTCTTCCACGACCTCAAGAAGATCGAGGAGGGTGCGGACATCACCGTCACCGACGCGACGGGAAAAGCCCTCCACTTCACCGTCACGGCCATGGAGAGCGTCAGCAAGAACGCCTTCCCGACGGAGAAGGTCTACGGGCCGACCCAGGAGCGTGCTCTACGGCTCATCACGTGCGACGGCGACTTCGACGCGCAGGGGCACCCGGTCGACAACCTCATCGTGTACGCGACAGCGAGCTGAGGGGCGGCGTGCGCGTGTCCGATTCGCCCTGTCGTCACGAGTAACGTCCGGACCATCCCTGCATGAAGTCTCAAGTAATGGCCATGAGTTGCCCGATTGTGTGCGCCACCTGCCCATCCAGCACCTACGCTCCCTCCCAAACCATTCGACGGGGAACAGACGGGGAACAGGCGAGCTGAGGACCATGGAGCCACTTCGTCCCACGGACCCGGAGCGGCTGGGGCCGTACCGTCCTGTAGCGCGGCTCGGCGCCGGAGGGATGGGCGAGGTCTTCCTCGCCAAGGACGACCGGCAACAGACCGTTGCCGTCAAGGTCATCCGTCCGGAGCTGGCCTCGGGCAAGGCGTTCCGCGACCGGTTCCGCCGCGAGGTGGACGCGGCGCGGGCGGTGAGCGGCACCTACACCGCGTCCGTCGTGGACGCCGACCCGGACGGCCCCGTCCCCTGGCTGGCCACCACGCACATCGTCGGCCCGACGCTGGCCGACGCTGTCGAGGAGTACGGGCCCCTGCCACCGAGATCGGTCCTGGCCCTCGGCGCCGGACTCGCGGAGGCGCTGATCGCCGTGCACTCCGCGGGGCTGGTGCACCGCGACCTCAAACCGTCCAACGTGCTGCTCGCCGCCGAGGGCCCCCGCGTCATCGACTTCGGCATCGTCCGCGCCACCGACGGCTACGAACTCACCCTGTCCGGTGTGCTGCTGGGCTCCCCGCGATACATGTGCCCCGAGCACGCCACCGGGGACCCGATGGGCCCGTCGGGCGACGTGTTCTGCCTCGGCTCGGTCCTGGCGTACGCGGCCACCGGGAAGGCGCCCTTCGACGGCGCGTCGGCGGCCACCCTGCTGTACCAGGTGGTGCACGGCACGCCCGACCTGACAGGCGTCCAGGAACCGCTGGACACGATCATCCGGTTGTGTCTCGAGAAGTCCCCGGCGGCCCGGCCCAGCCCGGACCGGGTGTCGGCGGCGTGCGCGCCCGTGGGCGTCGACGCGCTGGACTGGGACGGCTGGCTGCCGGAAGCCGTCCTCTGCGCGATAGGACGCCAGGGCGCCGGACTCATGGATCTGGACCTCGGCCTCGGCGCGAAGGCGGACGTCCTCCGGCGGAAGTCCGCCCCTGCCGCTGTGGCAGCCGCCCCCGGCTCCGGCACTCTCCGCGTCGACCCGCGCCTCGCAGCCCCTCGCCGACTGGTCACGGGACGCCCGGGCGGCCCGCACCACGTGGTCTTTCCGGAACTCCCCGATCTCCCCGATCGCCCTGGTCCTCCCGAACTCCCTGATCCTCCCGACCGACCGGGGTCCGGCCCGACGCGCGAGCAGTCCCCGCAGCAGCCGCCCGAGCCGTCGCCCGACCGGGGCACCCACCGAGCCCCGCGCTCGTCCCGGCCGGGCCCCTCCCGCCGCGGGGTGCTCACGGCCGCCGCGCTCGCCCTGGGCACCGGCGTCGCCGCACTGCTCCACGGATCGAAGGACGGGGCGAGCGGTGCGGCGACGCCCGCCGGTCCGGCGCCGGAACCCCTGTGGACGTACCGCAGCGACCCGCTCGTCCAGGCACCGGCGGTCTTCTACAAGGGCACGACCCTGCTGAAGACGCAGTCCGGCACCCTGTTCTGTCTCGGTCTCGCCGACGGTGCCAGTCCCCGGTGGACCTACCGGGGGATCAGCCAGTCACCGACCCCGCCCCTGATCGTCTCGGACGTCGTCGTCGCCCTCGGCACCGGCGCTACCGTGCTCGGCGTCGACCCGGTCACGGGCGCGGAGCGGTACTCGCTGGACTTCGGGGCGGACTTCCGGTTCGACACCCTGCTCGGCGGGGCCGCCGGTACGGTCACCATCGTCGGACTGCGGTTCGACCGTCAGGACAACGAGGACGGATCGCGGGGGTCGGCCACCTCGACGAACGTCGTCCTCGGTACGAATCTGCGGGCGCGCCTGGCCCAGGTCATCCCCATCAGCCCGGAGGACATCGGCCTCGACCTGAAACCGTTCATCGATTCCGCCCGCTTCGTCTACCTGGACGGGCTGCACCGGCTCACGGCCCGGGGCGGCGATGCCCGCGGGAGCGTGCTGTGGAGTCAGCGCATGGCGTCCGACTCGGAAGTCCGGTCGGCCCCGGTGGTACTGGACGGGACCGTGTTCGCCGTCGACAGCGAACTCGTCGCCGTGGACCTGGAGACCGGTGCGCTGCGCTGGCGCGTGAAGGAGGGGAGGGGCGGCTTCGCCTCCGTCGCGGTGGCGGACGGCACGGTGTACTGCACGACGAGCGACCCGCACGGCGTCGAGGCGTTCGACGCCACCGACGGCTCCCGGCGCTGGTTCTGCGAAACCCCCAGGCTGGACCTGGAGAATCCCCTCGTCGCGGGCGGCGACGCGGTGTTCGTCACGGCCGCGGCCAACAAGGACGGCTTCTACGCGATCGATGCCCGGCGGGGCGAGCTGCTGTGGAACTTCACCGACGGCCGGGACACGGGCATCAATGACTGGCAGCTCTCCTGCGACGCCGACGGCGGCACCGACCACCCGCTGATCGCCCAGCATTTCGACAGGGTGTACGCGCTTCCGATGCCTCGGTCCTGAAGGCACCCGGGAGCCCGTGACCCGTCACTGGGCGATACGGTCGGCGGTCACACGAACGTGGCGCCGCGGCTCAGAGCTGCTCCCAGCTGCCGGGGTCCTCGGCCAGGGTGGCGGAGGCGCCGGGAGTGCCCTCCCGGAAGGCCGGCGCCTGGAAGGGGTCGATCTCCGGGGTCGGTGTATCGGTCCTCGCGTGGAACGTTGTCGGTTCCGGCGCGGAGAACAGAGAATTCAGCTCGATGGAAGGTCTCCTGATCCTGGGGACGGCGCTGCGGAACTCACAGAACGGTCAGCTTGGCGTAGGGACTGATGATCCGTTCCTGACGCCCGCCGAAGTCGACGAGTACTGCGATGCCGTCCTCAACGGTGGTCACCCGGCCGAGGCCGAAGACGTCGTGAGTGACTCGGTCGCCTACCGCGAACAGCTTGGTAGGGGGTGCCACAGGGGCTTTGAAGGGGCTGGTGGCCAGATGGGCCCGCGTTACCGCTGTCTTTGTCATTGACTCCAGTATGCTCCGCGCGGGCCCGTCGTGGGCCCGATGGGTACCCCCGACTCTCGCGGGCCATGCGCGCGCCCTCCCCGCGTACGGGCGCGCGGGCACGGGTACGGGGTCACTCGCGGACACAGATCGTGCAGGTCACGCGGGGTGTGGAGACCCGGTTCGAGCCTCTGTGGCGGCCCGTCGGACGGTCCGGACCTACGCGCCATGATCGCGAAGAGTTATGAATCGGTAGCCACTTTCGCCCTGCCGAACAGCGTGCCGCGAGCCCGGATCACTCCCGCCCCGACGTACTCAACGCCAGCACGGCCACCACGACGGCCGCGACGAGGAGCGGAATTCCCAGGCCGTGACGGACCACGAGCCACGCCCCGAGCAGCGCGCCCAGCGCCATCGCCGCCACCGACGCCGAGCGGCGCGGAGAGCGTCCGCCCGTGCCGCCGGCCGCCCGGGAGTCGGCCGCGAGACCGGTGAGGGTCATCGTCAGGACGGTGGTCGTCAGGTCGGGGACGCCCAGCCTGCGGACGGTGGCGTTGCGCAGGCCCATGGCGAAGGCCGTGACCGCGATCAGCGTGTAGACGGTGGCCGTCGCGTCCGGTGCCGCGAAGGCGACCGCCGAGGACGCGCCCAGGAACACCGCCTCGGCGGCGAGGGTGACCCGGGCCCACCTCCGGCGTGAGCCATCGCCCAGGCGCCGTGCGACGCGCCCGCCGGCCATCGCGCCGACGACGAACGAACTCAGCGACACCAGGGTGTGCGGTACGGAGAAACCGGGCGCCCCTGCGGCTGCGAAGCCCAGCACGACGACGTTTCCGGTCATGTTCGCGGTGAACACATGGCCGAGCCCGAGATAGCTGACGGCGTCGATCAACCCGCTGACCACCGTCAGCACCAGCAGAACGGCCACCAGACGCAGACCGCGCGTTTCGGGATCGTACGGCTCGGTCGCCTCTGTGTTCATCGGGTCAGTCCACCACGGGGGGACAGGGAGGGACGGGGCGGGACCACGAAGGCGCCGGCCCCCGAAGTGATCGGGGGCCGGCGCCTTCGTGTCGGTTCCTGCCGGGCCGGCTCAGTACCAGTGGTGGGACTGCCAGAAGTTCCAGGCGCCGACCGGGCTGCCGTAGCGCTCGTTCATGTAGTCCAGGCCCCACTTGATCTGGGTGGCCGCGTTGGTCTTCCAGTCGGAGCCGGCCGAGGCCATCTTCGAGCCGGGGAGGGCCTGGACCAGGCCGTAAGCACCGGAGGAGCCGTTGGTGGCGTCGACGTCCCAGCCGCTCTCGTGCTCGACGATCTTGCTGAAGGCGTTGAACTGCGCGTCGTTCGGGATCAGCTTCTGCGCGATCGCCTTGGCGTCGGACGCGGAAGCGGTGGTCGCCGCCTCGGCGGGAGCCGCGGCCAGCACCATACCGGCGGTGGCGGCGGCCACGGCGGCGGTGGTGAGGGCCTTCTTCGGGGAGGCGATGGTGCGGGCGATACGGGAGACGAACACGGAGAACCTTTTCCTCGGGGTCAGGGCTGTCGCGGGCAAGTCGGTGCCACGTACTGCGTTCCTGCGTGGGTGGCGGTGACATGCGGTGGCGCCGCGACCCGTGAGGGTTCGTCGGCGCCGTGCGACTGCTCCAGAGAAACAAACCCGACAGCCGTCCGCAATCACCCCTTTTGCTAGTTGTGGTCGTATGTGGTTGATAAGTGGACTTTGTGACCTGGCTCTCAATGTGCAGGTCGGAGGCGGTTTCTGTGTGGGCATGACATGGATTTCGGTCTACTAATCCGCCTCGTAGGTGATCTGCGTCCTGTGGGCCGCTTCACGCGCCGGGCGCGTCGAAAGTGACCTGGCTCTCGAAAGCGGCCCGGCGGGTGGCCCGGCGCAGTGCCTTGAGGACGGTCGAGCCGAGGGTGATCGTCAGGACGACGGTGAGAACCGCGCGTCCCAGGTCCCAGCCGAGCGAGGTCGCCAGGCAGTACGTGACGAAGCGGGCCAGGTTTGTGGCGAGCGGCGCGTCGGGTACGAAGGCGATGTTCGAGGCCAGCTCGCCCATGAAGGGCCAGCCCGCCAGGTTCATGACCGTGCCGTAGGCGACGGCGGCCAGGAAGCCATAGGCGGACAGAAGGAGCAGTTCCGCCCGGCCGCGCAGGCGCTCCGCGCCCGGCAGCAGGCCCGCGCCCATCGTGAACCAGCCCATCGCGAGCATCTGGAACGGCATCCAGGGCCCCACCCCGCCCGTGAGCAGCGCGGACGCGAACATGGTCACCGAGCCGAGGACGAACCCGAAGCCGGGCCCCAGTACCCGTCCGCTCAGCACCATCAGGAAGAACATCGGCTCCAGGCCGGCCGTACCGGCACCCAGCGGGCGCAGGGCCGCCCCGGCCGCCGCCAGTACGCCGAGCATCGCCACCGCCTTAGGGCCGAGCCCCGACTCGGAGATCGTCGCCGCCACGACCGCGACGAGGAGGACGAGCAGCCCGGCGAAGAGCCAGGGCGCGTCCTGCGCGTGAGCGTTGACGGCGGAGGAGGGCGGCGCGAGGAACGGCCAGCCGAACCCCGCCACCCCCACGGCACCGACCAGGACGAGGACGGCGGTGGAGCGCGGCCCGAGGACGACGGGGCGGGGTTTTCCGGTGTCGTTCATCGGGGGGCCTCCCGTGCGTGGGCGGTCGTGGGGTGCGGCCGGGCGGGATGAGGGCCGGGTTTTCCGGGGCGGGTCGTCGGAGGGCTTTCCGGGGCCGGTCGTCGGAAGGCGTCCCGTGTCCGGGCGCGGGTGGAGTGCGGCCCGAGCTGGGCTGGAGCGGGGCTCCCTGGGTTCGATCACCGGAGGGCCTCCCTCACCTGGGTGACGGTGAGCCAGCGCTGCGGGGCCAGGATCTTGGTGACCTGCGGTGCGAAGGACGGCGACGCCACGACCACCTCCGCCGTCGGACCGTCGGCCACCACCTCCCCGTCGGCCAGGATCACGACCCGGTGGGCCAGCTCGGCGGCCAGTTCCACGTCGTGCGTGGCCAGCACGATCGCGTGCCCCTCGGCGGCCAGGGCACGCAGGACGGTGACCAGCCGGGCCTTCGCCGCGTAGTCGAGGCCCCGGGTCGGCTCGTCGAGGAGCAGCAGAGGCGGCCGGGCGGTCAGTACGACGGCCAGCGCGAGCGCCAGCCGCTGCCCCTCGGACAGGTCGCGCGGGTGCGTGTCGTCCGCGATGCCGGGCAGCAGCTCGGAGACCAGCGCCCGGCAGCTCCCCGGCCCGGCGCCCGCGTCGACGTCGGCCGCCGCGCACTCGGCGGCGACCGTGTCGGCGTACAGCAGGTCACGCGGCTCCTGCGGTACGAGACCCACACGGCGTACGAGGTCCCGGGGGGCCGTACGATGCGGCACCGCACCGCCGACGCGCACCGAACCGGCGGCCGGTTCGACGAGCCCGACCAGCGCCCCGAGCAACGTGGACTTCCCGGCGCCGTTACGGCCCATCAGGGCGACCGTCTCGCCGGGGGAGACGGTGAGACCGACCCGCCGCAGGGCCTCGACGCGGGCACGGCGGACGGTGAGGGTGTCGACTTCCGCCGCGTGGACGGGAGTTGAGGGTGCCGACGGTGGCGGGGTTCGGCGGAAGCGCCGGCGGGGGGTGGGGAGCGGTTCACGTGCGGGCGTCGGTACGGGAGTCGGCGTGTGTGCCGGGTACGGGCGGTCCGCGAGGCGCTCGCGCAGGTCACCGGCGCCGCGGCGGGCGTCGCGGACCGTCAGGGGCAGCGGGGACCAGCCCGCCAGGCGGCCCAGGGCGACCACGGGCGGGTACACCGGGGAGGACACCATCACCTCCGCCGGCGTGCCGACGACCGGGGCGGCGCCGGGGGAGGGGAGGAGGACGACGCGGTCGGCGTACTGGACCACCCGTTCCAGGCGGTGCTCGGCCATCAGGACCGTCGTACCGAGGTCGTGGACGAGGCGTTGCAGGACCGCGAGGACCTCTTCCGCCGCCGCCGGATCGAGCGCCGACGTCGGCTCGTCGAGGACCAGAACCCTGGGGTGCGGAGTGAGGACCGAACCGATCGCGACCCGCTGCCGCTGGCCCCCGGAGAGGGTGGCGATCGGCCGGTCGCGCAGGTCGGCCAGGCCCAGCAGGTCCAGCGTCTCCTCCACCCGGCGGCGCATCACGTCCGGGGCGAGGCCCAACGACTCCATTCCGTACGCGAGTTCGTCCTCGACGGTGTCCGTCACGAAGTGGGCGAGCGGGTCCTGGCCCACCGTGCCCACGACATCGGCGAGTTCGCGCGGCTTGTGGGTGCGGGTGTCACGGCCGGCCACGGTCACCCGGCCGCGCAGGGTGCCTCCGGTGAAGTGCGGGACGAGACCGCTCACGGCGCCCAGAACCGTCGACTTGCCGACACCCGACGGGCCGACCAGCAGGACGAGTTCACCCTCCGGTACCTCGAAGTCCACGTGCCGACAGGCGGGTTCGGCTGCCCCCTCGTAGGTCACGGAGACGTTCTCGAAGCGGATCACGACGACTCCTTGGCGGCAGTAGGCATACGGATAGGGGGCCTTGGGGCGACGAAGGCCGGGAGCAGGCCCAGCAGCACAGCGGCGGCCGGCCAGAGCGGCAGGGTCGGGGAAACCAGCGGTACGACACCGGGGTGCAGGGCCGCGGCCGAGCCGGCGGAGTGGACGGAGGCGAGGACCATCAGCGCCGCCACCAGCACCCCCGACCCCGCGACCAGCCACGCCCGTACACCCCACACGTCCGGCCGGTACCGGGTGCGCAGGGAACGCCGGCCCCCGAGCCACAGCCCGCCCAGCGCCGCCGCCAACCCGGCCAGCAGCACCGGCAGTCCGTACGTACCGCCCGCCGCCGTCAGCAGCCCGTACGTGCCCGCGCAGACGCCCAGCAGGCCGCCCAGGGTGAGCGCGCCGGTCGTACGGCGGACGCCGGACGGTACCTCGGCGGTGCGGCCGTATCCGCGCGCCTCCATCGCCGCCGCCAGCGCGACCGACCGTTCCAACGCGCCCTCCAGGACCGGGAGTCCGACCTGCAGCAGCCCCCGTACACCACGGTCCGGACGGCCGCGCAACCGGCGGGCGGCGCGCAGCCGCTGGACGTCCGCGATGAGGTTCGGCGCGAAGGTGAGGGCCACGACGACCGCGACCCCGATCTCGTACAGGGCGCCGGGCAGGGACTTGAGGAGGCGGGCCGGGTTCGCGAGGGCGTTCGCGGCGCCGACGCAGATCAGGAGCGTGGCCAGCCGCAGACCGTCGTACAGGGCGAAGACCAGCCCCTCGGCGGTCACCCGGCCACCCACGCGTACCCCCTGCGCCCAGTGGGGGAGGGGGAGTTCGGGGAGCGTGACGAGAACGTGCGAGCCGGGGATCGGGGAGCCGAGGACGACGGCGAAGACGAGGCGGATGACGAGAACGGCGAGGCCGAGCTTGACGAAGGCGGTGTAGGAGCGGGCCCAGGGGGCGTCGGTGCGGTGCGTGGCGACGACGTAGCCGGCCACGGCGATGAGGAGGCCCAGGAGGAGGGGATTGGTGGTACGGGTGGCGGCGGTGCCGAGCCCGAGGGACCAGACCCACCAGGCACCGGGGTGCATGGACTGCCAACGGCCAGGGCTGAGCGGTGCTGGTGAGTTCGGGTGCGCACTCGCGCCCCGACAGGGGCGCGGGGCTGTATCGCTCAGCGGCTCCGCCGCGGGGCGCGACCAGCCCCCACCAGCCCGCAGACTCATCACCGCTCTGCCGGCGGAGCGCTCCGCATGCGGCGCCGGGTCTGCCAGATCGCCGCCGCGCCGAGCGCCGCCACGGCCGCGATCCCCGCGAACAGGCCGACGGAGGGGCCACTGTCCGGATGCGCATCCGCGGCCTTGTCGGCGGGGGTGTCCGCCCCCACCACCTCCCCACAGCCCGTGCGCGGATACTCGGCGATCGCGCACAGCAGCGCGCCGGAGTTGTAGCGCAGGGGCCTCGCGACCGAGGCGAGGGCGTCGGCCGAGGTCGCGTCGGGGGCCACGCGGGCACAGGCCGTACGCGTCGCGGGCGGACGCTCGCCGGACGGCGCGTCGGCGGACGTACCGAAGTCGATGACGAGCGCCACCCGCTTCTGGCCGTCCCGCGCGGGCGTCCTGGCGCAGACGACCGCGAACACGGCGTCGGCGCGGGGCCGGGCGGCGTTCTTCGAGTCCGGGCTCACGGCGAACCGGAAACCCTGGACGTCACCGTCGGAGGGCCGGGCGGTCGACGGCCCCTGGGTGGCGTACGTCCACGCACCGCCGTCGCGCTCCCAGAAGGACCAGTAGCGGTAGCCGACGGCCTGAGCCTGACCGGCGCCCGCCCAGAGACAGAGGACGAGCGCGGCCGACAGGAGCGGTAGCGCGCGGCGCCGGATCACAGCTGCTGGCTCCTCATGCGCCCACGGAACAGGTAGCCGATCCCGGCACCGGCGACGAGGACGCCGACGACGACCCACAGGATCCAGAGGCTGTCGTCGTGGTCCTTGGTGAGCTTCTCGCCGTTCTTGGCAGCCGTGGGCGGGGCGGCGGCGGCCGGGACGGACGCGGGCGCCGGGCCGGTCGCGTTGAGGAGCGCCACCAGGTCCTGGCCGCCGAAGTCGCGCGGGTCGGCGGACTCGGCGTTCGCGGCGAGGATCAGCTGCGCGTACGCGGCCGGTCCCGCCTCCTTCGCCCACGGCCCCGAGTTGGCCTCCAGCCAGCGCAGCGCGCCGGCGGCCCGCTGACCCTGACCGGCGGTCGCGAGGGCGAGGACCGCGTCGGCGGTGTTCCCGTGGTCGGGCTGGTCCTCGGCCCCGGCCAGCGCCGACGTCAGGTGCCCGTCCTTGGCCAGCGCCTGTACGAGATACGCGGCCCCGTTGCGCGCGGCCCGCCCGGGATCGTTCGACCCGGGATCCTTCGATGCTTCGCAGGTCGGAGCGGCCGTACCACTCGGCTTCACGTTCTCCCCGGCGAGCCCCTTCCCCAGCAGGCCGACCACGGCAGCCGCCGTCGCGTCGTCGTTGACGGCGAGCTTCCCCTTCTTGTCCGGCTGGTAGGCGAAGCCGCCCCCGCCGCTCCCGCCGCAGGGCAGAGCAAGCTTCAGCAGCAGGTCGTACGGGGACCTGCCGCCCTTGGCGACCTCGCCGGGCTTCTCACCGGCGGCGGCGAGGGCGCCGACGACGACGGAGGTGGAGTTCGCGTCGCTGGCGCCGCCGGCCGTGTACCCCCAGCCGCCGTCCGTGTTCTGCACGGACTTCAGCCAGGTCACGGCCTTGCCGACCACCGCGTCCTGGCCGCCCAGCGCGGCGAGCGCCTGGACGGCGGCGCCGGTGCTGTTGGTGTCGACGAGGATCTTGGCATCGCACGGCGAGCCGGCATCGCTTCTGAAGGGCGCGAAGGCACCGTCGGCGCACTGCTGCCCGGCCAGCCAGTCCACGGCCGCGGCGGCGGGCTTCACCCCCACGGTGTCCTGGGCGAGCAGGGCGAGGGACTGGCGCCAGACGCCGTCGTAGGTGGGATCACCGGTGCCGTACAGCGCGGCGGGCAGGGCCGCCGCGGGGGACGGCGAGGCGGCGGACGCCTGACCACCGCCGGTCGTGGCGACGACGGCTATGACGGCCAGAGCCGTGGCGCTGCGGCGGACATTCATGATCGGCGGGTGCCTCTCCCTGCGGGGAGCCGGGCAGCACGGGACACCCCCGGGCGGCTCGGCTCCGTATGCCTCGACGGTGCCGTACACCGGCGGACCGCCGGTGACACGAGCCGGTCACGATCCGCACCGGGCAATCCGGCTCACAGCCCCCGGCGGATGCCAGGGCCGCTCACGGTTGCGGGTCAGCGCCGGAATTGCACCGGCTTTCCCCAGTACGGGTGTGATACGACCCGCCCACTGTACCGGCCGGTCGCGAGCGGCCGAGAGGCGCCTGTGGACGCGGGCACGTCACACCGCCACGTACGTCACCGGCTCGCTCCCGGTCACCGCCTCCGCCTGGCCCAGTTTGACCAGTCGGCGTACGTGGGCCTCGGCCTCCGAGACCGCGATGTTCCGTGATCCCGGGGGGATTTCGGACCAGGGGCGGTTCCACTCCATGCGTTCCGCCAGTTGCCAGGGCGTGAGGGGAGTGGCGAGGAGGGCGCGGAGGCCGGCGAGGCGTTCGTCGTGGTGGTCGAGGAGTTCCTGGACGCGGACGGTCGCGTCGGGGAATGCCTGGCGGTGGGCCGGGAGCACCTCCGCCGGGGCCAGGCGGCCGATGCGCTCCAGGGAGTCCAGGTAGTCACCTAGGGGGTCGGTGACCGTCGTGTCGTCCGGGTCCTCGTACAGGCCGATGTGCGGGGTGATCCCGGGCAGGAGGTGGTCGCCGGAGAACAGGCGGCCGTTGCCGGGGAGTTGGGCCGGGTGGGCCTCCTCCAGGTGGAGGCAGACGTGGCCCGGGGTGTGGCCCGGCGTCCAGATCGCGCGCAGGCGGCGGCCGGGGAGGTCGAGGAGTTCGCCGGGGACGATCTCGCGGTCGGGAAGCGCGGGCGAGAAGCTGGGCAGCATACCGGCGGGGGTCCTGGTCAGGGCCGCCACATGGTCGTCGGGCGCTCCGGCCGCCGCCAGCTTCGCGGTCATGTACGCGTACCAGCGCCCGGCACGGTTGTCACGGGTCCGCCGTACGAGGGAGATGTCGGCCTCGTGCATCGCGATCCATGCCCCGGACGCCTCGCGGACCTGGCCGGAGAGGCCGTGGTGGTCCGGGTGGTGGTGGGTGATCACCATGCCGTGGATCTCGCCCGCCGACGTGCCGCACGCCAGCAGGCCCTCGGTGAGCGCGTCCCAGGACAGCGGGTCGTCCCAGCCCGTGTCGACGAGCACCGGTCCGCTGTCGGTGTCGACGACGTACACCAGCGTGTATCCGAGGGGATTGTTCGGAATGGGGACCCGGAGGGACCGTACGCCCCCGCCGTGATCGGTCACCTGCGTCGACACCTGTGTCATGGGCTCCCCCGTGGCCGGTTGCCGCAACTATAACTAGAACCGGTTTCAATGGGAGCCCGAGTCACTTACCCCGTAGTGGTGCGCGAGCTGTGGACTCCTCGGAGGGGAACTGGTAACTGTCTCCGTATCTATCTGACGATCCGTCAGAGACGGTACCCGGAGAGGCAGTCGGCGAGAGGCAGTCGGCCATGACCGAGCTCGTGGAACACGGACAGCTGTTCATCGGCGGGGAGTTGACCGACCCCCTCGGCAAGGACGTCATCGAGGTCATCTCCCCGCACACCGAAGAGGTCTTCGGCCGCGTGCCGCACGCCTCGACGGCCGACGTCGACCGGGCCGTCGCCACCGCGCGCACCGCCTTCGACGAGGGGCCCTGGCCGCGGATGACCCTCGACGAGCGGATCGCCGTCGTCACCCGCATCAAGGACGGGATCGCCGCACGGTACGAGGAGATCGGCCGCGTCATCTCCTCCGAGAACGGCTCCCCGTACTCCTGGAGCGTCCTCGCCCAGGCCCTCGGCGCGATGATGGTGTGGGACGCGGCGATCACCGTCGCCCGCGACTTCACGTACGAGGAGACACGCGACGGAGTCCTCGGCCGCATCCTCGTCCGGCGCGAACCGGTGGGCGTCGTCGCCGCCGTGGCCCCGTGGAACGTCCCGCAGTTCGTCGCGGCGGCCAAGCTCGCGCCCGCGCTGCTCACCGGCTGCACGGCGGTCCTGAAGCCGTCGCCCGAGTCGCCCCTCGACGCGTACATCCTCGGGGAGATCACCAAGGAGGCCGGACTGCCGCCCGGCGTTCTCTCCATCCTCCCGGCCGACCGCGAGGTCAGCGAGTACCTCGTCGGGCATCCCGGCGTCGACAAGGTCTCCTTCACCGGCTCGGTCGCCGCGGGCAAGCGCGTGATGGAGGTCGCCGCTCGTCAACTCACCCGCGTGACACTGGAGTTGGGCGGCAAGTCGGCGGCTGTCATCCTCCCTGACGCCGACCTCGACACCGCCGTGCCCGGCATCGTCTCCGCCGCGTGGATGAACAACGGGCAGGCGTGCGTGGCCCAGACCCGCATCCTCCTCCCGCGCTCCCGCTACGACGAGTTCGCGGACGCCTTCACCCAGGCCGCGAGCGCGCTGGTGGTCGGCGACCCGCTCGACCCGGCGACCCAGGTCGGCCCGCTGGTCGCGAAGCGGCAGCAGCAGCGCAGCCTCGACTACATCCGTATCGGCCAGGAGGAGGGCGCGAAGATCCTCACCGGCGGCGGACGCCCGGCCGGCCTCGACCGCGGCTGGTACGTCGAACCGACCCTCTTCGGCGGCGTCGACAACTCGATGCGCATCGCCCGCGAGGAGATCTTCGGCCCGGTCATCTGCCTGATCCCGTACGGCGACGAGTCCGAGGCGGTGAAGATCGCGAACGACTCCGACTACGGGCTCTCCGGCAGCGTGTGGACGGCCGACGTCGCGCACGGCATCGACATCGCGCGCCAGGTCCGTACCGGCACGTACTCGGTGAACACCTTCAGCCTCGACATGCTCGGCCCGTTCGGCGGCTACAAGAACTCGGGGCTGGGCCGGGAGTTCGGGCCCGAGGGGTACGGCGAGTACCTGGAGCACAAGATGATCCATCTCCCGGCCGGCTGGGAGGGGTAGGAGCCATGGGCGACCGCTGGCACGTGGAGGTCGACCGCTCACTGTGCATCGGCTCGGCCCAGTGCGTCCACCGGGCCCCGGACGGGTTCCGCCTCGACACCGGGATGCAGTCCCACCCGGTCGAACCGGACACGGACGCGAACGAGAAGGTGCTGGCGGCGGCGGAGAGCTGTCCGGTGGAGGCGATCATGATCACGCTGCTGGGGGGAAGGGAGCCGGTGTTTCCGCCGGAGGACTGAGAGGGGTGGGGCGGGTCGTTCAGCTCGTCCGGGGTTGGAGGGGTGGGGGGTTGGTGCGGTCCGGGCTTTGTTTCCCACCCACCCGCCCGCCCGTTCGCCGTGTTTGTTCAGTGCCGGGCGGCACCTTCCGTTCGTTCGGCGTTTGGGGGTGAGGTCGGTTCGGTTCGGTCCGGGGCTGGGTTCCCGCCCGGCTGGCTGTTCGCGGTGTCTGTTCAGCGTCGGCCCGCGCTTTCAGCCCGTCCGGCGTTTGAGGACGAGGCCCGTTCAGGGCCGTAACGGGGGTCTGGGGGTGCAGCCCCCGGGTGCGGGATGGGGCGGGTAGGGGCGGCGGGGGGCGAAAACCCTCGCCCCCAAGCCGGTCAGCCCGCGGAGCGCCTCTCCCCGGAGGGGTCCGTCAGGTCGATCAACCGGCACACCGTCTCGATGTCGATCTTCACCTGCGCGATCGAGGCACGACCCGACAGCCAGGTGATCAACGCCGAGTGCCACGTGTGCTCGATGACGCGCACCGCCGAGAGCTGCTCGGGCGTCGGGTGCTCCTGACCCGGCTCGCCCAGCCCCATCGAGTCCAGGATGATCGCCGTCGTCTGACGGGACACCTGGTCGACCTCCGGCGAAACACTGCGGTCCGCGAACGTCAGCGCCCGCACCATCGCGTCCGCCAGATGCGGCTCACGCTGAAGGGCGCGGAAGGCGCGCATCAGGGTCTCCGCCACCCGCTCGGCGGCCGTCTCACCCGTCGGCGGCTTCTTCCGCAGCGTGCCGTGCATGTGCTCCAACTGGTCCTGCATGGTGGCGACCAGCAGATGGATCTTGGACGGGAAGTACCGGTAGAGCGTGCCGAGCGCGACCTGCGAGGACTCCGCGACCTCCCGCATCTGCACCGCGTCGAAACCGCCCCGGCTCGCCAAATGCGCGCTCGCGTGCAGGATCCGGCGCCGCCGGGCCTCCTGCCGCTCGGTGAGCGGAGCGGACGGCGGCAACGCGGCCGACGCCGAGCCGGACGGGCCCGACGTCGAGCCGGACGGGCCTGACGTCGAGCCGGACGGGCCCGACGTCGAGCCGGACGGACCCGACGCCGAACTGGACGGACCCGACGTCGAGCCGGACGTCTTGCCGGTCGGCGAACTCGGTCGCGCCGTATGTGCTTCCACCTTCGCGTCGGCAGGCATGGGTCCCGTTCCGTGACAGTCGGTGATCGCGTGACGATCGGGCGTCGATCGGGCGGCGACCTGGCAGTCATATGTCAGCAAACAGTCAGCATGGCACGGCAGTGTCGTGCGGCCGTCGTGGCGCGAATCACCTGATCCACCGCTCACAGCCGAGGTGCCTGCCGGTAGATTCGGAGCCTCCTGAACGATCAAGTCTGAAACTTGTTCTAGATTAGCGTCCCGTCGTAGTCTCGCGGGAAACCGTGGGGAGAAGGGGGCCAGAAGTGACGGCCGAGGCCAGCGAGGCAGGCCCTCCGGGGGATCCTGCAGCGGACGGCGAGCGACCGCTCAACATCGCACTTCTGACCTACAAGGGGAACCCGTTCTGCGGCGGCCAGGGCGTCTACGTACGCCATCTGTCGCGTGAACTCGCCCGGCTCGGTCACCGCGTCGAGGTCATCGGCTCCCAGCCGTACCCCGTGCTGGATGTGCTCGACGGCCGCGCCAGGTCCGAAGCCGGTTCCGGCCCCGACCCCGTCCTCACCGAGCTTCCCAGCCTCGACCTGTACCGCCACCCGGACCCCTTCCGCACTCCGGGGCGTGACGAGTACCGCGACTGGATCGACGCGCTCGAAGTCGCCACCATGTGGACCGGGGGCTTCCCCGAACCGCTCACCTTCTCCCTCCGCGCCCGCCGCCAACTGCGTGCCAGAAGCGGTGAGTTCGACGTCGTGCACGACAACCAGACGCTCGGTTACGGACTGTTGGGCGACATCGGCGCCCCGCTCGTCACCACCATCCACCACCCCATCACCGTGGACCGGCAGTTGGAGCTGGACGCGGCCGAGGGCATGCGCCGCCGGATGTCCGTACGCCGCTGGTACGGCTTCACGCGCATGCAGAAGCGCGTCGCGCGCCGCCTGCCGTCGGTGCTCACCGTCTCGGGTACGTCGCGCCAGGAGATCGTCGACCATCTCGGCGTACGCGACGACCGCATCCACGTCGTGCACATCGGCGCGGACACCGACCTCTTCTCACCCGACCCGGCGGTGCGTCAGGTGCCGGGCCGCATCGTCACCACGTCCAGCGCGGACGTCCCCCTCAAGGGGCTGGTGTTCCTCGTCGAGGCGCTGGCGAAGGTCCGTACGGAACACCCCGCCGCCCACCTCGTGGTCGTCGGCAGGCGTGCCGAGGACGGGCCCGTCGCCCAGGCCATCGAGCGGTACGGCCTCGAAGGCGCCGTCGAGTTCGTGAAGGGCATCTCGGACGCGGAGCTCGTCGACCTGGTGCGCTCGGCGGAGATCGCCTGCGTACCGTCCCTGTACGAGGGCTTCTCCCTCCCGGCGGCGGAGGCGATGGCCACCGGTACGCCCCTGGTCGCCACCACCGGCGGTGCGATCCCGGAGGTGGCAGGCCCCGACGGCGAAACCTGCCTGGCGGTCCCACCGGGCGACCCGGGAGCCCTGGCCACCGCCCTGGCCACCCTCCTCGCCGACCCGGAACTGAGGGCGCGCCTGGGCCGGGCCGGCCGCGAGCGCGTACTGACCCGCTTCACCTGGGCCCGAGCCGCGGAGGGCACGGCGGCCCACTACCGCGAGGCGATCGCCCGCTCCGCGTCCAGGCCGCCCGGCCGCTCCGCGCCCGCACCCAGGTCTGTGCCGACGCACACCCCCAACGTGACCCCCGACCGCGAAAGCAGGACTTCGTGCTGACCGTCGACTTCACCCGGTTCCCGCTCGCCCCGGGCGACCGCGTCCTGGACCTCGGCTGCGGAGCCGGCCGGCACGCGTTCGAGTGCTACCGGCGCGGCGCCCAGGTCGTCGCGCTGGACCAGAACGGTGAGGAGATCCGCGAGGTCGCCAAGTGGTTCGCCGCGATGAAGGAGGCGGGCGAGGCACCCGCCGGGGCCACCGCGACGGCCATGGAGGGCAACGCCCTGGCGCTGCCGTTCCCCGACGAGTCCTTCGACGTCGTGATCATCTCCGAGGTCATGGAGCACATCCCGGACGACAAGGGCGTACTCGCGGAGATGGTGCGGGTGTTGAAGCCCGGCGGCCGGATCGCGATCACCGTGCCGCGCTACGGGCCCGAGAAGGTCTGCTGGTCCCTCTCCGACGCCTATCACGAGGTCGAGGGCGGTCACATCCGCATCTACAAGGCGGACGAGCTGCTCGCGAAGATCAGGGAGGCGGGACTGAAGCCCTACGGCACCCACCACGCCCACGCCCTGCACTCCCCGTACTGGTGGCTGAAGTGCGCGTTCGGCGTGGACAACGACAAGGTGCTGCCGGTGCGCGCCTACCACAAGCTGCTGGTCTGGGACATCATGAAGAAGCCGCTGGTCACCAGGGTCGCGGAGCAGGCGCTGAACCCGCTGATCGGAAAGAGCTTCGTGGCCTACGCGACCAAGCCGCACCTCCCCGCGCTCGCCGGGACGGAAGCGGAAGCCGCCGCGACCGCCGCCGACGCCACCACTGACGCCACCGGGGCGGGCACCAAGTGACGACCCCCCGGACAGAACACCTCGTCCTGCCCGGGGTCCTCACCGCCGAGGAGGCCGCCGTCACCGTCCGCGGGATCCTCGCGGAACAGCGGGAGGACGGGGCCATTCCGTGGTTCCGGGGACACCATCTCGACCCGTGGGACCACACCGAGGCCGCGATGGCCCTGGACGCGGCGGGCGAGCACGAGGCCGCCGAGCGGGCGTACCTGTGGCTGGCCGCCCAGCAGCTCCAGGACGGCTCCTGGTACGCCGCGTACGCCGACGGGGACGCGGACGCCGTCACCGACCGGGGCCGGGAGACCAACTTCGTCGCCTACATAGCCGTCGGCGTCTGGCACCACTACCTCGCCACCGGCGACGACACCTTCCTGGACCGGATGTGGCCGACCGTCTTCGCGGCCGTCGAGTTCGTCCTCCAGCTGCAGCAGCCCGGCGGCGAGATCGGGTGGAAGCGCGAGGACGACGGCACGGAGGTCAAGGACGGTCTGCTGACGGGCAGTTCGTCCGTCCACCACGCGCTGCGCTGTGCGCTCGCCATCGCCGAGGAACGCGAAGAGCCGCAGCCCGACTGGGAGTTGGCAGTGGGCGCGCTGCGCCACGCGATCCGCCGGCACCCCGAGCGGTTCCTCGACAAGGGCCGCTACTCGATGGACTGGTACTACCCGGTCCTGGGCGGCGCGTTGACGGGCGCGGAAGCCAAGTCCCGTATCGAGGAGGGCTGGGAGCGCTTCGTCGTCCCCGGTCTCGGGGTGCGCTGCGTGGTGCCCAACCCGTGGGTGACCGGCGGCGAGTCGGCCGAACTCGCCCTGGCGCTCTGGGTAGTGGGCGAGTCCGACCGGGCCCTGGAGATCCTCCAGTCCATCCAGCATCTGCGCGACGCGGACAGCGGCCTCTACTGGACGGGGTACGTGTTCGACGCGAAGGCGGTCTGGCCGCGCGAACTCACCACGTGGACGGCGGGTTCACTGCTCCTCGCGGTCGCCGCCCTCGGCGGCCACGAGGCGACCTGCGCGGTGTTCAGCGGCGAACTGCTGCCGACGGGACTGGACCCCGACTGCTGCCAGTAGTCGGGGTCCGGTCGTCGGCCGGTGCTCAGTGACGGTTGACGCGGCTGGCGATCGCGTGGCCCACGAACAGGTAGACGACGGCGGCCAGTCCGTACCCGGCGACGACCCGCGCCCACTGCTCGTCGAACGTGAACAGGTCGTGCGACCAGCCCGCCAGCCAGGTGGCCGCGTCATGGACGAACTGCACGAAGTCGTTCGCGCGGTTCGCGTCCAGCAGGTACATCAGGATCCAGAGGCCCAGAATGAAGGCCATGATGTCGGCGACGATCGCGATGACCGACCCGGCCTTGTTGCTACCGCGGCGATATGCAGGGGACATGTCCTTCGGATTGCCCCGAATCCCCGGACGAAACCAATCGCCGTCGTTCTTGCCGTCAGGAGTTGAGTTCGGCGAGTACCCGCAGGGTGTGCGGATCGGGGGCGAGGACGAGCAAATCGGTCACCGGGCCCTTGCGCCACAACTCCAGCCGTTCCGCGATGCGTTCACGCGGCCCGACCAGGGAGATCTCGTCGGCGAAGGCGTCCGGCACGGCGAGCACGGCCTCCTCGCGCCGCCCGGCCAGGAAGAGTTCCTGGATCCGCCGGGCCTCCTCCTCGTACCCCATGCGTGCCATCAGATCGGCGTGGAAGTTACGGGCCGCGTGCCCCATCCCGCCGATGTAGAAGCCGAGCATCGTCTTGACGGGCAGCAGCCCTTCCGAGATGTCGGCGCAGACGCGGGCCTGCGCCATCGGCGCGACGACAAATCCTTCCGGAGCGCCGCTCAGCGGCTCCTCGTACAGCTCGGCCCGCAGCGGGGACCAGTACAGGGGCAGCCAGCCGTCGGCGATCCGGGCCGTCTGGGCGATGTTCTTCGGCCCCTCCGCACCGAGCAGGACGGGGAGTTCGGCGCGCAGGGGATGGGTGATCGACTTCAGCGGCTTGCCGATGCCGGTGCCGTCCGGGCCGTCGTACGGCAGGGAGTGGAAGCGCCCGGTCAGCTCGACCGGGGCCTCGCGTCTGAGGACCTGGCGTACGACATCCACGTACTCCCGGGTCGCGGTGAGCGGCGATCCGGGGAACGGGCGGCCGTACCAGCCCTCGACGACCTGCGGGCCGGAGAGGCCGAGCCCGAGGAGGACACGTCCGCCGGAGAGATGGTCGAGGGTGAGGGCGTGCATCGCGGTGGTCGTCGGCGAGCGGGCCGCCATCTGGGCAACCGCCGTACCCAGCTTGATCCTTGACGTCCGCGCCGCGATCCAGGTCAGCGGGGTGAACGCGTCCGAGCCCCAGGACTCGGCCGTCCACACCGAGTGGTAGCCGAGCCGCTCGGCCTCCTGGGCGAGCGGTACGTGGTCCGGGGAGGGGCCGCGACCCCAGTAGCCGAGCGTGAGACCGAGCCGCATGCCTGCCTCCTGACGATCCGTCAGACGTAGAGCGCCGGCCGCGACTGTACGACAACGGCCCCTCGCCCGGAAGGGCGAGGGGCCGCAGCTCGCGTATCCCGCAGACGGTGTTATCCGCGCTGGATGCCGGAGGTGTCCTGGAGGACACCCCGACGGCCGTCCTGCGTCTGGGCGATGAGGCCCTGGCCGCGCTGCTCGACGGCCAGGTACCAGGTACCGGGGGCCAGTTCGGCGATCGGCGTCGGGGAACCGTCCTCCGCGAACAGCGGACGCGGCACCGGCACGGCGAACCAGAACGGGGAGAAGTCCGGGGCCGGCGGCTGTGCCTGCTGCTGGGGCTGGGCCCCACCGGCACCGGCACCGGCACCGGCACCGGCGCCGAAGGGCTGACCGGTCTGCGGCTGGCCGCCGTACGGCTGCTGCTGAGCGTCGGCACCCGGGTAGCCGTAGCTGCCCTGGGGCTGACCGCCGGGGTAGGGCTGGCCGCCGTAGGGCTGCGGGGCGGGCGGCTTGGGGGCGCCGACCAGTGCGCCCTTCAGGGCCGGGACCAGCGGGGTGGCGACAGCCGCGGCGGCCATGACCACCGTGGCGATGAGGGAGAGGATCAGGCCGGTGCCGGCGTCCGGGCCCGAACCGGCGTTGCTGCCGACGTTGTCGATACCGCCCGCCGGGTCGAACACGTTGCCCAGCGCACTCCACGCGGCGAAGACGGTGAAGGCGACACCGAACTGGCCGAGCTCGATGCCCGCGACCTTGGGCACCTGCGGCAGACCGTGCGACACCACGACGAGCGCGGCACCGATGATGCCCGCGAGGACCACGCTCAGCAGGAGCGGTCCGCTGGCCCAGGCGCTCGGCATGTCGACGCCCGTGGCGCCGTCGACGGAGTAGATGTCGAGGAACGACGCGATGAACAGCAACACCGCTGCTCCGATCACCACGCCGTCGCCTCGAGTGAGGGAGCGGATATTCACTTCAGGTCCTCAGGTCCTTCGTAGGTCGTCTCGTCGTCGTCATTCGGCCGGTCGGCCATGTGTGTTGCGGTCGGCCGTCGATCGATCGTGCGTAGGGGCACGACATTATCGTCCGCCCGCGTGGACTGTCCGCCGGGATGCACACGTTGATCACGACCCGCGCAGGAAACTCACGATTCCTTCAGAGATCCCCTGGGCGGCCTCCTGCCGCCAGGTTCCGCTGGTCAGCAGGGCAGCGTCCTTGCTGTCGCGCATGTTGCCGCACTCGATGAACACCTTCGGAACCGTTGACAGATTGAGACCGCCGAGGTCCGTGCGGGTGTCCAGACCGGTACCGCCACCGATGTAGTTGGAGGGCGCGGAGCCCGTCTCACGGACGAACCCGGCCTTGACGCGCTCGCCGAGCAGCCGGGAGGAGGCGACGATCGGCCGGGTGTCCGCGGCCCCTTCGCGCACCGCGCCCGGCAGGATCACATGGAACCCGCGGTTGCCCTGCGCGCTCCCGTCGGCATGGATGGAGACGACGGCGTCGGCGTGCGCGGAGTTCCCGATCCGGGCGCGTTCGTCCACACAGGGCCCGAAGACGTGGTCGGACCGGTCGCCGTCCTGCGTGAACTTCACGGTGGCCCCCTCCCGTTCGAGGACCGTGCGCAGCCGCCGCGCGACATCGAGGGTGAACTCGGCCTCCGTATAACCGCTGTTGGTGGCGGTACCGGTGGTGTCGCACTCCTTCGAGTTCGTACCGATGTTCACCTTGCGGGCGATCTCGGCGGGGTGCTTGAAGTTGCCGGGGTTGTGGCCGGGGTCGACGACGACGACCTTGCCCGCCAGGGGAGTCGCCGGTCGGCTGGGGTCGGCGGCGAAGTCGGGCGGTCCGATCGGCGACAGGGACGGATAGACGCCGCCGGACCCGGCCAGGCTCTCGCCGTCCCTGTCGCCGTCGTCGGCGACGGCTCCCCAGACGAACCACCCGCCTGTCCCGCCCAGCACCAGCACGGCGAGGGCGACGGCCAGCGGACGGCGCACAGAGTGACGAGGGGGCTGGGGCGGCTCGAAGCCGGGGCCTGCGTAGGACACGACAGCGACTCTAACCGGGGCCTCAGATCCCGGCTCCCGTTCGCCGCAGGACGCGCAGCGAGTCGGTCGCCGAGACCTCGGTGAAGGCGCCGGAGGCGAGGGCGCGGAGGTACACGCGGTAGGGCGCCTGGCCGGTGAACTCGTCCTCGGGGTCCGGGTACACGTCGTGGATGAGGAGCAGGCCGCCCTCGGCGACGTGCGGGGCCCAGCCCTCGTAGTCGGCCGTGGCGTGCTCGTCGGTGTGCCCACCGTCGATGAAGACCAGGCCGAGGGGCGAGTTCCAGACCCGCGCCACCTGCGGCGAACGCCCGACGACCGCGATCACGTGGTCCTCCAGCCCGGCGGTGTTCAGGGTGCGCCGGAAGAGCGGAAGGGTGTCCATGACGCCGAGTTCCGGGTCGACGGTCTCCGGGTCGTGGTAGTCCCACCCCGGCTGCTGCTCCTCGCTGCCCCGGTGGTGATCGACGGTGACCGCGGTGACCCCGGCCGCGCGGGCCGCGTCGGCGAGCAGGATCGTGGAACGCCCGCAGTACGTCCCGACCTCCAGCAACGGCAGCCCGAGCGCCCCCGCCCCGACAGCGGCCTCGTACAGTGCGAGCCCCTCACCGGCGGGCATGAACCCCTTGGCAGCCTCGAAAGCGGCCAGAATCTCGGCCTTGGGCACTGCCGTCGTCATGGGGTTCCTCTCGATCGTACGGGCGTGCGGGCGCCCCATGCTGCCGTACAACCGGGGACATGTTGACGACGGGGGGTGCTCCTATAGGGGCGCGGGGATCTGCGCGACAAGCCACAGCGGGCCCGCGGTCAAAAACGCACCCCCGCACCCGGCGAGCGCAGCGCCTACGCGCTGACGGTCTCCCCGGGCAGGGACAGGTCGAGATCGACCGTCCCTGCCTCACCCGCATGGGTCGCGGACGACGCGAGCGGCCCATGGCCAAAGGCCCGCGCGGCCAGGACGTACGCACCCTGCGAGGGGACGGCGAGCGCATAGCTGCCGTCCTCTCCCGACAAGGTGGCACCGGCCTGGCGACCACGCTGGTCGATCAACGTGACCTTCGCACGGGCGACCGGGCTGCCATCGGCACCCAGGACCCGCCCACGGAACCCGGAGCCGAGCGCGGCGTCCTGCTCACTGCTCGCCAGCAGCTGCGGCTTGCCCGCCGGCCGCCGCCCCGGCAGGAACAGGGCCAGCAGCAGCCCGACCGCCACCGCACCCGTGGCGATCAGGAAGGAGACGCGGAACCCGTGCATCGTGGGGATCGCGACGCCGTCCACATGGTTCGCGGTGTTGGCGAGCACCATGCCGATGACGGCGCTGGACACGGACGTACCGATGGAGCGCATAAGGGTGTTCAGGCCGTTGGCCGCGCCGGTCTCGGAGGCCGGGACCGCGCCGACGATCAGGGCGGGGAGCGAGGAGTAGGCGAGCCCGATGCCCGCGCCCAGGACGACCGCGATGACCAGGGACTGCCAGGCGGCGCTCATCAGGCCGAGGCCGGCGCCGTAGCCGATCGCGATGATCAGCATGCCGAGGATCAGGGTGACCTTGGGCCCGTACTTGGCGGAGAGACGGGCGTAGACGGGGGCCGTGAACATCATCGTCAGGCCGAGCGGCGCCACGATCAGGCCCGCCATGACCATGGACTGGCCGAGGCCGTAGCCGGTGGAGGTGGGCAGCTGGAGGAGCTGGGGCAGGACGAGCGAGACGACGTAGAAGGAGACGCCGACCATGATCGAGGCGAGGTTGGTGAAGAGGACGGCGGGCCGGGCGGTGGTCCGCAGGTCCACCAGCGGGGCCTTCAGACGCAGCTCCAGCACGCCCCACAGAAGCAGTACGACGGCGGACGCGCCGAAGAGGCCGAGCGTGGTGGGGGAGGTCCAGCCCCAGTCGCTGCCCTTGGTGATCGGGAGGAGGAAGAGGACGAGCCCGGCGGAGAGGCCGATGGCGCCGAGCACGTCGAAGGTGCCCTCGGCGCGCATCCGGGACTCGGGTACGACGAGCAGCGTGAGGACGATGGCGAGGGCACCGAGGCCGGCCGCGCCGTAGAAGAGGGCGTGCCAGTCGGAGTGCTGGGCGATCAGTGCGGCGAGGGGGAGGGCGAGGCCGCCGCCGACGCCGATGGAGGAGCTCATCAGGGCCATCGCCGAGGGGAGCTTCTCGCGGGGCAGCATGTCGCGCATCAGACCGATGCCGAGCGGGATGGCGCCCATGGCGAAGCCCTGGAGCGCGCGTCCCGCGATCATGGTCAGCAGGTCGCTGGTGAGCGCGCTGACGAGGGCGCCGACCACCATCACGGAGAGGCTGGTGATCAGCATGCGCCGCTTGCCGTACAGGTCACCGAGCCGCCCCATGATCGGTGTGGCCACGGCTCCGGAGAGGAGCGTCGAGGTCAGCACCCAGGTGGCGTTGCTGGGCGAGGTGCTCAGCAGCTGGGGGAGGTCCTGGATGACGGGGACGAGCAGGGTCTGCATGACCGCGACAACGATGCCCGCGAAGGCGAGCACCGGGACGATGGCCCCGCCCGTTCTGCCGGTTCCACCGGCGGGCCGGTCGGTCGTCGTGTGCGTCATGGGGTGGGGCCTCCAGGCGGGTCCGGGCGGGGTACGTGGGAGATGAACCTGTGTGCCTGGGCAACTATTCCGATGTTTCGGCGTACTAACTAATCCTTGACCTGCTCATGGGAATCTGATCTGCCGTCACGGCTGCGGTCCTGCTCGGGTGCGGAAAATGTTCTGGGATCGGGGCAAGGTTTCGGGCGCTCATGGACTCCCCGCACATCCGAACGTCGGAGGACCGGCCCGCATCTCCAGCCCGTCCGGCGTCCGGGAGTGAACGCGTTCAACGCGAACGGGGGGTAGGGGGCGGAGCCCCGAGGGTGGGGCGGGTAGGGGCGGCGGGGGCAGAAACCGCACTGTCGGCCGCTGCGGTCCGCAGCCCGGTGACGCCGCCTAGAGCCACCCCTGCTGCCGAGCCTCCCGGACCGCCTCCATCCGGTTGCGGGTCCCGGTCTTCCCGATGGCCGCCGAGAGATGGTTGCGGACTGTCGACTCGGAGAGGTGAAGCCTGTCGGCGACATCGGCGACCGTCACCCCGTCCGCCGACGCCTGGAGAACCTCGCACTCGCGGGCTGTGAGCGGATTGGGCCCGGCGCTCAGCGAAGCCGCGGCAAGGGCCGGGTCGATGACCGTCTCCCCGGTCAGTACCCGGCGGATCGCCGCCGCCAACTCCTCCACGGGTCCGTCCTTGACGAGGAAACCGGCGGCCCCCGCCTCCATGGCCCGGTGCAGATAGCCGGGGCGGCCGATGGTGGTCAGGATCAGCACCCGGCAGTCCGGCGTCTCGTCGTGGAGTTGCGCGGCGGCGTCCAGGCCGCTGATGCCGGGCAGCTCGATATCGAGGAGTGCCACGTCCGGGCGGTGCAGCAGCGCCGCGTCGACGATCGCGTCGCCGGCCGCGACCTGGGCGACGACTGTGATGTCCGGCTCCATCCCGAGCAGCAGGGCGAGAGCGCCTCGCATCATCCGCTGGTCCTCGGCGAGGAGGACCCTGATGGACTTCGCGGGACGGTGATCCCGGGGCATCTCGTTCACGGGGTAAGGGTAGGGCGGATGTGGGCGTTGACCTGGGAAGAGGAGGAAGAGGAGGAAGAGGAAGGAGAGGAGGAAGAAGGCGGTCCGGCCCTGGAGGGGGTCGGAGAAGGAGCCCGTTCCCCCCGGCAGTCAGGGCGGCAGGGCCGAAACCCCTCCTCGGCGGGCCCGGGTTCTCCGGCTCCGGCATCCGGGCGCCCGACTTCCGCGTGGCGCGGCGGGCAGCCTTGAACCGTGCCATGTCCGCCCGCCGGCGTGCCCGCTCGGCCCGCCTCTCGCCCGCCTGGCAGGCGGCCTCTCGCATGCGGAACATGGACGCCGGCGTGCGAAGGGAGGGGCACGCCGGGCAGCCGCCGATGTACGGACTCGGGCAGGACGAATGTCCCGCCCGGTGTGTCACCCGGCCCTCGGACCGCACAGCTGACGCATCGTCAGGAGTCTTCACAAGTCAGGACCGCTCGGCTATACAACAGGGGGCGCCGGACTGGAACGCGTTCTAGATCGGCCCGTATCGACCTCGGTGCGGCCGACGGTGCGGACGGTCGTGCCGAGGTCTCGGTTCCGCGAACGGTGCGTCCTGCGAACGGCCCGTCCTGCGAGATGTCCGCCCTGTGAGATGTCCGTTCCGACAGTTGATCAGGAGTCACATGCCCATTGACGCCGCCAAGGCCGTCGCCGCCGAACCCCGGTCCGCAGAGATCGCCTGGGGTCGCAAGGACGTCCAGCTCTACCACCTCGGTATCGGCGCCGGCGTCCCCGCGACCGACCCCGGCGAGCTGCGGTACACCCTCGAATCCCGGCTGCACGTCCTGCCCAGCTTCGCCACCGTCGCCGGCAACGACTCCCCGGACGTGATCGGCGGCCTCTCCATGCCCGGCGTCGACGTCGACCTCGCCCACGTCCTGCACGGCGGCCAGAGCATCGAGGTGCACCGCCCGATCCCGGTCGAGGGCAGGGCACGCGCCACCGGGAGCATCGCCGCCGTCTACGACAAGGGCAGCGCGGTGATCCTCGTCATGCGCACCGAGGTCGCCGACGCCGAGGGGCCGTTGTGGACGAGCGACGCGCAGATCTTCGTACGGGGAGAGGGCGGCTGGGGAGGCGACCGGGGACCTTCGAACCGGCTCCCGGCGCCCGACACCGAGCCCGCCAAGGTCGTCGAGCGGACCGTCCGGGAGGACCAGGCGCTGCTCTACCGGCTCTCCGGCGACTGGAACCCGCTGCACGCCGACCCCGACTTCGCCGCCCGCGCCGGGTTCGAACGACCCATCCTGCACGGGCTGTGCACGTACGGCATGACGCTCAAGGCGGTCGTCGACACGGTGCTCGGCGGGGACGTCGGCCGGGTCCGCGCCTACCGCACCCGCTTCGCCGGGGTCGTGTTCCCCGGGGAGACCCTCCGCATCCGGATGTGGACGCACGAACCGGACCGCGTCCAGGTGTCGGTCACCGCCGTCGACCGTGACGACGCGCCCGTCCTGGCCGACACGGTCGTCGAACACGCCTGACCCACCCACGTATCCATGCATATCTGTACATACCTGTACATCGCTGTAGGTCCCCGAAGGGAGCCGCACCAATGCGCGCAGCCGTACTGCACGAGATCGGGCAGGACAAGCTCGACGTCCTGGACGACGTCGAGGCCGTGGGCTTCGGCCCTGGCAAGGTGAGGATCCGCATACGGGCCACCGGGCTGTGCCACTCGGACCTCTCCGCGATGAGCGGCGTACTGCCGCAGCCCGCGCCCTTCGTCCCCGGCCACGAAGGGGCCGGCGAGATCCTCGAAGTCGGGGAAGGCGTAAGCCATGTGAAGGCCGGTGACCGGGTCGTCGTCTGCTGGCTGCCCGCCTGCGGAGCCTGTCCCGCGTGCAAGCGCGGCCAGACCGAGCTGTGCCTGGCCGGGTTCATGAACGCGGGCACCCCCAACTTCCGTCGCCCCGGCGGCGACATCTTCGGCATGGCCGGCACCGGCACCTTCGCCGAGGAGGTCGTCCTCGACGCCAGCTGCGCCGTGCCCATCCCCGACGACGTGCCCTTCGACATCGCCGCCCTCATCGGCTGCGGGGTGACCACCGGACTCGGCGCCGCCATCAACACCGCTGATGTACAAGCCGGTTCATCGGTCGCCGTCATCGGCTGCGGAGGCGTCGGCATCTCCGCGATACAGGGCGCGCGGCTCCAGGGCGCCGCCGAGATCGTCGCCGTCGACCCGGTGCCCTCGCGCCGGGAGTCCGCGCTCAAGTTCGGTGCCACGAAGGCGGTTTCACCGGACGAGCTGGCCGGCGCCAAGCAACAGGTCACCGGCGGCGAGGGGTTCGACTACGTCTTCGAGGTCGTCGGCCGCTCAACCACCGCTCGCACCGCCTACGACACCACCCGGCGCGGCGGCACGATGGTCGTCGTCGGCGCGGGCGCCATGGACGACAACCTCCAACTCAACATGTTCGAGCTGTTCTTCGACGAGAAGCGCATCCTGCCGTCCATGTACGGCGGCGGCGACGTCCTGCGGTCCTACGAGCGCACGATCGGCCTCTGGCGCGCCGGACGCGTGGACCTCGCGGGCCTCATCACCCACCGCGTACCGCTCGCGGACATCAACGAGGCCATCGACCAGATGCGCACGGGAACCGCGCTGCGTACGTGCATCGAGATCTGAGAGACGCCGATGTCACCACTGTCACCGTCACTGCCGCTTGAGGGACTCGCCGCGATCGTCACGGGCGCCGGGCGCGGTCTCGGCCGGGCCGAGGCGCTGGAACTGGCCCGGCTCGGCGCGGCCGTCGTCGTCAACGACTACGGGCAGCCCGGCCGGGACGGCTCCGGCGAGGCGTCCGCCACCCCCGCCGAGGAGGTCGCCGCCGAGATCCGCGCGGCGGGCGGCACGGCAACCGCCCACACCGGAGACGTCGCCGACCACCAACAGGCGCGTGAACTGGTTGAGTTGGCGATCGCCGAGTTCGGCCAGCTGGACATCCTCGTCAACAACGCGGGCATCCTGCGGGACCGCATGGTCTTCTCCATGACGGAGGGGGAGTGGGACGCGGTCATACGGGTCCACCTCAAGGGACACTTCAACACGACCCACTTCGCCGCCGCGCACTGGCGGGAGCGGTCCAAGGCGACCGGCGCACCGGTGTACGGGCGGATCGTGAACACGTCCTCGGAGGCGTTTCTCGCCGGTTCGGCGGGACAGCCCAACTACGCCGCCGCGAAAGGCGGAATCGTCGGGCTGACCACCTCCACGGCCCTCGCCCTCGCCAAGTACGGCGTGACGGCGAACGCCATCTGCCCCCGTGCCCGGACCCGGATGACCGAGGACGTCTTCCAGGGCTTCGAGCAGCCAGAGGCGGGACTCGACCCCCTCGCCCCCGAGCATGTCGCCCCGCTCGTCGGCTACCTGGCCTCCCCGGCCGCCGAGCACGTCAACGGACAACTGCTCGTCGTCCACGGCGGGATGGTCGCCGTCGTCGAACGCCCGCGGGTGGCCGCCAAGTTCGACAGCAAGCAGGACACCTTCACCTACGACGAACTGGACGCGCTCCTCACCCCGCACTACGCGGAGCGACCCGCCGGGGAGACGTTCGCCGCGGCGGAGGTGCTCGGCCTCAAGCGCGGCTGACACAGCGCTGACACAGCGGAGAAAAGCAGCCCCGCCCGTAACCGACCGGGCGGGGCTGCGAGTTGTTCGACGTACCGCGTCAGGCCCTGTTCTCGGCCTGCTCGGACGGCTTGCGGTGACGGCCGTTCGGGGTCGTCTCGTCGTTGTGGACCGAGACCGGACCCCGGTGTCTGCCGTAGCCGTTGCGGTGGCTCGTGGCCTCGTGGGCATCGGCGGACAGCGGCTGCATGGTGCTTGCGTCGTTCATCGGAAAGTTCACCCCGTCAACATGATCCTTCTAACAGCCGGATGATCCTAACCAGTGCGACTCGGGGTGACACGAGCCGCACACGCCGACCGGAACTAGTTCGTTACAAGCTTCGTCACTTCGTTACCGGGCTTCCCGGCCTTCGGCACGAGCCGCCCCAGCGGAGCCTGTTGCAGCGGCACGGGTCGGGCCACCGCGACGGGCGCGGGAGCGACCGGTTCCGGGCCAACGGCAGCCCCCGCCCCGAACGGCGACGGCGACTGCGACTCCGTCGACGTCATGCACGCCGCGGACCCTGCTGCCCCTTCGGACCTCTCGGCCCGTACCCGAGCCACCCCGCACGGCACATCCCCGGTCACGTAAGGCAGTCGGAGCTCCCCGTCCCTGCTCCACAGCCCCGCGCCCGGCAACCACCCCTCCGGCGCCGGAAGATGCCGCACCTGTCGCTCCGAGGGCCGCCACACCCCCACCCAACTCCCCGCCGGACCGTCCACGCGCAACGCCACCCCACAGCTCTCCGGCGTCAGCACCTGCCCCGGCTGGATCGCGAACGGCGTGAGCGTGCACCCGTCGATCCGCAGGCACTCCGGGAAGCGCACCGGCAGGGTGCTGCCGAGCACTCCCCAGCCCAATCGTTCCTGCCCGCCGGGCGAGGGCGCGTCCGAGCCGATCAGCAGCAGTCCGCTGTCCGCGTCCGCGAGCAGCAGCCGGTCGTTGCTCTCCGCCGAGATCTGGAGCAACGGCGACACCTCACCGTCGCGCTCCAGATCCACCACGATCGCCTTGGTGCGCCCGGCGACCTCCCGGTCCAGGGCGAGCAGCCGCCCCGTGCGGTCCAGCCAGACCCCGCCCGAGCAACGGCCGGGCACCTCCGTGACGTACTCGGGCCCGAAGGCGCCGCCCGCCACCAGCCACACCGTCGTCGAACGCCGGCCCAGGGCGAGGGCGTACGCGCGGTCGCCGCCCGGAGCCGGGGGCAGCAGTCGCAGCGGGGTGTCGGCGTCGGGGCACTCGACAGCGCCCAGGGGAAGTTCGCCGGTGCCGGGTCCGGTCGGATAGAGGAGTGCGAAGGTGTGCCTGCCGGCGATCGGACGGTGGATGAGGACACGCCCGTCGCCCATCGGCAGCACCTGCGTGCCGGGCTCCTCGGGCTGGTTTCCGGGCAGCGGCACGGCGTACGGCTCGGGCCCGTCGAGCGTCCAGCGCTCCGGGAACCAGGAGTCGCCGTTTCGTGCGAGCCGGGCCGCGTAGGCACCGTCCGCCGTGATCGCCAACCCCGCCCCGGGGGAGAATCCGTCCTCCGCCATGGGTTCGATGGGTTCGATCATGGGCTCGATCGCTTCGATCGCACAGGCCGTCATCGATCGGTCACCTCCGGCGACGAAACTAGTTTTCGCACGCACAGGCGGGGGACCGCGCAGCAGTCATTTCACACATAAGGGTGGCCCAGTAACGATTCGCCTGAGGAAACGGTGGCGCGTGTGCTGACCGGGACCGCGGGCGGCGCCGGGGACGGCGGTGGGGCGGGCACACCGGTTCAGCCGTACGGAACAGCCAGGTAGCCTTGCGCTCGTGCCTCGTCTGTCTGAAATCATCGCCGCCCTCGACGCCCTCTGGCCCCCCGAGCGGGCCGAGAGCTGGGACGCGGTCGGCACGGTCGCGGGCGACCCCGATCAGGAGGTCTCCCGGGTCCTGTTCGCCGTGGACCCCGTCCAGGACATCGTCGACGAGGCCGTGAAGCTGGGCGCCGGCCTGCTGGTCACCCACCACCCGCTCTATCTGCGCGGTACGAGCACGGTCGCGGCGGACACCTTCAAGGGCCGGGTCGTGCACACCCTCATCAAGCACGACATCGCCCTCCACGTCGCCCACACCAACGCCGACGTCGCCGACCCGGGAGTCAGCGACGCCCTCGCCGGCGCCCTCGACCTGCGGGTCGTACGACCCCTCGTACCCGACCCCACCGACCCCGCCGGCCGGCGCGGCCTCGGCCGGGTCTGCGAGCTGGACCACCCGCTGACCGTCCGCGAGTTCGCCGCCCGAGCCGCCGAACGGCTGCCCGCGACCGCGCAGGGCATCCGGGTCGCCGGCGACCCCGAGGCCCTCGTCCGCACGGTCGCCGTCAGCGGCGGTTCCGGCGACAGCCTCTTCGACGACGTACGCGCGGCCGGTGTCGACGCCTTCCTCACCGCGGACCTGCGCCACCACCCGGCGTCGGAGTTCGTCGCGGACCGCGCCCACAGTGCCACCCATGGCACTGGAACTGGCGCCCACAACCCCCTCGCGCTGCTCGACGCGGCGCACTGGGCCACCGAGTGGCCCTGGTGCGAGCTGGCCGCCGCCCAGCTCGACGAGATCTCCGACCGGCACGGATGGGGCCTGCGGGTCCACGTCTCCGCCACGGTCACCGACCCCTGGACGGCCCACGCGGCGTCCACCACCACCTCTGAAGCACTGGGAGCCCCCAACTGAACGCCGAGCCCGCCGACCAGATCCGACTTCTCGACGTCCAGGCTCTCGACGTACGCCTCCAGCAGCTCGCGCACAAGCGCAAGTCGCTGCCCGAGCACGCCGAGATCGAGTCGCTGACCAAGGACCTCACCCAGCTGCGCGACCTGCTGGTGGCCGCGACGACCGAGGAGAGCGACTGCGCCCGCGAGCAGACCAAGGCCGAGCAGGACGTGGACCAGGTGCGTCAGCGCGCCACCCGTGACCAGCAGCGCCTGGACTCCGGTGCCGTCAGCTCGTCCAAGGACCTGGAGAACCTCCAGCGCGAGATCGTCTCCCTCGCCAAGCGGCAGGGCGACCTGGAGGACATCGTCCTGGAGGTCATGGAGCGCCGTGAGTCCGCGCAGGAGCGCGTCGCCGAGCTGACCGAGCGGGTCGGCGCCTTCCAGGGGAAGATCGACGACGCGACCGCGCGGCGCGAGGCGGCGTACGAGTCCCTCGCCGGCGAGGTCGGCACGGCGACGAAGGAGCGCGAGGTCATCGCGGGTTCGGTGCCCGACGACCTCCTCAAGCTGTACGACAAGCTGCGCCAGCAGCAGGGTGGAGTCGGCGCCGCCCGTCTCTTCCAGCGCCGCTGCGAGGGCTGCCGCCTGGAGCTGAACATCACCGAGGTCAACGAGGTGAAGGCCGCCCCCCGCGACGCCGTCCTGCGCTGCGAGAACTGCCGCCGCATCCTGGTGCGCACGTCGGAGTCGGGTCTGTAAACCGGTAGTGGTCCGGTCCTGTTCTGCTGGTTCGGCAAGTGGTTCGGCAAGGAGCTTGAGGCGTGCGGGAGTTCATCGTCGAGGCCGACGGCGGTTCCCGGGGCAACCCGGGGCCAGCTGGCTACGGTTCCGTTGTCATCGACGCGGCCACGGGCGAGACGCTGGCGGAGGCGGCCGAGTACATCGGCGTCGCCACGAACAACGTCGCCGAGTACCGGGGCCTGGTCGCCGGCCTGCGCGCGGCCCGTGAACTGGACCCGACCGCCACCGTCCACGTCCGGATGGACTCCAAGCTGGTCGTCGAGCAGATGTCCGGCCGCTGGAAGATCAAACACCCGGACATGAAGCCGCTGGCGGCGGAGGCGGCCCGGGTGTTCCCGGACGCGGGGCAGGTGACGTACGAGTGGATCCCGCGCGAGAAGAACAAGCACGCGGACCGCTTGGCGAACGAGGCGATGGACGCGGGCAAGCGCGGCGAACAGTGGTCGGCGTCCACATCGACGGCCGAACTGGACGCAGGCCTCACCTCCACGGCCGCCGACTCCGACACCGGTGCCGCCACGAAGGTCGCCGCCGGCTGGTCGGCACCCGCGGACCTCGGCCCGCCGGCGACGTTCGTACTCCTGCGTCACGGAGAGACCCCGCTCACCCCCCAGAAGCGCTTCTCGGGCAGCGGCGGCACCGACCCGTCCCTCTCGGACGTGGGCCGGGACCAGGCCGAGCGGGTGGCGGATTCCCTGGCCAGGCGCGGCACAATCGAGGCGATCGTCGCGTCCCCCCTGACCCGCACACGGCAGACAGCCGCCGCGGTGGCGACCCGCCTCGGCCTCGACGTGACCATCGACGACGGTCTGCGCGAGACGGACTTCGGCGCGTGGGAGGGCCTGACGTTCGGGGAAGTCCGCGAGCGCTACCCGGACGACATGAACGCCTGGCTGGCCTCCCCGAAGGCCGAACCGACGGGCGGCGGCGAGAGCTTCGCGGCGACCGCACGCCGGATGGCCGTCACCCGCGACAAGCTGATCGCGGCCCACGCGGGCCGTACGGTCCTGCTGGTCACCCACGTGACCCCCATCAAGACCCTCGTCCGCCTGGCCCTGGGAGCACCGCCCGAATCCCTGTTCCGCATGGAGTTGTCGGCGGCTTCCCTCTCGGCGGTGGCGTACTACGCGGACGGCAACGCGAGCGTGCGGCTCTTCAACGACACGTCCCACCTACGCTGAGAACCCGAGAGCTGCCGCCTCGCGGGCCAGCGTCTCGACCCGGTCCCAGTCGCGCGCGGCGACGGCATCCGGCGGAAGCATCCAACTCCCGCCCACGCAATCGACGTTGGGCAGCGCGAGATACTCGGGCGCGTTCGCGGGGCTGATCCCCCCCCGGTGGGACAGAACCGGGCCTGGGGGAGCGGCCCGGACAACGACTTCAGGTAGGCGGTTCCGCCCGCGGCCTCCGCCGGGAAGAACTTCATCTCCCGCACCTCTCGCTCCAGCAGTGCGACGACCTCGGACGCCGCCGACACCCCCGGCAGGAACGGCAGCCCGGACGCCCGCATGGCCTCCAGCAGTACGTCGGTCCAGCCCGGGCTGACAAGAAAACGGGCCCCGGCGGCGACCGCGTCGGACACCTGGGCCGGCGAGATGAGCGTGCCGACGCCGACCACCGCGCCCGGAACTCCGTCGGCGACGGTCCGGACGGCATCGAGCGCGACGGGCGTACGCAGGGTGACCTCGATGACCGGCAGCCCTCGGCGACGAGCGCCCGAGCAAGCGGCACGGCGTCGCCCAGCTCCTCGACAACGACCACGGGGACGACGGTTGCGAGGCCGAGAACGGAGGGGGAGGGGGAAGGGGAGGACGCGGGTGAGGCGGGCATGCACCTCATCCTGCCCGGTTGCAGTGCACGCAATGAACGTTGCACATAATGCAATAGGGCACGCTTCAGGGTCGCGAGGAACTGCGCGACAAGCCACAACGGCGCAGCAGCCGACAGGCAACACAACGCGCCCCAACCAGCGGAGCGTGCCTCAGTGAATCTCGTCCACCAGCACATCCAACGCCCACGCGGCCCCCGCCCCTCTCGGGGCCTCGACCTCCACCACATACCCAAGATCCCGCAACGCCTCCACCAGCTCCCCCGGCCCGGAGGGCACCACCCCCACACTCACAAGACTCCGCACGATCCGCCCCTTCGTCGCCTTGTTGAAATGGCTGACGACCTTCCGGGTCGGCGCATGCAACACCCTCACGGTCGCCGTCCGCCCGGCAACCTCCCCCCTCGGCCTCCACGCCGCCGCATAGGCGGACGAGCGCAGGTCAAGGACCAGCCCGCCGCCGGCCACCTCGGGCAGGACGGCGGCCATCGGAGCACGCCAGTGCGCACCCAGCGCACCGAGCCCGGGCAGCTTCACGCCCATCGAGCACCGGTACGAGGGGATACGGTCCGTGACCCGCACGGCGCCCCACAACCCGGAGAAGACGAGCAACGAACGCGCGGCCCGCTTCTTCGCGGCAGCGTCGAGAGAGGCGAGGTCGAGGGCGTCGTACAGCACCCCCGTGTACACCGACCCGGCAGGCCGCGCACCGGCCGTGAGCAGGTCGACGTTCTTGGCGACCTCGGCACGCAGCCCCTCGCTCAGCCCCAGCACCTCACGCGCCTTGTCCTCGTCCCCGACGCACAGCTCGACGAGCTCCCCGAGAACGGCCTCGCGGGCAGCGGTGAGCCCCGGCAGGGACAGCGACTCCAGCTTCAGCGGGGCACCGCGCCCCGAAGCGGCCTTGCCTTCGGAGGGAGGCAGCAGGACAAGCACGGTGAGTTCTCCAAACGGGTACGCGGGGTCGACCCGCGTCAGATTACGTGGTGAGGCGGGTTCGCCCGTGCTGAGGCGGGCCGTCCGGATTGTGCCTACGCTCGTTCCATGCCCCGCCGCCACATACGCGTGACCGGCGCCCCCGAAGCCCCCCTCCGGGCCGCCCTCACCGCCCTGCGCACCGAACTCGACGTCCCCGAAAGCTTCCCGCCCGCAGTGCTGGCGGAGGCGGAACGGGCGGCGAAGGCCCCCGCTCTCCCGCCGCTCGACGCCACGGACATCCCGTTCCTCACCATCGACCCGCCCACGTCCACGGACCTGGACCAGGCGATGCACCTGTCCCGCCGCCCGGGCGGCGGCTTCCGCGTCCGATACGCCATCGCGGACGTGGCGGCATTCGTCGTACCGGGCGGGACGCTGGACAAGGAGACGCACCGCCGGGTCACCACCCTCTACTTCCCGGACGAGAGGACCCCGCTCCACCCGCCGGTGCTCAGCGAGGACGCCGCCAGCCTCCTCCCCAACCGGACCCGCCCGGCCGCCCTCTGGACGATCGACCTCGACCCGGACGGCCGCACGGTCGCCGTGGACGTCCACCGGGCCCTGGTCCGCAGCAGGTCGAAACTCGACTACGAGGGCGTACAGCGCCAACTCGACTCCGGGACGGCGGAGGAGCCCCTGGCCCTCCTCAAGGACATAGGCGAGGCGAGGGAACGCCTGGAGGTCGAACGCGGCGGAATCTCCCTGAACGTCCCGGAGCAGGAGATAGTCGAGGACGGCGACGGCGACGGGGACCGGGACGGCGACGGGGACCGGGACCGGGACGGGGACGCTCGCACGTACTCGCTCACCTACCGCGCACAGCTCCCCGCCGAAGGCTGGAACGCCCAGATCTCCCTCCTCACGGGCATGGCGGCGGCCGAACTGATGCTGACGCACGGCACGGGAGTGCTCCGCACCCTCCCCGCGGCCCCCGACGGCGCCGTCGGCCGCCTGCGCCGCACCGCCCAGGCCCTGCACATCGACTGGCCGCACCACGTCTCGTACGCGGCCCTGATCCGCTCCCTGGACCCCCGCCGCCCCCACCACGCGGCGTTCCTCCAGGAGTGCACGACCCTGCTACGAGGCGCCGGCTACACGATCTTCCGCGACGGAAACCTCCCCCCACTCACCACCCACGCCGCCGTAGCCGCCCCCTACGCCCACTGCACGGCCCCCCTGCGCCGCCTGGTCGACCGGTACGCCTCCGAGATCTGCCTCGCCGCCGTCGCCGAACAACCCACGCCCGACTGGGTGTTGGCGTCCCTGGACGCCCTCCCCAAGGAGATGGCCGAGGGCGGCAGACGGGCGGGGGCGGTGGAACGAGGCTGCGTGGACATCGTCGAGGCGGCGCTGCTCAAGGACCGGGTGGGAGAGGTCTTCGACGGGTTCGTGGTGGACGTCGAGGAACGCAGACCCACGGTCGGCACAGTGCAGTTGGAGTCCCCGGCAGTGGTCGCGAGGATCGAGGCCGACGACGATGGCGCTCCGCTGCCACTGGGGGAGCGGTTGAGAGTTCGCCTCACGCGGGCCGAACTGGGGGTGGCGGGGGTGCGGTTCGCTCCCGCATGACGGCCCGTAGCGAGCGTACGAGGGTGTCGGCGTCGTCGGCGTGGAAGCGGACGAGACGGATGTCCCGTCGCCGGCCGAGGAAGGTGAAGTGGGCCACCGGCTCGGTGAGTTTGAGGGTGACGGTGGTCTGGGAGCCGATGGCGAGGTCGAGTTCACCCTCGGCACGTCGGTGCGTGGTCCGCAGCTCACGACGTACGGTCGCGATCTCCTCCAGCGGGATATCCAGATCGACGTGGGCGGCATAACGGACCCGCAGGGAGCGGGAGTTGAGGACGTGCGGGCGGACGACCGAGGCCGCGTGCAACCCGATGACGAACTCGATGGTGTAGACGTCCAGGACGAGCACCACCCAGTGCACGATCGGCCAGTCGCGCAGCAGCACGAACATCGCCAGCGTCTCGACCACGCACACGAAGGCGAACGCGAACATCGTCGCGCCCTGCCCCCGGGCGTACCCGAAGGCCTGCCCGCCGTCCGTTCCGTGGCGCCGCCGAGCCACCCACAGCCACAGACTCATGTGCAGCCGCACCTCGTGCCGCAGGAGGGCGCATGCCGTCGCCCTCATGACTGTTGCCGCCCGCTGAGGATGTGCAGCGCACCGCGGACGGCCGCCGCCTGGGCGGGCGCGAAGTCGGCGTAGAAGGCGCGCAGGAAACCGTCGTCGTGGTCGATGCCGACCGTCCCCGACGGGAGCAAGTCGCGGGGAAGACAGTCGGCGAGGGCACGGGCGGCCCCGGCCACGCGTGGGTCGTCCTCGGCCGCGTCGGCCAGGGCGTCGAGCAGCACGTACACCTCGTGCGCCCGCGCGGCGGCCTCCGGCGTCGCGAAGGCACTGCCAAGAGCGGCCGTCAACCGCTCCCGGTCCTCCGGGGTCGCCGTGGTCTCGATGAACGCGAGCATCTCGCGGTCCTTGGCGGCCATGGGGGAGTCGGAGACGTGCGCCAACTCAGCGAACACGGCGGCCAGTTCGGGCGAGACGGGCCCCTCGGCGGGCAACGCCTCCGCGTCCGCGTCCAGCAGCGCACGCAACCGCGCCCGCCGCTCGTGAATGGCCGCCTCCTGCCGCGCCAGATCCTCGTCCAGCTCGGCGAGCACCTCGATCAGATCCCGCCCGGCCTCGTCGGCGAGCACGTCCCGCACCTCGGCAAGCCCGAGGCCCAACTCGGTCAGCCGCCTGATCCGGGCGAGCACGACGGCATGTCGCAGTGTGTAGTCCCGGTAGCCGTTGGCGAGCCGCTCAGGCTCGGGCAGCAGCCCCAGGTGGTGATAGTGCCGCACGGTCCGCGTCGTGACACCGACGGCGCCGGCAAGCTCTCCGATCCGCATGGGACCAGTAGAAACGCTGACGTTGCGGCAGGGTCAAGCGAAGGGTTGGCGGTGCGGGGCTTCCCTGACGGCAGGCGTGTTCGTGTGCCACGATCGAGGGAACGGTTCCCGATCTCATGGACAGGTGATCAGCCGATGTCCCAGTCTGGCGAGCGACCGAAGGAGGGGCGTGACATGACTGCCGTGGCTCATGAGCCCACCACTGTGGCCGAGGGCCTGCTGGAGATCTTCCTGTCCCTCGACACCCCGGAAGGTTTCCGGGCAGAGCTGATCGAGGGGGAGATCGTCGTGACGCCGCCGCCGGACGGGGACCACGAGGACTACATCAACCAGATCACCAAGCAGGTGATCAGGCGGTCCCGGACCGACATGGACTTCTCGGGCAACAAGGGATTGAAACTGCAGAGCGGCGGCGGCTGCCCCAGGAACCATGTGATCCCGGACAGTACGTTTGCCCCCAGCGAGCTACGGCTCTTCCGTGGCGCCGACTCCTGGATGCCCTGCGAGGGCGTGGCCATGGTGCTCGAAGTGACCTCGTCGAAACCCCAGACCGACCGCGAGGCCAAACGTCGCTGCTACGCCCGTGGCGGCATCCCCCTCTACCTGCTCATCGACCTCGAGGCCTCCTCGATCACGCTGTTCAGTGACCCGGAGAGGGACGACTACCGCCAGCACTGCACCCTCCCGCTGGGCAAGCCGGTGGCTCTCCCCGAGCCTTTCGCCTTCGAACTGGACACGTCAGACTTCCTCTGACGCCCGCGAAGTACCGTAGAACCGTGAACGCAGGCGGGGGCACACGCGAACAGGCACTCTGGACCAGAGCGAGACTCGGCCACCGCGGCCCCGCCCTTGACCTGCTCACCGCCCGCTTCGACCGGCACGTCTACGCCCCGCACGCCCACGACGAGTTCACGGTCGGGCTGTGCGTCGCCGGCTCCGAGGTCATCGACTACCGCGGCGACCGCCTCCGCCCCGTCCCCGGCTCGATCGTCGTACTGGACCCCGGAGAGATGCACACAGGCGGTCCGGACACCGCCGACGGCTACGCCTACCGCGCCCTGTACGCCGGCACCTCCCTCCTCAAGGACGGCACCACCGGCGGCCTCCCGCACTTCCGCGAGCCGCTGCTCGACGACCCGGAACTGGCCGCCGCCTTCCGCACCGCACACACCGAACTGAGCGCCTGTCCCGACCCCCTGGAGGCCGAATCCCGCCTCCCCTGGCTGCTCACGGCACTGGCCCGCCGCCACTCCACGGCCCGCCCGGTAGACGATCGGATCCCCGGCGCGGACGGGATAGCCCACGCCGTACGCACCCGCCTGGCCGACGAACTGACCACCCCACCCTCCCTCGCCGACCTCGCCACCGACCTGGGCCTGTCCCGCTACCAACTCCTGCGCGCCTTCCGTACGACGGTCGGGATACCCCCGTACGCCTGGCTGGCCCAGTACCGAGTGACCCGGGCCAGGGGTCTGCTGGAGGCCGGACTGCGCCCCGCCGAGGTAGCCTCCCTCGTCGGCTTCTCCGATCAGGCGCACCTGACCCGCTGGTTCCGGCGGGTACTGGGCGTGACCCCGGCTGCGTACCGCAACAGCGTTCAAGACGGCGGACGGGGAGGCAGCCGACACTTGCCCGCATGACTGCACGCGGCTGGTTGTTGTTCTCCCTGATGGGAGTGGTCTGGGGCATCCCGTATCTGCTGATCAAGGTGGCGGTGGAGGCGGACCTGTCCCCGTCGACGGTGGTGTTCACGCGCTGCGTGCTCGGCGCGGCCATCCTCCTCCCCTTCGCGATCCGCCAGGGCGGCCTACCGCGCACGATCCGCACCCACTGGCGCCCGATGCTGGCCTTCGCGGTCATCGAGGTCATCGGCCCCTGGTGGACCCTGACGGACGCGGAACGCCACCTCTCCAGTTCCACGGCAGGCCTGCTGATCGCCGGGGTACCGATAGTCGGGGTCGCGCTGGCCCGCTTCTTCGGCAGCACGGAGAGGCTGGGGGCCCGGCGGCTCACGGGCCTGACCTTGGGCCTGGCGGGCGTCGCGGTCCTGACCGTCCCGCACCTGACAGGCGGCGACGCCCGCTCACTCGTGGAGGTCCTGCTGACGGTGATCGGCTACGCCACGGCCCCGCTCATAGCGGCACGCCATTTGAAGGACGTCCCGTCGCTCCACCTCACAGCGCCCTGCCTGGCGCTGGCGGCTCTCGTCTACGCCCCGGCGGCGGTGGTGACCCGCCCGGGGACACTTCCGTCCGGGGACGTACTGCTGGCCCTGGCCGTCCTGGGAGTGGTCTGCACGGCCCTCGCCTTCGTGGCGTTCCTGGAGCTGATCAAGGAGGTCGGCCCGACCCGGGCCACGGTGTTCACGTACGTCAATCCGGCGGTCGCGGTGGCGGCGGGTGCCGCGTTCCTGGACGAACCGCTGACGGCCGGCATCCTCGCCGCCTTCGCCCTGATCCTGGCGGGCTCTGTCCTGGCGACGGCCACTGGACCGCGTCGGGGCGGACGCCCGGTAGCATGGTCGACACGGCAGACGAGCCGGGCGGACGGCCGCGTGGACTCCCCTTCGGGGGCGCTCCCCGAGGAACGTCCGGGCTCCACAGGGCAGGGTGATGGCTAACGGCCACCCGGGGTGACCCGCGGGACAGTGCCACAGAAAACAAACCGCCGAGGGCTCCGGCCCCCGGTAAGGGTGAAACGGTGGTGTAAGAGACCACCAGTGCCCAGGGCGACCTGGGCAGCTAGGTAAACCCCACCCGGAGCAAGGTCAAAAGGAGCCGCCGTAAAACGCGACTCTGCGAGGACGTTCGAGGGCTGCCCGCCCGAGTCCCCGGGTAGACCGCACGAGGCCGGCGGCAACGCCGGCCCTAGATGGATGGCCGTCGCCGAGGGGATCGTGAGGTCCCCTCGGAAACAGAACCCGGCGTACGGCCCGGCTCGTCTGCCTTCTCGAGGCCCTTGACCGGTGAAATCACAGGGTCAAGGGCCTTGTTTCGTAGGTCGAAGCGTTTGCTGCCAGGAAGGACCTGGCAGGGCTTCGGCATCAGAGGCCCACGGGATCACCGGTCCTTCGGTGCGTCTCGCAGGCAGGCGATCAGGTCACCGGGCGACACCAAGACCCAGGTGGCCCCGGGAACACCGACACGCAGAACCACGTAGTGCTCCCCGTCTCCTCGGCCACCAGGACCTGTCGGCTGAATTCGTCCAGCGGGTCCGCCCGGAGGCGGACGGATCGGTGCGTCATCGTGGGGAGACAGCCCCGTGCCGTGACCCACGGGCGCGTGCCGGAACGGGACCTCGAGCTGCGGCTCAGCCTCGATCCGCCCGGCGAGATCGCCGTGCCGCAGGGTGTCGCCGACGGCGGGCGGGCTGTTCCTCGTGGAGGTGTTTGCCGACTGGGGGGCGGTGCTGGAAGCGCGGGCCGGTCGGCAAGACCGTACGGGCCGAGCTGGACCTGCCGCGCTGACGGACGCGTACGCCGTCCATGGGGTGACCGGAGGAGTTGCGGGGCCCCGGCGGGAGGGGTGCCTTCCGCCGGGGCCCCGGTGGGAGGGTGCCCGGGGTCAGTCGTCCACGTCGTCGGTGAGGCGCGGCAGAACGCTGGTGTCCATGCCGTACTCGCCGAAGAGGTCGACCAGGGCCCTGGTCATGGCGTCCAGGCCACCTTCACGGACGATCATGAGGTCGGGGATCTGGAGGTACAGGCCGTTGGCGCACTCGCCGGTGCTGGAGTGGCGGTCCATCACCTCGGCGATCTTCCGGGGAGTCATGAAGCTGGCGCTCCACCTCTTGCCGTCACTGGCACGGATGACCGCGTCGATGTCCTCGACGGTGTCGACGTCGTCGTCCAGACCCAGTATGTACGTGACGGAGAAGTCGGCCGTCTCCACAGTCACCAGGGGATTATGAACCATAGACACTCAGCAGCTCCTTGATGACGTTCGGCTCGTTGTCCTTGTCGGACTTCCCGATGATCTCGAATCCGTCCTTCACCTCACGGAAGAAGAGCCGTGCGCCCTTGTGGCCCCGAAGGTAGCGGATGCCGTGTGGCAGCGCCTTGGACCCCTTGCCCGGTTGGTCGTTGCCTTCCATCAACTTGTTGATCAGAGAGTTCATCTCACGCTGGACGTCCTGATTCTTGGTGGCTTCCTCGGCGAGCTTGGCGAGCCTGCTTTCCTTACCGAGCGCCGAGGTCACGCAGACCTTCGGCTTGTCGCCGGCGGCGGCAGCGGCTGCCATGCGGGCCGCGGCCCGCTGGGCGGCGGCGCCTTCCACGATCGGGGCGAGGCACGCGACGGCGCTCTGGCCCTTCTTGACCCGGTCCAGGACCGTACGGAGCCGGTCCAGGGTGTCCTTGGCCTTGTCCAGGCCCTCCCAGAAGGAGTGGATGCCGCTGCTGACCCGGTAGATCGCCTTGGTCACGCCCGGAATCTTGGCCACCCCGGCGCCGAGCATGATGACGTTGACCAGCGTCCACAGGCAGCTCTCGACATCGGGCTGGGTGAAGCACTTCTTGGCCTCGGTGTAGCCCAGCTCGTCGAGGAGGATCTGGCCGCCGTTGGCGATCACCCAGTCGATGACGTCCATGGCCAGGAGCTGCTTGGCCTTGCGGAACTCGTCCACGCAGGGCTGGCCGCAGTGGGCGAGGAGCAGGGCTTCGTCGTCCTGGGTGAGGTCCGGCCCGGTGTCGGGCCTGGGTGCGTCCAGAGCGGCCTTGCGTTCCTCCTCCTGCCTCTTGCGGAACTCCTCCTCGGCCCGGTCGGCCGCCTCGTCGGCTTCCTTCGCGTCCTGGTTGGCGTTGGCCGCGGACTTCTCGGCCGCGACGGCGTCCTCCTCGGCACCGGTGGCCGCCGAGTCCGCGGCGCCGGCGTCGAGAGTGGCGGCGTCGGCGGAGGCACGGGCGTTCGTGGCGCTCTTCTCGGCCTCGGTGGCCTCGTTGTTCGCCTCGGCGGCCTCGCTCGACGCGCCGCGGGCGGCGCTGTCGGCGTAGGCCCAGTCCGAGCCCGCCTGGGCGACGTACTCCTTGGTCCTGGCGTCGGCTTTCTTCGCCGCCTCGGCGGCCTTGGCCGCCTTCGTCGCCGAAGCCTGGGCCGCGGCCATGGACTTGAGCGCGGCCGCCGCGTCGGCGGCCGCGGCAGCTGCCGCCTGCGCGGCGAGCTTGGCGTCACCGGCGGCCTTGTCGGCCAGCGCCTTGGCATCGGCTGCGGCCTTGGCCGCTTCCTTGGCCTTGGCGGTGGCCGCGGCGGCCTGCTGCTCGGACAGTGACAGGGCGGTCTGGCCGATCAGGACCGCGAAAGCGGCCGAGGAGTCCGACTCCCGGTACGGGGTACCCCCCGCGATGGCGGTCCTGGCGGGCTTGATCACCTCGGCCGCCGAGTCGCGCGCCGCGGAGGCGGCCTGGCCGGCCGCGTACGCGTGTCCGGCGGTCACGGCCGCCCAGGCGCTGGTCCTGGCGGCCTCCGCGCGGGCCGCGTCGGCCTCCTGGCTCGCCTTGAGGGCGGCGGCCTGGGCCTTCTTGGCCTCCTGTTCGGCCTTGGCGGCGTTCGCCGACGCGGCGTCGGAGGCGTCGATGGCCTCGGCAGCCGCGGCGTGCGCGACCGCGCCCGCGGCGACGGCCGTCTGGTAGGCCGACCACGCCTTGTCGGCAGCCGCGCGGGAGCGCTGCGCGGCGGCGTCGGCACGGGTGGCGGCGGCACGGGCGTTCTGCGCCGCGGTGACCGCCTCTCCGGCGGCGGCGCGCTCCCGGGTGGCCGCCCCGGCCGCGTCGTTGGCGGCGGTACGGGCGGCGATGGCGGCCTCCCGGGTCTCGGCCGCGGCGCTGGTGCCGACGGCTGCGGCGGCAGCCGACTCCAAGGCGCCGGCGCGGGAGGCGGTGGCGTTCTTGTCGCGCTGCGCCTTCTCGGCCTTCTCGCGCGCCGCGGCCGCCCTGCCCTCGGCGAGGAGGGCCACGGTGAGCTGCTCGTCGGCAGTCTTGGCGGCGCCCTCCGCCTGGGTGCGGGCGTGCCCGGCCGTCTCGCGCTCGTTGGCCGCGCGCTGCTCCGCCGCCCTCGCCTTGGCGCGCTCGTCGGCCGCGGTCCGGCGCTCCTTCGCGGCGAGGTCCCTCTCCTGCTCGGCCTTGGCGCGCTGAGTCTTGGCGGTCTCCGCCGCGACCCGCGCCGTCTCCTGCGCCTTCTCGGCGGTGGCCTGCGCGGTCTGCGCCTTGGTGGCGTTTTCCGCGGCCTCCTTGGCCTGGGCTTCGGCCGACGCGGCGGCCGACTTGGCCTGGGCGGCGGCCTCCTGCGCGGCGACGCGGCGGAACTCGGTGTTGATCGCGTGGGCCTGCGTCTTGGACAGTGCGAACAGGGCCCTGCTGTCCGCGACCGTCGCCTTGGCCGCGTTCACCGCGGTCTGCGTGGCCTTCGCGGCGGCTTGGGCGGCGGCGTACGAGGCCTTGGCGACCTGCACCGACTGCTGGGCGTACAACAGGCCACGACCGCGCGGCGTCCTGGCGGCGTCCGCGATGGCGTACGCGCTGTTCTGGGCGGTGTTGGCCTTGTCCGAGGCCGTCTTGGCGGCGGCCACCGCCTTGTTGGCCAGGGTGAGCTGGTCGGCGGCCCGCTTCTGCGCGTTGGCCAGATCGGTCTTGGCCTGGGTGAAGACGGCGGCCTTCGGCCGGTGGATGCTTTCCTTGGGCTGCCCGGCCCAGTACTTCTGCCACAGCAGGATCTGCTCGGCGAGCCAGGCCTGTCCGATGGACTCGATCATCGCTTCGGTGGTCTTGCGCGCCTCGGCGGATGCGGCCACCTCGGCGGCCATGATGTCGGCGCGGGGCTTGGCCTGGGCCGCGTACTCCTGCTCCCACTCCGCGTAGGCGGTGGCCGTCACCGATCCCAGGAACCGACGCGGGTCAACGGGGTTCCAGCTGTCGCAGTCGGACCAGGAGACCTTGAGGGATTCCACCTCCATCCGGTACTCGGCCGAGCCTTCCACCGGTTCCTGGCTCGGGAAGCCCCCGTGGCGCAGATAACGGGCGATGTCGCTCGCCGTGGTGCCATTGTTGGGCGGCTTGACCGAGCTGTCCCGCAGCATCGTGGCGGCGATGGAATCGTCACCGAGGGGGGCCTTGCCGCTGAGGGACTCCGCGAGTTTCTTCGCGGCTGCGACGGACTCCGTGCCCGGAACGCTGCGGCCGTCCTGGCCGAACCTGTCGTACAGCTCCTCCTGCGCGCCCAGGGTGAAGGCCACGACGCCCGCGTCGAACTCCGGGGCGTGGTAGCTCGTGCCGGAGTCCCAGCCGGTCTCCGCGTAGACCTTGTTCGCGGCTTCCCAACGGCTCTTGCGGTCGCCGGAAGAGTGTACGTAGTCGATGCTGCTCTGCCGGTCCTCCCGCAGGGCGTCGTCCAGGGGGCTCGGATAGATGTTGGCCCTGCGGAACAAAGCGGCGGCCAGATCGGCGTCGGTGCCGTTCAACGCCGTCACCGTGGCGGCCTTCAGCGACGGACCGCCGAGGTGCAGGGCGAAGCCCACCTCGCACCGGTCCGCCCGGGCCTTCTCGCCGAAGGTGATGCGTGAGCCGGGATTGTCCGGCAGTGGGTCTGCCGCGCTTGCCGGCAGGGCGTACGCCAGACCGGTCAGGAGGGAAACCGATGTCAGGAGCGCGACACCGGCCACACCTCTGCGCGGACCCGGCCGTCTGAGACGGCTCCGTCGTAAGCCAGATCTTCTGTCCATGGTGCTTCCCCTCGTCTCGGTTGAGCGAACAGCCCGGGGGAAACACGAAAAACGGGCCCCTGTCGCAGAGCATCAGGACCGCTGGATGTGCCGGCAGCGTGACGGTCGGATGCGGGAGGGCTCCCGTGAGGCTCGTCGTGCGGTGGTCAGCCGCAGCGCCTCGACCTACTTCCCCCGTAGGCACGAAGATCCTTACATATCGAACGGCTGTGCGGAAGTGATTTGAAAAGAGGCTGTGGATGCCTTGTTGGGGCCGTTTCGGTGGCTCGGAGTGCGCCCCGCCGCGGCCCCGCCGAGCTGGACCTGCCGCGCTGACCCGACGCGACATCAGCCCCCTCCCGGCCCGAGGGCATCAAGATCGAGACACCGGCGGCCACCGTCGACAGCCGGTGCACATACGTCCGTACCGATCCCAGCGCGGAACGCGGGCGGAGCGGCACCCACAACGCGTCGACCAGCCGGGCCACCGGCACCTGGGCACCCTCCGCCAACAGCAGTACGGCCAGCACCGCCCGCTGCCGCGGCGGCCCGAGGTCCACCTCGACCGCGCCACGCCACGCGTTGACCGGTCCGAGCATTCACGTCGGCTCAAGCTTGACCAAGCGATCTCGGTGAGCACGGAATTTCGATGTGTGGTCCCGGTCGATTTCGCCTGCGCCCGACTACGCGACGGCGGGCGCCGCCCCCCCCGGACGCCGGAGACACAAGCGCCCGCAGTTTCTCGCGCGTCTCTGGATCCGTCGAGTAGATGATCGTGCCGACCATGCCCCGGGTCAGCAGGACCTTGTACGTGTTGCGGATCAGCCGGTCGATGCCGCTGTCCGGCGTCGCCTTCGTGAAGATCGGGTCCTTCGAGGCCGTGCGGTCCACGACCCAGCGGTCTGTACGCCACACCAGGTCGGGCCCGATGATCACGCCCGACCAGTCGTACTCGAAACCCTGCGCTGTGTAGACGCAGCTGACCTGGCCGAAGCCGGCAGGGTCGGTGGCCCACAAGGGAGCGGGCGGTGCGCCGAGGACGGACCGTTCGCCGAACACGTTCCACGGCCTTGCCCAGTCGCCGATGACGACGTCGGTGGGAAGCGCCGTCATGTCCGGGGTGACCTCGGTGGTCCACTTCCAGCAGTAGCCGGCAGACATGCGAGCGCCGAAGTCCTCCTTACGGCGCGCGACGAGGAAGTCGTGACCAACGCGCTGCGCGTGCCGTTCCGAGAGACCGGCAGCTGGGAGTGCGGATCGTGCGATCGCTGGCAAGGGGCTGTTGAGGCTGGAGGTCAGTGATGCGGGATCGGGAAGACGGTGTGGGCCGAGCTGAAGGCGCCCGCTCTCGTGGCCGAGCCCGTGGAGAGGGGGGTCGCGGCGGTTCTGGTGCGGTGTGGGCAGCGGGTGAGGGTGTGGGGTGAGTGGCGTGTGGCCGCCGGCGTACGGAGTGAGTGGCTGGGCGACGGCGACTCCGCCGTGGTGCTGGAACTGGACGAGGGCCCGGCGTTGCGTGTCCAGGCGGTCGAGCCGCTGGTCGTGCGGCAGCGAGGGGACGCGTGAGTGGGGTCGTCCGGCTCGTGATCGGCCTGTGAGCGCGACTTTGGTCGTAAGCGCATGCCAGGCTCGAGGAGGATCCATGAGTGTGCCGCACGCCGATACCACGCACACATCACCGTCTCAGCTCAGGACCGTGGCCGACATCCGTGCCGCCCTGCGGGACGGGCGGGGGTTCCCGGGGGACGCCGAGAGTTTCGAGGCCGGTCTTGCTCGCGCCCTGGACACCGCCACGGCTACCGACCTCCACCGGGTTGCCGACGTCATCAAGACGTATGCCGGGAGTATCCGTGCCTTCAGCGACCCCGAGTTCGACGATGCGCTTCAGGAGGGGCTCGACCTCATCGCGGAGGTCAAGAAAGGCAAGCAGGAGTGAGTCGAGCCATCGCCGTGATCACGTCCGCGGCGGCGAAACGCCTCCAGACGCTCGGACCGGTCGCCCAGCAGGCTGTCGAAGAACTACGACGGGAGCTGGAGGACAATCCCAAACTCGGAATTCGGCGCGGTTCGGTGCGCGGTAACGGCAACACGGCCGTCTATCGGACCCGGCTCGAACCGCGCGAGGACGTGACGGGCCTGACCATCGTGTACGCCTACGCGCCACAGCCGCATCCGCCGGCGGTCGCGGCATCACGGTCACCCCTGATGACGTGAACAACGAGTCGCAGACCTGACTAACGGCATCGGGTTGTCCGGCATTCGTGAAATGCCGGACAACCCGACCCCGTTCAGGCCTCCCACGTCTCACATGTGCACTACCGGTGCCACATTCGGATCCGTCACCGGCACCCCCCGCCGATAAAGCACAGCGCTGACCACCAGCCCCACCGCGAAGAACGCCGCCGACCACCAGTAAGCCGTGGAGTACCCCTCCAGGCCCGCCTGGGCAAGCACCGCCGGGTCCTTGGGATTCCGGCCGTCGATGTAGTTCGTCACCGCGCTGGTGGAGAGGGTGTTCAGCAGTGCCGTGCCCAGTGACCCACCGATCTGCTGCATCGTGTTCACGGCCGCCGAGGCCACCCCCGCGTCCTCCGCGCGCACCCCCTCCGTGGCCAGAGCCATCGCCGGGGCCATGACCAGCCCGAGGCCCAGCCCCGCCACAACCAACGGCGGCATGATGTCGCCGGCGTAGCCGCTGTTCAGGCCCAGGCCCGTCAGCCAGGCCATCCCGGCGGCGGAGATGCCCATGCCCAGCGGGACGATCGGCTTCGGGCCGAACCGGGGGACGAGCACCGTGGTGGCCAGCGTCGAGGTGATCATGAGGCCGGCGATCATCGGGAGGAAGGCCAGGCCCGTTTCGATGGGCGTGTAGGCCAGGGACTGCTGGAGGTAGTACGTCAGGAAGAGGAAGACGCCGAACATTCCCGCGCCCAGCAGCAGGACCGAGATGAACGACGCGCCGCGGTTGCGGTCGAGCAGGACGCGCAGGGGGAGCAGGGGGTACTTGGCGCGGGTCTGCCACCAGGTGAACGCGGCCAGCAGAGCGGCGCCGGCGGCCAGCCAGCCCCAGGTCTGTGGCGAACTCCAGTCGTGGCTTTCGGCGTTGGAGAAGCCGTAGACCAGGCCGAACAGACCGGACGAGACCAGGACCGCGCCGGGGATGTCGATCCGCGCCGTCTTGTCTCGCGTGGCGCGCTTCAGCAGGATCGCGCCGCCGATGAAGGCGACCGCGGCGAAGACGATGTTGACGTACAGGGTCCAGCGCCAGTCCAGGTGCTCGGTCAGGACGCCGCCCAGGAGCAGGCCGAAGGCGCCGCCCGCGCCGGCGATCGCGCCGTACACGCCGAAGGCCCTGGCGCGCTCCTTGGCATCGGTGAACGTGGTGGTGAGGAGGGAGAGGGCCGCGGGGGCCAGTAGCGCGCCGAACAGGCCCTGTACCGCGCGGGCGCCGACGAGCATCTCGAAGCTGCCTGCCGCCCCGCCGACGGCGGAAGCGGCGGCGAAGCCGACCAGGCCGACCAGGAAGGTCACCTTGCGGCCGCACAGGTCGGCTATTCGGCCGCCGAGGAGGAGCAGGCTGCCGAAGGCCAAAGCGTAGGCGGTGACTATCCACTGCCGGTCGCCGTCCGAGAAGCCCAGGTCCTGCTGGGCGGACGGCAGCGCGATGTTCACGATGGTCGCGTCCAGGACCACCATGAGCTGGGCCACACCGATGACGGCCAGAATCCACCAGCGATGGCGGGGAGGTGCCTCCGCCGGTGGTTGGACAGTCGGTGCGGTGGCCCCGTCGGGCTTGTCTGCGGCGGAAACCGCGGAAGTTTTCGACATGGCAACTCCAAGGGAGGCGACAACGAAGGAGGGCAGCTGTGCCGCTGCGGAAGGCGGCCGGCTGTAGCGGGCAAGCCCGTCTGACAACTGTCAGATTACCTTTAATCTGACAGTCGTCAAGTATGGTGTTCTTGGGTTCGATCACTCAGGCAGTCAGCGCAGCCAGACGCAGTCAGGAAGCAAGGGAGGCAATGACGTGGGAGCTACAGCCGAATCCGCTCGGCGGCCGGGGCGGCCCGGTGCCGACACCCGGGCCGTGCCCGACGAGGAGAACGTCCTGAAGCGTGGGCTTGAGGCCTTCGCCGAGTTGGGGTACGACCGGGCCTCCGCCCGTGAGCTGGCCCGGCGGCTGGGCGTCAGTCATAACTTCATCAACGACCGGTACGGGTCCAAGGCCGCGTTCTGGCGCGCGGTGGTCGACTTCGCGCTGGGGGCTCAGTTGGCCCAGCTGCCGTTGGAGGAGCCCGTGACCGACGACGCCGAACGGCTGCGTCGGATCGTCACCGCCCTCTATCTGACCTCCGTCGACACCCCGCAGCTCAGTCGGCTCTTCGTCGACGAGCTCTCCCGGGACACCGAGCGTCTCGACTACCTCTACGAGCACTACATCGGGCCCACCCTGGAGACCCTGTTGCCCAGCATCGACCGGCTGGTGGCCGCCGGGCGCATGGCACCCATCCCGAAGGACGTCCTGTTCTTCGCGATGATCCCGCCCATCTCCGGGATGATCGACGTTCCATTGGCCCGGCGTCTGGGCAGGGCCCACCCCGCCACGCCGGAACAACTCGTCGCCACCGCAGAGACGTTGGCGACGCTGGTGATCAACGGGCTTCTCGCGACGACGACTTCCGACAGTCGCCGCTGACGTCCGCGCGCGGTAGCGGTATTCGTCCTCGCCGATTACGAGGCACGGCCCAGCGCCGCCGTCAGCTCGCCCCGTCGCCGGATACCCAACTTCCGGTAGGCGCTGGTCAGATGGGTCTCCACCGTGCGGCGGGCCACGTGCAGGAGTTCCGCGATCTCGGTGTTCGTGCGGCCCTCCGCCGCGAGTTCCGCTATCCGGCGCTCGCTCGCCGTCAGTGTTGTCGTCGCCGTGCGGCGGGCGCCGCCCTCGCGGAGGACCTCGTCGGCGGCGGCTCGTAGGCGTACGGCGCCCAGGTGTTCGGCGCGTTCGGCCGCCTCGCGCAGCGACTTGCGGGCTCGGGCGCGTTCGCCGGCGGCGGTCAGCTGGCGGCCCCGGGCGATCAGGGCCGGGATCAGTTCCGTTTCGACGGAGGCTTCGCGCAGGATGCGTACCGCCTCGTCGGACAGGTCGAGGCCGTGGCGGCCCCCCGTCGCCGTGCCGAGTATGCGCAGTGAACGGCCCACCAGGCGTGGGGTGTTCCACACCCGGGCCAGCCGTAGTTCCTCCTCGGCCAGTGCGAGCGCCTCCCGGGGGTGGCCGAGCGCCAGTTGGCACTGTGCGGCGGCGGCCCGCCAGGGGGTGACGACCGGGCTCAGTACGTCGCGGGCGGACTGGCGGCGTCCGCACTCCAGGAAGTCCCCGAGGGCGCCGGCCGGATCGCCGGAGGCGCCGCGCACCGCACCGCGGGCGTACAGGAAACGGTTCAACTCCCAGGAGTCGTGCGCCTCCCGCAGGTCGAAGGCGTCGGCGAGCTGCCACGCCTCCTCGACGCGGCCGGTCTCGACGAGCGCGAGCAGTACGTGCGCCTCCAGGTTCGTCGGCCCGCTCCCGCCCCCCGTTCCGCTACCGGTTCCGCCCCCCGTTCCGCCGCCGGTTCCGAGGTCGGCCACAGCCCTGTTCGCACTGCCTGCCTCGCTCCACGGGGTCTCACCGGCCTCGGTCGCCCACTCCCACCCGAACCTGAAGCCCGGTCCTGGCCGTTCACCGGGCCTCTCGCCGGACCCCGTCCCGTCCCTCCGCCACGACTCCGGCTCGCTCAGCAACTGCTCGTAGTCACCGCGGGCGGCGGCTATGTCGGCGCGTACGTTCAGCAGTGCCTCGTGCATCGGGTGGAGCAGCGTCGGGCGTTGGCCGGTCAGGCCTCGGTCCGTCAGGCGTTCGGCCTCGTCGAGTTCGTCGGCCCACTGGGCCACCGCCGCCGCCGTACCCAGGAGGAAGGGTTCCGCCAGGGGGCCGGCCGGCTCCGCCAGCAGGGCCCTTACGCGCTTCATGGCGGCGTCCGCCGAGATCAGGCCCGCTGTCGCCTCGTACCGCACGAGGAGGGCGCGGCCGGCGGGGCCGAGTGCCTGCGGGGAGTGTTCGGCGGTCTCGTGCAGTCGGCGGTACATCTCCTCGCGGATCGTCTGGTCGTGGTCGGAGAGGAGCGCCGAGGCCGTCTGGACCGTACGGAGCAGGTCCGGGTGGTCCGTCAACTGGCCGTCCAGAGCGTGGAGCAGAGTCACCGCCGCGCGGGCCTCACCGCGTCTGGCCAGTGCCGTGCCCAGGGCCACCGCCGCCTGTACGCGGTACTGCGGCAGGCCCGGCAGCCGCATCGCCTCGGTCAGACGGGGGATGGCCGCCGAGGAACGTACGGCCGCGAACTCCAGCGAGCCCAGTTCGGTCAGCACCTCGGCCCGGCGGCCGTCCGGCATCGGCTCGTCCAGCGCCCGGCGCAGCAGGACCACCGCGTCGTCGGTACGGTCGTCGCGGACGGCGCCGCCCGCCGCGTCCAGCAGGACCTCCGTGGCCCACACCTCGCCCATCGTGCCCGAGCGCAGCAGCAGTTCGGCCACCGTCGCCGTCGGGACGCCGCGCCGCAGCATCGCCTCGGCCGCCGCCCCGTGCACCGCCTGCCGGTCGGCGGCGCACCAGCCGGTGAGTACCGCGTCCCGCAGCAGCGGGTGGGCATAGCGGGGCCGCCCGTCGTCGCCGAAGCGCAGCATGCCGAGCCGGGGCATGGCGGTGAGCCAGCCCCGTACCCGGGCCGGGTCGGCACCGAGGGTGTCCACGGTCTCGGTGAACAGGCCGACGTCGGCGCCCTCCGGCAGCTCGTCCAGCGCGGCGAGCACACGCGCCGCCTCGGACGTCGCCGCCCCGGCACACTCCAGCCACCACGAGACCGCCGCCGGATACGCCCCCGGATACAGCGCCGCGCACGTCTCCGGCAGCGCGGCCGGCGCCGCGGTGGTGGCGTTCAGGTCCTCCAGCAGCGCGCGCAGGAGCAGCGGGTTGCCCGCGCCCGCCCGCACGTAGTCCGTCACCCACTTCTCCGGTACGTCGCCGACGGCCGAACGCACCAGATCCGCCGCCGCGTCATGGCTCAGCGGGGCGAGGGTGTGGGTGCGTACGAGGGCGGGGGAGAGGGTGTGGACCAGGCCGGTGGACGGCGGGTCCACGTCGTACTGGCTGCGCTCCGTCACCAGCAGCAGTACCGGTAATCGGTCCACCCTGCGCGCCGCCTCGATGAGCCAGCAGCGCGAGTCCTCGTCCGCGAGGTGTACGTCGTCCACGGCGACCAGGACCGGCCCCTCGGCCGCGTACGCGCGCAGCGACCGCCAGAGCAGTGCGGCGGGCGTCAGCGACCCGTCCGCAGTGCCGGTGGCTTCGGCAGCGGAGCCGGGCGGGGTCGAGGCGGTCAACTCCTGGAGAGGAGACAGCAGTTGCTCTACGGCGGCCAGGGGGACGTCGTTCGCGCCGCCCCGGGTGGAGCAGCGGACGCGCAGGACGCGCATGCCGTGCGCCTCCGCGTGCTCGGTGGCGGCCTCCAGGAGTGCGGTGCGGCCGGTGCCGGTGGCGCCGCGCAGCAGGACCAGACGGCCCGTACCCTCGCGGGCGCGGGCTGCCTCGTCGGCCACCAGTGCCAGGGCCTCCCGGCGCTCATACAGCGATGAGGACGCAGATGGCCCTGACGATGACGATGGGGATGACGTGGGGGATGAGGGTGGCATGCCTGCCTCCTGTCTCGGGTAGGTGCCGGCCGGTCTCGTGGTCGAACTGGTGGCCGATCTCGTGGTGTGTCTCGTGGTGGTCCACGATTGTGCGTGCCCCAGGTGTCACAGAAGTGTGGACTGTGCACGTCTGCCACCGACCCCTCGAAGGTGGCGGCACCTGACCCTGGGGGCAGTTCTTGCGCACCACACCTCGCACCACAGGTCCCGGCAGGGGGGTCGCGGCCGGCACGAGAGCCAGTAACGGGCCGTCCGAAGCCGGGCGCCGCGTACCCGTGGCCGTGCACGCGGCCGACCCGATCTCCCGCGCCGGCGCGGTCAGCCAGTTGCGGCAGCACCCGGTGGTCGAACTCAGGGAGGAATCCGACAGCGGGCCCGGCGTCGTCGCCCTGCTGGTCAGCGAGATCCTCGACGAGGCGACGCTGTCCCGGCTGCGCCGGCTCGTCCGCAGCGAGGGCGCCAAGGCCGTGCTCGTGGTGGGCGTACTGCGGGAGAACGAACTCCTGGACGTCATCGAGTGCGGCGTCGGAGCCATCGTCTGGCGCCACGAGGCCACCGGGCACCGGCTGGCGCAGGCCGTGCTGGCCGCCGCCCGGGGCGACGGCGACCTGCCCTCCGACCTGCTCGGCAGGCTCATCAGCCAGGTGGGCACACTGCACCGCACGGCGGCCGGCCAGCCCGGTGCCCCCACCTCGGGCCTCGCGCCGCGCGAGGTCGATGTCCTGCGCCTCGTCGCCGAGGGGCTCGACACGGGGGAGATCGCGGGCAAGCTGTCCTACTCCGAGCGCACGGTCAAGAACGTGATGCATGGGCTCACCACCCGGCTGCATCTGCGCAACCGGGCGCATGCCGTGGCCTATGCCCTGCGCGAAGGCTACATCTGACCGAACGGGTAATCGAACACGGCGCGCGGGCACCAACTCGTGCCCGTCAAGCGGCCCTTGCGTGCCTGTGCGGGCGCGCGGCCCGGGACTTATGTGATCCGGGGGCCCAGCGAGCGTTCCCTGACCCGTTCCAGGTGGGTCGTGAAGACCTCCCGGGCGTCCGGGGTCAGGGTGCGCAGGGCCACCAGCGCCGTCAGGGCGACGTCGCACAGCTCCGACTGGACGTCGTCCCACGTGTGGGTGGTCCCCTTGCGCGGGTTCTGGCCGGTCGCGCCGATCACCGCCTGCGCGACCTCGCCGACCTCCTCGGTCAGCTTGAGCATGCGCAGGAGGAGGCCCTCGCGGCCCGGGTGCGCCTGGTTGGCCTCGAGCCAGGTCCAGAGGTCGTCGATCGCTGCCCAGACGTTGTCATCGGCCATGGGGGAAGCCTCCCACGTGATGACTTTTCCCCATCTCTCTGTCTCTATTTCCCTACATCTGCATTTCTCTACTCCTCGAACAGCGGTTCCTGCGTGCCCTGTTGGCGCTCCCGCACCCGCCGGTTCCGTGCCCCCACGACCACCGCCGTGACCGCTGCCGTGCCGGCGAGGGCCGCCGGGACCATCCAGCCCCGGTCGAGTACGTGGCCCAGCGCGTGGTCCAGGGAGAGCCGGCCCGGGCCTGTCACCGCGAGACCCGCCGCGGCGAGGCCCAGGGTCGCCGCGTACTCGTAGCCGCCGCCCGTGTTGAAGAACCCGTTGGGCGCGTGCACGGCGCTGGCGCCCGCCATCGCGCCCGCCGCCGCCGCGCCGGCCGCCGGAGTCGCCAGGCCCAGTGCGAGCAGCGCACCGCCGCCTGTCTCCGCGAGGCCCGACGCCGTGGCGCTGGCCTTCCCGGGCGTGAAGCCGACGGACTCCATGAAGGCGCCGGTGCCTTCGAGGCCGTGCCCGCCGAACCACCCGAACAGCTTCTGCGCGCCGTGCGCCGCCAGGACCCCGCCCGTCCCCAGACGAAGCAGCAGCAGTCCCAGATCACGCCGGTCGTATCGGTCGTCACAGGTCATGTCTCCACCGTCGCACCGATCACGTCCACCGCACCCGCGAGGGCCGTTCATGCCTGCCGTTCGGGTGGCGGGTGCCCGGGGGCGGTGCCAGTGTGACCGGCATGACGATTCAGACCGCCAAGCTCAGCGACCCGGCCGTCCGGGCCTTCGTCAACGCCGTGAACGCGCACGACCGCGAGGCCTTCCAGGCCGTTCTGGCACCCGGCGCGACCATGTCCGACGACGGCTCCGACCGTGACCTCGCCGACTGGACCGAGCGCGAGATCTTCACCTCCCACGGGCACATGGAGGTCGACAACGAGTCGCGGGGAGGCCATGTCCTCGTCGCCAACTACAGCAACGACACCTGGGGCGAGATGCGCACCAAGTGGAGTTTCACCGTCGACGACGGCCGCATCCTGCGCTTCGAGACGGGCCAGGCCTGACCGTCGCGGGAGTCGCGGGGGTCGCCGGTACGTCCCCTTGCGCTGACGTGGGCTCCAACTCCTGCTGTCCTGACCCATGGAGACCACGGACAGCACAGGCATCACCCGTGCCTGCGTGAACCGGCCCCTGGGCCGCAGCGGCATCGAGGTAAGCCCCCTCGGCTTCGGCCGCGGGGCCATCGGCGGAGAGTGGGGCGCCCCGGACGGACAGCCCCTCGGCCGGGCAGGGTCGACGACGTCGAGCCCGTACGGGCGGTCCGGCGCGCCCTCGACCTGGGCGTCACCTTCTTCGACGCGGCCGACGCGGCCGACGTGTACGGCACCGGGACATCTGCGAGGAGTTGGTCGCCGAGGGCTCATCCGCGCCTACGCCTGGAGCACCGACGACCCGGCCCGCGCCGCCCTGGTTGGCCCAGGGGCCGCACCGCGCGGCCGTACAGCACTGCCTCGACGTCGTCCAGGACGCACCCGAAACGCTCGCCCTCTGCGAGGAGTCGGGGCCGCCGGGCAGGCAGTCACCAGCGACGGCCCTACGCTCGCCCAGGGCACCCTCGGCCGGCTGTGGGCGCGCAGCCTCCGTACCGCCCCCATCCCCGGCTTCCGGTCCGTCGCGCAGGCCGAGGAGAACGCCGGCGCGATCGCGAAAGGGCCGCTCACCGCAGAGCAGTTGGCCGAGATCGACCAACTGCCCGGGCGGTGAGCGGCCCCCGGGCCGACGTGAATCAGGTGCAGGGTGCCAGGTGCCAGGCGATCAACTGACGTACTGGTCCTGGTCCGTGACCGTCAGTTGACCCGCCTTGATGGTCGCCACGCGGGGTGCGCGCCGGGCGATCGACGAGTCGTGCGTGACCAGGACGAAGGTCAGCCCGTGCTCGCGCCACAGCCCTTCGAGCAGCGCCATGATGTCGTCCCGCGTGCCCTCGTCGAGGTTGCCGGTGGGCTCGTCCGCGAGCAGCACCCTCGGCTTCTTCACCAGGGCGCGGGCGATGGCCACCCGCTGCTGCTGACCGCCGGACAGCTCGGTCGGGACGTGCGACAGCCGCTCGCCGAGGCCCACCGAGCGCAGCGCCTCGGCTGCCCGCTCGCGCCGCTCGGCGGGCTTCACCCCGAGCGGTACGAGGGCTGTCTCGACGTTCTCCTGCGCGGTCAGCGTCGGGATGAGGTTGAACGCCTGGAAGATGATGCCGATCTTCTCGGCGCGCAGCCGGGTCAGCCTGGCCTCGCTGATGGAGGCGAGATCGACACCGTCCAGCTGGACACTGCCCTCGGTCGGCCGGTCCAGGCCGCCGATCATCTGCAGGAGGGTGGACTTGCCGCCGCCGGTGGGACCCTGGATGACGAGCTGGTCGCCGTCCTCGATGACGAGGTCGATGCCGCGCAGCGCCTCCACCGTCTCCTTGCCCCGCGTGTATCGCTTGCTGACACCGGTGAGCTTGTACATGAACGACTCCGTGACGTACGGGAATTGGGGCAGGGGGCAGGTGGGGGAACCAGGCAGGGGCTACGACACGCTCCGCAGCGCGTCCGCGGGCCGCATCCGGGAGGCCCGCCAGCCGCCCATCGCCCCGGCGATCAGACCGCCGGTGATGGCGAGGCCCGCCGCGAGCGCGATGGTGGTGAGGGAGACGGGCGCCGACAGCGCGATCTCCATCGTGTTGGCCGCCGACTGCTGACCCGGGCCGCCGCCACCGCCGGGGCCGCCACCCATGCCGCTGCCACCGCCACCGGTGTTGCCGAGCTGCGCGGTCAGCTTGGGGCTGTACGTGGTCACCGCGTACGCCGCCACCAGGCCGAGGCCGATGCCGAGCGCGCCGCCGAGCAGACCGTTCACGACGGACTCGCCGACGACCTGCCGGGTCACCCTGCGCGAGGGCCAGCCCAGCGCCTTCAGGGTGCCGAACTCCCGCACCCGGCGGGACACGGCCGAGGAGGTGAGCAGCGCGGCCACCAGGAACGCCGCCGCGAGCACCGCGATGGACAGCCACTTGCCGACGCTGGTCGCGAGGTTCGAGGCAGTGGAGAGGGAACCGGAGACGGTCTCCGCGAGGTCGGCGGAGGTCGTGACGGTCGTACCCGGGATGTTCTTCTGGATCGTCGACTTGACGGTGTCGATCTGCTTCGAGTCGGTCGCCTGGACGTAGATCGTGGAGACCAGGTTCGCGGAGTCGCCGAGCGTCTGCGCCTGCTTGAGCGGCAGGTAGACGTCGGTCGTGGCCTCGCTGCTCTCGGGCGTCGCGATGCCGATGACCTTGTACTTCGTGCCGGAGATCGTGACGGTCTCGCCGACCGTGTACTTGTTCTCCTTGGCGTACGACGTGCTGAGCACCGCGACCTTCGCGTCGGTCTGCGCCGTCGTGAACGTCTTGCCGCTGGTGATCGTCGTGGTGGCGAGCGGGCCGAGCTCCTGGTTCGTCACGTCGACGCCCGTGACGGAGTAGGAGTTGACGTCGAACGAGGCGCCGCCACCCTGGATCTCGGGCGGGGCGGTGCTGCCGGTGTCGCCGCCCTGGCCGCCGCCGGGACCGCCCTGGCCGGAGGACGGGGACGACGAGGGCGACGAGGTGTCGGTCTTCGCCTTGCCCTGGGTGAAGGAGCCGTCGACCTTGGTGACGTTGAGGCTCAGGGCGCCCACCGCCGTGGCCACGCCCTTCTGGGCGGCGACCTCGGTGACCAGCGCCGACTTCAGGGTCTGGCCGCCCTGGGTCGTCACGCGGTCGCTGCTCTGCGTCTCCGTCGAGTCGTTCGCGCTGGCGTCGAAGTCGAAGCTCGGCCGGCCCGACTGGTTGCCGGTGGGCGCGGATCTGGCCTTGGTGACGGTCATGTCGGTGCCGAGGCCGTACAGCGACTGCAGGACCTTCTCCTGTGCCTGCTGCATGCCGGCCGACACCGAGCTGACGGTGATGACCAGCGCGATACCGAGCGCCAGACCCATGGCGATGACCAGAGCCGCCTTCTTGCGCCGGCTCAGCTCACGCTTGAGATAGATGCCAAACATCCCGTTCCTCAAAGGTTCATGGGCGCCCAGCTGCGGACGGCGCCCACTGTGGGCGCTGCCACAAGCTAGGGAGGAACCTTTGTGGGGGACTGGGCAAACGATGTGCGGGAACTGAGAATGCGGGGCCGAACAATCACGAACAATTAAGGCGCGTCGCGCGGCTCTTGGTGCGGCCCGTCCGTCGCGCTGCTGTCGCGCTGCGGCTCCGCATACTGCCCGCGGTACGTGTGCCGGAGCACACGACAGCCGCTCCATGACCCGGTGCGTACCTCGCGGTCCCACGCGAGGTCCACCCCCACCCGGATGCGCCATGGAGCGGCTGTCGCCTTCCCCCCCCTCGGCGTGGTCCGTTGTGTGGTACCGGAACCTCGGAGCATCACATGTGAAGCCCTGATGGAGAAGGCGTGTTGAGCATATGCCTGCGACCGGGCCGAACGCTACGGAGCAATCAATTCCGGTTGTGCAGGTTGAGTCTTCGAATGCGTGCGCGAAGCGTGCTCAACCGCGTCCCACGTAGGGCATCGCGGTCGCCAGAACTGTCGCGAACTGCACATTCGCCTCCAGTGGCAGCTCCGCCATGTGCCGCACGGTGCGTGCCACGTCCGCCACGTCCATGACGGGCTCCGGCGCCATCTCCCCGTTCGCCTGCAGGGCGCCCGTTTGCATTCGCGCGGTCATGTCCGTCGCCGCGTTCCCGATGTCGATCTGGGAGACCGCGATGCGGTACGGCCGCCCGTCCAGCGCCAGCGACTTGGTCAGCCCCGTCAACGCGTGCTTGGTCGCCGTGTACGGTGCCGAGTGCGGCCGGGGAGTGTGCGCGGAGATCGACCCGTTGTTGATGATCCGGCCGCCCTGCGGATCCTGCTCCTTCATCTGCCGGTACGCCGCCTGCGCGCACAGGAACGCCCCGTTGAGGTTGGTGTCCACGACGTGCCGCCACGCCTCGTACGCCAGATCCTCCACAGCCACCCCGCCGGGACCGAACGTCCCCGCGTTGTTGAACAGCAGGTCGAGCCGCCCGAACCGCTCGCGCACGGCCGCGAACAGGGCGGCCACGTCGTCGGGTCGGGCCACATCGGCGCCTACGACGAGACAGGCGCGCCCGGGGGTGCCCTCGTTCGTGCCCTCGGGTGCGAGCGCCGCCGTCTCCTCCAGGCGTTCCGTACGGCGGCCCGTGAGCGCCACCGACCAGCCCGCGCCGAGCAGTTCGAGGGCGACCGCGCGCCCGATCCCGGAACCGGCACCGGTCACGACCGCGACCTTCGCCGGCTCGGCGGTCAACGGGTGCTCGTCGCCCATCAGTTGGCCTCGCCGGGGTAGCGGACGCCGATCTGCTCCCGGATGGTGTCCATCGTCCGCATCACGGCGAGGGTGCCGTCGAGCGGGACGAGGGGGGACTCGGTCTCGCCGGCCCGCAGCGCGCGCATCACCTCGGTCGCCTCGTGCCGGAAGCTGTTGCGGGCGCCGTGGTCCGGGGCGGCGACGAACTCCTCAGGGTCACGGCCGTCGCGGTGCAGCACGAACCGGTCCGCGAAGAAGAACCCGTCGGGTACGTCGATCCGGCCCTTGGAACCGGTCACCGACGCGCTGACGGACGTACCGCCGACGATGGAGCAGTGCACCGAAGCGAGAGCGCCGCTCTCCCAGGAGAGCAGTGCTCCCGTCTGGAGATCGACGTTCTCCTCGGAGAGCACCGCTCTCGCTGAGATGCCGTCGGGCTCCCCGAGCAGCAGATGCGCGAACGACACCGGGTAGACCCCCAGGTCGAGCAGCGCGCCACCGCCCTGTGCCGGGTCACGCAGCCGGTGCGAGGGAGGGAAGGGCCCCTCCAGCCCGAAGTCGGCCTGAACGGTCCGCACCTCACCGATCGCACCATCCTCGACCAGCGCCTTCAGCCGCCGGACGACCGGGTTGCAGTACGTCCACATGCCCTCCATCAGGAAGGCGCCGCGCTCCTTCGCCAGCGCGACCAGTTCCTCCGCCTCCCGCACGTTCAGCGTGAACGCCTTCTCGCACAGCACGTTCCGCCCGGCCTCCAGACACAGGCCCGCGGCGGCCCGGTGCGCCGCGTGCGGAGTGGCGACGTACACCACGTCCACGTCGGTGTCCTCGGCCAGCGACGCCCAGTCGCCGTAGGCCCGGGGGATGCCGAACCGTTCCGCGAACGCCTTCGCGGAGGCCTCGGTCCGCGAGGCGACCGCCACGAGTTCCGCGTCCGGCAGATCCACCAGATCCGCCGCGAACGCCGCCGCGATCCCTCCCGTCGCCAGAATTCCCCAGCGCACGCGCTCAGCCGACATGCCAGCCCCTAGTCCCGTGACCTTTGTTATCTCGAACACGCTGTCCGAACGGAATGTACGAACCGCCTGTACGAGCTGAGAGCATAGGTGGCGGATTGCTCGAAAAGGGAGGGCGTATGCCCGAGCGTGGCCGAACCACGCGGGACGGGAAGCGTCCCCAGGCGGAGGCAGAGCCGAAGACAGGCACAGAGGTAGAGACAGGGGCAGGGACAGGGACAGCGGTAGAAGCAGCGATACCGAAGGACATACCCGGCTCCGCCCGCTCCCTCCGCCGCACCGGCCTCCTCGTCACCTTCATGCTCGGCGGGCTGACGGCGACGCCCCCGCTGGCGATGGACATGTACCTCCCGTCCCTCCCGGAGGTCACGACCTCCCTCCACGCGTCCGCCGCGAGTGTCCAACTCACCCTGACCGCCTGTCTGGCGGGCATGGCCCTCGGACAGCTCCTGATCGGCCCGATGAGCGACCGATGGGGCCGCCGGCGCCCGTTGCTGGCAGGCCTGGCGGTGTACGTCGTGGCCACCGTCCTGTGCGCCCTCGCGCCCAGCCTGGAGTTCCTGGTCGCCTTCCGGCTGCTCCAGGGACTGGCGGGCTCGGCCGGAATAGTCATCGCCCGGGCGGTCGTACGGGACCTGTACGACGGCGTGGCCATGGCCCGCTTCTTCTCCACCCTCATGCTGATCTCGGGGGTCGCCCCGGTCGTCGCGCCGCTCATCGGCGGCCAGGTCCTGCGGGTGACGGACTGGCGGGGCGTGTTCGCCGTCCTCACGGTGGTCGGGATCGCGCTCGCGGTGCTGGTCTGGTTCCGTCTCCCCGAGACTCTCGACCCCGCCGACCGCCATGCCGGCGGAGTCGGCGAGGCGCTCCGCTCCATGCGCACCCTGCTCGCGGACCGGGTCTTCACCGGGTACGTCCTCGCGGGCGGCTTCGCCTTCGCGGCCCTGTTCGCGTACATCGCCGCGTCCCCCTTCGTGATCCAGGAGATCTACGGCGCCTCCCCGCAGACGTTCAGCCTGCTGTTCGGCGTCAACTCGGTCGGGCTGGTGATCGTCGGTCAGATCAACGGCAAGGTGCTGGTCGGCCGGGTGTCGATGGACAAGGTGCTGGCGGTGGGGCTGGCGGTCACCACCCTGGCGGCGACGGCGCTGCTGCTGATGGCGACGGGTGTGTTCGGCGAGGCGGGCCTGTTCCCGGTGTCGGCCGCGCTCTTCGTGCTGATGTCGGCGATGGGCCTGGCGATGCCCAACACCCAGACCCTCGCCCTGATGCGCACGCGCCACTCGGCGGGCGCCGCATCCGCCCTCCTGGGCACCACCTCCTTCCTGATCGGCGCGATCGCCTCCCCGCTGGTGGGCATCGCCGGTGAGGACACCGCCGTGCCGATGGCGGTCGTCCAACTGGTGGCAGCACTGGTGGCGGTCGGCTGCTTCGTGGGACTGTGCCGTCCTTGGAACAGACGTACGACCCTGGAGGGGGCGGAGAGCTGAGCGCCGTACCGAAACTGCGCGTCGGCACCCCGGAACGGGCCGGCCTGGACGCCGGGGAGATGCGTCACCTCGTACGAGAGGTACGCGCTCTCACGACCGGTGAGCGCCCCTGGGCCCCGGCCGCGGTCGTGATCGTCGGGCGCGGCCCGGTGATCGCGGTGGAGGCGGCGGCGGGCTGGGCGGTGCGGTACGCGTCGTACGACGAGCGCACGGACACGGGAGTGGAACTCCCGGCGGAGGCACGGATCCCGGCAACGATGTCGACGCCCTTCGACCTCGCCTCCCTGACGAAGCTCTTCACGGCGGTGGCGGCGGTGCAGCAACTGGAGCGCGGCACACTGGGCATGGACGCCCGGGTGGCCGCGTACCTGCCGGACTTCACGGCGGTGGCCCAACACGACATCACCGTACGGCAGTTGCTCACCCACACCTCGGGTCTGCGTCCCGAACTCCCGCTGTACGACTGCCCGGACGACGCGGCTCGCCGAGCGCTGTTACGGGCGGAGGCGCCGTTGTCCGCGCCGGGCCACCACGCCTACTCCGACCTGAACATGCTGCTCCTCCAGTACGTCCTGGAGCGCATCACCGGCCGCACCCTGGACGCCCTGATCCACGACGGCATCACCCGCCCCCTCGGCATGACGGCGACCGGCTTCGGCCCCTGTCCGGACGCGGCGGCGACCGAGGACCAGCGCAGACCGTGGGCCAAGGTGGAGCGGGGGATGGTCCGGGGTGAGGTCCACGACGAGAACGCGTGGGCGCTGGGCGGGGTGGCGGGTCACGCGGGCCTGTTCTCCACGGTCCACGACCTTGCCGTCCTCTGTCGCTGCCTGCTGGCGGGCGGCGCCTACGGCCCGGCCCGCATTCTGGGCCCGGACTACGTGGAACTGCTGCTGACCCCGCCGGGCCTGGGCTTCGCCATCGACCAGCCGTGGTTCATGGGGGAGTTGGCGGGGCGAGGAGCTGCCGGGCACACCGGCTTCACCGGCACCTCCCTCGTCCTGGACCGGGCCACGGACACTTTCGTGGTGCTGCTGACGAACGCGGTGCATCCGAAACGGAGTTGGGGGCGTGTGGGGAACGGGCCCCGGGCGCGGGTGGGGGACCGGGTGGCTCGGGGGGTGCGGGGGAGATGAGGACGTGTCACTGTGCCCACGCCGGCCGCCGGTCCAGGCCGACGAACATCCGGCCGGGGCGGTCGGACGCCTGGCCGCCGCCGGGTTCCGCCCCTCTCGCGGGCGAGATCGGCCTCCCTCGGGGAATCACTAGAATCACCCCGTGAACACCCCCGCCTCCCCCTCCGACGCTCTCCGCGCCGCCCTCGCCGGTCTGCTCGACGGGCTGCCGCCGAAGGTGGCCACGCAGGCGGTCGAGCGGCTGATCGCCAACTATCGGGGGCGGACGCCCACCGATGCGCCCGTGTTGCGGGACCGTTCCGACGTGGCCGCGTACGCCGCGTACCGGATGCCCGCCACCTTCGAGGCGGTGTGCTCGGCGCTGGATGCCTTCGCCGGGGCGGCGCCCGGATGGGTGCCAGGCAGTCATGTCGACGTCGGGGGTGGGACAGGGGCCGCTACCTGGGCTGTCAACGCCGTGTGGGAGGGCGTACGGCCCGTCACCGTGCTCGACTGGGCCGAGCCCGCGCTCGCTCTCGGGCGGGAGATCGCCGCTGCCAACCCGGAGTTGAAGGGCGTGGAGTGGCAGCGCTCTCGTATCGGAGCGGCGCTCAAAATCGAGAGCGCTGATCTCGTCACCATCTCCTACGTGCTCGGCGAACTGACCGACGCCGACCGCACCTCCGTGGTCGACGCCGCGGCCGGCGCCGCCCAGGCCGTCGTCGTCATCGAACCCGGCACCCCCGACGGCTATCTCCGCGTGATCGAGGTCCGCGAGCGGCTGCTGAGCGCCGGTTTCCACATCGCCGCACCCTGCCCCCACAGCGCGGCCTGTCCGATCGTCCCCGGCGAGGACTGGTGCCACTTCTCCGCCCGGGTCAGCCGCTCCTCCCTCCACCGCCGGGTGAAGGGCGGCTCCCTCCCGTACGAGGACGAGAAGTTCAGCTACGTCGCCGCCACCCGCTTCCCGGTGACCCCGGCGCCCGCCCGCGTCGTACGCAAGCCGCAGATCCGCAAGGGGCAGGTGCTCCTGGACCTGTGTGAGACGGTCCCTTCACTCCGCCGGGAAACGGTCACGAAGCGGCACGGTGTTCTCTACCGGGCCGCCCGGGACGCGGACTGGGGGGATGTCTGGCCGCCGGTGGCGGAGGACGGGAACCAGGACCCGCGGTGAAGGTAGATCTTGGCCGGACGGCCATACGTGACGCGTGACGCGTGAAACAGGCGTGGGCCCGGGCTCGCGAAAAATGCCTGATCACAGGGGATGGACGGGTGTTACCGTCGTCCGCATGCCCGAACTGATCGCACCCACAGGCCGACTCCAGTCCTCATGGCTCGCGGCGTGTGACGAGTGGCCTCCAGGCGCCCACCAGGACGGAACCGGTCTGCGTCTCGCACCTGACACCGGCCTCGACAGCCCCGAGGTTTTCGCGGCGTGGGTCGAGCGACTGCGGCAGCAGTCGGACAGGTCGGTTGCCGTGAGCGAGGGACACGTCCACGCCACCTACTGGTGGATCGTCGAGGACGGCGCCTATCTCGGAGCCATCGACCTGCGCCACTATCTGAACGCCGTTCTGCTCGATATCGCCGGGCACATCGGCTACAGCATCCGGCCCTCCGCCCGGAGACGTGGCCTGGCCACATGGGCCCTCGGGGCGTCTCTGCACGAAGCCCGTACGCTCGGCCTGGACAGGGTCCTGGTCACCTGCGACGACGACAACGTCGGATCGGCGCGCACCATCGAGCTCAACGGTGGCGTCCTGGAGGACGTACGTACCACCGACGTGGGCACCAAGCGCCGCTACTGGATCACCCTGTAGACAGTGGCGCAGCCGCAGCCGTGCTGGTTCCAGCCACTCGTGCAGGCCGAAGCGCTCTCTCAGGCGGCATCTGTGGCCATGATCGAGCAGTTACGACAGGGCACCTCGCGACGACCGAATCCCCGCGTTGGTTCACGTCTTCGTACAGCGACAACGGCGGCGCTTGCAGAGCGGTCGCCGCGAACCTCGTCGCCTCGCGCGGCCTGGTCCCCGTCCGCGACTCCAAGAACCCGAGCGGCCCGGTTCTGGGCTTCCCCGTCGACGCGTTCTCGTCCTTCGTGGACGGCGTCAACGGCGTCAACGGCGTCAACGGCAGAGAGTTCGGCGCCGTCTGACCGCCTGGCTCCGCCTGTGCCGCGCAGGGCGGGCGAGGCGTACAGGCTGACGGCGGAGATCGGCCGGCTGTCGGGTCAAAAAACGCAGGTGCGAGCTGGACAGGCGGACGGAATATCGAAGGCGACTCTTCCGCCGCACCGAGCCAAGGTGGAACCTCGGCGTGCATGAGTCCCCGCCGGAGAAGGCCGACGGGGACTCATATGTGCGAAAGCGTTCGTGAGGTGTGCGGTCAGCTGCAGACCACGTAGACCGTAATGGTGGTGAGAGCACCCGCCGTCGCGGTCACGGTCCAGTGGTCTCCGTTCGGGTAGGTCTGCCCGAGGACGGTGGCGAGGCCAGTGGCAGACAGTCCGCCGGAGATGGGAGTGGTGCCGGCCGGACATGACGGGGAGTCGTAGGACGCGTTGACACCCAACAGGACGTTGTAGTCCTGGGAGAGGATCTGCGCGTCCACCGGTCCGGCGGGGCCGGTGGGGCCCGTGGCGCCGACAGGGCCGGTGGCACCCGGGGTACCGTCGACGCCCGCGGGGCCGGTGGCACCGGTGGCGCCGGTCGGACCCGTGGCGCCCGTGGCGCCGGTCGGACCCGTGGCACCGTCGACGCCCGCGGGGCCGGTGGCACCGGTGGCGCCGGTCGGACCCGTGGCGCCCGTGGCGCCGGTCGGACCCGTGGCACCGTCGACGCCCGCAGCGCCCGTGGCACCGGTGGCGCCCGTAGCACCCGTGGCGCCGGTTGCACCCGTGGCACCCGTGGCACCGTCGACGCCCGCGGGGCCGGTGGCACCGGTGGCGCCGGTAGCACCCGTGGCGCCCGTGGCGCCGGTCGGACCCGTGGCACCGTCGACGCCCGCAGGGCCCGTGGCACCCGTGGCACCGGTGGCGCCCGTCGCGCCGGTTGCACCTGTGGCACCCGTGGCGCCGGTCTCACCGTCGGCACCCGCAGGGCCGGTCGGGCCGGTCGGGCCGGTCTCACCGTCGGCACCCGCAGGGCCGGTCGCGCCCGTCGCGCCCGTCGGTCCCTTCGGCCCCGTCGGCCCTGTGGGGCCGGGCTCGCCGGGTTCGCCGTGGTCGCCGTAGTCACCGTGGTCGTCGCAGTGGCCCTCTGGGCATTCGTCGCCACCAGGCTTGGAGGCAGAGGCTATGTTGGCGACCGTCTTCGTGGGCTCCATCGCGAGAGCCGGGCTGGCCATGCCCGTGAGCACGATAGCGAGGGATGCAAGGCTGCTGCCCGCGATCCAAGTGCTCCGCCTGGGCAGCGGGCCGAGTGAGGAACTTGTCCTGGAGTCAGGACTCATGCGGTCTCCTGATTTCGCGAAGTCGAAGATTCACGCCACCCCGGGAGGGGCGACATCCCCATCATTACCATGTGCGATGGATCGCGCACTTTGTGTGACGTCGCCGCCCTGTCCAAGCCGCCCGTATCCCTGTCGATGCGTCATGTGCACGACATCCCCTGGTCGGCTCTGGCGCGAACGGCCAACTCCGTGACGCCTGCCAGGTGTATTCCTCCGTGAGGCAAGTGGCAGCCGGCCCACCGACACCCGCCCGCTTCCTGTCGCCCGGCCCAGCTCGCTCATAACAAGAATCGGCGTTGCGTCGACAATCCTTGAGTCGAAGTGTCTACAGTGATTGCGGCGACTTCCTCCTGCGTGATTCAAGCTTTTATCGTCATGCCCGATGGGAAACTCGAAAGTAGGGTCAGGACCATGAAACCGACCATCTGCCTCTGCATGATCGTAAAGAACGAATCGGCTGTAATTGAGCGGTGCATCGCCTCGGTGCGCGACATCGTCGACACCTGGATCATCTCTGACACGGGCTCGACGGATGGCACTCAGGATCTGATTCGAAAAGCCTTTGATGGGGTCCCTGGCGAGCTGCACGAAGACGTCTGGGTTGACTTCGGGGTCAATCGCACACTCAACATCGAACGTGCCCGCGGGAAAGCTGACTACTTGCTTCTGATGGACGCCGACATGACCATTCGGCAACAAGGGCCATTGCCTTCGCTGTCCTGTGCGTCCTACATGATCCCGCACGCCGGAAGTCTCGCCTACCGGATCAAGCGTCTCGTCCGCGGCGATTTGCACTGGCGCTACGAAGGCGTGACACACGAGTACCTGACCGCCGACGAGGAGCACGAACAGGAGAACCTCGACGCCCTTGTGATCGAGCACTTCGCCGACGGCGGCTCCAGGCACGACAAGTTCGAACGAGACATGGCCCTGCTGAGCTCGGAGCTCGAGCGTGATCCCACAAACGCGCGCAGCACGTTCTACCTGGCCCAGACCATGCGTGACATGGGTCGCGCCGAAGAGGCGATCGCCCTTTACGAACGTCGCGCGGAGATGGGTGGCTGGGGAGAGGAGATCTATTACGCACTCCTGCAGGCCGGAATCCTCAAGGATGAGTCCGGTGACTGGCCGGGCGCCATGGATACCCTCTCGCGGGCATGGGAGCAGCGACCGCAGCGCCTAGAAGCATGCTTCGAATTGGTCTCACGGCTGCGGAAGCGTGGAAACTATCGTGCCGGGCATGCCTTCGCGTGTGCGGGGATCAATCGCACGGAGCCCGACGATATTCTCTTCACCCACCCATGGGTCTACAAGTGGGGGATGCTCTTCGAGTATTCCATCGTTTCTTACTGGGTAGGAGACATGCAGGGTTCCATCGAAGCGTGTGACCGCCTCCTGGCCATTCCTGATCTGCCGGAGGCGCATCGTCTGCAAACACTGCGGAATCGTGATTTCGCCGTCGCCCGTCAAATCGAAGAGTCGAACAGTGTCGAGAAGGGAACGTCCCGGCAGTCCGGGGCCAAAATTTAGACGCGACCACTGGTGTAAGGCGTTCTTGGCCACGTTGGACTTGACCCTTGAGGACAAGGGGTCGCAGGTTCAATTTCCGTTGTCCACTCGGTCATTGAACCGCTGTGGATCTCGGATGCGACACGGTTTACTCGGCATCGAGTTGGTGGTCGGCCCAGACGTAGGTTTCGGGGAGCAACTCGGTGATGCGGACAGATCGGAGGCGGTCGCCTTCGCCGACGATGACATTGAGGGTGGGGAAGTAGTCGAGCAGAACCTGACGGCATCGGCCGCACGGTGGAACAACCCCGCGGTCCCGGTCGCCCACCGCGACGATCGTGTCCAGGTCGTAGGCGCCCTGGGCTGCCGCCGTGCCGATGACGACCAGCTCGGCGCAGGGGCCTCCGGTGAAGTGGTAGGCGTTCACCGCCGTGACGATCCGGCCGTCCTGAGTGCGGGCCGCGGCTGCCATGGTGTGGTTGTCACCCCGGCAGCGAGTGTGCGCGATGTGCGCCGCGGCCTGGATGAGTTCATGGTCGACGGGGTGGGGCCGCGTGCTCATCTTCCCTGCCTTCGTCAGGTGTCGGACACCCCATGTCGTTGACCCACGGCGGACGTGGAGAGAAGCCTCGCAGCGCTGGGGCCGCCCCACAGGGCTGTCGAGCCGTCGGGCCGGTTGGGGGTGGGGGCGTAGATGATCTCACCGATCGCGCAGACCACGGACACCACGGGCATCACGGGCACTGCGGCGACGGCCGGAGCGGCCCAGCCGTGTCCCGGCGCCCATCCGGTACGGCTGCGGCTGCTGCGTACCCTGGCCCGCGGTCCCCGCACCACCCGTGAGGCGGCCCATGTGTGGGACCTCTCACCTTCGGAGGTTTCCCGCCATCTCGCCGCCCTGTGTCGCGCGGACCTGCTCACGGCCCGGCGGCACGGTCGTCATGTTCGCTACACCCTGAATCTGCCCGATCTGGCGACAGTGGATACCGACCTGCCGGCGGCTGTACCGCGCTGAGCGGCTTCGCTCACTCGGCCGTCGGGGCGGCCTCGTCCGGTGTACGTCCGTCCGGTGCGTTCTCTTGTGCGCCCTGCTCCTTGGCGCGCTTCTCCTGCAGCTTGCGCACCAGCTCCTGCTTCTGGGCCTGCGGGTCGGCCCCGCCGCCCGTCTGCTTGCCTCGGCCGCCGCCGCGCAGGGCGTTCTTGCCCAGGTTGCTGCGGGTGCCGCCCACTCCGAGCATGTTTCCGCCACCTCGTGCCATGACCCATCTCCTTCAGCTCTGACGATACGTATCGTCTCGTTCGGCGCGTACCCCACCCTGCGGCGAGACGCTCCGTCTTGTCAACCTGATAAATTGCCGACATGGTCCAGAAGTCCACCCCAGCCAAACCCGCCCCCGACTCCACCCGCCGCAGTGAGAAGTCCCGCCGCGCCATCTATGGCGCCGCTCTCGCGCTCGTCGGTGAAGTCGGGTACCAGAAGACGACCATCGAGGGGATCGCCGCCCGGGCGGGCGTCGGGAAGCAGACCATCTACCGGTGGTGGGCCTCCAAAGGGGACGTGCTCATGGAGGCCTTCGTCGATCTGAGCGAGCAGGCCGCCGAAGCCGCTCAGCCCGGGCGACAGTACGCCATCCCGGACACCGGTGATCTCGCCGCCGACCTCAAGGCCGTACTGCGCGCCACCGTCGACGAATTGCTCGACCCCGCGTTCGAGGTCCCCTCCCGTGCCCTCGCCGCCGAAGGCGTCGTCAACGAGGAGATCGGCCGCAGGTTCGTCGCCCGGCTGCTCGAACCGTCCCTCCAGCTCTACGTCCAGCGGCTGCGCGCGGCCCAGGGCGCGGGGGAGGTGCGGCCCGGTGTCGATCCCCGTATCGCCCTCGAACTCTTCGTCTCCCCGCTCGCCCAGCGCTGGCTCCAGCGCACCGGGCCGATCTCGTACGAGTACACGGACACCCTCGTCGACTACGCCCTCAACGGGATCGCCGCGCCCGGTGACGGCAAGAGCCGAATTGGCTGAAAACAGCGGGTGATAAATCCTGCTAATCAACCGAAAAACGCTCAATTCTACTCCCCGTACGCCTCGTCCCCCCTACCCCGGATGTCGGCTCCGGCCCCTCACACCGCAGGATGGTGGGAGCATGGAGCAGGCTGTCCGCACAACAGCAGCGAGGCGAGGCGATACATGAGCGCGGAGTTCGGCGGTAGTACGACGGGCCGGCAGGGCCGGATCTCCACGTGGCTGCGTGGACGCCGGACGAACGCCCGGGAGGACGCGGCCACCGCCGCCGAGAGCGGGCGCCGTGAGGAACTGCTGCTCGCCGTCGCCCGTGCCGGACTGCCCCTCGCGCCCGCCGCGCACCCCTCCGCCTACCGGTGTTCCTGCGACCGCGTCGGGTGTCCCACGCCCGCCCGGCACCCGATCTCCTTCGCCTGGCACACGCAGTCCACCACCGACCGCGCCCAGATCGAGCGCTGGGCGAGACATCAGCCACAGGCCAACTTCATCACCGCGACCGGCATAGTCCACGACGTCCTCGACGTGCCCCTCGAAGCGGGCCGCGAGGCGCTGGAGCGGCTGCTCGGGGCCGGGATCGAGGTCGGGCCCGTCGCCGAGAGCGACGACGGACGGCTGCTGTTCTTCACCCTCACGCGCGGCACCCCCGACGACGAGGACGAGTGGTGGCCCTGCGAACTGGACTGCCACCCCGAGACCATGGACGAGCATCCGGGCCTGCGTTGGCACTGCCGGGGGTCCTACGTCCTCGTACCGCCCGCCCGGTTGCCCGGTGACCAGGGTGTGTACTGGGTGCGCGGGCCGGAGTTCGCCCTCCCCGACCCGCTGAGCCTGCTCGAAGTCCTCACCGACGCCTGCGCCCGGTACGCCGGCGAGGAGCCCGACCACGCCACCGCGGCCTGGCCGCACCGCAACTGAACTGCCGCCCGGCAAACCTGAGTTACTCGCCCTGCGCCGCCGTCAGCCCCTGGATGCGGCTCAGGAACTCCACACTCCGGTTCGCGGCACCCTTCCCCGGGTCCAGCACCACCTGGTTCGACACGAACTCCAGGGTCAGCGACTGCTTGATCTCGCCCGTCGTCAGCGCCCGCACACTGTCGCTCGGCGTCGGGATCGACGTGCCCAGCGCGGCCGTCTGCTTCTCGTAGTGGTGCGTGGCGAAGAAGACCAGCGCGCCGCCGTCCGCCGTACGCAGGCCCAGCGGGGCGAAGTCGTCCTTGGCGAGCGGCTCGTCGATGTACTGGGTGACGAGCCCGGGCTTGATGGCGTTCTTCTTGCGCTGCGCCACCCAGCCGCTCGTGTGCACACCCGGCGCGAAGACGTCGCCGCCCCCCTTCAGGTAGGTCGCGTAGGCCGCGCTCAAGTCCTTGGGCGCGACGGCCAGTTCGGCCGAGTTCACCGTCACCGGCTCCGCGAGACCGTCCTTGTCCGTCTTGAACGCCGGTACGTCGTCCGGGTCCAGCAGCGTCAGATACGCCACCGCCCAGGGCTCGGCCACGTTGCTGCGCGTGAACACCAGCAGCCAGCGCGCCTCGTCGCCCTTGTTGGCGTCGGCGTTCGCGACGAACCAGCGCGGCCAGCCCGCCTTCTTCGGGATCGTGAACCTGGTGTCCGTGAACTCCAGCGGTACGTACGAGGGGTTGCCGGCCGGGCTGACCTCGCGACCGGCGTCCAGCCGGGCCGCGTCGATCGCGCCGAGGGCGCCGGTGACGTAGTCGGCGTCCAGGGCGCGGTCGTACGCCTTGTCCGCCTTGTTGTACGCGGCCGTGAAGTCCTTCAGCGCCTCGGCCGCCTCCGTCGGGGTCGCCGCCGGGAGCACCTCGCGCTCACCGTGCACCACGACACAGCCGCTCGCGGCCAGGGACAACACGGTCACCGAGGCCGCTGCGAGAGCGCTCCGGTCAAGAAGACCTCGTGGCGTTCGAAGAGTCCGCGGGCTTCGTGGACTTCGAGGGCTGCGACCCCTGCTCACCGTGCTCATCAGCTGGCTTCACCTTCCCCTTCCCGGAGGCGAACCCTACCGGGGCCAGGAAGAGCGCGAGCGTCGGGACCAGGTACAGCGCCCACACCGTGACCTGGAGGACGGTCGGGTCCGGCTGGAAGTTGAGGACGCCCTTGAGGAGCGTGCCGTACCAGCTGTCCGGGGGGATCGTCCCGCTGATGTCGAAGGCCTTGTCGGTCAGGCCGGGCACGAGGTCGGCCTCCTGGAGGTCGTGGAAGCCGTAGGCGAGGACGCCCGCCGCGACCACGACCAGCATGCCGCCGGTCCAGGTGAAGAACGTGGACAGGTTGATGCGCAGGGCGCCCCGGTAGAAGAGGTAGCCGAGCAGGACCGCCGTCGCGATGCCCAACAGCACGCCGATCAGGGGCCCTTCGGTGCCGTCGCTGGACGCCCGGACCGACGCCCACACGAACAGCGCGGTCTCCAGGCCCTCCCGGCCCACCGCCAGGAACGCGGTCGCCACCAGCGCGCCCGTGCCCATCTGGAGAGCCGCGTCCAGCTTGCCGTGCAGCTCCGCCTTCAGATGCCGGGCCGTACGCCGCATCCAGAAGACCATCCACGTCACCAGGCCCACGGCGACGATCGACAGCGAGCCGCCGAGCGCCTCCTGCGCCTCGAACGTCAGCTCCTGCGAGCCGAATTCGAGCGCGCAGCCGAAGCCCAGCGCCAGCGCGACGGCGACCCCGATGCCGATCCAGATCGGCTTCAGGGCTTCCCGGCGGTCCGTCTTCACCAGGTAGGCGATGAGGATGCAGACGACGAGACTGGCTTCCAGGCCCTCGCGCAGACCGATCAGATAGTTCGCGAACACGGCGCCTACGCCCCCTTGGAGGACTGGGAGGACTGGGAGGACTTGGAGGGCTCGGAGGACTGGGAGGACTTGGAGGGCTCGGAGGACTGGGAAGGTTCCGAGAACAGTGCTCGGCCCCACCAGTCGTCCTTGTCCCGGACGCCCGGAGGGACCGCGAAGACGGCCGAACCCACGTGCTGGATGTACTCGTTGAGCGCGTCGGTGGCGAGGTTGCGCTGCACGGGGATGAAACCCTTGCGGACGTCCCGCTGGTAGGCCAGGAAGAACAGGCCCGCCTCCAGCCGGCCGAGGCCGTCCGTGCCGTCCGTGAAGGAGTAGCCGCGGCGCAGCAGGGTCGCCCCGTGGTTGGAGTCGGGGTGCGCGAGACGGACGTGCGCGTCGGGCAGCATCGCCTTCAGGAACGGCTCGTCGCGCTCCTTCGCCTTGCCGACCGGGGCGCCCTCCCCCTTGTCGCGCCCGAAGATGTCCTCCTGCTCCTGCAAAGAGGTCCGGTCCCAGGGCTCGATGTGCATCCGGATGCGCCGCGCGACCAGATACGAACCCCCTTCCATCCAGGCCGAGTTGTCGTCGAGGTCCGTGCCGTCCACCCACACGAACTTCTTCAGCCGGGCGGTCTCGGTGCCCGCGATGTTGCGGGTGCCGTCCTTGAAGCCCAGCAGGTTGCGAGGGGTCTGCGCCTCGGGGGTCGTCGACGACGTCTTGCCGAAGCCCAGCTGCGACCAGCGCACCGAGACCTTGCCGAAGCCGATCCGGGCCAGATTGCGGACGGCGTGCACCGCGACCTGCGGATCGTCCGAGCACGCCTGCACGCACACATCGCCGCCGCTGCGGTTCCTGTCGAGGTTGTCACCGGAGAACTGCGGCAGATCGACCAGTGCGTCGGGCCGCCGGTCCGCCATCCCCAGCTTCTCGAACAGGCCGGGCCCGAACCCGATCGTCAGTGTCAGCCGCGACGGCTTCAGCCCCAGCGCCTCACCGGTGTCGTCCGGCGGCGCCTCGGCGAGACCGCCGTACGCGCCCTCGCCGACCGCCTGTCCGGCGGTCATCCGCCGGGCCGCCGCCGTCCAGTCCTTCAGCATCTGTACAAACTCGGCGCGGTCGTCCGTCGCCAGGTCGAACGCGGCGAAGTGCAGCCTGTCCTGCACCGGCGTCGCGATACCCGCCTGGTTGGCGCCGTGGAAGGCGATCGCGCCGCCCGCCTCGGCGGCGACCGTCTGCACGTCTTCGCTGCCGCGGGTCATCGCCACGGCGCCACCGGCCGCGGCGGCCCCGAGCGCGAGTCCGGCCCCGCCCCAGGCGATCAGCGCCCGTCGCGAGGTACCGCCCTCGGTCTTCTCCGGTATCTCCGTCATGACAGTCCGTCCCCTTACTTCACGACGGCGGCGGCGAGCTTGGACAGCGGCTCGGCGAGCGCGTTCACCGCGTCCGAGAGCTGCTTGCGGTCGGCCTCGCCGACCTTGTCGTACGAGGTGAAGTCGTACGAGTTCTTGTCCGCGCGGTACTTGTCGAGCAGCGTGTTCAGGGCGGCGAACCGCTTGTCCAGCTCGGTGACCAGCGCCGCGTCGTTCTCCTTCGCGACCGGCTCCAGCAGCTCGTACGACTGCTCGGCGCCCTCGACGTTGGCCTTGAAGTCGACCAGGTCGGTGTGCGAGTAGCGCTCCTCCTCGCCGGTGACCTTGCCGGTGGCGACCTCGTCGAGCAGCTCCTTGGCGCCGTTGGCCATCGAGGTCGGGGTGATCTCGGCCTTGCCGACCCGCTTCTGCCAGTCGGTCAGGTCGGTGATCAGCTGGTCGGCGAGGGTCTTGTCCTCGGCGGTGATCTTCTTGTCCTCCCAGAGGGACTTCTCCAATCGGTGCCAGCCGGTGAACTCCTGGCCGGCCTCAAGACCGTCCGCGCGGACGTCGACCTTCGGGTCGATGTCACCGAAGGACTCGGCGACCGGCTCGGTGCGCTCCCAGCCGATACGGGAGGGCGCGTACGCCTTCTTCGCGGCTTCGAGGTCGCCGCTCTTGACCGCCTCGGCGAAGGTCTTGGCGAGCGGCAGCGTCGTGTCGGCCTGCTCCTGCGCGTACTTGCGGTAGGCGGCGACGGCCGCGTCCAGGCGCGGGTCGCGCTTGGCGGTCTTGCCGCCGGTGGCCTTGACGGCCTGGCGGATGCCGTCGCCCTTCATACCGGGCTTGCAGGCGATCGTGTAGTCGCCGGCCTTCACCTCGGCGGTGACCTTCTGCTTGGTGCCGGGGCCGATGTTCTCGCGCTCGGTGACGATCCGGTCGTCCGGGAAGAGGACGTAGACCTCGGTGACCTTGGAGCCCTTGTTCTCGATGTCCAGCTCGATGTGCCCGGCAGGGAACTCCTTCTTCGAGACCTCGCACCTGTCGTCCGTCGCGGTGACGCTGATGGCGCCGTCGCCGCTCCCGGAGCCGCCCTTCTCCGTGCACCCCGTGACGGCTGCCAGGGCCGCCGCCGCGGCGGCGGCGGTGACGACGGAGAGTCTGACGGCTCGCATGCGGGCTCCTGAGAATCACGGGTGGCGAAAAAGCGACGTGTCCGGGCTCACACAGGTTTGGTGAGGCGGCCCTAACTTACCTAAGGCTTGCCTCAGCGATACCCGGACAATCAGTGATTCACCTCTCATGAACGGTGCATGGGAACGTCCCGGTCACGGCTGCTCAATGACGATCTAAAGGTGAATTAAAGCGCGTCCCACGCACGGGTAATCCATAGGTCAAAAGTCCCGGACCGGCGAGATCAGGACAGCCCCGGTGCGTGGATGCGGGAACACCTCGATGGGCTGCCGGTAGACCTCCGACAACAGTCGCCCGTCGAAGATCCCCGCGGGCGGCCCGTCCGCCACCACCCGCCCGGAGCTCAGGATCGCGACCCGGTGCGCGTACGCAGCCGCCAGCCCCAGATCGTGCAGGACGACCACCACGGCGTCCCCGGCCCGCGCCCGCTCCCGGCAGACCCGCAGCACCAGCTCCTGGTGACGCAGGTCCAGCGCGGCGGTCGGCTCGTCGAGCAGCAGCAGCGGCACCCGCTGGGCGAGCACCCGGGCAAGCGCCACCCGGGCCCGCTCACCGCCGCTGAGCGCCGAGAACGGCCGTACGGCGAACCCGGCCACCTCCGCGGCCCCCATCGCCGCGGCCACCGCCACGTCGTCCTCGTCCTCGCGCTCCGTACCGGCCCAGGGGGCCCGGCCCATCCGGACGGCCTCCTCGACGGTGAACGGGAAGGACAGCGAGGCCGCCTGCGGCAACACGGCCCGGCGCAGCGCGAGTTCGGCCACCGGCCACTCGTCGGCGGCCCGGCCGTGAATCCGTACGCCCCCCGCCGCGACCGGAAGATCGGCGGCGAGCGCGCCCAACAGGGTCGACTTCCCGGCCCCGTTGGGCCCGACCAGCGCGAGCACCTCACCGGCCCGGACGGTCATGTCGACGCCGGCCAGTACCTCCCGCGCCCCGAGCCGTACGTGCAGTCCGGCGGCCTCGGCGAGAACGTCTCCTGGTTCGGCGGCGGGCGGAGGGGTTGGACGGGAACGCAGGAATCTCATGGGAGGGCTCCTAGGGGCGCAGCGGGCCGAAGCGGAAACCGAGGACGCCGAGGCCCACCCAAGGGGCGCGGGGCTGTGTCGATCTGCGGCTCCGCCGCGTGGGCGCGACCAGCCCCCACGGACCCGCAGCCGACACACGACCCCTCACGCCCACCCTCCTTGCCCGCGCCGCGCCTTCCGCAGCAACCAGAAGAAGAACGGGCTCCCGAGCAGGGCGGTGAGAACACCCAGCGGCAACTCCGCGGGGGCGGCAACCGTCCGCGCCGCCAGGTCCGCGCCGAGCAACACCACCGCCCCGGCGAGCGCACTGCCCGGGACGAGGAACCGGTGTCCCGGGCCCGCCGCCATCCGCAGCAGATGGGGGATCACCAGGCCGACGAAGCCGATGATCCCCGAGACGCCGACCGCCGCCGCCGTCAGCAGCGCGATGACCAGCACCAGCACCATCCGCAGCCGCTCCACGTCCACGCCCAGGTGCCGGGCGGGTCGTTCGCCGAGGGAGAGGAGGTCGAGTCGGCGGGTGTACAGGGGTGCGACCACCAGGCCCACGGCCGCGAAGGGCAGGACGGCCAGGACCTTGGACCAGGTGGCCTGGGCGAGGGAGCCGAGCTGCCAGAAGGTGATCTGGTTGACGGCGGCCGTGTCCGCGAAGAACAGGAACAGACCGATCAGCGCGCCCGCGAAGGCGTTCACGGCGATGCCGGTGAGGATCAGTGTCACGACCTCCGTACGGCCGCCGGAGCGCGACATCGAGTACACCAGCAGCACCGTGGCGAGGCCGGTCACGAAGGCGACGGTCGGAATCGTCACCGTGCCGAGGAAGTTGAGGCCCAGCGAGATCGCGCCCACCGCGCCGACCGCCGCGCCCGAGGAGACGCCGATGATGCTCGGCTCGGCGAGCGGATTGCTGAACATGCCCTGCATCAGCGCCCCCGCGCAGCCCAGCGAGGCCCCGACGAGCAGCGCGAGCACGATGCGCGGGAAGCGGACGTTCCACAGGACGGACTCGGGGACGCGGTCGAGTGCGGCGCCGCCCAGGCCGGTCCGGTGGAGCACCGAGCCGAGCACGTCACCGGTGGGGATCGGATACGCCCCGAGCCCGGCGGCGACCGGGACGAGGACGAGCAGGGCGACGACCAGCCCCGCGGTCAGCAGCCAGGTGCCGCCGCGCACCCGGCGTACGGGCTTCTCCGCCGTGGCCTCAACCGCCTTGTCCAGCAGGGTCATCGGGCCTCTCCGCTGCCGTCGGCGTACAACTGCGCCACGATCGACGTCAGCACCTGGTCCGTACGCGGCCCGTAGTTGAGGAGCACGCCGTCCTCGACCGAGACGACCCGGCGCTCCATCCCGGCCGGGGTCTGTGCGACGCCGGGGATCCCGGCCATGCCGTCGATACCGCCGACGGATTGGAGTCCCTTGGTCATGACGAGAATCGCGTCCGGTGCGGCCTGGGCGAGCGCTTCGGTGGTGATGGCGGTGAAGTCCTTCTCCAGCCCCGAGTCGGCGCCCGCGTCGACGGCCCCGGCGGCCTCCAGCAGAGAGGTCGCGCCTGAGCCCCTGCCACCGATGAGATAGACGGAGGCCGAGCCGCGCAGATAGAGGAAGGCGACGCGGGGCCTTTCGGCGCGGTCGGGAATCTTCTCGCGTACGGCGGCGATCCGGTCCTCGGAGCGCTTCGTCAGCCCCTTGCCGGCGGCCGGTACGCCGAGTGCGTCGGCGACCGCCTGGATACGGGGGCCGACGTCGCCGAGGTCCTTCGCCGGGTCGATCACGAGGACCGGGACGCCGGCGTCCCGGATCTGGCCTATGGCCTCCTCCGGCCCGGTCGTCGTCTCGGCGATGACCAGGTCGGGCCGGAGGGAGAGCACGCTCTCGGCGGAGACATCGTGGTTGCGGGTGACCACGGGCAACTTCTCCGCCTGCGCGAACGTGGCGGTGATGTCCCGGGCGACGACCCGGTCGCCGAGCCCGAGGGTGAACACGATCTCGCTGAGGCTGCCGGAGAGGGGGACGATCCGGTCGGCGGCCTCGACGGTCACCTCGACCCCGTCGGACGACCGTACGGTGACGGGAAGTCGAGGCTCGGAGGGGTTCGCGAGCGGTTCGACCCGGTCCGCCGCGACGGCACCGGCGACGGCCTTGGCCGTGCCCTGGTGGGTGTCCTGCGGTGTGCCTTGGGTCCCGGCGCAGCCGGTCGCCGTGAGGGCGAGCGCGGAAAGCAGTGCTCCCGCCATGCGCGTGCGCAAGCGTCCCACGATCCTGTCCGTTCTGTCGGTCTCTTGGATTCTCTCGGCCTTCTTACACTTCAACCCCGGCAGAGCTTAGGTTAGCCTTACCTTTGTTCGCTACAGGTGGTCGGATCCGGAGGACATCTCATGCCCGCGCGCCTTCGCGCCCTGGTGACCGTGGTGTGCGCGGTCGTCCTGGGAGCCCTCCTCCCGGTCGGGGCAGCGCATGCCGCGAGCCGTACCGTGCAGGGTGGACGGCTCGACTGGGGCATCAAAACCTCCTTCCAGAGCTATGTCACCGGCCCGATCGCGAAGGGGAGTTACTCCCTCACGGGCGGCGCGGCCACGGTCGGCGGAAGCCGGTTCCGCTTCCATTCGGCGACCGGCACGTACGACGGCGACACAGGCGCCTTCCGGGCCGGCTTCCTGGGCGGGGTCCACTTCGTCGGGCACGGGAAGGCCGACGGGACGCATCAGCTCGACCTCACGATCAGCCGCCCCACCATCCGTATCTCGGGGGGCACCGGCACTCTCCATGTCGACGTCAGCAGCAAGGCGAAGGACACCGGGGCGGTCACGACGTCCACGCAGGTGCCCTTCGCCACCCTCGCGCTGGGTGGGATCGACATGAGGGGCGGCGGCAACGCCGTCGCCCTCAACAACCTCCCCGCCACGCTCACCGCCGAGGGCGCCAAGTCCTTCGCCGGGTACTACGAGGCGGGCACCGAGCTCGATCCGGTGAGCCTCTCGACGGACGTGCGGGCGGCAACGGCCGAGCAGCCGAGGGCGACACCGACAGGGCCGGCGAAGGCGAAGGAACCCACGGTGTCGGCTGCCAAGTCCCCTTCCCCGAAGGCGACATCGGGTGCGATCAGGGACGGAGCCGTCGACTGGGGCGTGCGCCGCACCTTCCGCGAGTACGTCACCGGTGACATCGCCAAGGGAAAGTGGACGCTGTCCTCCGGCGCCCAGGACGGCGGTGCGCTGTTCCGCTTCCCGAGCGGGCAAGGAACCTACAGCGACGGGAAGTTGACCGCCTCCTTCGCCGGAGCGGTGCGTTTCACCGGTGAGAACGGGCTCGATCTGGCGCTGAGCGGGCTACGGGCCACCGTCGGCACCGACGGCACCGGCACGCTCTACGCCGACGCGGCGAGCGCGGACTTCACGGGCACCGGCGTCCCGCTGATCACCTTCACCGCCGGACAACCGGCCCCGAGGGACGGCCTGGTCGCGCTGACCGAGGCGCCGGCGAAACTCACCGCGCGCGGAGCGCGGGCCTTCGGCGGGATGTACAAGGCGGGCACGGAGATGGACCCCGTCTCGCTCGCCGTCACCCTCACCGACGCCGCCGAACTCCCCGCCCTGCCCGACCTGGGCAGCGCGGCAACCGGGGCGGAGCCGTCCGCGACACCAGAGCCCTCGGCGACCGACGCCGCACCGGTCGCCGACACCGAGAACACCGCGAGCGCCTCCGGCTCCGGCGGCCCACTGCTGCCCGTGGGCCTGGCGGCCGGCTCCCTGCTGCTGGTGGCCGCGGCCTTCGCGTACGCCGTACACAGGCGCCGCACCCGACCGGCCGTCGACGCACCGGACCGGCCGCAGGCCTGAACTTCCGTACTCCGTCCGCCGGTTGGGCGGACCATCCACTTAGGAGAACCACGATCATGCCAGCCGCCAGACGACCCCTCGCCCTCGCCGCCGCCGTGGCCACGGCCGTCGCCCTCGGCGCCACCGCGCTCGCCACGGCGGTCGCCTCCACCGCGTCGGCCGCCGAAATCCCGCTCAGCGGCTACGAGTTGACCTGGGGCATCAAGCAGTCCTACCGCAGCTACGTGACCGGTATGGCGGCCGGCACCTTCACCCCGACGGACGGCGCCACGCAGGCCGCGAACAACGGCGCGTTCACCTTCACCGAGGGCACGGGGACCTATGACTCCACGTCCCACACCCTCGCCCTCGGCTTCAAGGGCGGCCTGAAGATCGCCTCCACGCTCCACGGCTTCGAACTCACCCTGTCCGACGTCAGGTTCGACAGCAGGACGGCGAAGATCACCGCCGACGTGACGAAGAGCGGCGCCATCCAGGACGACGTACCCTTCGCCGATGTCACCGTCACCCGCGGGATGACGGACATGGCGACCAAGCTGACCGCGGAGGCGGCGACCGTCCTCGGCAGCTCCAGCTACAGCGGGGCGGCCGGGGACCCGCTGACGGTGGTGGAGAAGAAGACGGAGTCCCCGAGCCCGTCGGCGACCCCGAGCACCAGTACCAGCCCGAGTGCGAGCGCGTCGGCATCACCGACCCCGTCGGCGTCGGCGTCGGCCTCGGCGTCCCCCACCCCGACGCAGGGCACCTCCGAGTCCCCCTCCGCTTCGGCCTCCCCCTCGGACACCGCCACGGCCGCCCCGGTGAGCGGGGACATCACCGACGGCACGCTCGGCTGGGGCGTGAAGCAGTCCTTCCGTACGTACGTCGTGGACGGTGTCGCCAAGGGCGCGATCACGACGACCGGGGGCGCGACCCAGGCCGCCGGCAACGGGGCGTTCACCTTCCCCGACGGCTCGGGCACCTACGACACCGTCGCCGAGACCCTCTCCGCCGCCTTCACGGGTGCCGTGAACTTCAAGGGCCATGAGGAAAACGGCGCTTACGGTCTCGACCTCACCCTCAGCGACCTCAGGGCCACGATCGACAACGGCGCCGGCGAACTCACCGCCGACGTCGTGAGCCTCGGTGAGAAGTCCGACGACGTGGTCCTGGCCGACCTGACGACGGACGCGGCCGACCTCACCGCCGTGAACGACGTCATCACCCTCTCCGACGTCACCGCCGAGCTCACCGCGGCCGGCGCGAAGGCCTTCGGCGACTTCTACGAGGCGGGCGCGGAACTCGACCCGGTCGACCTGTCCGTCGCCGTCGCCGAGGGCGCCGAACTCCCGGGCGGTGACGGCGGATCGGCCTCCACGGGCGGCTCGTCCGGTTCGTCGGGCTCCTCCGGCTCCACGGGCGGTTCCTCCGGTACGACGGGTGGTACGACGGGCTCCACGACCGGCGGTACGGGCTCGACCGGCGGTGTGACAGGCGGTCTCGCATCCACCGGTGCGGGCGTTCCGGTGGGTGCGCTGGGTACGGCCGCGGCCATGACGGCGGCGGGCGCGGCTGTGGTCGTGGCGGTACGGCGTCGGCGTACGGACGGGTAGTTGGTGGCCGCTGCCACCTGGGTGTTTGAATGCGCGCGTGACTGAATACGACGTGGTCCGGGTCTTCTGCGCGCCCAACGGGGGATATGGCAACGAGCTGGGCGTGGTCCGTGAGGGCTCCGTCATGCCGGAGCGGAGCGAGCGGCAGGCGTTCGCGGCGAAACTCGGCTTCAGCGAGACCGTGTTCGTCGACGACCCCGAGCGCGGGATCATCGACATCTACACGCCCACCCTGCGCCTGCCCTTCGCTGGTCACCCCTGCGTCGGTACGGCCTGGCTGCTCGACGTGCCCGAACTGGTCACGCAGGCCGGGCTGGTGGGGGCGCGGCTGGACGGGGAGTTCAGCTGGATCGAGGCGCGGGCGGAGTGGGTGCCGGAGCGGACGTTGCGCCGGTACGGGTCGGCCGCGGAGGTCGACGCGCTGGAGGTGCCGCCGCCGGGGGAGTGGATCTACGCGTGGGCGTGGGAGGACGAGGCGGCGGGGCGGGTACGGGCCCGCGCGTTTCCCGGGCGCGACGACGGGATCGCGGAGGACGAGGCGACGGGGGCGGCGGCGTTGTTGCTCACGGACCAGCTGGGCCGGGCGCTCAACATCACGCAGGGCAAGGGGTCGCAGATACTCACGGCGCCGCAGCCGATGGGGTGGGTGGAGGTCGGGGGTCGGGTGTTCCTGGAACGCTGAGTTTCAGCGCCGTAAGGGGGCCGGGGGCGGCGGCCCCCAGAGGCGGGTCACGCCGGGCGGGTCACGCCGACAGGGGGAACTCTTCGCCCAGAGCGCGGAAGACATCCGTGTTCAACGCGAACGCCCGCTTGCATTCCGCGACCACCCGCTGTCTCTCCAGCTCGTCCACCGCCGTGCCCGCCCGGTCCAGCAGCTCGCGGTAGCCGCGCTTGAATGCGGCCGGGTTCGCGATCTCCTCGAACACGTAGAAGCGGACGCCGTCACCCTTGCGGGCGAAGCCCCATGTCTTCTCGGCCCTGTCGCGGATGATCTGGCCGCCCGAGAGGTCCCCGAGGTAGCGCGTGTAGTGGTGGGCGATGTAGCCGGTCGGCCATTCCCTGGCGCACTCCGCGACCCGGTCCGCGTACGCCCGCGTCGCGGGCAGCGCGGTGAGCGTCGTACGCCAGTCGGGGCCGCGCAGATGGGCGAGGTCCGTCTCCAGTGCCGCCAGTCGCATCAGCTCGGGCTGGACGAAGGGGCCTGCCACCGGGTCGGACGCCAGCCGGTGTGCCTCTGCCTCCAGGGCCTCGTACACGAACCACAGCTGCTCGGTGTAGCGCGCGTACGCCTCCACGCCGAGCCTGCCGCCGAGCAGGTCGCTCATGAACGTCGAGGTCTCCGCCTCCACGTGCTGCTCGTGGGACGCGGTGCGGATGACTGTCGAGAAGGAGTCCATGAGCCATATCCTCTAAGGTAAGGGTACCCTAAGTCAATGCTTTACCGACGGACTGTCGGCAAAAGAGTACCCAGAAACGCGGCGAGCCCGCCCTCGGAATGAGGACGGGCTGGGCGCGTGGGGTGTGAGCTACGGCAGCGTCAGGATCTCCGCGCCCGCATCCGTCACCACGAGGGTGTGCTCGAACTGGGCGGTGCGCTTGCGGTCCTTGGTGACGACCGTCCACCCGTCGTCCCACATGTCGTAGTCGTACGAACCCAGTGTCAGCATCGGCTCGATGGTGAAGGTCATACCGGGCTGGATGACCGTCGTGGCGTGCGGACTGTCGTAGTGCGGGACGATCAGCCCGGAGTGGAACGACGAGTTGATCCCGTGCCCGGTGAAGTCCCGGACGACGCCGTATCCGAAGCGCTTGGCGTACGACTCGATGACCCGGCCGATGATGTTGATCTGCCGGCCCGGCCGGACGGCCTTGATCGCCCGGTCCAGGGACTCCCGGGTCCGCTCGACGAGCAGCCGGCTCTCCTCGTCGACGTCCCCGACCAGGTACGTCGCGTTGTTGTCGCCGTGCACCCCACCGATGTACGCCGTCACGTCGAGGTTGACGATGTCGCCGTCCCGCAGCACGGTCGAGTCCGGGATGCCGTGACAGATGACCTCGTTGACGGACGTGCACAGCGACTTGGGGAAGCCGCGGTAGCCGAGGGTGGACGGATAGGCGCCGTGGTCGCACATGTAGTCGTGCGCCACCCGGTCCAGCTCGTTGGTGGTCACACCGGGCGCGATGAGCTTCGCGGCCTCCGCCATCGCCCGCGCGGCGATCCGCCCGGCGATCCGCATCGCCTCGATCGTCTCGGGCGTCTGCACCTCCGCCCCGGTGTACGGGGTCGGCGCGGGCTTGCCGACGTACTCGGGGCGACGGATGTTTCCGGGCACGGAACGGATGGGAGAGAGCTCCCCTGGTACGAGCAGTGACTGGCCAGACATGCCAGCGAGTTTAACGAGCCCTGGTGGGGGACGATGACCGTGGTGAAAGGAGTCCGAACCATGGCCCTGTTCAAGAAGCGCACGGTCGGCAAACCGGGCGAGTGGTACTACTGCCTGGAGCACAAGAAGGTCGAGGAGGGCCCGGACTGCCCGGGCAAGGACCGCTTCGGGCCGTACGCCACCCGCGCGGAGGCCGAACACGCGATGGAGACGGCCCGCGAACGCAACCTCCAGTGGGAGAACGACCCCAAGTGGCACGACGCCCACGCGCGCGGCGAGGGCGAGGACTGAGGGGGCCGCCGACCGGCCGGGCCTCTCGGGCGCCCGGCCGGGACTGCCGGTCCGCCCGTCCCGGCCGGTCCGGCGTGCCGCCTGTCCGGCGGTCCCGGCGGTCCCGGCCGTGCGGGGCGCCTCGCCGGCCCGGTCGTCTCGTCCTCGCCGACCGTCCTGCGCAGGTGGGTCGGCGAGGCGCCGGCCGGCGGACGCTCATGGGCGACGACCCGCGGCATCGGGGAATCGAGCGCCGGCCGCTGCACCGCACCACGGGCGGCGGTGAGCGCGGCGACCACGTACAGCGGCTCGGGCGGGACCGCGTTCACGAGCGGTACGGCGTACAGCGCCCCCTGGCCCGCCTCCGTCCCCAGGATCGGCTTCCGCGGCGACTGCTCTCGCCGGGAGGGAAGAAGGGTTCTCCGGCGTTCCGCCGACGTCGGGTGAGGTGCCGGGACGGGCGGGTGGGAAACGTGGTCACCAGCGGGACGGCGGCGGCGCCGTCAGGATGTCCGCCAGCCGGGCCAGCCGGTCACGGAAGCCCCGCCGCCCCCGGACGACAGGCACCGCGTTCTCCCCGGCCGCCGCGCTCACCAGGTGCTGCACGGTGTCCAGGTCCAGCTCCAGCTCCAGTCCATCGGGCACCGCCAGCGACTCGTGCGCCATCGACACCAACTCCCCCTCACCCGCCCCCAGCACCAGCACCTTCGCCCCACCCCGCCGAGCGTCATGAACCCGCTCCAGCAGAGCCCCGCCCACCCCCTCCGGCGCCACCACCAGCAACGTCTCACCCCGCCGCGCCGCCTCGATCCGCCCGAGCCCGACCGACAGCTGCCCGGGACCGGACGTCCGCGGATCGTGCCGTACGAGCGTCGGGGCCAGCTCGGGCGTCCCCGACCACGTCGCCTCGTCCACCAGATGCGCCGCCAGGTGCCACGGCTCGTACGCAGGCGTCCCCACCAGCAGCAAGCCGCCCCCGTACGACACCACGGACCCCCGTAACGCCCCCGCGAACCTCCGCGTGGCCCCCAACCACTCCGTTCCAGCGAGCACTTCGCGCAACAACGCGACCCGTACGGCGTCCATGCCCGCGCATCCTGCCGCAACAGGCAACTCAGGGCGCTCCCTTCACCATGATTTCGCCCAACATGGGTAAGAACCCGAACCACTACCCGTACGTACAGTCACTGTCATCGTCACCGTCGACGTCACCACCTACGCAAGGAGCCGCACATGACAGTGGAGACAAGCGTCCCCTTCTGGTCCGGCCAGGAGGGCTACGCCAGCTACCGCATCCCGGCCGTCGTCGTCACCCACGCCGGCACCGTGCTCGCCTTCTGCGAGGGCCGGGTCGACTCCGCCTCGGACCACGGGAACATCGACATCGTCCTGAAGCGGTCCACGGACGGTGGCCACACCTGGGGCCCGCTCACCGTCGCCGCCACCAACGGCGGCAACATCGCCGGAAACCCCGCCCCCGTCGTCCTCGACACCGGCCGCATCCTCCTCGTCTACGTCCGCGCTTCGGGCGCGGTCACCGAGAAGGACATCCTGCTCGGCAACGTGTCCGCGGCCGACGGACGCCGTGTCTGGGTCCGCCACAGCGACGACGACGGCCTCACCTGGTCCTCCTCCGTGGAGATCACCGCCCAGGTGAAGAACCCGGAGTGGCGCTGGTACGCCACCACGCCCGGCCACGCCATCCAGCTGAGCACCGGCCGGGTCGTCGTCGCCGCCAACCACACGATCCCGCCCACCGGGTCGGACCTGGGCAACGAGGCCCGCTACAACAGCGGCCACTGCCTGCTCAGCGACGACCGCGGCGAGACCTGGCGCATCGGCTACCTCGACGAGAACACCAACGGCTACATCAACGTCAACGAGACCACCGCCGCCGAACTCCCGGACGGGCGCGTCTACTTCAACACCCGCAACGACTCCTCGTCCCCCGGCAACCGCGCCGACGCCCACTCCGCGGACGGCGGCCAGACCCTCGTCAAACCCTTCCGCCCGCAGGCCGGCCTGTCCGCCCCGATCTGCCAGGCCAGTGTGCTCCAGCTCCGCGACCCCGACCTGCTCCTCTTCTCCGGCCCCGCCGACGCCGCCGCCCGCGCCCTGATGACCATCCGTGCCTCCACCGACGGCGGCATCACCTGGCGCCCGGTACACACGGTGAACGGCCTGCCCGCCGCCTACTCCGACCTCGTCCGCGTCGACGCCCACACCGTCGGACTCCTCTTCGAGACCGGCGACTTCGGCCCGTACGAGAGGATCCCCTTCCGCCGGGTCCCCGTGACCCACCTCACCTGAGCCCATGGGCCCCCGGACACAGACGTAAAGTCGGCCCATGACCTCTACCGACAGTGCACAGACCCCGGCCGGGACCCCCGTGAAGGCTCCCGCGAAGGACCCCTGGGACCTTCCCGACGTCTCCGGGCTCGTCGTCGGCGTGCTCGGCGGGACCGGGCCGCAGGGCAAGGGCCTCGCCTACCGGCTCGCCAGGGCCGGACAGAAGGTGATCATCGGGTCGCGCGCCGCCGACCGCGCCCAGGCCGCCGCCGACGAACTCGGCCACGGTGTCGAGGGCGCCGACAACGCCGAGACCGCGCGCCGCAGCGACATCGTGATCGTCGCCGTGCCCTGGGACGGACACGGCAAGACCCTCGAATCCCTGCGCGAGGAACTGGCCGGCAAGCTCGTCGTCGACTGCGTGAACCCGCTCGGCTTCGACAAGAAGGGCGCCTACGCGCTGAAGCCGGAGGAGGGCAGCGCCGCCGAGCAGGCCGCCGCCCTGCTGCCGGACTCCCGGGTCACGGCCGCCTTCCACCACCTGTCGGCCGTCCTGCTCCAGGACCCGGCGATCGAGGAGATCGACACGGACGTGATGGTCCTCGGCGAGGAGCGGGCGGACGTGGAGATCGTGCAGGCCCTCGCCGGCCGCATCCCCGGCATGCGCGGAGTCTTCGCGGGCCGGCTCCGCAACGCCCACCAGGTCGAGTCGCTGGTCGCCAACCTGATCTCCGTCAACCGCCGCTACAAGGCCCACGCGGGCCTGCGCGTCACCGACATCTGAGCGGATGGGGGACACTGGACGGGTTTCCGGCAGTGTCCCCCGACAGGAGCTCACCCCATGCCCCGGCTCGCCCTCTACGCCCTCATCGTCTGCGTGCTCGCCGTGGCTGCCGCCGTCGTGTCCTTCGTCCAGGGCAACCTGCTGGGGATCGTGTGGGTACTGCTGGCCGGGCTGGCGTCCAACATGTGCTGGTACTACGCCCGGCGCGCCCGGTCCGCCGAGCGCCGCTCCGTCAGGTGACCGAGCAGAACTCGTTCGTCCCCTGCCAGAAGCGGTACAGCGCCTGACCGCAGTACGTCTCGACCTCGGCGATCCCCAGACCACGCAGCACCGTGTCGATCACGTCGAAGAACGCGCCGTTCACGGACGGGATCCACAGCACCGCGAACACGAACAGCAGCCCGAACGGCGCGAACGGCTCCACCTGGCGCTTGATCCTGTACGACAGCCAGGGCTCGATGACCCCGTAGCCGTCGAGACCGGGCACCGGCAGGGAGTTCAGGATCGCCGCCGTGGCCTGGAGCAGGGCCAGGAAGGCGAGCGCGAACCGGAATTCGGTGGGTACGCCGTCCAGCGCGCCCAGCCAGAACGGCGCCGCGCACACCGCCGCGAACAGGACGTTCGTCAGCGGACCGGCGGCCGAGATCAGACTGTGCTTCCAGCGGCCGTGGATGCGGTTCCGCTCGATGAAGACGGCGCCGCCCGGCAGCCCGATCCCGCCCATGATCACGAAGATCACCGGCAGCACGATGCTGAGCAGCGCGTGCGTGTACTTGAGCGGATTGAGGGTGAGGTACCCCTTGGCCCCCACCGTGATGTCGCCCCCGTGCAGCGCGGTGCGCGCGTGCGCGTACTCGTGCAGACACAGCGACACGATCCACGCGGCCGTCACGAACAGGAACACGGCGACGCCGGGCTGTTCGGCGAACCCGGTCCAGGTGGCCCAGCCCGTGACCGCCGTGACGGCCAGGATCCCGACGAAGACCGGGCTGATCCGCCGGTCGCTGTTGCGGGTGGTGGCGGTGGTCATGGGGCGGGACTCCTGAGGGGACTCGGCGGGGAAACGCCGTACGCGGCTGGTGCGGGCGGGTCGACGGTACCCGTGCCCTGTGAGGAACGCCCCACCCAGGGTCGGAGGTTCCTGGAGGTACCCGGAGATCCTGGACCTCTCCCCGTTCACGCGCGCGTAAACCCACGCGCGCCACGCGACCGCCCCCGGAGAGAATGGACCCGTGCGCTATCGCATCCTCGGCACCACCCAGGCTCTCCGTCCCGACGGCACCCTCGTCCCGGTCGGCGGTGCGCGGCTGCGCGCCCTGCTGACCGTGTTCGCCCTACGGCCCGGCCGGACCGTGCCCGCGGGCGTCCTGGTGGCGGAGGTGTGGAACGGGCAAGCGCCCGCCGACGCGACGGCCGCGCTACAGGCCCTGGTCGGCCGGCTGCGCCGGGCGCTAGGCCCGGACACCATCGCCTCGGCCGAGGGCGGCTACCGGCTGTGCGCCGCGCCGGACGACGTCGACCTGCACCGGTTCGGGCGGCTCGCGGACGAGGGCACGCGCGCACTGGCCGACCGCGACCCCGCCAAGGCAGCCGTCGTCCTCGACGACGCCCTCGCCCTGTGGCACGGTCCGGCCCTCGCGGACCTTCCCGACCGCACCGCCGAGGCGGCCCGCTGGGAGACCCGCCGCCTGGACACCCGCCGCGCCCGCCTCACCGCCGCCCTGGCCCTGGGCGGCGCGGAACAGTCACTGCCCGAGCTGACCGCCCTGTGCGACAGCCACCCCCTGGACGAGTCCCTCCAGGCCCTCCGCCTGCGCGCACTGCGCGACGCGGGCCGCCCGGCCCAGGCACTGGCCGCCTACGAGGACGTACGCCGGCTGCTCGCGGACCGGCTCGGCGTGGACCCCGGCCCCGAACTCCGGGCGCTGCACGCGGAGTTGCTGAATCCGGACGAAGCACCCCAAGACGCGTGGGGCGCGACCGCCCCTGCCTCCGGCGGCGGGGCCGCGAACCCCGTGGGCGCGGCTCCCGCACGGGGCGGCCCGGTCCAGGCCCGGTCTCCCGTCCCGCCCGGCACCCCACCCCCGCCCGCATCGCCGCCCCCGGGCAACCTGCGCGCCCGCCTCACCTCGTTCGTCGGCCGGGAGTCGGACATCGAGGCCATCCGGGGGGATCTGGCCGCCGCCCGGCTCGTGACGTTGCTCGGGCCCGGCGGGGCCGGGAAGACACGGTTGTCGCAGGAGGCCGCCGAAGCCCTGCGGGACGGTCCGGGAGACCGGCCGTGGGGCGGGACACGGGACGCCGCACCGGACGGGGTGTGGCTGGCCGAACTCGCGCCCGTCGTCGACCCGGACGCGGTCCCCGAAGCCGTACTCACCGCCGTCGGGGCCCGCGAGACCGTGCTGCGCGGTGCCGGCGCCGAGGAACTGCGCGCCGCCTCCGCCGAACGCCACGACGACCCCCTCGTACGCCTCACCGAGCACTGCGCGAACCGGCGGATGCTGATCCTCCTCGACAACTGCGAGCATGTCATCGCCGCCGCCGCGCACCTCGTCGCGGAGCTGCTGGCGCGTTGCCCGGGAGTCACCGTGCTCGCCACCAGCCGTGAACCCCTGGGCGTACCGGGGGAGTTGGTGCGTCCAGTCGAACCGCTGCCCGAGCCCGTCGCGCTCCGGCTGCTCGCCGACCGCGGGGCAGCCGCCCGGCCCGGGTTCCGGGTCGAGGACGATCCGGAGGCCGCCGCCGAGATCTGCCGGCGGCTCGACGGGCTGCCCCTCGCCATCGAACTGGCCGCCGCCCGGCTGCGGATGCTGTCGCTGCGGCAGATCGCCGGCCGCCTCGACGACCGTTTCCGGCTGCTCACCTCCGGCAGCCGTACCGTCCTGCCCCGCCAGCAGACCCTGCGTGCCGTCGTCGACTGGTCCTGGGACCTGCTCGACACCGACGAACGGGACGTCCTGCGGCGGCTGTCCGTCTTCGCGGGCGGCTGCGACCTCCCCGCCGCCGAAGCGGTGTGCGGGCCCGTCGCGCTCGAAGCGCTCGGCTCGCTCGTCGACAAGTCCCTTGTCGTGGCCGCCCCTTCGGACGACAACGGCACGATGCGCTACCGGCTCCTGGAGACCGTCGCCGAGTACTCCGGTGAGCGCCTCGACGAGTCGGGCGCCCGCTCCGAAGCGGAGCGCGCGCACCTCACGTACTTCCGTGAACTCGCCCGCACCACCGACCCGTTGCTGCGCGGACCAGGCCAACTGGCCGCGCTCGACGTGTTCCAGGGGGAGAGTGAGAACCTCCGCGCCGCCCTCCGTCACGCCGTCACCGCGCGCGACGAACAGGAGGCGCTCTGCCTCGTCCTGTCGATCTCCTGGTACTGGCAGATGCGCGATCTCCGCCTCGCCGGCCGCAACTGGTCCCGCGAGGTCATGAACCTCGGCCCCGACCCCTTCGCCCTCCCGATCCGCCCGGCCCGGCCCGTGTGGGAGCGCTGCACGGACACCCCGCCCCCCTGGAACGGCGAGCTCCTCGAAGAGGCCCGGCGCGGTGTCCACCTCATCCATCTCGCCTCCATGGACCTGGAGTTGGAGGCCTGGCAGACGCCGGAGGCCAGGCAGAAGCTGCGCGCCATCACCCAGGTCTACGAACCCGGCGCCCCGCAGACCTGCCGCTACCCAGGCATCCTCTGGTTCTACGCCGTCATGCTCACCCGCGACATGGAGCGGCTCAGCGTCATCGTCGGCGAATCCGTGCGCACCTGCCGCGACGCGGCACCCGGCTACGAGTGGGAACTCGCCGCCTGTCTGCAGATGCGCGCCAACGTCCTCGCCAACCGCAGCGACTGGGCCGGTGACGCGACCCGTGACGCCGACGAGTCGCTGGAGATCTTCCGGCGCCTCGGGGACGCCTGGGGCGCCGCCGAGGCGCTCTCCGCACGCGGCGAGGCCCATGAACGCAAGGCCGAGTACGACGCCGCCGCCACCGACTTCCGGGACGCCATAGAACTGGCCGAACAGCTCGGCGCCCGCGCCCAGAAAACCGTGCTCGCCGCCCGCCTCGGCAACGTGTTCCTGGAGGCGGGCCGGAACGAGGAGGGGGAAAGGCTGCTGCGCGAAGTGATCGAGAACGCGGAGGGGATGGTCAACGAGGCCATGCCCGCCGCCCGGCTCTTCCTCGCGGCCTGGCTCGGCATCACCGACCGGGTACCCGAGGCACGCGAGCAACTCCGGCTGCTGCGCTCGGAGTTCAGGGCCGCCTCGTTCGTCGTCTTCGACGCGTTCATCCTCGGCGCGGAGTCCTGGCTGGACATCGTGGAAGGACACTACGAGGAGGCACTCGCCAAGGCACGGCAGGCGGTGTCCCGCGCCGACGACGAGCTGTCCCGCGCCATCGCCCCCCATCTGCGCTCCACCTTCCTGACCACCGGCGCCGCCGCCCTCGTCGGCTTCGACCCCGGCCGCGCCCACGACGCCGCCCGCTGCCTGGGCGCCGCCGACGCCCTGCTGCCGCCCGGCCATGTCTCCGGACACATGGAGCGCGAGGTCCGCGCCCGCTCCGTGCGCGCGGTCCGCGAGGTGCTCAGTGACGAGGCGTACGAGGCCGCGTACGCGGAGGGCGGCCGGCTCTCCCCGGAGGAGGCGACCGTCCTCATCTGACATCCGACGCGTACAGCACCGACGTACCGCGGTAGTCGGCTCCTCCAGCCCTTCTTCTTCAGCTCTTCGTACGGAACTTGTGGATGGCGACCGGCGCCATCACCGCCGTGATGGCCGCCGACCAGCCGATGGTCACCCACAGGTCGTGCGCGACCGGGCCGCCCACCATCAGTCCGCGCGCCGCGTCCGCGAGCGTGGACAGCGGGTTGTAGTCGGTGAACGCCTGAAGCCAGCCCGGCATCGACTGCGTCGGGGCGAAGATCGACGAACCGAACTGGAGCGGGAACAGCACCAGGAAGCCCATCGCCTGCACGGACTGCGCGCTCTTCATCATCACGCCCAGGGTGAGGAACACCCACATGATCGACGAGGCGAAGAGCGTGGCCAGGCCCACGGCCGCGAACAGCCCGGGCCAGTGGTTGATGTCGAAACCGACCAGGACGGCGACGATCATCAGCACGGTGGTCGCGAACAGCATCCGGATCAGCTCGACCGAGATCTTGGCGAACAGCACCGAGCCGCGCCCGATCGGCAGCGACCGGAAGCGGTCCATGACACCGGAGTTGAAGTCCTGGCAGAACCCGGTGCCGACGCCCTGGGACAGCGTCATGCTCATCATCGCGATCATGCCGGGGATCACGTACTGCACATAACCGTCCTGCCCGCCGCCCAGGGCCTGCCCGATCGAGCCGCCGAAGACGAACACGAACAGCAGGGTGAAGATGACCGGCATCAGCAGCGCGTCGGCCATCGACTCGGGGTCCTGCCGGATCCACAGCAGGTTGCGGCGGACGAGGGCACCGGTGTGCCGCAGATGGCCGCGCAGCGGAATCCGTCCGTCCGCCTGGACGCGGTCCCGGCCGGCCTTGTCGCCGTCGTGGTGGATGTCGTTGACGGTCGCGGTCGCGGTGCTCATACGGCGACCTCCTCTCGGGTGTCGGCGGGGGTGGTGGCGTCGTCCTGCGGGGCACCGGCGCGATGGCCGGTGAGGGACAGGAACACCTCGTCCAGGCTGGGCAGTTCGGTGGAGATCGAGGAGATCGTGATACCGCGTGCGACGACCGCGCCGGTCACGGCGGTGAGCTGCTCGTCGCTCAGGACCGGCACCAGGACACTGCCGTTCTCGGTGTCCACGGTCGTGGTGGCGAGTCCGGTGATGCCGAGGTCGTCGAGGTCACGGGCGAGCGGGCGCAGTTGCAGGGGATCGGCCGGCCGGATCCGCAGGGTACGGCCGCCGACCTTCGCCTTCAGCGCGTCGATGGCACCGCCGGCGACGACCTTCCCCCGGTCGATGACGGCCAGCTCGGAGGCGAGCTGTTCGGCCTCCTCCATGTACTGGGTGGTGAGCAGCACGGTCACCCCGTCGCCGACCATCCGCTTGACCTCGGTCCAGACCTCGTTGCGGGTGCGGGGGTCGAGGCCGGTGGTGGGCTCGTCGAGGAAGAGGACCTGTGGCCGGCCGATCATCGAGGCGGCCAGGTCCAGCCGCCGCCGCATACCGCCGGAGTACGTGCTCGCGGGCCGCTTGGCGGCATCGGTGAGCGAGAACCGCTCCAGGAGTTCGTCGGCCCGGGTGCGGGCGTCCTTGCGGGGCAGGTCGAGGAGCCGCCCGATCATGTACAGGTTCTCCCAGCCGGGGAGCTTCTCGTCCACGGAGGCGTACTGCCCGGTGAGACCGATCACCCGGCGCAGCTGCCGGGGCTGTCGCAGGACGTCGTACCCGGCGACGGTCGCATGCCCGGAGTCGGGCTGCAGCAGGGTGGAGAGGATGCGTACAAGGGTGGTCTTGCCGGCGCCGTTGGGTCCGAGCACCCCGAGTACGGTGCCTTCCCGGACGTCCAGGTCGACGCCGTCCAGCGCCTTCGTCTCGCCGTAGTGCTTGACCAGCCCCCGCACGGAAACGGCACGTGTGACCCCGTCGGTGGGGCGGTTGTCGATTCGCGTCATGGGACGAACCTGTCACCCCCCACCGACAAACCGCCTACAGACCACCGACACCCGCGATCGCGCCCGCCCGGGCCTTGTTTCCCACCCACCCACCCACCCGTTCACCGCCTGTATCCGGCGCGGGCCTGGGGCGCCTCGCCTCGCCCGGTGGTCAGGGATGAGGCCTGTTCAGCCCGGCCGGTGTTTCCCGCCCACCCGTTTCTCCAGCCCAGGCCCGGGCACATCCAGCCCGTCTGGGGGCGCAGCCCCCAGGAACGGGATGGGACGGGTCAAAGCCGCAGCCCGCCGATGGGGGAGTCGGCGGGCTGCTCTCGTACCGCAGTGGCTCTGTTGGATCCGTGAACCCGGTGGACGGGCAGCGGACGGTCAGTGCACGGAGTGCTCCTCCGCCGGGAACGTCCCGCCGGTCACATCCTCCGCGAACGCCTTCGCCGCGCTCCCCATGACCTCACGCAGATTCGCGTACTGCTTGACGAACTTCGGCATCCGCCCCCCGGTCAGCCCCAGCATGTCCGTCCACACCAGCACCTGCGCGTCCGTCTCCACACCCGCCCCGATCCCCACCGTGGGGATGTGCAGCGTCCGCGTGACCTCCGCGGCCAGCTCCGCCGGCACCAGCTCCAGGACCACCGCGAACGCCCCCGCGTCCTGCACGGCCTTCGCGTCCCGCAGCAACTGCTGGGCGGCCTCCTCGCCGCGCCCCTGGACCCGGTACCCCATGGAGTTCACGGACTGGGGTGTCAGGCCGATGTGGGCCATCACCGGGATGCCGGATTCGACCAGCAACTCGATCTGGCGGTGCGAGCGCTCGCCGCCCTCCAGCTTGACGGCACCGACCCCCGCCTCCTTCACCAGCCGGGTGGCCGAGCGCAGCGCCTGCACCGGGCCCTCCTGGTAGGAACCGAAGGGCAGGTCGCCGACGATCAGCGCCCGGCTCGTACCGCGGACGACGGCCGCCGACAGCATGGTCATCTCGTCGAGGGTCACGGGAACCGTCGACTCGTACCCCAGGTGACAGTTGCCCGCCGAGTCGCCGACCAGCATGACCGGGATACCGGCCTCGTCGAAGACGGACGCGGTCATCGCGTCGTACGCGGTGAGCATGGGCCACTTCTCGCCGCGTTCCTTGGCGGCGGTGATGTCCCGGACCGTGATGCGGCGGGTGCCCTTGCCTCCGTACAGCGCGTTCGTCGCGTTGGTGCTGCCGGCGGAGGCCTGGTGGGCAGGCTGAAGCTGCGTCATGGCAACGGCTCCTTCAATCATCTCGAGGCACCCTGACGGCGTCCCCGGATCACCACCATGGTGGCACCTCCCGTCCCGGGACGGCTAGTGGTCGCCCGGGGAGGACGCCCTCTGTGCGAAACATCTCGCGCCGCGGTAAGTTCTCGGTAAAGGATTCCGATACGAGACGGTATCGTATCGGAACGGCTCTAGGCTTGCCGTCATGACTACTCCCGCCGGTTCACCCACCCTCGGCCCCCGGATCCCCGAGGCCGTGCACCGGCGACGCTGGGTGATCCTCGGCGTGCTCATGCTCAGCCTGCTGATCGTGGTGCTCGACAACTCCATCCTCAACGTCGCCATCAGAACGATCTCCACTCCCGCCCCGACCGGCCTGGGCGCCACCCAGAGCGAGCTGGAGTGGGCGATCAACGCCTACACCCTCGTCTTCGCCGGGCTGCTGTTCACCGCCGGGATCCTCGGCGACCGGCTCGGCCGCAAGAAGGTGCTGCTCGGCGGTCTCGCCGTGTTCGGCCTCGGCTCCGCCTTCGCCGCCTTCGCCGGCTCGCCCACCGAGCTCATCCTCTTCCGGGCCGTGATGGGCCTGGGTGCCGCCTTCGTGATGCCCGCCACCCTCGCCGTCCTGATGAACGTCTTCGAGCGCGAGGAGCAGCCCAAGGCGATCGGTATCTGGGCCGGCGGTGTCGGGCTCGCCATCGCCATCGGGCCGATCACCGGAGGCATCCTCCTCGACCACTTCTGGTGGGGTTCCGTCTTCCTGATCAACGTGCCGATCGTGATCATCGCGCTCGTCCTGATGACGGTCCTGGTGCCCGACTCCCGCGACCCGAAGCCAGGCCGTGTCGACCCCGTCGGGGTCGTGCTGTCCGTCGTCGGGCTCGTGCTGCTCGTCTACGGCGTCATCAAGGGCGGCCAGCTCGCAGACTTCACCGACCCGCAGGTGCTGGCGACCATCGGCGCCGGTCTCGCCGTACTCGTCGGCTTCGTGCTGTTCGAGAAGCGCAGCGACCACCCGTCCATAGACGTGACGTACTTCCGCGACAAGACCTTCGCGACCGCGATGTCGGTCATCGCGCTCGTCTTCTTCGCGCTGATGGGTGTGACCTTCTTCTCGGTCTTCTACACCCAGAGCGTGCGCGGCTACTCGCCCCTCCAGACCGGTCTGCTGATGCTGCCACTGGCCGCCGCCCAGCTGATCTTCGCGCCGCGCGCCCGGCTGGCCGTCGACCGTTTCGGCAACCGGGCCACGACCACCGCCGCCATGCTCCTGATCGCCGCGACCCTTGCCGCGTTCGCCACGTTCGGGACCGACACCCCGATCTGGGTGCTGGAAGTCGTCTTCTTCCTCATGGGCACCGCCATGGCGCACATCATGACGCCGACCAGCGTCGTCATCATGCAGGCCCTGCCCCGCGAGAAGGCCGGCTCCGCCTCCGCGCTCAGCAACACCTTCCGCCAGGTCGGCGGCGCGCTGGGCATCGCCGTACTCGGCTCCGTCCTCTCGGCGGCCTACCGCGGCGGCATCGAGGACAAGCTCGGCGCGCTGCCCGCCGACGTACGGCACACAGCGGGCGAGTCCATCGAGGCCACCCTCGGTGTCGCCGCGAAGCTCGGCCCCCGGGGCGACTCTCTGGTGGCCCCCGCCAACGACGCGTTCCTGCACGCGATGCACCTCACCGCGCTGTGCGGTGCGGGCGTTGCCCTCCTGGGCGCCCTGGTGGTCGCCCTGTGCCTGCCGGGCCGCCCGGAAGCACCCCAAGAGGCCGAGGAGAAGCCGCAGTTGACGTCAGCGGACCACTGAGCAGCGGGGAGAATCGACGCGGGACTCAGAACCGCAGAACCGCAGGGCGCCGGAGGACCGGAAGACAAGACAGCAGAACGACAAGACAGGCAGAAACGAACAAGACAACAGAACGACAAGACAGGCAGAAACGAACAAGACAACAGAACGAGGAAAGGAGCAGGTCGCGTGAACCTCGCGGATGGCCCGGACGGCCCGGCCGGTCGGAGCGGCACCCGTGGCCGCCCCCGGAGCGAAGCCGTGGAGCGCTCCATCATCGAGGGCGTGATGCAGCTCCTGGAGGAGGGGGTACCGCTCGCGGACATCTCCATCGAGCGGGTGGCCCGTACCGCCGGTGTCGGCAAGGCGACCATCTACCGCCGCTGGCCGGGCAAGGAGGAGCTCTTCGTCGACGTCATGCGGGTCATGGAGCCCGCCGACCCGGAGCTGCCCGGCACGTCGATGCGCGACGACCTGGTCGTCCTCCTGGAGGCGCTGCGCCGGCGCGGACTCGCGGGCCGGTCCTCGGCCCTCCTGCACAACGTCCAGGCCCAGATGAAGAGCAGCCCCAAACTCTGGGCCGCCTACCACGCCACCGTCGTCGAACCGCGCCGACAACTCGGTGCCGAACTCCTGCGCCGCGGCCAGCGGAGCGGCGAGGTACGCGCGGACATCGACGTCACGATGATGTACGACCTCTTCCTCGGCCCCATGCTTCTGCGCGTCGTGCTGCGCCCAGAAGGGGACCTGCCGGAGGGCCTCGCCGAGCAGATCGTCGACACGCTGCTGGAAGGTCTGCGGCCGGCGGCCCCGTAACCAGCAATTCGTACGCCTGTCGGGCCGGTCGACGCCCGACTGTGCGTGTTTCGTCACAGAGGACCGTCTGCGGGCGGCAACCGGAACTGGTCGTGCCGACTTGTTCGTCATCGTCCCCGTACGGCCGTCATGAGACGGCGAGATCGGAACCGATCATCCCCTAGGGTCTTAGGCGCGGGGGACGGACGGTGTGCACGGCAGGTTGTGAGGCGACGGTATGGCCCAGCAGGCGTACATGGCGGAGACGGACAACGGAGGCTCGGGACCCGAGCGCCGGGGGCCCCGGCTTCGGCGCCTGATGAGCCGTCTGACGGCCGGCTGGCGAGGTGATCCGAGAATCTGGCGCCGGGGCCTGATCACGGCGGCGCTGGCGGTCCTGCTCGCCCTGGTGATGGTGCTGCACGCGCAGATCCCCAACCGGATCGGCAACCTCGGCAGCCTCAGCGAGACGTTCCTGCCCTGGTTCGGCATCATCTCCGTACCGCTGCTGCTCCTCATCGCGCTGATCCGGCGCTCCGCGACCGCACTGATCGCGGTGGTGCTGCCCACGGCGGTCTGGTTCAACCTCTTCGGCGGGCTGCTCGGCAGCAACGCGGGCACCGGCGGCAACCTGACGGTGGCCACCCACAACGTCAACGCGGAGAACCCGGACCCGTCCGGCACCGCCCGCGAGGTGGCGGGCTCCGGCGCCGACCTCCTCGCCCTGGAGGAGCTGACGGAGACGGCGGTCCCGACGTACGAGAAGGCCCTCGCGTCGACCTTCAAGTACCACTCGGTGCAGGGCACGGTCGGGCTGTGGAGCAAGTACCCCATCAGCGCCTCCCGGCCGGTGGACATCAGGCTGGGCTGGACCCGCGCGATGCGCGCCACCGTGGCGACGCCGGAGGGACCGGTCGCGGTGTACGTCGCCCACCTCCCCTCGGTACGCGTGAAGCTGGAGGCCGGGTTCACGGCCCGCCAGCGCGACCGGAGCGCGGACGCGCTGGGCGAGGCGCTCTACGACGACAAGCTGACGCGCAAGATCCTGCTCGGCGACCTGAACGGCACGATGAACGACCGCGCGCTCAACGCCGTCACCGCCCAGATGCGCTCCACACAGGGCGCGTCGGGCAGCGGGTTCGGATTCAGCTGGCCGGCGTCGTTCCCGCTGGCGCGGATCGACCAGATCATGGTGCAGGGCGTGGAACCGGTCAGCTCGTGGTCACTGCCGCGCACGGCGAGCGACCATCTGCCGATCGCGGCGAGGGTGAAGGTTCCGGCATCGGCAACGGGCTCGTAACCCGGGGGATCGCCGCGGGAATACTGGGCCTGGCAGTCTTTGTTCCGTACGTGAACATAAGCTGTACGGACGTACGCCCGCCGCACCCTTCGAAAGGCCCCGCGCTCTGATGTCCCGGCCCACGCCGACCACGCCGCCGACCACCCTGTCCACCCGCAGGACCACGCCCCTGGCCCTGCTCGCCCTGGCCGTGGGTGCTTTCGGCATCGGCACGACCGAGTTCGTGATGATGGGCCTGCTGCCCGACGTCGCCGACGACCTGGGCGTCTCGATCCCGTCCGCCGGGCACCTGGTGTCGGCGTACGCGATCGGCGTCGTCATCGGAGCCCCGCTGCTCGCGGCGGTCACGGCCCGGTTGGCGCGCCGCAAGGTCCTCATCGGCCTGATGGCCCTGTTCGTGGCGGGCAACGCCCTGTCGGCGTTCGCACCGACCTACGACTACCTGCTGGCCGCCCGCTTCCTGAGCGGGCTGCCGCACGGCGCCTTCTTCGGCGTGGGCGCGGTGGTGGCCACGAGCATGGTCGCCCCGGAGCGCAAGGCCCGCTCGGTCTCCCTGATGTTCCTGGGCCTGACGGTCGCGAACGTGGTCGGCGTCCCGGTGGCGACGGCCATGGGCCAGCAGCTGGGCTGGCGGACCACCTTCCTCGGCGTGAGCGTGATCGGCGTCGCGGCGATAGCGGCCCTGGCGCTGCTGATCCCGCACGGCCGGGCGGAAACCCCGGTGGCGGGGCTGCGCGGCGAACTGGCCGCCCTGAGGTCGCTGCCGGTCTGGCTGGCCCTCGGTACGACGGTCGCGGGCTTCGGCGCCCTGTTCTCGGCGTACAGCTACATCACCCCGATGCTCACGGACTCCGCCGGGTACGCCGACTCCAGCGTGACGCTGCTGCTGGCCCTGTTCGGCGTGGGCGCCACCATCGGCAACCTGGTGGGTGGCCGGCTCGCGGACCACTCGATGCGGGGCACGCTGTTCGGCGGTCTGGTGTCGCTGGTCGTGGTCCTGGGCGCGTTCCCGCTGCTGATGAGTACGGCGTGGAGCGCGGCGCTGGCGGTCACGCTGCTCGGCGTGGCGGCGTTCGTCACGGGCTCGCCGCTCAACCTGATGGTGATGGAGCGGGCGTCGGCGGCCCCGTCCCTGGCATCCTCCGCCAACCAGGCGGCCTTCAACCTGGCGAACGCCGGGGGAGCGTGGATCGGCGGCCTCGCCCTGGCGGCGGGCTTCGGCGTGACGTCTCCGGCGCTGGTCGGCGCGGCTTTGGCGCTGCTGGGCCTGGGGGTTGCGGGGGTGGCGTACGTGGTGGACCGACGCGCGGTGACTCCGTCGGCTGGGCGGGAGCGTGTGGTGGCGTCGCATGTGCCTGTGCGGGCGGAGAAGGTGCACCACTGAGGGGTTGATTTCCCACCCACCCGCCCGTTTACGGCTTGATTCCAGGGTGCCCTCGAAGGCCTCTGCCCGATCGCCGATGAGTTTTGCCGCGCCCCGGAGTCAGTCAGGGTAGAAACGGCTGAGAACCAGCCACCAGACGCAGCCAGGAGACCCGAGATGCGCACCCTGATCAGCACCGCCTTTGTCTCGCTCGACGGAGTCGTGGAGGCCCCGGGCGGCGAGCCCGGCTACCGGAACTCCGGCTGGACCTTCAAGGACGTCGAGTTCCTCCCGGAGGCCTTCGAGATCAAGGGCCGGGAACAGAAGGAAGCCGCCGCGATGATGATGGGCCGTGTCAGCTACGAGGCGTTCAGCCCGGTCTGGCCGAACATGGAGGACTTCGCCGATTACAAGGTGATGCCCAAGTACGTCGTCTCCACCACCCTCACCGAGGACGACCTGGTCCCGAACTGGGGCGAGACCACGATCCTGCGCTCGCTCGACGACGTCGCCGCACTGAAGGAGACCGAGGGCGGCCCGATCATCATCCACGGCAGCGCCACCCTCACCCGCGACCTTTCCGACGCCGGCCTGATCGACCGCTACCACCTGCTGGTCTTCCCGCTGCTGCTCGGCGCGGGCAAGCGCCTGTTCAGCGCCACGGACAAGGACACCCAGAAGCTGAAGCTCGTCGAGTCCGAGACGTACGCCAACGGCCTCCAGAAGAACGTCTTCGACGTGGTCCGCTGAGGTCTCCGACTCGTCGCCCGGTGAGAGCGCCGTACGCGCGTACCTGTCCTCAGCTCTGACTTGCTTCGTTCACCGGGACCGGACTCACACGGTGGCAGCAGCACGTGCACACCAGGTAGCGCAGTTCCGGAATGCCGCTCTCCCGGGACTTCGCGTCCCGGCACTGGTCGTGGGTGCCGATGGTGCAGAGGCTGGACACGTACGGGGGATCGGGCGTCCAGGCCGGCCGCAGGGCGTGAGTCACTCTCTGTCCCCCTGTGGTAGAGCGGGATCACGTTCCACGTGCCGCCCCACGGGTCCCGGTGATCCCCGCTGTGCCCGCTGGGGAGGATGCACGCGCCCACTTCGCCACCCGGCATGTCCCACCCCTCAAACCGACTCCCGCCACCCATTCGTAATAGGCAGCCGCCGGTCCTTCCCGAAGCCCTTCGGCGAGATCTTCGTGCCCGGCGGATACTGCCGCCGCTTGTACTCCGCCGTGTCCACCATCCGCAGCACCCGGGTCACCAGTTCCGCGTCGTACCCGGCCGCCACGATCGCGTCGGCACCCGAGTCCCGGTCCACGTACAGCTCCAGAATCGCGTCCAGTACCGGATAGTCGGGGAGGGAGTCCGTGTCGATCTGGCCCGGACGCAACTCCGCGCTCGGCGGCTTGGTGATCGAGTTCTCCGGGATCGGCGGCGTCTGGCCCCGCTCAACCGCAGCCCTGTTGCGCCACTTGGCGAGCCGGAAGACCGACGTCTTGTACACGTCCTTGATCGGGCCGTACGCGCCCACCGAGTCGCCGTACAGCGTCGAGTAACCCACCGCCAGTTCCGACTTGTTGCCGGGCGCCAGCACGATGTGCCCCTCCTGGTTGGAGATCGCCATCAGCATCGTGCCGCGCAGGCGGGACTGGAGGTTCTCCTCCGCCAGGCCCGTGAGGTCCAGCGAGCCCATGTACGCGTCGAACATCGGCGAGATCGGCACCGTACGGAGGTTGAGGCCCGTACGCTCCGCCAGATCCGCCGCGTCGCCGATCGAGTGGTCCGACGAGTACTTCGACGGCATCGCCACGCCGTACACGTTCTCCGCGCCCACCGCGTCGCACGCCAGCGCCGCGACCAGGGCCGAGTCGATACCGCCGGACAGGCCGATCAGGACCGACCTGAAGCCGTTCTTCGTCACGTACGCGCGCAGGCCGACCACCAGCGCCGAGTACATCTCCTCGTCGTCGTCCAGGCGCTCCGCGTACGCACCCGTCTGCTCGGCCTCGTACGCCGGCAACGGTTCCTCGGACAGCACCACGCGGTCGATGCGCAGGCCGTCGTCCACCACGCCTGTCGGGGCGTCGGCCAGGGCCGCCGGCAGGTCCAGGTCCAGGACCACGCAGCCCTCCGTGAACTGGGGGGCCCGTGCGATCACCTCGCCGTTCCTGTCCACCACGATCGAGTCGCCGTCGAAGACCAGTTCGTCCTGCCCGCCGACCATCGCGAGGTAGGCGGTCGTGCAGCCCGCCTCCTGGGCGCGCTTGCGGACCAGCTCCAGGCGGGTGTCGTCCTTGTCGCGCTCGAACGGGGAGGCGTTGACCGAGAGCAGGAGGCCCGCCTTCGCGGAGCGCGCCGCCGGGACCCGGCCGCCGTCCTGCCAGAGGTCCTCGCAGATCGCCAGGGCCACGTCGACACCGTGCACGCGCAGTACGGGCATGGTGTCGCCCGGCACGAAGTAGCGGAACTCGTCGAAGACGCCGTAGTTGGGGAGGTGGTGCTTGGCGTAGGTGAGGATCACTTCGCCACCGTGCAGTACCGCGCCCGCGTTGCGCGGGGAGCCGGCCGGGCGGCCGAACTTCGGCAGGTCGCTCTCGGACCGGTCGAGGTAGCCGAGGACCACCGGCAGCTCACCGAAGCCCTCGTCGGCGAGGCGCGTGGCGAGGGAGCGCAGGGCCGCGCGGGACGCCTCCACGAAGGAGGAGCGCAGGGCGAGATCCTCGACGGGGTACCCGGTCAGCACCATCTCCGGGAACGCCACGAGGTGCGCTCCCTGCTCGGCGGAGTGCCGGGTCCAGCGGAGGACCGAGTCCGCGTTTCCGGCGATGTCGCCGACGCGCGAGTCGATCTGGTTCAGGGCGAGGCGTAGTTGAGGCACGCCGCCAAGTGTAATCGTCAATGCGACGCGATGGGGTGGCGGAGGGGTGTGGGTCGCCCCACGTCCCCCTCCGCCACCCCATCACCACAGGTGCCGTCTCAGCCCTCTCAGCCGCCTCAGCGGCGGTACGACTCCACGTAGCCCTTCGCGGGCGTGCCCACGCCGGTCACGTCGTCGTAGCCGCGTACGGCCTTCAGCGAGCTGTCCCTGCCGAGGCTGCGGACGGAGGTGAGGATGCCGTCCGTGGCGTCGTAGCCGTTGGCGAAGTCCAGGCGTGCCACGGCGAGTCCGTACCCCGTGGGGTTGTCGGTCACGTCGTGGTAGACCTTCGCGTGCGAAGTGGACTGCGCCGCGTACCTCGCGTAGATCGCCGGGTTGGCGAAGCCGATCGGGGCGCCGCCGCGGGCCTCCTGCGCGAGGGCCTGTACGGCCGCGATCACCGGTGCCGCCAGGGATGTACCGCCGATGCGGTACTCGTCGTACGCGGTGCCGCCCCCGGGCAGGGTCTGGGTCTGGCCGACCTTGAAGCCGGTGTTCGGGTCGGCGATCGCCGCGATGTCCGGGACGACCCGGTTGCCCTTCTCGCTGTTGGCCTTGGCCAGCGAGCTGGGCACCAGGCCCTTCTGGTAGAAGGGCTCCGCGACGGTCGCGCTGGTGCCGCCGCCCGCGCCCGACGTGTAGGCGCCCGGGAAGTCGGTCCAGCTCTTGCCGTCGGCCGACAGCGTGGCCTTCTCGGTGCCCCAGCCGGTCTCCCACAGGTACTTGTCGTTCTTGCCGACAGCCAGCGAGGTACCGCCGACCGCCGTCACCCACGCCGAGTTGGCCGGGGTGTCGACCTGCTTCGTGCCGGTGTTGAGGACCTCGTCGCCGTTGTCGCCGGAGGAGAAGTAGAAGCCGATGCCCTGGACCGCGCCCAGCTTGAACACCTGGTCGTAGGCCGCGGCCAGATCCGGTGTCTCGTCGGCCTCGGCGCCGCCCCACGAGTTGGAGACGATGTCGGCGAGGTGCTGGTCGACGACCTTGCTGAGCGCGTCGATCAGGTCGTCGTCCATGCAGGACGCGGAGCCGACGTAGGTGATGTCGGCGGCCGGCGCGACCGCGTGCACGGCCTCGACGTCGAGGGTCTCCTCGCCGTACCAGCCGGCCGCGGAGCAGTCCTCGGTGTGCGTGTAGTCCGCCGGTGTGACCTGCTTGAGCTGGCCGCTCCGGTAGGCGGCGTCGCCGTGCCTGGCCGCGTAGGTGGCGGCGTCGGCGGCGATGTACGGCGAGGCGTAGGCGTCGGTGATGGCGACGCGCACCTTCCTGCCGGTCCGGCTGCCCGCGCCGTACGCGGCCCGCAACTGCTTGCCCGTGTAGCCCTCGACGGCATACGGGATCTGCTTGCCGTATGCCGTGGGAAGCGTGGAGGCGGTGTTCGAGCCGTAGTGCGTGGAGAACGGCCCCGCGTTGCGGAACACTGTCTCCGGCGCCGGCAGCGTGTCGTCGTGGGTCGCCGTGTGCGGGGCGTTGTCCAGGCCCGTGACGGTCAGGACGGCACCGTTCAGGCTCTCCGGCGCGGAGGCGGCCTTCGCGGGCGCCCGGTAGGTCTTCCTGCCCTTGGCGTAGTTGTGCAGCTGGGTGCTGAAGGCCTTCTCGGCGGCGGCCACGTCACCGGTGACCGTGACGTAGTGCGCCGTGACGCCGGTGACCGTGAGGCCCGCCGACCTCAGCCACGCCTTGACCGCGGCGACCTGGGCCGGAGAGGCCCCGAAGCGCTGCTGGACCTGCGCGGCGGTGAGGTACCTGCCGTACACGGCGGACGTCGGGTCGGAGACGGCCTTCGCGTACGCGGTCAGACCGGTGGCGTCCCGGCCGGCGAGGTAGACCCGGGCGGTGACCCTGGAGCCGTCGGACGTGGCTCCCTTGTCCGCCTGGGCGGTGGCCCACGCGGGCCTGGTGCCGGCGAGCGTGTCCCGGCCCGGGGCGTCCGCGGCATGGGCCGCGGGAATGCCGAGCGCCAGCGCGCCGGCGAGCAGAGGCACTGTCGCTGCCAGGCTCACACCGGCGCGCCTGACGGCGCGAGTGGATCTCATGGAACCCCCTGATGCGGTTCAACGCGAGCAAGACGAGTGATCACTCGCCGCTGGCCACTCTCGCGATGAACCATTCATGCCAGGGAAATCCAGGGGGAATGGCTGGGCCAAGAAGCCCCCAAGAGACCGTATAAGCGGGTGATTTGAGGCGTTCGACCCAATCGTCCCGCTGAACAGCTCCCCTAGGAAAGGGCCTTGGCGCCGCGCTCCTTCAACATCCCCGCCATCAGGGAGATCTCCGACTGCTGCGCGTTGACCATGCCCTGCGCCAGCCGTTTCTCCACCCCCACCTCGCACCGCTGCACACACCCGTTGGCCATGTGGACACCGCCCTGGTGGTGCTTGGTCATCAGCTGGAGATAGAAGACCTCCGCCTGCTTGCCGTTGAGCTTGCCCAACTTGGTCATCTGGGTGTTGGTCGCCATGCCCGGCATCAGCGCGCCGTCCTTGCCGTCGGCCATGCCCGCCATGTCCATCCAGCTCATCGGCGCGGCCGAGGACACCTTCGGCAGCTCCCACAGGTCGAGCCAGCCGATCAGCATGCCGCGCTGGTTGGCCTGCGTCTGCGCGATGTCGTACGCGAGCCGCCGGATCTCCTCGTCGGTCGTCCGGTCGCGCACCACGTAGGACATCTCGACGGCCTGCTGATGGTGGACGGCCATGTCACGGGCGAAGCCCGCGTCCGCCGAGTCGGCGGCGGGTGCCTTCGTCCCGGAGTCGTCGCCGTCGGCGACCGCGTAGGTGATCGCGCCGGCCGCGACGAGCGCCGTCGCGGCGGCACCGGCGATCCAGGCCGACCGGCTCACTGGGCCAGTCCGTTCGTGCAGGCGGCACCCGGCTCAGGGGTCTGCTTGCCCTGGACGAACTCCTCGAAGAACTTGTCCACGTTCGGGTCCTTGGCGCTGGTCACCGTGCGCTGCTTGCCCCAGGCGGACAGCATGATCGGGTCCGCCTGCTTGTCGTCCGGACTCATCAGCGTGTACGGCGTCTTCTTCACCTTGGCCGCGAGCGCGTCGATGTCGGTCTTCGACGCCTTGCTGTTGTACGTCACCCACACGGCCCCGTGCTCCAGCGAGTGCACGGCGTTCATGTTGTTGATCGCCTTGGCGTAGACGTCGCCGTTGCAGTTCATCCAGACCGCGTTGTGGTCACCGCCGACCGGGGGCTCCATCGGGTAGTTCACGGTCTTGGTGACGTGGTTCTGGGTGAGCTTCGTGTCCCAGGTCTTCACGCCGTCCGCGCCGGTGACGAACTTGCCCGTGCCCTTGGAGTCGGTCGCCGCGGTGTCACTGTCGTCGGACTGCTTCTGCACGAGGACCGTCACACCGACGACCAGGCCGGCCACTATGAGAACACTCACGCCGATCGTGAGGATCCGGGTCCGGCGCTCACGCGAGCGCTCGGCGCGCCGCATCTCCTCTATACGCGCCTTGCGCGCCGCGCTTCCACTGTCTTTGGCGCTCTTCTTGGCGGAACCCATGGGATCGGTCCTTCTGGGGAAAGGGGCGGTCGGTCGGCCGGTTGACCGGTCTGATCGTAATCCGTGGCCGCTGATCGTAATCCGCGCCCGCCCGCAACGCTTCCCGTCGGGGATCACCCATTACGGATGTCGCCGCGAACAGGCAAGATGAGGGGAAAGAGCGGTGCACCTGCCGTACGCGAGTCGTTCACCCCTGGGTCGGCTGGACGATCAAGGTGCGCAACGCGCATGAAATGCTGTTGTGGTGGGATGCTCAGGTGCCCCACCGCCTTCCGTGGTGCGGGAGACAGGCGGCCTGACCAGCAAGGATGGGGAAGCGGAAGATGGACAAGCAGCAGGAGTTCGTGCTCCGGACGTTGGAGGAGCGTGACATCCGGTTCGTCCGGCTGTGGTTCACGGACGTCCTGGGCTTCCTCAAGTCCGTGGCCGTGGCCCCGGCCGAGCTGGAGCAGGCCTTCGACGAGGGCATCGGTTTCGACGGCTCCGCGATCGAGGGATTCGCTCGTGTATACGAGTCCGACATGATCGCCAAGCCGGACCCGTCGACGTTCCAGATCCTCCCGTGGCGCGCGGAGGCCCCCGGCACCGCCCGTATGTTCTGCGACATCCTCATGCCGGACGGCTCGCCGTCCTTCGCGGACCCGCGCTACGTCCTCAAGCGGGCCCTCACCCGCGGCTCCGACCTGGGCTTCACGTTCTACACGCACCCGGAGATCGAGTTCTTCCTCCTGAAGGACAAGCCGCTGGACGGCACCCGCCCGACCCCGGCCGACAACTCCGGCTACTTCGACCACACCCCGACCCACGTCGGCCAGGACTTCCGCCGCCAGGCGATCACCATGCTGGAGTCCATGGGTATCTCGGTCGAGTTCTCCCACCACGAGGGCGCTCCCGGCCAGCAGGAGATCGACCTGCGGTACGCGGACGCGCTCTCCACGGCGGACAACATCATGACCTTCCGCCTGGTCATGAAGCAGGTGGCGCTGGAGCAGGGCGTCAACGCGACGTTCATGCCGAAGCCGTTCTCCGAGCACCCCGGCAGCGGTATGCACACCCACCTCTCCCTCTTCGAGGGTGACCGCAACGCGTTCTACGAGTCCGGCTCGGAGTACCAGCTCTCCAAGGTCGGCCGCTCCTTCATCGCGGGGCTGCTGAAGCACGCGGCGGAGATCGCGGCGGTCACCAACCAGTGGGTGAACTCGTACAAGCGCATCTGGGGCGGCTCGGAGCGCACCGCGGGCGCCGGCGGCGAGGCCCCCTCGTACATCTGCTGGGGCCACAACAACCGCTCGGCCCTGGTCCGCGTCCCGATGTACAAGCCCGGCAAGACGGGCTCGGCGCGCGTCGAGGTCCGCTCCCTGGACTCGGGCGCGAACCCGTACCTGGCCTACGCCGTCCTGCTGGCCGCCGGCCTCAAGGGCATCGAGGAGGGCTACGAGCTCCCGCCGGGCGCCGACGACGACGTCTGGGCCCTCTCGGACGCGGAGCGCCGCGCGATGGGCATCGAGCCGCTCCCGCAGAACCTGGGCGAGGCGCTCACGCTCATGGAGCGCAGCGAACTGGTCGCCGAGACGCTCGGCGAGCACGTGTTCGACTTCTTCCTGCGCAACAAGCGCCAGGAGTGGGAGGAGTACCGCAGCGAGGTCACGGCCTTCGAGCTGCGGAAGAACCTGCCTGTGCTGTAGGCACAGTTCAGAGGGGTTTTCCCCACAGGGCAACACGTAGGGCCGACGGTTGCGGACCGTCGGCCCTACGGCGTTTCAGTGGCCCTGGGCCGTCTCCGGGCGGCCCGCACAGTCCGTTCACGGACACCGGTTACCGTCACCCCTGCGGAAGTGCCGCACGGGGAGGGGAACGATGTCGGTCAAGGGGCGGGGACTGTGGGTCACGGCTGCCGTGGTGGGGCTCGTGGGGGTGGTGCTGGCGCTCGGCTCCCTCGGGTACGCGCGGACTTGGTACGCGGCTTTCAGCGTCAGCAGCGAGAGCATGGCGCCGACGTACGAGCCGGGCGACCGGATCTTCGCCGAGCGGGTCGACGGCAGCGAGGTGCGGCGCGGTGACGTCGTGCTGTTCTCGTCGCCGGAGCGCTACCCGTCCATCGGGAGCGTGATGCAGCGGGTGATCGGTGTCGCCGGCGACCGGGTGGTGTGCTGCACGGGCGAGGGCCCGGACGCGCGGCTCAGCGTGAACGGGAAGCCGCTCCCGGAGCCGTATGTGAACGGCGGCGACGCGGACGGCATGCACAAGCCGTACGACGTGACGGTCCCGAAGGGGCGGCTGTTCCTGCTCGGTGACAACCGGAACGACTCCGTCGACTCGCGTTTCTTCGAGAGCGACCACGACGGGACGGTCGCCTTGTCCGCCGTACGGAGCCGGGTGACCGACGACTACACGATCCCCGTCGTCATCGGTACGGCCGTCATCGCCGGGACCGTCCTGGCCCTGGCCGGCCTCGGGCTGGGGATCGCCGCGTTCGTCGCACGGCGACGGCAGGGGGCGGTGCCGGTGGCGCCCGAGCCGGTGCCACAGGTCACGTGACGGGTCGAGCGGCGTCCTGACCGGTGCTCCCGCGCTCGGTGACGCGGGAGGCGGGAGGCGGGACAGTCCCGGGGCCGTGGCCGCGGCCCCGGGGACAGCCTCCTATCGGGCGTCGGCCGCCATGTCGCTCAGCAGCACGTGCAACGGCTTCCCCGCGCGCTGGCGGTACTCCTGGATCGCCCAGCCGTTGCCGTCGGGGTCCTTGAAGTACATGAAGGTGGCGCCGTCGTCCGGCGAGTACTGCGTCGGCTCCGACACCTCCAGGCCGCGTTCGACCAGCTCGGCGTGGGCCGCCTTGATGTCGGCGACGCACAGCTGGAGGCCCTGGTACGAGCCCGGCGCGGGCGTCGGGCCGTCCATCGTCTCCCAGAGGGTGTCGCCGAGGGCGATGGAACAGCCCGAGCCCGGTGGCGTGAGCTGGACGATGCGCATCCCCGGCATGACCTCCTGATCGATGTCGACGTGGAAACCGGCCTTGTCGCGGTAGAAGTCACGGGCCCGGTCGATATCGCTCACGGGCAGCGGGATCACTTCGAGCGTGTACTGCATCGCTGGTCCTCCAGATCGCGTTCACGTCGTCCTTGACGGGAGCGTCAGCCGAACCGCCAGCGGGTCTGGCTGAACGGCTCCCCCTTACCGAAGCCGAAAACCGTGCGGGGCGCCACCGAAAAGACCAAGGCGTGCCCGGGACCGTGGTGGAAGTACCCGTTCCGCACCTCGAAGTGCCAGAAGCTGCCGTACTTGGCCTCCCAGGCCGCGGCCAGCTCCCGCAGCCGGCCGTCGTCCGAGACCCGTACGGCCGCGCCCTCCACCACCAGGTCGTAGCCCCGGTTCCAGGTGTTGGCGCCGGTCGTCAGCACGACGTGCGGGTTGTCGGCGAGGTTGAGGGCCTTGCGTTCCCCGGGACCGGTGCAGAAGTGCAGTGCGCCGTCCGACCAGACCGCGGGGAGCGGGGTGACGTGGGGGCGGCCGTCGGGCCGCACCGTCGAGATCCAGAAGAGCTCGGCCCCGGCGAGCATCCCTTCCGCGTCGGCCCAGGCGGTCGCGGTGGCTGCGCTCTCGCTGTAGCGGGGGTCGAGCCGGGTCCGCGGGGCGGGGGAGTCGGACATGGGGCGGCCTCCTCGATGCGGGCGAACGGTGTCGTGGTGCAGACCCCGTACGGCGGTGGAAATCATCGGTCCGACCAGTGGACATCGCTCCGGTCCGTCCGGCGCTTCCCGCGGCCTCTCCGGTTACGCTCGTGGGCGTACGACCTTGATCCGATGGTCCGACGGAAAGGCCCAGGATGATGGCGCCGGGGCGCAGGAGCAGTACCTTCACGCGGCTGCTGCGGCACGGTTTCACCGATCCCTCCGCCGCCGAACGGCTTCTCGACAGTGTCGAGCTGGCCCCGATGCGGGACGACCCGGTGCTGCTCGACGCGCTGGGCGCGACCGCCGACCCGGATCTCGCGCTGCTCGGGCTCGTCCGGCTCGCCGAGGCGCAGGACGGGCGGAGCGCCCGGCACGAGCTGCTGGACACGGTGATAGCGGCGAAACCGCTGCGCGACCGGCTGCTCGGGGTGCTCGGCGCCTCCGCCGCCCTCGGCGACCACCTGGTCCGGCATCCCCGCGACTGGCAGGCCCTCGCCAGGTACGAGCCCAGGGATCTCCACCCCGGGGTGGAGGAGTTCGAGCGGGGGCTCGCCGAGGCCACCGACCCCGTGTCGCTGCGCGTCGCCTACCGGCGCTGCCTGCTGTCCATCGCCGCCCGCGACGTGTGCGGCACCACCGACCTCGCCGAGACCGCCGCCGAGCTGGCCGACCTCGCCACCGCGACCCTCCGCGCCGCCCTCACCATCGCCAGGACCGCCGCGCCCGACGACGCCGCACAGTGCCGGCTCGCCGTCGTCGCCATGGGCAAGTGCGGTGGCCATGAGCTCAACTACGTCTCCGACGTCGATGTCATCTTTGTCGGCGAGGCTGTCGACGGGGCCGACGAGGGGAAGGCGCTGCAGGCCGCCACCCGGCTTGCCTCGCACCTCATGCGAATCTGCTCCGAGACCACCATCGAGGGGAGCATCTGGCCCGTCGACGCCAATCTGCGCCCCGAAGGCCGCAACGGGCCGCTGGTGCGCCCCCTCAGCAGTCACCTCGCCTACTACCAGCGCTGGGCCAAGACCTGGGAGTTCCAGGCGCTGTTGAAGGCCCGCCCGGTCGCCGGTGACATCGAACTGGGGGAGGCGTACGTCGCCGCGCTGGCCCCGCTCGTCTGGCATGCCGCCGAGCGGGAGAACTTCGTCGCCGACGTCCAGCGGATGCGCCGCCGCGTAGTCGAGAACATCCCCCTCGCCGAGGTGGACAGGGAGCTGAAGCTCGGGCCGGGCGGTCTGCGCGACGTCGAATTCGCCGTCCAGCTGCTCCAGTTGGTGCACGGGCGCGCCGACACCTCCCTGCGCAGCGGGACCACCCTGGATGCGCTGGGCGCGCTCGCCGCAGGCGGGTACGTCGGACGCGCCGATGCCGTGCAGCTCGACGACGCCTACCGGTTCCTGCGGTCCATGGAACACCGGATCCAGCTGTTCCGGCTGCGGCGCACCCACCTCGTGCCCGAGGACCAGGCCGATCTGCGGCGCATCGGGCGCTCGCTGGGGCTGCGCACCGATCCGGTGGCCGAGCTGAACCGGGAGTGGAAGCGGCACGCGTCCGTCGTACGGCGGCTGCACGAGAAGCTCTTCTACCGGCCGCTGCTCGACGCCGTGGCCCAACTCGCCCCCGGCGAGACCAGGTTGAGCACCGTTGCGGCTCGGGAGCGGCTGGTGGCGCTCGGGTACGCCGATCCGGCCGCCGCGCTCAGGCACCTGGAGGCGCTGGCCAGCGGGGTGAGCCGGAAGGCGGCCATCCAACGGACCCTACTGCCAGTCCTGTTGGGCTGGTTCGCCGACTCCGCCGATCCGGACGCCGGGCTGCTCAACTTCCGCAAGGTGTCGGACGCGCTGGGCCGAACCCCTTGGTATCTGCGGCTGTTGAGGGACGAAGGGGCCGCCGCCGAGAACCTGGCCCGGGTCCTGTCGGCCGGGCGCCTCGCCCCCGACCTGCTGATGCGGGCCCCGGAGGCCGTCGCGCTGCTCGGCGACGGTGACGGGGCAGGCGGTCTTGAGCCACGTCAGCGGGACCACCTGGAGCAGGAGATACTGGCCGCCGTCGGCCGCGCCGACACCGGCGAGCAGGGCGTGTACGCCGCGCGTGGTGTCCGGCGGCGCGAGCTGTTCCGTACGGCCGCCGCCGACATCGTCGGCTCCTACGGCACCGAGCAGTCGCCCGCCGAGGCCGACCAGGGCGCCCTGGTGGACCGGGTCGGCGCCGCGATCTCCGACCTCACCGCCGCGACCCTCGCCGGGACCCTGCGGGCTGTCGTGCGGGACGGCTGGGGGGACACGCTGCCCACGCGGTTCGCGGTGATCGGCATGGGCCGCTTCGGCGGGCACGAGATGGGGTACGGCTCCGACGCCGACGTCCTGTTCGTGCACGAACCCCGGGAAGGCGTCGACGAGCACGAGGCGGCCAAGGCGGCGAACACCGTCGTCTCCGAGATGCGGCGGCTCCTCCAGGCGCCCAGCGCCGACCCGCCGTTGCTCATCGACGCGGATCTGCGCCCGGAGGGCAAGTCGGGGCCGCTGGTCCGGACCCTGACGTCGTACGAGGCGTATTACCGTCGCTGGTCCCTCGGTTGGGAGTCCCAGGCGCTGCTGCGGGCCGAAGTCGTCGCCGGGGACCAGGAGTTGGGGCGCCGCTTCCTCGACCTGATCGACCCGCTGCGCTACCCGGCGGAGGGGCTCGGCGACGACGCGGCGCGCGAGATCCGACGTCTGAAGGCGCGTATGGAGTCGGAGCGGATGCCGCGCGGCGCCGATCCGACCCTGCACACCAAGCTCGGGCGGGGCGGCCTCTCCGACGTGGAGTGGACCGTCCAGTTGCTCCAGCTCCAGCACGGGTGGGCCGAACCGGGGCTGCGGACGACCCGTACCCGCGAGGCCCTCGCCGCCGCCTGCGCCGCCGGACTGATCTCCGGGGAGGACGCGGCGATACTGGACGAGGCGTGGGTCCTGGCCACCCGGGTGCGCAACGCCGTGATGCTGGTGCGCGGGCGGGCCGGGGACACCTTCCCCTCGGACGGACGTGAACTGGGCGCGGTCGGACGCTACCTGGGGTACGGGCCGGGTCATGTCGGCGACATGATCGACGCGTACCGGCGGACCACCCGGCGGGCCCGAGGTGTCGTGGACACGCTGTTCTACGGGGCGGCGGCCCAGGCGTAGGAACCCCGGCCCGGCACTCCCGTCGGGCCTATGGCTTGACCGGGAGCAGCAGGCCGCCCCGCCCCCGCACCGGGACCAGGCGCGGGAGGGCGTAGGGGAACGTGCCGTACCAGAGGCGGGCCACCGCGAAGCCGAAGGCCAGGCACATGAGGCCGCCCACCGCGTCCAGCCAGAAGTGGTTGGCGGTGGCGACGATCACCACCAGGGTGCCCACCGGGTAGAGCAGCCCGAGCACGCGTACCCAGGGGACGGAGGCCAGGGCGAAGATCGTCAGGCCGCACCACGTGGACCAGCCGATGTGCATCGACGGCATCGCCGCGTACTGGTTCGACATGTGCTTGAGGTCGCCGGAGGCCATCGAACCCCAGGTGTGGTGGACCAGCACCGTGTCGATGAAGTCGTTGCCGTTCATCAGACGGGGCGGGGCCAGCGGATACAGGTAGTAACCGACCAGGGCCACCGCCGTGGTCGCGAAGAGGGTCGTGCGCGTCGCCGCGTACCGGCCGGGGTGACTGCGGTACAGCCACACCAGGACACCGAGAGTGACGGCGAAGTGCAGTGTGGCGTAGTAGTAGTTCATGCCCACGATCAGCCATGTCACCGAGTTGACCGCATGGTTGACCGACTCCTCGACGGCGATGCCCAGACTGCGCTCGGTCTTCCAGAGCCAGTCCGCGTTGCGCAGAGCCTCGGCCTTCTGCTCCGGCACGGCGTTGCGGATCAGTGAGTACGTCCAGTAACTGATCGCGATCAGAAGGATTTCGAACCACAGCCGTGGCCTGCGCGGAGCGCGCATTCGGCGCAGCAGTCCCTTGACCACGCGGCCGTTCCCCTCCGCCATCTCATCCGCGACGGAGTGCGGTGCGGCCCGGTCGTGGCCTTCCCTGGTCGTCACGGTCGTCTCACCCATGGGCACAGAGTCTGCCAGATGCGGTCCCCTCCCAGATCATCCCCTGGTCCTGTCCGACCCGCACGTCCTACGAGGCGAGAGGCAGCCCGGACTGCTACCAGGGAACTGGCCGGAGCGGGGCTTTCTCCACCCTGAGAACGAGCCCGGAGGTGCTATGGGGAACGCGTGCGGTCCCCGGGGGCCGAGGCCGTCGAACCCCGGACCACCAGCTCCGGCATGAACACGAACTCGCTGTGCGGGGCGGGCGTACCGCCGATCTCCTCAAGGAGTGTGCGCACCGCGGCCTGGCCCATGGCCGGGACCGGCTTGCGGACCGTGGTGAGGGGCGGGTCGGTGAAGGCGATCAGGGGAGAGTCGTCGAAGCCCACGACCGAGACGTCCCGGGGGACCTCAAGACCGCGCTGCCGGGCCGCCCGTATCGCGCCCAGCGCCATCATGTCGCTCGCGCACACCACCGCCGTGCAGTCACGGTCGATGAGCGCCGTGGCCGCCGCCTGGCCACCTTCCAGGGTGTACAGCGAGTGCTGGACGAACCGTTTCTCGACGTCCTGCGCCGTCAGGCCCAGCAGATCCCGCATCGTCCTGACGAAGCCCTCGATCTTGCGCTGCACCGGCACGAAACGCTTCGGGCCGAGGGCCAGTCCGATACGGGTGTGGCCGAGCGACACGAGGTGGGTGACCGCCAGAGCCATCGCCGCGCGGTCGTCGGGGGAGATGAACGGCGCCTGCACCTTGGGGGAGAAGCCGTCCACCAGGACGAACGGCACGCCCTGGGCGCGCAGTTGCTCGTAGCGCTGCATGTCGGCGGAGGTGTCCGCGTGCAGACCGGAGACGAAGATGATGCCGGCCACGCCCCGGTCGACGAGCATCTCCGTCAGCTCGTCCTCCGTCGAACCGCCGGGCGTCTGGGTGGCCAGGACCGGCGTGTAACCCTGCCGGGTCAGGGCCTGCCCGATGACCTGCGCCAGGGCGGGGAAGATCGGGTTCTCCAGCTCCGGGGTGATGAGGCCCACCAGGCCCTCGCTGCGCTGCCGCAGCCGGACCGGGCGCTCGTAGCCCAGTACGTCGAGGGCGGCGAGCACGGTCTGGCGGGTGGTGGCGGCGACGCCCGGCTTCCCGTTCAGGACCCGGCTGACCGTCGCTTCGCTCACCCCCGCCTGGGCGGCGATATCGGCAAGCCGTGTGGTCACAGGGCTGGACTGTACCGGCCGGCCCTCGCCTTGCCCACCGAACGGCCGCCGGGCACGGGCTGTCGCTCGGCCCGCCGGACGGCCGGGACGGCCGCTCGCCGCCGCGGGTTGCTGCGTCATCGCGCTCCCTCGTGTGTCTGGCGTGTGTCTGGCGTCTGTCTGATGGGGCGTACATGGCAAGAGCTTGCAGAGTCTTGCACAAGTGTCCCGGATCCCGCTGGACAGCGGCAGAACAGGGGATCGAGTGGTTCCAGGGGAGTGCTCCGATGGGTCACGGCGCGGTAACTGTCGTCAGTTCTTGCATTTTTTTGCTGCAAGGTCTTTCGTCGCGCTTACCTGGCTGTTACGTTCACGTCGCCCGGCGGCGGCAACGGCGCGGCCGGCAAGTCGGCGGAAACGGCGGACGGGCCCGTTTCCGCCAGTACACGGGCTTTCACCCTCAAGGAGAACTCATGCGGCGTGGCATAGCGGCCACCGCGCTGGTGGCGTCCATCGCCCTCGCGGCGACGGCCTGCGGCGGAGACGACAGCGGCAGTGACAAGGCCGACGGTCCGGTCACCATCACCTGGTGGGACACCTCCAACGCCACCAACGAGGCGCCGACGTACCAGGCCCTCGTCAAGGAGTTCGAGGCCGCCAACAAGGACGTCAAGGTCAAGTACGTCAACGTCCCCTTCGACCAGGCGCAGAACAAGTTCGACACCGCCGCCGGTGCCTCCGGCGCCCCGGACGTGCTGCGTTCCGAGGTCGGCTGGACCCCCGCCTTCGCCAAGAAGGGCTTCCTGCTGCCGCTCGACGGCACCGAGGCCCTCACCGACGAGGCCAAGTTCCAGCCCAGCCTGATCGAACAGGCAAAGTACGAGGGCAAGACGTACGGCGTCCCGATCGTCACCGACACCCTCGCGCTGGTCTACAACAAGGAACTCTTCGCGAAGGCCGGCCTCACCGAGGCCCCGAAGACCTGGGCCGACCTGAAGACGGCCGCCGCCACCATCAAGGCCAAGACCGGCGTCGACGGCTACTGGGGCTCCACCCAGGCCTACTACGCCCAGTCGTTCCTCTACGGCGAGGGCACCGACACCGTCGACGCCGCCGCCAAGAAGATCACCGTCAACTCGGCCGCCGCCCAGAAGGCCTACGGCACCTGGCTCGGCCTCTTCGACGGCAAGGGCCTGCACAAGGCGGACACCACCGCCGACGCCTACGCCCACATCCAGGACGCGTTCGTCACCGGCAAGGTCGCCGCGATCATCCAGGGCCCGTGGGAGATCACCAACTTCTACAAGGGCGCCGCGTTCAAGGACAAGGCCAACCTCGGTATCGCCACCGTCCCGGCGGGCTCCAGCGGCAAGGCGGGCGCCCCGACCGGCGGCCACAACCTCTCCGTGTACGCGGGCTCGGACGCCGCGCACCAGAAGGCCGCGCTGAAGTTCGTCAACTTCATGACCTCCGCGAAGTCCCAGTCGCAGATCGCCCTGAAGAACTCCACGCTGCCCACCCGCGACGACGCCTACACCGCCGAGGTCAAGGCCGACCCGGGCCTCGCCGGCTACCAGGGCGTCCTCGCCGCCGCCCAGCCCCGCCCGGCGCTGCCCGAGTACAGCTCCCTGTGGGGTCCGCTCGACACCGAGCTGCCGCAGATCGCGGGCGGCAAGGAGTCCCTCGACAAGGGCCTCGGCAACGCGGAGACCGCGATCGCCAAGCTGGTCCCGGACTTCAGCAAGTGACCCCGCATGGCCGTCGGAACCGCCCGGTCGAACCCGGGGGACGGTTCCGACGGTCATCGGCCTGTCGGCCGTACCCCCTCGGTCTTCTTGATCTTCCAGAAGGTGTCGAACCATGACAGTCGCCATCGACCGCGCGACCGGCAAGCGCCGCGGTGAGCCCGGGCAGCGTCCCGGACGGCTCGATCGTCTCAAGCACGCGTACCAGAAGTACTGGTACGCGTACGCGATGATCGCGCCCGTGGTCGTCGTGCTCGGCGGACTCGTGCTCTACCCGCTCGTGCGCGGCCTCTACCTGACGCTCACGGACGCCAACAGCCTCAACTCCGCCCGCACGATCGGCGTCAACCACATCGACGCCACCTACAAGTTCATCGGCTTCGACAACTACGCCGACATCCTGTGGGGCGACACCGCGTACGACCGCTTCTGGTCGCACTTCATCTGGACGATCGTCTGGACCGCGCTCTGTGTGGCCCTGCACTACTGCATCGGCCTGGGCCTGGCCCTGCTCCTCAACCAGAAGCTGCGCGGGCGCACCTTCTACCGGCTGATCCTGGTCCTGCCGTGGGCCGTGCCCACCTTCGTCACCGTGTTCGGCTGGCGGTTCATGCTCGCCGACGGCGGCATCATCAACACGATGCTCGACGCGGTGCACCTGCCGTCACCGCTGTGGCTGGAGGACACCTTCTGGCAGCGGTTCGCCGCGATCATGGTCAACACGTGGTGCGGTGTGCCGTTCATGATGGTCTCGCTGCTCGGCGGCCTCCAGTCCATCGACTCCACGCTGTACGAGGCCGCGGACATGGACGGGGCGAACGCCTGGCAGCGGTTCCGGTACGTCACTCTGCCGGGCCTGCGCTCCGTCAGCTCGACCGTCGTACTCCTCGGCATCATCTGGACGTTCAACCAGTTCGCCGTGATCTTCCTGCTGTTCGGCAACACCGCCCCGGACGCGCAGATCCTCGTCACCTGGGCCTACTACCTCGGCTTCGGCCAACAGCCGCGCGACTTCGCGCAGTCGGCGGCCTACGGCATGCTGCTGCTGGCCATCCTCGTCGTCTTCACCTCCTTCTACCGCCGCTGGCTGAACCGCGATGAGCAGCAGCTCGCGATCTGAGGCAGGAGCCCAAGTCCCCATGAGTGCAACGACCGTTCAGAAGCCCACACCGTCGAAGCCGGCCGACGGCGCCGCCGCCCCGAGGCCCCGCGGGCGCCGTGGCCTCGCGGCCACCCTCGCCTCCCACGGACTCCTCACCGTCGCGAGCCTGGTCGCTCTCTTCCCCATCGCCTGGCTGCTCTACCTGTCCCTCGGCCCGGACAAGGACGACTACCTCCACCCCGGGGGCATCTGGGACAAGATGACGTTCGACAACTACTCGTTCGTCCTCCAGCACACCAACTTCTTCGACTGGATGAAGAGTTCGCTGATCGTCTCGCTCGGTACGACGGTCATCGGGGTGATGGTCGCGGCGACCACCGGATACGCGGTCTCGCGGATGCGCTTCCCCGGCTACCGCAAGTTCATGTGGGTACTGCTGGTCACCCAGATGTTCCCGATCGCCGTACTCATCGTGCCGATGTACCAGATCCTCTCGGACCTCCAGCTCATCGACAACTACCTCGGTCTGATCCTCGTCTACTGCTCGACGGCCGTGCCGTACTGCGCCTGGCTGCTCAAGGGATACTTCGACACGATCCCCTTCGAGATCGACGAGGCGGGACGCGTCGACGGGCTGACCCCCTTCGGCACCTTCGCGCGGCTGATCCTGCCGCTGGCCAAACCGGGCCTGGCGGTCGCCGCGTTCTACAGCTTCATCACCGCGTTCGGCGAGGTCGCGTTCGCCTCGACGTTCATGCTGTCGGACATGAAGTACACCTTCGCGGTCGGCCTGCAGAGCTTCGTCAGCGAGCACGACGCCCAGCGCAACCTGATGGCCGCCACCGCGGTACTGGTCGCGATACCCGTCTCGGCCTTCTTCTACCTGGTCCAGAAGAACCTGGTGACGGGCCTGACGGCGGGCGGCACCAAGGGCTGACACCGGCCCAGCCAACTCCCGCGCGTCATCTGCCGCGCGGGTGGCGGACGCGGTGGCCATCCGACCCCGCTGCCACCGCGTCCGCCAATGTCCGACGGTTCGGCCCGCGCCCCGTGCTTTTAGCCTTTAGGGGCGCGGGGAACTGCGCGACAAGCCCCCACCGGCCCGCAGCCTCAAAGCAGCCAGAAACCACCCCGTGACCCGAACTCCGTTACATATCAAGGACGTTATGAGCCAGCACTCCGCCGCTCCGGCCCCGACCTCCGCCGCCCCCGCCGCCGCCCACCGAGACTGGTGGCGCGACGCGGTCATCTACCAGGTCTACCCCCGAAGCTTCGCCGACAGTAACGGCGACGGCATGGGCGACCTGGAGGGCGTACGCACCCGGCTGCCGTATCTGCGCGACCTGGGCGTCGACGCCGTGTGGCTCAGCCCCTTCTACGCCTCCCCGCAGGCCGACGCCGGCTACGACGTCGCCGACTACCGGGCCGTGGACCCGATGTTCGGCAACCTCCTGGACGCCGACGCCCTGATCCGCGACGCCCACGAACTGTACCTGCGGATCATCGTCGACCTGGTCCCCAACCACTCCTCCGACCAGCACGAGTGGTTCAAGCGGGCGGTCACGGAAGGCCCCGGCTCACCTCTGCGGGACCGCTACCACTTCCGCCCCGGCAAGGGCGAGAACGGCGAACTCCCGCCCAACGACTGGGAGTCCATCTTCGGCGGCCCGGCCTGGACGAGGATCACCGAGCCGGACGGCACCCCGGGGGAGTGGTACCTGCACCTCTTCGCGCCCGAGCAGCCCGACTTCAACTGGGAACACCCGGCGGTCGGGGACGAGTTCCGGTCGGTCCTGCGGTTCTGGCTCGACATGGGCGTCGACGGCTTCCGTATCGATGTCGCCCATGGGCTGGTGAAGGCGGCGGGCCTCCCGGACCTGGGATCCCACGACCAGCTCAAGCTGCTGGGCAACGATGTCATGCCGTTCTTCGACCAGGACGGCGTACACGCCATCTACCGCGAATGGCGCCTGGTCCTCGACGAGTACGCGGGCGAGCGGATCTTCGTTGCCGAAGCCTGGACCCCGACCGTCGAACGCACGGCGAACTACGTCCGCCCGGACGAACTCCACCAGGCCTTCAACTTCCAGTACCTGGCCACCTATTGGGACGCGGCCGAACTGAAGGTCGTCATCGACCGCACCCTGGACGCCATGCGCCCGGTCGGCGCCCCCGCCACCTGGGTGCTGTCCAACCACGACGTCACCCGCCACGCGACGCGCTTCGCCAACGACCCCGGCCTGGGCACCCAGATCCGCCTCGCCGGAGACCGCGCGCTGGGCCTGCGCAGGGCCCGCGCGGCAACCCTGTTGATGCTGGCGCTGCCCGGCTCGGCGTACGTCTACCAGGGTGAGGAACTGGGCCTGCCGGACGTCGTCGACCTCTCGGACGAGGTCCGCCAGGACCCCGCGTACTTCCGGGGCGAGGGCCAGGACGGCTTCCGCGACGGCTGCCGGGTGCCGATCCCGTGGACCCGTGAGGGCTCGTCGTACGGCTTCGGTGCGGGCGGCTCCTGGCTTCCGCAGCCCGTCGAGTGGGGCGAGTTGAGCGTCGAGGCGCAGACGGGGGAGTCCGGCTCCACCCTTGAGCTGTACCGCGCCGCCCTCGCCGCCCGCCGCGAACACCCCGGCCTCGGCGCGGGCGACTCCGTCGAGTGGCTGCGGGCTCCGCAGGGCGTCCTCGCCTTCCGGCGCGGTGAGTTCGTGTGCGTGGCGAACACCAGCGGTGAGGCGGTCACGATCCCGGCGTACGGCGAGATCCTGGTCGCGAGCGGCGACGTGACGGTGGCGCAGGACGAGGCGAAGCTGTCGGCGGACACGACTGTGTGGTGGACGACGGTCTGACATTCCCGCAGGTGCCCGCACAGGCGCCTGCGGTCGAACTCGCAGGGTCCGCCGCCCGGTTCGGGGTGGCGGGCCCTACTGCGTTGCGACGGTCGAGGGGCCTTCTCGCTTCAGGGCGACGGTCACAGCGGAAACGGCGGCGGTCGCGCCGAGGCTTCCCATCATGATCATTACCACCCCCACCATGAAGAGTCCGCTGGCGTCGTCCGACCAGTCGTAGAAGGCGGCGACCGTCAGTCCGGCCGTGGTGCCGAGCACAGCGCCCGGGAAGTGGCGCCGGGACGCCGCCCAGTACACGGGCGCCAGCAGGGTCAGCACCAGCCCGATCACCTGCCACGCCTCGTACGGGCCGGTCGTCGAGCCGTCAGCGTGCACGTCGTGCCGCTGGTCCCAGCCCAACCAGGCGGCCCATGCCGCCAGTGCCATGCCGGCCAGCACCAGGACGGGCAACAACTGGCGAACGGGCTTCGGTAGTTGTCTTTCCATGACCCCAGCGTTCCGGCTCACCTCGTGGCCGGCCAGAGCGTACGTACTCAGTTCAACCTGAGTACCTCGCGTGGGTACGGATCAGGGTTTCGATGTCCTCCTCGTCGCCCATGTGGGCGCTCACATGGCGGCAGCAGGGTAGCAATACGTCCTATGACTCGGGAAGACGTTGGGTGACTGTGCCGTCACGGATTCACATTGAATTCACTGTAACCGCAGGTAAGCCCTCTTTGTGATCATCTTTTCTGTGTGAAGTATGGACAACACTTCCGATGCGTCCTATACATACCTCCCATGTTCCGGTTGCTGTCATGGGGAGCCGGGCCGTCTCCTCGACGCATCAGACAGGGGCCCGCATGTTCTTGAGTGATGGCGGTAGCCGCCCGTTTGCTGACGTCCAGTCATATTGCTTCGCGATGGCGCCAGTTGCCCTCGTGCCCGCGTCCGGCACGGACCCCCACCCACCGCGACGGGCTTGAGCGAGAGCCAGTCGTCGATCGCGTTCGCCATCCCGGGAGTGACAACCGGAGCAGTCCGTGGGTGGCGGATGTTAGCGCTCACATTCTTTCGGATCCGCACACCGAGGAGTACTCATGCATCAGCACGGTCCGCCGCCACGCCGTAGACGTTTCGCCCAGTTGTTCGTGGCCGTCACGGCGCTGCTTGCCGGGGTGCTGGCGGTGCCGGTGTCGGCAGCCGCCGCGCCGGTGTCGGCAGCCGCCACGACGGTGACCGACATCAACGGGTTCACCGCGGGCAACGGCGCGATCAGGTCGGTCGACCTGGCCGGAACCTGGGGCTTCACGCCGAAGGGCCGCGCGGCGACGTCGATCAACGTGCCCGGCGGCGGCTGGTACAAGCAGGGCTTCACCGACGTGAACGAGGCGACCTACTCGCGCACCGTGACCGTGCCGAACTCGGGTCAGCCGCAGTCGGTGTGGATCGAGTTCGGCGCGGTGAACCACGAGGCGACGCTGTCGGTGGACGGACAGGTGGTCGGCACCCAGACCACCTCCTTCACGCCGTCGAACTTCGACATATCCGCCTTCGCCGCCCCCGGCACCACCCACACGATCACCGTGAACGTCAAGGGCCGCTACGGCCTGAAGAACGCGAGTGGGAACCAGACCCTGGTTCCCGACGCCGCCAACTGGTCCGAGGCGATCCCCCAGGGCATCTACCGCTCGGCGTTCCTGCGCGTCTACCCGGCGGTACACGTCAGCGACGCGTTCGTCCGCACCTCCGTGGCCGACAAGACCCTCACCTACGACGTCTCCGTGACGAACACCTCCGGCAACTCGCGGTCGGTGACGCTGACCGGCTCGCTCGCCTCGGACGGCGGTGGGTCGTTCACCTACCCGTCGCTGCCCAGCCGCACGGTCACCGTGGCCGCCCACTCGACCGCCAAGGTGACGGTCGGCCCGGTGGCGTGGAACCTCGGCTCCTCCTCGTACTGGTGGCCGAACGTGCCCTACCGTTCCGGGTACCGCGCCCAGCTGCACCAGCTGTCGGTGCACGCGTCCACCGACGACGGCCGTACCAGCGACGCCACCTACCGGTTCGGGTTCCGGGACACCACCCAGAACGGCGAGTACTACTACGTCAACGGCGTCCGCGTGAACTTCCGCGGTGACAGCCTCCAGGGCGCGAACTACGACCGGATCGACAACGGCGGCAAGGGTGACGCCTTCGACACGCTGCCCGGCTTCCTCCCGCCGTCCGCGGGCAACGGCGGCTGGCCGCAGGCGGTCGACAACTACCAGCGGCTCAACTACAACGTGGTCCGCATCCACCAGGAGCCGGGCAGCCCGTACATGCTCGACGTGGCCGACGAGATGGGCCTGATGATCATCGACGAGACCGCCATCCGCGGCACCTGCAGCTGTCAGGACTTCGTCGCCGGGCACGACAACATGGTCAACCACGCCAAGGCACTGACCCTGCGCGACCGCAACCACCCCTCGATCATCCGCTGGAGCCAGAGCAACGAGAACGACATCAGCAGCTTCGACTCCGAGTCCTTCGAGAGGGACCTGTACAACGCGATGAACGGCAACGACGGCACCCGGCCGGTCAGCGTCGACACCGCCTGGAACACCAACCCGTACCCGAACCTGCTGAACGGCAACTTCGCCGTCTTCTCGCACTACATCGACGGCATCGGCAAGTACGGCGAGGCGCGCGCCGACCTGGCCGGCCGGCCCGACGGCGAGGGCGAGTACGTCTGGAACAAGGCCAACACCAAGCAGGGCTTCGAGTGGTTCGCCACCACGACGATCGCCAAGCGCGCCAAGGACGCCAGCGACCTGCGCCCCTACACCCTGCTGTCCGGCTGGGCCAGCTTCGTACCCGGCGTGAAGAGCACCGACTTCATCCTCGAAGAGGGCGGTAACCCCGTCTACGGTGAGAACAACCTGTCCGCCCCGTGGAGCAACCCGCAGATCCAGCGGATCCAGGCCGCGTTCAACCCGATCGCCGCTGTCGACCTGCCCTACTGGTCGGCCTCCGGCGAGTCGGACGAGAACGGCACCTTCCCGCTCCCGGAGAAGGTGGACTCCTACGCCCACAACAGCACCGTCAACCGGAACATCACCGTCTTCAACGACGACCTGAGCGGTACGTCCGTCGGCTTCAACTGGACGGCGCGCCTGGACAGGCCCGACGGCACGGTCGTCGCGTCCGGAAACGAGTCCCTCACCATCCCGCTCGGCTCCCGGGTCACCCGGCCGATCTCGTTCACAGCGCCGGCCAGTGGCTCCCGCGTGTACCTGGTGCTGTCGACCACGAAGTCGGGCAGCACCACGTTCACCGACTCGGTCCAGTACCTCAACCTGGGCGCCGCCGGCAGCGCGGCGACCACGGTGGACGACGCGGCCGGCACGGTCACCTACAACGGCGGTTGGGGCCACGCGACCGGCGAGTCCGGCACGTACTCCGGTACGAACTCCTACAGTGACACCGCGGGCGACGCGGCGACGCTGAGCTTCACCGGTACCGGCGTCACCCTGCGCTCCGTAACGGCGCCGAGCCACGGCATCGTGGGTGTCTCCATCGACGGCGGGACCGAGGCGCAGGTCGACCTGTACTCGGCGTCGCGCGCCGGCGACGTCGCGGTGTGGACCAGTCCCCGGCTGACCTCCGGCACGCACACGATCAAGGTGCGCGTCACCGGCACCAAGCGGGCCGCCGCGACGAACGACTATGGCACCATCGACCGTTTCGTGATCGCCAACGAACCGGTGGCGGGCACGAACTACCGCATCGTCAACCGCAACAGCGGCAAGGCGCTCGCCGTGGCCGGTGATTCGACCGCGGACCGCGCGTTGGTCGTCCAGAAGGCGGACGGCGGCGCCTGGACCGTCAACACCGCCCCCGGCGGCGCGTACACGCTGACCTACGTCAGAAGCGGCAAGGCGCTCGACGTCGACGGCTACTCCTCGACCGTCGGGCTCCAGCTCCAGCAGTGGACGCCTTCCGGCGGCACCAACCAGCGGTGGTACCTCCGCCCCAACGGCGACGGGTACTTCACCGTCACCAGCCACGACAGCGGCCTGGCGATGGACGTGTACGGCTGGGAAACCGGCGACAACGCCAGGGTCGTCCAGTGGACCGCCGGCGGCGGCGCCAACCAGCAGTGGCAGCTGGTACCTGCGTGACCTGCTCCCGACCGTCACCCCCGTGCTGACCAGGCGGTAGGAGTAAATCTCCTGGTTTTGGAGGGCCTGCGACCCGTACAGGGGCGCAGGCCCTCCGTCGCTGTGTCCCAAGGGTTGACCGTTGGACAAGTGGGCTCGTACCTTGCGGTCGGTTGAAAGTTTTCAGCCATCTTGCAGCAAGAACCGGTAAGAGATCTTGCTTGGACCTTCAACGGAGAAGGACCCCACATGGCCAGTAGAACCCTCTCCGGCGCGCTCGCCCTCGTGGCGGGCGCGTCGATCGCGCTCGGCGTCCCGACGGGCGCCGCCAACGCCTCCCCGCCCGGCACCAGGGACGTCACCGCCGTCCTCTTCGAGTGGAAGTTCGCCTCGGTCGCCAAGGAGTGCACCAACACCCTCGGGCCCGCCGGCTACGGCTTCGTCCAGGTCTCCCCGCCCGCCGAGCACATACAGGGCTCGCAGTGGTGGACCTCGTACCAGCCGGTGAGCTACAGGATCGCGGGCCGACTCGGTGACGCCACCGCCTTCAAGAGCATGATCGACACGTGCCACGCGGCCGGTGTGAAGGTCGTCGTCGACGCCGTCGTCAACCACATGTCGGCGGGATCGGGGACCGGTACGGGCGGTTCGTCGTACACGAAGTACAACTACCCAGGTCTGTACTCCTCCTACGATTTCGACAACTGCACGGCCACCATCAGTGACTACACCAACCGCGCCAACGTCCAGAACTGCGAGCTCGTGCAGCTCGCCGACCTCGACACCGGTGAGGAGTACGTCCGTTCGGCCATCGCCGGGTACATGAACTCCCTGCTCGGGTACGGCGTCGACGGCTTCCGCATCGACGCGGCCAAGCACATCCCGGCGGCCGACCTGGCCAACATCAAGTCCCGGCTGAGCAACCCGTCGGTGTACTGGAAGCAGGAGGCCATCTTCGGCAGCGGCGAGGCCGTCCAGCCCACCGAGTACACGGGCAACGGAGACGTCCAGGAGTTCCGTTACGCGTACGACCTCAAGCGGGTCTTCAACAACGAGAACCTCGCCTACCTGAAGAACTACGGCGAGGGCTGGGGCTATATGAGCGGCTCGGTCGCCGGTGTCTTCGTCGACAACCACGACACCGAGCGCAACGGCAGCACGCTCAGCTACAAGGACAACGCCAACTACACCCTCGCCAACGTCTTCATGCTGGCGTACCCGTACGGCGCCCCGGACATCAACTCCGGGTACGAGTTCTCCGACACGGACGCGGGCCCGCCCAACGGCGGTACCGTCAACGCCTGTTGGCAGGACGGCTGGAAGTGCCAGCACGCCTGGCCGGAGATCCTGCGCATGGTCGCCTTCCGCAACGCCGTGCGCGGCGAGTCCGTCACCAACTGGTGGGACAACGGAGGCGACGCGATCGCCTTCGGGCGGGGCGGTAAGGGGTACGTCGCCATCAACCACGAGTCGAGCAGCCTGAGTCGGACCTACCAGACCTCGCTGCCCGCCGGGACGTACTGCAACGTGCAGAGCAACACGACGGTGAGCGTGAACAGTTCGGGTCAGTTCACCGCGACCCTCGGCTCCAACGCCGCCCTCGCGATCTACGCGGGCAAGTCCACCTGCTGAAAGTTCTTTCTGTTACTTTCACGACCCTTGCTGTAAACCTTTCGGCGGCGGTACGGTCGCGCGGGGTCGGACCCGAAGAGCCGTGATCGCAAGGAGTCCATCCGTGATACCGAGATGGCCGTCGCCGACAGGGCGCCGTACAGCCCGTACAGCCGGCGTTGCCCGTACCACCCGTACATCCCCTACATCCCGTACCGCCCGCGCCGGACGAGTCGCCGCGCTCACCGTGACCGCGCTGACCGCGGCCCTCGTCCAGCCCCTGGCCGCCGGGGCCGCGGGGGCCGCCACACCGCCCGCGCCCCCTTCCGACGCGAAGCTGGCGAAGACGCCCGCCCGCAACGACCTCACCCGCGAGCAGTTCTACTTCGTGCTGCCGGACCGATTCGCCAACGGGGACAAGGCCAACGACAAGGGCGGCCTGACCGGTTCACGCCTCGCCACCGGCTACGACCCCACCGACAAGGGCTTCTACCAGGGCGGCGACCTCAAGGGCCTCACGCACAGGCTCGACTACATCAAGGGCCTCGGCACCACCGCCATCTGGCTGGCCCCGATCTTCAAGAACGAGCCCGTGCAGGGGACCGGGGCGGACGCCTCGGCCGGGTACCACGGGTACTGGATCACGGACTTCACCCAGGTCGACCCGCACTTCGGCACCAACCAGGACCTGGAAACCCTCATCTCCAAGGCACACGCCAAGGGCCTGAAGGTCTTCTTCGACGTCATCACCAACCACACCGCCGACGTCGTCGACCACGAGCAGAAGTCCTACGACTACCTCTCCAAGGGCGCCTTCCCGTATCTCACCAAGGACGGCGAGCCGTTCGACGACGCGGACCACGCGGACGGGAAGGCCGAGTTCCCGTCCGTCGACACCGACTCCTTCCCGCGCACGCCCGTCGTCCCCGCCGCGAAGAAGAACGCCAAGGTCCCGTCCTGGCTCAACGACCCGACGATGTACCACAACCGGGGCGACTCCACCTGGGCCGGTGAGTCGGCCACGTACGGCGACTTCGTCGGGCTCGACGACCTGTGGACCGAGCGTCCCGAGGTCGTCAGCGGGATGGAGAAGATCTACGAGCGCTGGGTGCGGGACTTCGACATCGACGGCTTCCGGATCGACACCGTGAAGCACGTCAACATGGAGTTCTGGACCCAGTGGGCCACCGCGCTGGACGCGTACGCGGCCAGGAAGGGCCGTGACGACTTCTTCATGTTCGGCGAGGTCTACTCCGCCGACACGTCCGTGACCTCGCCGTACGTCACCCAGGGCCGTCTGGACTCCACGCTCGACTTCCCCTTCCAGGACGCGGCCCGCTCGTACGCCTCCCAGGGTGGCAGTGCGCGGAAGCTCGCCTCGGTCTTCGGCGACGACCACAAGTACACGACCGACAAGGCCAACGCGTACGAGCAGGTCACCTTCCTCGGCAATCACGACATGGGCCGGATCGGGTCCTTCCTGCGACAGGACAACCCGAAGGCCACCGACGCCGAACTGCTCGCCAAGGACAGGCTCGCCAACGAGCTGATGTTCCTCAGCCGTGGCAACCCGGTCGTCTACTACGGCGACGAGCAGGGCTTCACCGGCGCGGGCGGTGACAAGGACGCCCGCCAGACGATGTTCGCCTCGAAGGTCACCGACTACCTCGACGACGACGAGCTCGGCACCGACCGCACGCACGCCAGCGACGCCTACGACACGAGAGCACCGCTCTACCAGCAGATCAGTGCTCTCGCCAAGCTCCGCAAGGCCAACCCGGCCCTCGCCGACGGCGTCCAGACCGAGCGCCACGCGGCCGACGGCGCCGGCGTCTACGCCTTCTCCCGCACCGAGGCCCGGTCCGGCACCGAGTACGTCGTGGCCTTCAACAACGCGCCCGAGGCGAAGACGGCGACGTTCCCCACCGGCTCGGCGGACATGGCCTTCAAGGGGATCTACGGGACCCACGCCAAGGTGACGAGCGGCACCGACAGGAAGCTCACCGTCACCGTCCCGCCCGGCACGGCGATCGTCCTCAAGGCCGCCGGCCGGCTCGCCACCCCCGCCACCAAGCCCTCCCTCACCCTCACCGCCCCGCCCACCGGCGCCACCGGCACCGTGAACATCACCGCCGACGTCGACGGCGGGCAGCTCAACCGCGTCGTCTTCGCCGCCCAGACCGGCAACGGCAGGTGGCAGACCCTCGGCTCCGCCGACCACGCGCCCTACCGGGTCACCCAGACCATCGCCAAGGACGTTGCCCCCGGAACACCCTTGCGCTACAAGGCTGTTGTGATCGACCGCGCCGGACGCACGGCAAGCGCCATGGCGACCTCCACCACGGGCACCCTGCCCGCCCCCGAGGTCCCCACGGCCTCCTCGCGCGACCACGCGGTCGTCCACTACAAGCGCGCGGACGGCGACTACACCGACTGGCGCCTGTACGCCTGGGGCGACATCGCCGACGGCGAGGGCACGACCTGGCCCGCCGGCCACGACTTCGTCGGGCGGGACGCGTACGGCGCCTTCGCCTACGTCAAGCTCAAGCCCGGTGCCTCCAGCGTGAGTTACCTCGTCATCGACAAGGACGGCAACAAGGACGTCTCCACCGACCGCTCGATCGACGTCACGAAGACCGGCGAGATCTGGGTCGAGCAGGGCAAAGAAGTCGTCCTGACCCAGAAGCCCACCGCCGACTATCCCGCCCAGGACACGTCCAAGGCGGTCCTCCACTACCACCGGGCCGACGGCAACTACGACGGCTGGGGTCTGCACGTCTGGTCCGGAGCCGCGCATCCCACGGACTGGTCGAAGCCCCTGGAGCCGGTGCGGACCGACGCGTACGGCGCGGTCTACGAGGTACCGCTCAACGCCGGTGCCACCAGCCTCAGTTACCTCATCCACAAGGGTGACGAGAAGGACCTCTCCACCGACCAGGCCCTCGACCTCAAGACCAACGGACACGAGGTCTGGCTTCTGAACGGCCAGGAGAAGTACCTGCTCCCGCAGCCCGTGGGCAGCTCGGCCGCCCTCGACCTGACCACCTCCAAGGCGGTCTGGATCGACCGGAACACCGTCGCCTGGAACGGCGACGACACCGCCGCCTCCACCCAGTTGCTGTACTCCCGCACCGGCTCGATCGCGGCCAAGGACGGCGCGCTGACCAGCACGGACGAGCGATGGCTCCGCCTCACCAAGGCGGCCCTCACCGACGCCCAGAAGGCGAGGTTCCCGCATCTGAAGGCGTACACCGCCTGGACGGTCGACCCACGTGACCGCGACCGGGTCCGCGAGGCCCTGCGCGGCCAGGCCGTCGCTTCCCAACGGGCCGCGAACGGCGCGGTGCTCGCGGCGACGGGCGTTCAACTCGCCGGTGTACTCGACGATCTCTACGACGGATCGGGCGCCGACCTCGGGCCGACATTCGGCAAGGGCCGTCCGACGCTCGCCGTCTGGGCGCCGACAGCCCAGTCGGTGCAGCTCGACCTCGCCGGCACCCGCATAGCCATGAAGCGCAACGACACCACCGGCGTCTGGTCCGTCACCGGCGGCAAGTCCTGGAAGAACAAGCCCTACCGGTACGTCGTGAAGGTCTGGGCCCCGAGCGTCGCCAAGATCGTCACCAACGAGGTCACCGACCCCTACTCGGTCGCCCTGACCGCGGACTCCGAGCGCAGCCTCGTCGTCGACCTTGACGACAGGTCCCTGGCGCCGGGCGGCTGGACGTCGTACACCAAGCCCGAGGCCGTACCGCTCACCGACGCCCAGATCCAGGAACTGCACGTCCGGGACTTCTCGGTCGCCGACGACACCGTGCCCGCGAAGGACCAGGGCACCTACCTCGCCTTCACCGACAGGGACAGCGACGGCTCCAGGCACCTCCGCGCACTGGCGAAGGCCGGCACCTCGTACGTGCACCTCCTGCCCGCCTTCGACATCGCCACCATCCCCGAGAAGAAGGCGGACCAGGCGACCGTCGACTGCGACCTGTCCTCCTACGCCGCCGACTCCGACCAGCAGCAGGCATGCGTCGGGAGGATCGCCGCGAAGGACGCGTACAACTGGGGCTACGACCCGTACCACTACACCGTTCCGGAGGGCTCGTACGCGAGCGACCCGGACGGGACGCGGCGCACGGTCGAGTTCCGGCAGATGGTGAAGTCGCTCAACAGCGACGGGCTGCGGGTCGTCATGGACGTGGTCTACAACCACACCCCGGCCAGTGGCCAGGCGAAGACGAGTGTCCTCGACAAGGTGGTCCCCGGCTACTACCAGCGACTCCTCGCCGACGGGTCGGTCGCCAACTCCACCTGCTGCGCCAACACGGCGCCCGAGAACACCATGATGGGCAAGCTCGTCGTCGACTCGATCGTCACCTGGGCCAGGGAGTACAAGGTCGACGGCTTCCGCTTCGACCTGATGGGTCACCACCCGAAGGCCAACATCCTGGCGGTCAGGAAGGCCCTCGACGCGCTCACCCTCAAGAAGGACGGCGTCGACGGCAGGAAGATCATCCTGTACGGGGAGGGCTGGAACTTCGGCGAGGTCGCCGACGACGCCCGCTTCGTGCAGGCCACGCAGAAGAACATGGCGGGGACGGGTGTCGCGACCTTCTCCGACCGGGCGCGTGACGCCGTGCGCGGCGGCGGCCCCTTCGACGAGGACCCGGGCGTCCAGGGCTTCGCGTCCGGGCTGTACACCGACCCCAACTCGTCCACCGGTAACGGCACTTCGGCCGAACAGAAGGCCCGCCTTCTGCACTACCAGGACCTGATCAAGGTGGGCCTGTCCGGCAACCTCGCCGCCTACCGGTTCACCGGCACCGACGGCGAGGAGGTCACCGGCGCCCAGGTCGACTACAACGGACAGCCCGCCGGTTACGCACATGCGCCCGGCGACGCCCTCGCCTACGCCGACGCGCACGACAACGAGTCACTGTTCGACGCGCTCGCCTTCAAACTGCCCGCCACGACGAGCGCCGCCGACCGGGCCCGTATGCAGGTCCTCGCCATGGCCACGGCCGCCCTCTCGCAGGGGCCGTCCCTCTCCCAGGCAGGCAGCGACCTGCTGCGCTCCAAGTCCCTCGACCGCAACTCCTACGACAGCGGTGACTGGTTCAACGCCATCCACTGGAACTGCGCGGACGGCAACGGCAACGGCAACAGCAACGGCTTCGGACGCGGGCTGCCCATGGCGGCCGACAACGCCTCCAAGTGGCCATACGCCAAGCCCCTGTTGTCCACCATCACGGTCGGCTGCCCACAGATCGAGGGGGCCTCGGCCGCGTACCGAGATCTGCTGAGAATCCGTACGACGGAGAGCGACTTCTCCCTCGACACGGCCGGACAGGTGCAGTCGAAGCTCTCCTTCCCACTGTCCGGCAAGGACGAGACGCCCGGCGTGATCACCATGCAACTCGGCGATCTCGTCATCGTGTTCAACGCGACCCCCGAGCGCAGTGAGCAGCGGGTCGGCCCGCTCGCCGGGACCTCGTACGCGCTGCATCCCGTGCTGCGGGCGGGAGCGGACCCCGTCGTCAAGTCAGCCACGTACGACCGGGACTCGGGCACGTTCGCCGTTCCGGGAAGATCCGTCGCGGTGTTCTTCCGCACCCCCTGACAAGGGCATTACCCTGGTGGGGCAGACCTAGGGCCTGTCGTCACATCCCTGCGTGCCTGGCGGCGCCATGCACGCTCCCCCAGCCTCCGGCAGGGGGGACCCCCACTCGCCGCACCGGGCACAGTCCCACGTACAACCAGTACGAGGGCCTGCGCCCGGCACGCCGAGAGCACGCACCTACTCAGACACGAGCCGCTGCCGCGGCGGGCGCCAGGCCCGCCCTCCGGGCGGACGACGGGAATGTGACGACAGGCCCTAGACCCTGGTCTGCCCCACCGGTGTGTCCAAGGGCGGCCAGATGGACGGCAACGGCAAGCGGACCGACACCACCGTGCTCGTCGTGGACGGCACCGCGGCCGGCCGCTACGCGATGAGTGCCCTGCTCCGTCGCGCCGGTTACCAGGTCGTCCCGGTCGCCGGCGGACACGAGGCGCTCGCCGAACTCGACGTACGGCTGCGCAAGGGCGTCCTGCCCGACGTGTGCCTCATCGACATGAATCTGCCCGGTGTGAGCGGGGTCGAACTGTGCCGCCGGATCAAGACCCGGCCGCACATGGCAGGACTGCCCGTCGTCCACTTCTCGGCCTCCTGGGTGTCCCCGGGCGACCGGTCCGACGGGCTGGAGGCGGGTGGGGAGGCGTATCTGACGATGCCCGCCGAGCCCGGGGAGATCGACGCGGTGCTGCGGGCCGCGGTGCGCGCCTCGCGGCTGAGAGCCGACGACCAGGCACTGGCACGACGGCTGACCCGGCTGTCGGAGACGATCTTCACCATCCAGGCGGCGCGCTCCCTTCAGGAACTCGCCGACGCCGCCGCCGAGGGCACCGCGCGGCTCACCGGCTCGCCCGCCGCCGTGTTCTTCCTCGGCCCGGACGACGAGCTGTACCGCGCCACCTCCCGCGACCGCACCACACTGGCCATGCCGGACGAGAGTGCCCACCGCGTCGTGGCGGGCCTGCTCCGGCGGCTCACCCGTGGGCAGAGCGGGGTGCAGATCACCACCGTGCCCTCGCCGTTGTGGCCCGCGGGGTTCTTCCGGCCGGGCATGGAGCACGACGCCCGCCTGGTACTGATCCCCACCGAGGACGGCAGGGCCTCGGTGTGCCTGGCCACGCCCACCCGCGGGACGCGCAGGGTGAGCCCCGAGAACGAGTCCCTGGTGGCCCGCCTCGCACAGGCCACCGTGCTCGCCGCCGAGCCACTGCTCATGTACCAGGTCGAGCGGCATGTCGCCCTCACCCTCCAGCACAGCTTCCTGCCCCGCCCCGACCGGCTGCCCGACCTCCCGGGCATCGATGTCGTGGTCCGGTACGTGCCCGCGTCCCGGGACGCCGAGATCGGCGGCGACTTCTACGCCGCCCTGCGCACCGACGACGGCGTCCTCGCCGCGGTCGGTGACGTCGTCGGGCACTCGCTGGACGCGGCCACCGTCATGGTCGAGATCCGGCACGCGCTGCGCGCCTACTGCGTCGACGAGAGCGACCCGGCCGTGCTCACCGAGCGCCTCGACCGGATGCTCCAGCGCTACCACCCCGAGGTCACGGCCACCGTGTGCCTGGTCCACGTCGACCCGGGCACCGGACGCACCCGTATCGCCAACGCCGGCCATATCCCGCCGCTCATCATCCGCGACAACAGCGGCGCCGACTACGCCAAGGCCGCGGGTCCGTTGCTCGGCGTGGGCCTCGCGCATCCGCCGCCCACCGAACTGTTCCTCGAAGCCACCGACCGGCTCCTCCTGATCACCGACGGCCTGATCGAGACCCGGGGCACCGACCTCGCGGACTCCATGGAACACCTGCGCGCGGCGGCCTCGGGCGCGCTGCCCGGCCTGGACGCCCTCTGCGACACACTGCTGGTCTCCTTCGGCCACGACCGGGAGGACGACATCGCGATGCTGGCGCTGCGGCTCGCTGACTAGGGCGAACGGCCAGGACCAACGGCCGGCACCAACGGCTAGGGTGTGGTGGCCGTGCCGTCGTAGAACAGGGGTTTGACCCATGCCGCAGATCACCGTCGACTACTCGGGTCCGCTGACCGAGGCCTTCGACCGGCGCGCGTTCGCGCTCGCGCTGCACGAGGAGGTCGTCGCCACGGCGAAGGCGAAGCCCGAGGCGTGCAAGACGCAGTTCCGCCGTACCGAGGACGCCACGGTCGGCGCGGAGAGCGACGGCCACGCGATCGTGCATGTCTGGATCGGCATGCTCACCGGGCGCACCGTCGAGACCAAGGCCCAACTGACCGAAGCCGTACTGGAGTTGGTGCGCAAGTATGTGAAGCCTGTCGAGGGCCTCGCTCTGCATGCCTCGGTCGAGGTCCGCGAACTCGACGACTCCTACCGCAAGTTCGACAGCTGACCCGTCCGGCCGACCGTCAGTGGGTTACGAGGCGAGCGAGATGAGCCGTGTGACCAGGTCGCTGAACGGGCCGTCGGCAGGCTCCTGTTTGAGCATCCGGCGCAGCAGTGCGGCCATCTCCTCGTCATAGGCGGCGCTCACGGCGGCCAGCGCCGCGAAGTCGTGCACGAGCTGCGCCTCCAGCTCACCGCGCGGCACGCGCCGCCCGTCCAGCCAGATCAGCGCGGTCGACTCGACGAGTGATATCCACGTCCGGATGACCAACTCCAGCCGGGCGGGCGCCTCTTCGGCGGTCAGGTCCAGATGCGACAGGATCTGGACATACGCGGCCTGTCGTACGGCGTCGATGAGCGCGTTCGTCGCCGAGGCGCTGCTCGAACGCACCTCGTCCGCGGACACCGCAGGACCACCGCGCATCAACGCCGCGAAGCCGGGCCCGTGGTCGTCGACGAAGTCGAAGAACCGGCGCATCACGCGCAGCAGCCGCGCGCCCAGCGGACCCTCGTGCGGCTCCACGAACCGGCCCGCCAGATCGTCCGACGCACGCTTCAACGCGGCCTCGTACAAGCTGAGTTTGCCGGGAAAGTAGTGGTAGACCAATGGGCGCGAGATGCCCGCGGCCGACGCGATCTCATCGATGGAGACCTCATCGGGCGAGCGGCGGCTGAACAGTTCGAGGGCGACGCCGATCAACTGCTGCCGGCGTTCCTCGACTCCCATTCTGCGGCGAACCCCGGTTGTCATGCGAACACCTTACCGATCGAATACGGCCCGCAACGGACGGGTCCGACCGAGGATGTTCACAAATCCAGCACAAGTGGACTCCTTCGTGCCCGCGACACACAGATCAGCATCGACTCCGCACGCTCGGCATCGGTCAGCAGCTCGTCGCGATGGTCGACCTCCCCCGCGAGCACGCGCTGTTGGCAGGTTCCGCAGAACCCCTGCTCGCACGAGTACGCGGTGTCCGGCAGCTCCGCCCGTACGGCGGCCAGCACGGTCGAGTCGGCAGCCACCGTCAACGTCCGCCCGCTGCGCCGGAGTTCGACCTCGAAAGGCCGGTCGCCCCCGGTCGACGCACCCGGGGCGAAGCGCTCCAGACGTAGCACGGCACCCTCGGGAACCCGGGCCTCGACCGCCGCCGTCAGCGCCTCGGGGCCGCAGCAGTGGACGGCGGTGCCCTCGGGCAGGTCCGCCGCCACGCCCGCGAACAGCGCGTCGAGGTCGGGCAGCCCGTCCTCGTCCTCCGCGACTACTGTCACCCGGCCGTCGCCCGCGCCCAGCTTCTCGATCTCGGCGAGGTACGGCATCGAGGCCCGGCTGCGGCCCCCGTACAACAGCCGCCATTCCAGGCCGGGTTGGGCGCTCACCGCCCGGAGCATCGGCAGGATCGGGGTGATGCCGATACCCCCGGCCACGAAGACGTACGCCGGAGCCGGGGCGAGCGGGAAACGGTTGCGCGGGCCGCGCACCTCGACCGCCATGCCCGCCCGCAGTTCCTCGTGCACCTCGCGCGAGCCTCCACGCCCGTCCGGCACCAGCCGCGTGGCCACGGTGTACGACGAGGTGTCCGCCGGATCCCCGCACAGCGAGTACTGCCGCACGAGCCCCGAAGGCAGCACCAGGTCGAGATGCGCCCCCGGCGCCCAGCTCGGCAACTCCCGCCCCTCCAGCTGAAGTTGGACAACCCCGTCGGCGACCGTCTGGTGCGCGGCGACCGTCAGTCGCAGGGCCCGTGAGCGCGGCCGGCCGGAGACCGGCTCCGCCAGCGCGGGCAGCGGCCACAGCGGCGAGCCCTCGATCCGGCGGCGCACGGCCCGCCGGGCGAGCAGCGCGGCCCCGGCGGTGAGCGCGAGAGTCAGCGGCCGGGGCATCAGGCGGCGCCCCTGTCGGCGGCGACGGCGGCGGGGGAGGAGGCCAGATAGGCGACGGCCTGCTCGGTGGAGCCCTCCTGGGAGGGGTGGTAGTCCCGGGCGAGATAACGCGGCACCGATCTGGCCATGGCCCGGGTCGACGGCAGCAGGCCCCGTTTCCCGCGCACGTAGAAGCCCCGGAAGGTCGGCTTGCGGAGATTCGGGGCCGGGTCGTTCGCCATGAAGAACCGCACCCCGCGCTGCCACAGGAAGAACATCGCCAGCAACCCCGTCAGCCAGGTCCGCACGCGTCGCCGGTAGCCGCCGTCGACATGCCTGAACAGGTCGAAGGCCACCGACCGGTGCTCGACCTCCTCGGCGCCGTGCCAGCGCAGCAGATCCAGCATGGTCGGATCCGCGCCGCGCCGGTCCAGCTCCGAGGCGTTGAGTATCCAGTCACCGAGGAACGCCGTGTAGTGCTCGATGGCCGCGATGACGGCGACCCGTTCCATGAGCCACCACCTGCGCGCCCGGCGGCCCGGCAGGAGGAACCTGTCGCCGAGCAGCTTCTCGAAGAGCCAGTCGACCTGGGCGGTGTACGGCGTCGGATCGAGCCCCGACTCCCGTAGATGCGGGAGGACTTCGTCGTGGGCCTGGGAGTGCATGGCCTCCTGCCCGATGAACCCGACGACGTCCGCCCGCAGCCGTTCGTCACGGATGTACGGCAGCACCTGCTTGTACACGTGCACGAACCACCGCTCACCGGCGGGCAGCAGCAGATGCAGCACGTTGATGGTGTGCGAGGTGAACGGATCCCCCGGCACCCAGTGCAGCGGGGTGCCCTCCCAGGAGAAGGACACCTTGCGCGCCTTGAGCGGTTTGTGCGGCGGTACCTGTTCGGAGGGTGCGGGATCGGGGCTGTTGGACATGGCGTCAATGTACTGACGGGTAGGAGGGCGGGGGAAGCCTTGCGCGCAGACTTGTTGACGCATGTGTCAGCAGGAGCCGCGTCCTACAGGGGCGCGGGGCTGTGTCGTATGCGCGGCTCCGCCGCGCGGGCGCGACAAGCCCCCGCAGGGCCCGCGCCTAACGCAACCCTCCGATGGCCCGCCCGTCCTTGAGCGTCCCCTTCAACCCGGCCTGAGCCCCTTGCTGGGTCCTGGCCGCCAGCAGGGCACCCCGCGCCGACGAGGTGACCCCGCCCGTCGCCGTGATCGACGCGGTGTTCTCCGCTCCGGCGGCCAGCATGTACCACTCACCCGCCCCCGACTTCCACAGCACACCGGCGAGCACGTTCGGGTCACGGGGACCGCACGCGGGGCTGCTCCCGGACTTCGCCGCGACCGCCCCGTACACCCCGCCCGGCGTGTGGAACTGGGCCAGGACCTGGGCGCCCTCACCCCGCCAGGTCTCGGCGCGGGTGCACACCCAGTCGGCGGCGCCGCTCGCGTCGGGCAGCGGCTGCTCGGCGTACTGCCAGGCGTTCACGGAGCGCACGCCCTGGGAGTGCATCGTGGCGAGGGAGCAGGCGAAGGGCGACCACGTGGCCAGCGCCGTGGGGGTGGACGACTCGCGGGGTGCGGCCGGACGGCCCGTGGTGAGGTGGGCCGGGACGAGTTCGGCGAGGTCGCTCAGCAGACGGGCGCCACCGGCGTCGGTCACCTGGAGCGTGTTCCAGGACCGGCAGGTGCCCTTCTGCGCGACGGGGCTGGCCAGCGGCCCGGTCACTCCCTCGGCCAGCCCCAGGTCGATCGGCGTCGCCGCCGGCCTGCGCAGGTCCCGCATTTCCGCCTTGAGCACCCAGGGTGCCGTCAGATAGCGGACGTTGCCGTCGGCCCGGCCGAGCACCACCGCGTCGGCCTCGGCGCCGGTCGCGCCGTCGACACGGGCGAAGTCGAGCGCGGCCCCGCTCGTGCCGTCCTTCGGTTCGGCGTACCGGGCGATACGCAGACCGTCGTAGAGGATCACCACGTGGGCCGCGTCGACAGTGCCCGCGTACAGGAGCTGGGGCGGGCCGGCCGGGCCGCCGGACGGGGTGCCGGGAGTGGCCGAGACCTGGACCGTCTCGCCGGGGCGGGCCCAGACGGCGAGGGCGCGGCGCAGCAGGGCGCTGTCGCCGACGAGGTCACCGCGCGCGGGCCAGACGGAGAAGTCGGTGCGCGCGGAGGACTTCCAGGTGGCGGGGGCCACCCGGGTCAACCGGGCCGGGTCCAGGGCGGCCTCGGCGGCCGGGTTCTGCGCGTACGCGGGGGCGGCTGCCCCGTCCGGGCCCCAGCCGTCGCCGGGCAGGCCGAGCAGCGCGCCGCACACCGCGACGGCCGCGGCGGCGACGAGCGCGGCCTTCAGATGCTGTCTGCGTCGCATCAGGTCGGTCGGACGGGCCTGGAGCGAACAGGGGTCGAACTCGGCGGAGTCGAGCAGCGCGTACCGCGCCGGGACCTCGTCCGCCTCCCGGAGCGCCTCGACCGGCCGGTCGACCCCGGCGGCCTCCAGGGCGGCGCGTACGTCGGAGTCCGGGAGCTTCTCCAGACCGCGCAGGACGTACGCGGCCCGCGCGGGGCCGGAAAGGGCCGACAGCCGCTGGTCCAGGGCGAGTTCCTCGGCGCCGCCCGAACGCGGGAAGAGCCGCAGGCCCCACACCTGGGGGAGCAGCGGCGGCAGTTGCGACCGTCTCGGCAGCGTGCGGCCCCGCCACGGCTGTCCCGCCGCGAGTGCCGTACGCAGCACCTGGAGGCGGACGAGCGCGTAACCGGGGTCGCCCGCGCGGCCCTTCGGCTGGGCCGGGATCGCGGCCGTGGCCGTGCGTCCCCTGGGCAGCGCGCGCTGGGTGAGGGCGTGGGCGGTCAGGACTCGTCGGCCCCGGCCGAGGCTCGGCGGCAGCACCAGATAGGCGAGCCGGACGAGCCGGGGGTAGTGCTCGACGAGCGCGGCCTCGGCCTGCTCCACGTCGACGACGGGGCGGCCCTTGGCGCTGTTACCGGTGCTGGGGCTGAAGGCGACATCCTGTGACTGCACGTTCAGCAGAACGAGCGAATGGTCGGATGGTCACCTGGCCGCCCGGGAGTCAGCTGTCGGGGTCGGTCAGCAGACGGGCGTAGTTCGCCATCGACCGCTGGTAGCGCGGCAGATGGGGAGCGAGGGCGCCGAGGACCAGCGCGAGGCCCTCACGGTCGCGGCCGAGGCTGGACAGGCACAGCGCCAGACACGCTCGTACGGCGTCGTCCAACTCGTCGGAGGGGGCGTCCAGTTCGGGGGTGAGCAGCTTGACGCCCTCCTCGGGCTGCCCGATGTTCCGCAGCGAACTCGCCAGCTGGATCCTGGCACGTCGGCCCTTGTACCCACTGAGCCCGTGCGCGAGCGCCTCCCGGTAGAGCGGCACCGCCCGGTCCGAGTGGCCCGTCGAGTCCCAGGCGCACGCCTGCTCGAAGGGGGCCAGGGGACTGTCGGCGGGCAGTTCCGCGACGAGGGTGTCGATCACGGCGCGGAAGTCGGCCGCGTGGTCCTCGTCGTAGTCGTCGATGGTGGCCCAGGCGGCCGTCGTACGCTGCTCCCAGTCTTCGTTCACCGGCTCACTCTCGCACGGGTGTGCAGCGGGAGGCGAGCCCATTGAGCGTTGGGCGCGTGGGAGCCGTATCGAAGAGGAGGCCCCTTGCCGGGGCTGTCCGCGGCATGGGCCGATCGGGCTCGGCGTCGGAACGACCGGAGGACGACAGATGAGGTTGACGCGACCGAAACGTGCGGCGGCCGGAGCCGCGGCGGTGCTGGGGCTGGCACTCACGGGCTGTGGGGGCGGTGGCGAGCACGCTTCCGGGCACGATGCCACCGACGCGGTGCCGGTCGCCGCGACCGGCAGCCTCGAACACCTGGCGAGCGAGGCGGGCTGCAAGCCGAACATGCAGACGGACGCGGACACGATCCGCCAGGCCGTCTGCAAGAACTCCGACGGCAAGTTCGTCCTCGCGACGTTCGCCACCGACCGCGGTCAGGCCGAATGGCTCAGCGGGGCGAAGGACTACGGCGGCTACTACCTCGTCGGCCGCAAGTGGGTCGCCGTCGGCCCGGAGAAGACGGTCGCGGCACTGCAGGACTCGCTCGGCGGTGCCTTGGAGGAGGGATCCGCTCACATGAATCCCGGTGGCAGCCACAACAACGGTGGCGGTCACAGCAGCTGACCGCGTGCCTTCGAAGCGGGTCCGGGGAGACAGACGAAAGCCGGCGGTGGGAGATCCCACCGCCGGCTTCCTCGTTGGTCAGTGCCGGATTCCTAGCTGGTCACTGGCAGTTCTGACCGCTGTTGATGCAGTTGACCATCTCGTTCATCGTGTTCTGGTCGAAGAAGTTGATGAAGTCGTTGTGGTCGGTGATCGGCTTGTGCAGCTGGTCCGGGAAGGAGTCCACCGCGAACGGGTTGACGACCTGTCCGTTGTTGATCTGCGGGGCCGCGACGTCGTAGACCAGACGGACCTGGAGCTGGGGGATGGCCTGGAAGCCGTTCGAGCAGCTGCCGTCCGCCTCGACGAAGTCCACGTGGGTGCGGTGGTTGGCGCTGTCGATGTTCTGGCCGTCCCAGCAGCTCTGGAAGAAGGACGTCCGTACCACCGAGCTGCCCGCGGGGCAGATCGGGTACTTGTCCGTCAGCTGCCGGTCCTCGAAGCCGGTGCAGCTCCAGTTCGTGTTGGCGTTGTTGAGGCCGTTCACGAAGGACTTGGCGTCACCGGTGATGATGCGCAGGGCCGTCGGCATCGCGACGACGTCGCTCGTCTTGTTGCCGACGAACTTCAGCTCTGCCTGGCTGGCCTGGAGGATCGTGCCGATGTTGCCGTCCTGGCCGCCACCGGGGGCGTTGGCGTCAATGTCGTTCTGACCGTCCTGCACACGCAGCACCGGCCAGAAGTACGACGACTTGTCGCCCTGGTTCTGGCAGGTCGTGTTGCCGTTGGCCAGGTCCTGGTCGCTCGCGAACGCGTTGTTGGCCTGGTTGCCGACGTAGTCGTGCTGGTGCTGCGCGCCGTTGCTGACACCGGGAGCCACGATCACGTTGTCCGAGTTGCGGTTCTCGTTCGCGTTGGTGCCACAGGCGGTGGTGAACGTACCGGTCGAACCGGAGTCCCCGTTCGCGGGGAGCCCGTTGCCGTTCACGCCCTGCGGGCCGCCGTTCGGCTGAACCTGGGTGATGTCCTGGAAGTCGGCAGCCACCGGGCCGTTGCCGGCCTGACCGCCGTCGCCCTGGTCCTGGCCGTCCCCGTTGCCCTGGCCGCCGTTCCCCTGGTCCTGGCCACCGTTGCCGTCCTGGCCGCCGTTGCCCTGGTCCTGACCGCCGCCGTTCTGGTTGCCGCCGTTGTTACCGCCGTTGTTGTTGCCACCGTTGCCGCCGTCGACGACCTCCGGCTGCTCGGCCGGCACACCCGTGCACCCGGCAAGCTGGTCGACTCCCTGAGGAGCCTGACCGCCCGCGTTCCGGATGTTGATGTTGATCCGGTCGAGGGTGGCCACCCGCTTGGACTTAAGCGGGCCGAGGATGGCGTTGTTGACGAAGCCACCGTCCCCCGCCTGGGCCTGGCGCGTGTCAGCGAGACGCTTGTAGGCCTCCGTGACCTGCTGGTCGAGCTTCGACAGCTCCAGGGCCACGGCCTTCCGGGCCTTGCGCGGCACCTTGGTGAGCTTCTGGCCGACATCAGGGCAGTCGATCGTCGCGATCTGTGCGGCAGCCGCCTTGGTCTGGTTCTGGGCGCCGTTCTCCTCGTGTGCGGAGGCGTAGAAATTCGCCCAGACAAGTCCACCACCACCGATCGCGAGGGCCGCGGATGCGGCCACGGCGCGAACGGCCAGTGGTGAGCGTCGTTTACGTGCATTGCGTCCCATGGAACTCCTCTGACTTCCTTGCGGGGCTATCGAGGCGCCCGACAGGAGTGAAGCGGCGTCATCCCATACGAGGGGGACCCCAGGAGTGTTCAGCCGCCTCAGAAATTGATGAGAGATTCGTAGGACAATTCCACCCCAACTCCATCGGCTATACCGGGAGTTGCGGATCTCTTACGGCAAGTGTTCGGCGGGAGAGCGAATATCGTCGACTTTGGCGTGCTTTCAGCGCCCCTGGTCGAGATAGGTGAGTACCGCCAGGGCGCGGCGGTTGTCATCGTCCGACACATCGAGTCCGCGTTTGGCGAAGATGCTGGACGTGTGCTTGGCGATCGCCCGCTCCGTGACAACGAGATTCCCCGCGATCGCCGCGTTCGAACGTCCCTTGGCCATGAGTTCCAGCACCTCCAGCTCCCGGGGCGTCAGCCGCCCCAGCGGCCGGCCGTCCCCGGCGCGGCCCGCCAGCAGCTGCCGGATCACCTGCGGGTCCATGGCGCTGGCGCCCGCCGCCCCCGTCGTACGGCGCCCACGAACTGCTCCGCGTCGAACACCCGGTCCTTGAGCAGATAGCCGACCCCGCCGTCCCCGTCGGCCAGTAACTCCCGTGCGTACAGCCGCTCCACGTGCTGCGACAGCACCAGCAAACCGGCAGCCCCGGCCGAGCCCGGCGGGCCCGCAGCGCGCACTGCAGCCCCTCGTCGGTGTGCGTCGGCGGCAGACGTACGTCGTCCCCCGGTTCTCGGCTTCGCTCGAACCGGGAGGTGCCCCCATCGGCGACGTCCGGTGCCGACTCGGAGAGCGCCCGGTCCAGCTCGGGGCCGCTCTCCACCGCCGCGGCGATCTCGAAGTCGTACGCCTCCAGCAGCCGGACCAGTCCGTCGCGCAGCAGGAACAGGTCTTCGGCCAGGACAACTCGCAAGGAATCTCCATGGTCACCGTGGTGGGACCGCCCACCGGACTGCTGACGGCCAGGACGCCGTCGAATGTACCGATTCGCCGCTCCACCCCGGCCAGCCCCGCCCCGCCACCGACCCGTGCCCCACCCCGCCCGTCGTCGGTGACGGCGATCCGCAACAAGCCTTCCGCGTAACGCAGTTCGACCCGAACCCGCTCGGCGCCGGAGTGCTTGACGGCGTTGGCAGCACCTCGCTCACCGCGAGGTACGCCGGCGCGAGGGAGGCGAGGGAGAGCACGAGCAGCAGGGCCGACCCGCAGGTCGAGGCGACGGCCAGCAGCAAACCCCGAGCCCCGGCGAGCACGACCGTGCGCACTCCACTCGCACTCGCACTCGTGCGGTGTCGGCGTCGTCCTTGCGGTCAGTCTCGCCGAGCGCACCCCGCCGGGTCACGGGCCCGAGCACCCGTACTGGGGGGCCAGGGACATCCCGTGGGCAGGGTCGACGGGTCAGCGCGCGGTCGGGGGCGTGTACTTGTACCCCACCCGCCGAACCGTCTGGATCGCGTTGCGGTGCTCGGCGCCGAGCTTGCGGCGCAGCCGGGCGACATGGACGTCGACGGTCCGGCCGTCGCCCACGTGCCCGTAGCCCCACACCGTGGTGACCAACTGGTCGCGGGTGTGCACCCGGCCCGGGTGGGCGACGAGATGGGCGAGCAGCTCGAACTCGAGGTAGGTGAGGTCCAGCGGCTGCCCGTCGACCTCGGCGGTGCGCTGCACGTTGTCGACGCGTACGAGGTGACGTCCGCCGTCGGCCTGGGGCCGCTCAGGGGCCGCGGCCGGCAGTTCGGGGTCCGGGAGCGCGAACGGCAGTACGGGCGGCTGCTGGTCGGCCGGTACGAGCACCAGGTAGCCGATCATCGGCGGCTGGCCCGGCAGCGTGGGCAGGGTGTGCGGGGGAGCGGGCAGCCAGGTGGCACCCGGCGGCAGGAAGTCCCTGACGTCGACCACCTCGTCCCGGTCGACGGCCCGCAGCCGGTGCCGTGCGGAGCCGCTGGGGGAGGCGGGGGAGAAGGGGGCCAGGGGAGGGAGAGTACGAGTGGTCGCCATGAGAGGTCAGCTCTTTCGCGCGAGGAGTTCGTCGGGGGACGTACGTCGTGCGCGTCGGCGGAAGACCGAGAGGTACGGCGTCAGAGGGGCCGTACGGCTGGTGTTAGAGGGCCGACGCGTTCATCGCGCGACAACACACCCGGTCGAAGTCGTGGTGCTGGCGGGAAGGCCAGAAGGGCTCGAGGTCGTGGCGACCTGTCGCGATGCACTTCTGGAAGCTGGCCATGGGCCCATTGAAGCAGAGAAGGGGCGAAGCAGAGAAGAGGTGTCCACCGACCGGTGGACACCTCTTCCCACTGTCTGGGATCAGGCGGGGCTCAGACCTGGCCGGCCTTCTCCAGGGCCGAGCAGCAGGTGTCGACGATCAGCCGCGTCACGAGGTACGGGTCGACGTTGGCGTTCGGGCGGCGGTCCTCGATGTAACCCTTGCCGTCCTGCTCGACCTGCCACGGGATACGGACCGAGGCGCCACGGTTGGAGACGCCGTACGAGTACTCGTTCCACGGGGCGGTCTCGTGCAGACCGGTGAGGCGGTCGTCGATGCCGGCGCCGTAGTGCTTGACGTGGTCGAGCGGCTTCGAGCCCTCACCGAGGGACTCGCACGCGGTGATGATCGCGTCGTAGCCCTCGCGCATCGCCTTCGTGGAGAAGTTGGTGTGCGCACCGGCGCCGTTCCAGTCGCCCTTCACCGGCTTCGGGTCCAGCGTCGCGGAGATACCGAAGTCCTCGGCGGTGCGGTAGAGCAGCCAGCGGGCGATCCACAGCTGGTCGGAGACCTCCAGCGGGGAGACCGGGCCGACCTGGAACTCCCACTGACCGGGCATGACCTCGGCGTTGATGCCGGAGATGGCGAGACCGGCCTTGAGACAGTTCTCCAGGTGGGCCTCGACGATCTCGCGCCCGAAGATCTCGTCGGCGCCGACACCGCAGTAGTAGCCGCCCTGGGGGGCCGGGAAGCCCCCCTCGGGGAAGCCCAGCGGACGGGCGCCGTCGAAGAAGGTGTACTCCTGCTCGATGCCGAAGATCGGCTCCTGAGCGGCGAACTTCGTGGCGACCTCGACCAGCGCGGCACGCGTGTTGGACGAGTGCGGCGTCATGTCGATGTCGAGGACCTCGCACATGACGAGGATGTCGTCACCGCCACGGATCGGGTCCGGGTAGGAGGAGACCGGCTTGAGCACGCGGTCCGAGGAGTGCCCCTCGGCCTGGTTCGTGGAAGACCCGTCGAAGCCCCAGATCGGCAGCTCGGCGCCCTTGGCGTCGTCGGCCAGAATCTTGGTCTTGGAGCGGAGCTTGGCCGTCGGCTCGGTGCCGTCGATCCAGATGTACTCAGCCTTGAAGGTCACGGGACACATCCTTCTGGGTGGGTCTCTAGGCGCACTTGCGGGTGCTGCGGCGCTGCGGCACTGGGGCGCCGCTCTTGTTGCCCGCGAGCCTGTCAACAGGCGATTTCCCGGTCATTGCTCAAATGTGAACCCCGTGTTACCTGGTGTTCTTGTGGTGCGTTTCACGTGGGGAGGGTGGCACGGAGTCGCGGAGGGGAAACGAGGGGGAGCGCCCCGGGACTCGTATGCGAAGGGGTTGAGGTGGTGGAGGGGATTGATGGGAACAAGACGGACTTCGGAGAAACGGGAGGGCCCTGCCGCCCCTGGCCGGGAGCGACAGGACCCTTGTCCGAGCGGGTGTCAGCGCCGGAACGTCACCCCACCTTCTCGATCAGCGCCCGGCGGATCAGGAACTTGCCGGGCTCGCGAACCTGCTCGAAAGCCGCGTTGTTGAGCAGCGCGCAACTGCCGGAGAACGAGGTGACCTCCACCGTCGTGGACTTGTTGTTGTCCAGGTTGGTGACGCGCAACGTGGTCCCGGCGGGGAACTGGTTGCTGGAGGCGGCGGGTGCCCCGCCCTCCCCGGAGAGGGTGACGGTGGACCCGTCGCAGACCTGCTGCCCGTCCGCGGGCGCCGCCGGGTCGGCCGGCGTGGCGGGCGTGGCGGTCTGAGCAGGCGATCCGGGCGGCGCGGGCTGGGTGGCGGGCTGCGTGACCTGGGAGTCCTGAGCCGACTCCCCAACCACGCACCCGGACGCTTCCTGCTGCACCTTGATCTGCGCGACGACCGCGTCACGGTTCGCGATCCGGGCCGCCGACTGGGCGTCGGGAGCGGCCCGTTGGTCCGCGATGAACTTCTGGTTGTTGCCGAGGGCGGTGGCGAGCCCCTGGCAGACGGTCGAGTCCGCGGCGGTCTGCGCCGCGTTGGAGGTGGCCGCCATGGCGAAAGCGCCACCGCCCGCCACCACCCCGGCACCGACCAGCAGCGCCAGCTTCTTCTTCGTACTGACAGTTCTCCTGCGCGACATGCGCGCCTCCTGAAGGGATAGGGGAGCGTACGCCGCTATGTACGAGATATCGAACGAGGTCACTCACCGGCCACAAGGGTCGTCGAAGTGACGTACGTCACGCAGATGGACGCCGGCCCAGAGCATCCCGCACGGCCTCGTCCGTGCGGGCCACCACAGCACTGCCGTCATCGGCGGTGATGATGGGCCGCTGGATGAGCTTGGGATGCGAGGCGAGAGCGGCGACCCACTGCTCCCGGTCTTTCGCTTCCCGTCCCCACTCCCGCACCCCCAACTCCTTGGCGACGGCTTCCTGGGTCCGGGTTATGTCCCAGGGTTCGAGGCCGAGCCGGTCGAGTACGTCGCGGATCTCGTCCTCGGTGGGCTGGTCCTCCAGGTAGCGGCGGACGGTGTATTCGGCGGCCTCGGCGTCGAGCAGGGACAGGGCTCCGCGGCACTTGGAGCAGGCCGGGTTGATCCAGATTTCCATGGGGCTCACGGTACGTCAGAGGCCTTGTGGCCAGGGGCTTTTGTCAGTGCCGGGCAGTAGAATAGAAGCAGTGTTCGAGGGTGTCGCCGGGGGGTCCGGTGCCACCCTGACCGCGACAGGAGGATGCCTGTGCCCGCTGCCGCTCTCAAGCCGTCGCCCACCCAGTCCACCGCCAAGAGGGGGGTCCTGCTCGAACTGCCGTGCACCCCCGTGGAGAAGCGCCCGCTGCCGCCGGGGCGCCCCCGCGAGTGGTACGTCACGCACAACCGCCGACTCAAGGCGATGCGGCTCGCGATCGCCCTGCTCGACTCCGGCGTCTACATGCCGAACCAGGCCCGCAACGAAAGGATCCGCAGCGCGGCGGACCTGATCGGCGTCCACCCCCCGTCGGAAACGACGTGCCACATGGTCCGAGCCCTGATGCGCTACTCCCGCTGAACGGACGCCGGGTGCCTCGTCCATACCAGGGCACCCGGCCCTCCGGCCCTCCGGCGTCACTGGGCCGGCACCGTTCCAGCCCGTCCGGCGTTTGGGGACGAGGCCCGTTCAGGGCCGATGCGGGGGTCTTGGGGCGCAGCCCCCAGGAACAGGATGGGACGGGTAGGGGCGGCGGGGGCGAAACCCCCTGCTCACCCAACCCCCTTCAACACCGCATCCACCAACCCCCGCCGCTCCTCCGGATGCTCACGCAACCAGAGCCCCAAGAAGTGATCCGCGTCCGCCAGTTCGAGCCGCGTGAACTCCGCCCGCGCCGCCAACGCCTCCGCCACCGCCTCCGTCACCTCGCCCGGAATGACGTGATCGGTCCCCGGCACCACCAGCACCGCCCGCCCCGCGAACGCCCGCAGCACACCCAGCGCCGGCGCCCCGCGCCAACTGCCCGGCGTCCGGATCAACTCGCTGAAGCGGCCACTCCCCTCACCGAACGGCACATCCCACGCCTCGGCCCCGTACACGGCAGGCGCGCACAACCCGACACCGGCGACCCGCTCGCCGTAGTGGCCGACAAGATCGGCCACCGTCTGCCCACTCATGCTGAACCCCACCAGCACGAGCGGCCTGCCCACCGGAACCCGTGCCCCGATGACACCGACGGCCTGCTCGAACCGCCGCCGCAGGCTCAACTCCCGCAGCTCACCCGTACTTTCACCGTGCCCGGAGAAGTCGAAGGCGAGCCCCTGGCAGCCACGTGCGACGAACTCGGCGAGCAACGGCATCAACCGCTCCTTGCTCCCGTGGCCGGCACCGTGCAGGAGAACGACGGCGGGCCCGCCCGAGCCCCCGCCCGAGCCACCATCCGAGTCCCGGTCCCGATCACCCCCGTACACCCCGCTGAGTCGTTCACCGTCGACATCGCACACGAACGGAAGCAGCTCACTCATACGCCCATTCACTCACGCCACTCCCGTCGCACACACCGCGAAATCCGGATGCGCGGACTCCTCTGCCGTCCCTACGCTGGACAGGCACAGCGAAGCCGTCCATACCGCTTTCCGCCGGACAGGCATGACTTGCAGGACTCGGGGCTACTCTCTACGCACCGACGGACGGACGCCCACCCCCAGAGCCTCGCCCGACGCACACCGTCACGCACCGCACCTCACCGCTCAGCCGTCCACACCACCCACAAGGAGTCCCGTCATGGGCACCTTGATCATTTCCGCGATCGTCGTTCTGATCATCATGGGCTTCAAGAACAGCGTCCTGTGGCTCGCCGCCGCCGGTCTGCTCTACGTCTATTACCGCTATGGCCGCACGGGGAGCGGTACGGCAACCTCCTCGTCCGGAGGTGGCGGCCCGGCCACGGGCTCCGCGCCCGCCAGCTACCGCGCCTACCGCCAGCGCCGGGACCAGCAGGCCAGGTGGGAGCGCCGCTACCGGCGCGAGCGCCCTGCCCAGACACGTCGCCAGAACCGCCGGGGCCGATAAGGGAAAGGGAAGCAGGGAGTAGAGAAAGGGGGCGTGCCTCCGGTCGGTCCGTCTCACAGACCGGGGCACCCCCACGGGGAACCAGCGGGTCAGGTCCTGCTCGATCCGCGGACCGTCGGTGAGCGCGTCCTCACCTGCAACGCGATCGAGCGGGCTGCCCCGCCGTCGACCGTCATCACGATGGCCGCCGCACGGCCGCGTTACCACCGGTCAGGCGAGAGAAGGGACAAAAGGTCCCGCGCTTGTACAGATGGACCAGCCCGAGCCGCCGAGCACCCGCCTCCGAACCCTGGGTGGGGCAAAGGGGACCCGAGGCGCAGGCGCGCCTCGGGGGCTAGTAAGGGGCCTGGAACCGGGTGTACCCGAGCAGCAGGATGATCGCGGCGACGCAGCCGAGGACCAGGGCCGTCGATATCCACGACGACCTGCGTGGCCCCGACGCCTCGGGTTCGCCCCGGAACGGCACCGGCTCCGGCGGGTTCTCCTTCCAGCGGGCCGCGAGCATGCGGGCCCGGGCGGAAGGCTCCTTGTGCGGGGCGTCGCGCGCCCACCGGTAGTCGAACTCCCGCTCGCTGTCGTCGTGTTCGGACTTCCCCGTCATCCCCGTTGCCTTCCGTGTCCCGTCTGTTCCCATGACCGTGCGCGGTCTGTGCAGCATAGGGCGCCCCTCTGACAACGCCCCTCTGAGGGTGTCCCCGCCACCCCAGGCGACCGGCCCCGAAACGACAACGCCGGACGTGAGACGCCGAACGCCCCCGCCACCGGAACCGGGGCGAGGGCGCTGACGTACACGGTTACCGGGCGCCTGGTGGCGCCGGCCGACTCACACGTCGAAGAAGTGACGCCCCAGGTCGCCCACCTCGGCGGATTCCGGGCATTGTTTGCCTGACCAGTGGGTATGCCGTCGTTGCAGGTCGTCGTTGGTCGTCGTTGGTTCCCCTTGGACGGCCCATGGACGGCCCCGCACCAGCAGTGTCGTTGGCGGGACGGCGTCATGGGCCGAAGCGAGCAAGGCACGGCCGGCAGATTTACAGCGGGCCGTGTCTGCCCTAGTTGACCTGGGACTACGGGGGGGGCGACCAGTTCGGGGGACGTCTGGGGGAACTGGTGCGCGGTAGTCCCCTCGGATGCGGCCGACCGACGGATTACCGATCTCGGTATCGCACCTCTACCTGGTGCCCGCAGGCAGGCCCAGCGACCGCCCGACCGAACGCTCCGCAATCTCCAGCTCTCACGGCGAGGCGTAGCACGCGGTGACTCACCCGGCCCTGGACGCTGAAGTCACCGACAGCTCGACCACCCTATGGGACGTTCTGACACTTGAATCGCTCGGGAAGTACGATGCTTTCCTTCGCCGATGTGACCGAAGCACACCACTGAAGCGACCAGTTTTCGTCCATTGCGCGGCTTCGGTAACGGCTTGCGCAACGGTGTTGGCAACTCCTCGTTGAACGGGCGAGACTGAGGCAAGGCAGCGGGCCGAAAGCATGAGGGGTGACGTGCATGAGCGACTTGCTAGCGGCTGTCGGAACGGCGCAGACCAACATTGATCGACTTGCGCAGCCTGACCAGTTGCGTGCCGCTGTGGAGCAGGTCACGGAAGTTGCGCATGCCTTCGGAGCGCAAACGGTGATCGCGGCTAGTCCAGTAGCAGAGCGTCTAGTAAGTGCCGTACTCCTTGCGTCGGGTGGCCTAATGCGTCTCATCGGTGACGGAAGCACGGGATCCAAAGTGTTGATCATCGACGTAAACCTCGCTAGCGGCACCTCTGTCGCGAAAGCTGCCCGAACAGCACGTCACGCCGGCGCTGACCACATTCGGGCGGCCGTGCTGCACCAGGTAACAGACGTCGCTGCCGCTGCCGCTGATTGCGGCGTAGACGAACTCGTTGTACTGAACGAAACTCGCCCCACTTCCTGGCAAGCTTGCGGCCGCACTACCGACTCAGGACTCTGACGGCAAGGCAACAATTCCCGCCGAGGCAGCCTCAGGGTGCTTCGCATCAAGGCGCTCACCACAAGCCTGAGCGTCGGCCTTGCTCATCCCAAGTTCAATTCCTACTTCCCTGCCAGTACACAGCGCGACATTCTGTACTTTCTGTTCGTTGCACACATAGGCCAGTGCGCCCTCAATCATGAGGCGATGCCGCGGACCAGCCGCCCTACTGGCCCTCGTCGGAATATCAGCAATACGTAGCACTACCGCCTCTGGTTTAAGCCCAGAGAGTTTGCTATGGAACTTGCGGCCAAGATCGATGATTTGCTCAAAGACCTCCTTCTCAGCCGTCTTGATCTCGCAGGACTCCACGAACACCGGGTCACCTCGTCCTCCCTCTAGGACGACGAGACTGACCACAGGCTTGCCCGACGTTGGAAACCCAACGCTCACTCCCACCACCAACATGGCAAGCACTATAGGGTGTTGGTCATGTCTGCACTCCCGGCCGCCCAAACTGGCGACCGTATCGATGGCCGATACCGGGTACTCGGGCACCTCGGCAACGGCTCAAACGGCCAGGTCTTCCGCGTCGCAGATGATCACCTGGGAAACGAGGTGGCGCTCAAGCTGTTGACCCCGAAGCAGAACGAACCTGCCACATGGGATGAGGCGCAGGTTCTGGAACTCTTGCGTAGCCCGTATCTCCTTCCAGTACTCAACGCCGACCTCGTCGATGACACAGACATTCGATATATCACTACGCCCGTGATCACCGGTGGCGATCTTGAGGATGTCGCAGATGGCTTCGGCGTAGACGCCCTGTCTGCGGTTCGCTGGGGAGAGCACCTGGGCTACGGGCTGGATCGCATGCATCGGGAAGGCTTGCTGCACCGTGATGTGAAGCCCGGCAACGCGTACTTGGATGATAACGGGCACGTATTGCTAGGCGACCTAGGCATGGCAGCGGCGATGGACGCCGACGGCAAGACTTCGGCGACCGGCTCGTACGCTACCGTTGCGCCCGAAGTGGTATCTCCGGAGGATCCTGGGTGCTCGATCGCCACGGACATCTATTCTCTGGCGGCAACCGTCTTCTACCTGCTTACCGGTCACTACCCGACCGGCCCACGCAGCATGAAGAACGAAGAGAGAAGACAGAAGATCCTTTCTGAGGAATTCTTGGATCTGCGCTCCATTGCCCCACACGTTTCGCTGAGCGTGGTCCGCACAATTGGGCAGGCACTGTCTCTCGATCCAGCCCAACGACCCAAGAGCGCACAGGACTTCGCCAATCAACTTGCTTCATGTTCCCACTACCCTCGCCCTTGGCGGCGCATCGATCCCCATCAGGGACATGAAGCATGCTTCCTCGGCAGCGCCACAAAAACCGCATTGGGTGTAGAAGTGTGCGCCGTACGCGAGAAGTCTGGAAAGTTTGCAGTCCAGGTTCAGCTCTCAACGGGGCGTCGGGGAAGGCAGCACGAGAAGTCAGATCTGACGCCATCGCAACTTCTAACCGAACTTCGGAAGACGATGAAGAAACTATAGGGATCAGGAAAAACCGAGGGCCGAAACCACGGCCACAGGATCGCCGTGGTACGTGAGATGCAGTTCGTCTGCCCCGGGAGGAACGAAGCGGGTGCGGTAGCGCTGAAGATCGCTCTCGGAAAAGTAGATCGAGTTCGGATCATCGGCGTGGAACTCGTTGCGCTTGTTGATTCTCGACCAGAGTTCGTCATGGCTCGCGTCGAGATAGACCAGTAGCGGAGTGGCGCCGGCGTCGGTCGCGATGGTTCGCCACCGGGCTCGATCGTCCGGAGTCCAGAAGCCATGGTCGACCACGACATCACGCCCCATCTGAAGCAGTTCGCGCAGTTCAACCGCGACATCTTCAAGGACCGGCCGTTCAAGGGTGGGGAAGGTGCCTCGCGGGAAGTCCACCCCATACACGCCGTGTCGGCGGTACATCTCCTCATCCGGGCACAGGCGCACGAAGCCGCGATCGGTGAGGACTCGGGACAGCGTGGTCTTGCCGGAACCGGGGAGCCCGGCCATGAGGACGCAGAACGGCGAACGTGAGGTCATCGGTCTCGTAAGGGTCTGGGAGATCGCGGAGATTTCCACTTCGGCTCCGGGTGCGAGCGTGCCGGTACGGCGGGCGGCGAATAGAGCGCCCATCCGATCTTCAAGCACGCTCAACAGCGTGTCATCCAAGGTCGTCACGGGGAAACCTCCGATTCCGTCCGCCAGGTGCGGCCTGGGCCACCGAGGTCAACGCCGTATTCCACGACGTTGTTTTCACTGTCGATGAACTTCGCGGTCATCACGACAACGGGTTCCGCAGGCGGGTTCTCCGGGTCCAACTCCAAGAGCTGGGTGTCTTCCGTCGTCAGCAGGCGCGCTGAGGCGGTGTCGATCCGATGGCTGATTGGCAGGCCGGTCGCCTCAGCAATGAGCTGGAGTGAGGTGCCCCCAGTCAATCGCTCACTCTTCGCCAGCTGCGGGATCAGCTTCCCGTAACGAGCGGGGATCCAAGACGTACTGTGCGCCACGATGCCGTGTCGGTCCCGGTAGACACGGCTCCGACGAATCACGTCGGAGCGAGGCTCGATACCAAGCGCCTGCGCCACATCCAGAGGAGCAGGGACCACGTCAGCCTTGTGCGAGTCGGATCGTTCGCCGGATCCCCAACTTGATCCGGTACGACGGCCCCGGTCCTGGCGCTGAGACCCCGACGACATGGGGCCCGGCTGATCCAGGACTTCCGTTCCGATCCCGTGGATACCCCGGACCATGCCTTCGTTGCGCAGCTTGCGCAACGCCTTCTCAGCCGTGGCCGTGCTCACGCTCCACTGTTCCGACAGGTTCTTGATGCTCGGCAGGAGCGTTCCCGGCGGTAGTTGGCCGGACGCGATCAGCTCCGCGTAGTGGGCGGCAATCTTTGCGTACGGCGCCCGATTGTCGGCCTGACCGGCCATTTCGCCTGCTCCCTCGTCTCGGTTCCCTGAGGTTCCCTACCCTACCGCTTGACACCACAGGGAACCCTAGGGAACCTTAGGGATGTGCCCGCCGGTTGGAACGTCGATCGGGAGCCGCTGCACCTTGATGCGCCCGTGCTCATGGCGGGTGCATCGCCCCTGGACGACTTCGACGCCCGGAGGAAAGCCCGCAGGGGTGAGTACGAAGGCAGTGTCCGTTCGTTGAGAATTCAATAGAGATTCAACTCTGACGGGCTATGCGTCCCGTCCCCCGAACGGCCGGGGTGATGGCCGTTGGCAGCCACTTCGTGGCAGGTGAACCTGTCCTGTCCCGCGCGTCGGCTCTGGAGAACACCGGCCGGGATCATCCCTTCCGCACGGGAGGTCAACCCGCCGCGTGCCACCCGGCGCGCGCTGCCCTGCTGAGCGTCAGAGCAGTGACGATGACGCGCCCGATTCACCGGCTCGGGACCGGTCCGCCCCGCAAGGGTGCACCGGTGAAGCCGCTTGCCCTTCTCGCTGAGGGAGGTCGGTGTGAACCGACGACATACCCAGGCGCCGCAGTCAGGACCGACCACCGGCGCCGTACATCTCCGGTCCACCCCTGGTTCCGCAGCGCGAGCGCGCTGCGGGCCGGCTGCCTCTCCCACCCGTCCGGACCCGCTTCAGTGCGGGGGCCGTACGGATGGGAGCGCGGGGAGCCGGCCGGTTCGTCCGGCCTGGTCCACCACCTACGACACATCAGGAGTCCATGAGGGTTTTCAGAGTGGCCCCCGGACGGGTGACGGCGGGACCATAAGCAACGGACAGGGTCCCCGTGCCGTTGAGAGAGGTGTCTAGGTCTCAACTCTCCAGCTCAGGAACCCTGTTGGTCCCGTATCCTGCCGCACTCGACCTGCCGCACGCACTCGTGGAGTGGGTGACGATGCTGATCGTCACCCGTGAGGGTGACCGGCGCTGCAAACTCCGGCCGTCCGAGCGTGCGGTGATCGCTCTGGCATACCTGCGCCGGCACGACCCCCTGGCTCAGCTCGCCGCAGGTTTCCGTATCTCCGTCGGCACCGCCCACGCGTACGTCACCACCGTCGTCGAGCACCTGGCCGACATGGCGCCGGGCCTGCTGAAGGTCCTGCGCGAGACAGACCCCGACTACGTTCTCGTGGACGGCACGCTCGCCGAGTGCGACCGGGTCGGCGACGGGCGCGCAGACTATTCGACGAAGCACAAGCGGCACGGTGTGAACGTGCAGGTCATCACGGACCCGGCCGGTCGCACACTGTGGCTCTCACCTGCCCTGCCCGGCCGCACACACGACCTGACCGCCGCCCGCACCCACAAGATCATCAGGATCTGCGAGCGCCAAGGCGTCCCCATTCTCGCCGACATGGCCTACATCGGCGCGGGCGAGTGGGTCACCACCCCCAAACGCCGACCGCCCCAAGGTGAACTCACCACGACCGAGCGGACGGTCAACCGGGCGCTGTCCGCCGCTCGCGTACCCGTCGAACGAGGAATCGCCCGCCTCAAATCCTGGCGAATCTTCCGCAGAGCCCGATGCAGCCCGAACCGCATGACGTCAATCGCCAAGGCCGTCCTCACCCTGGAGCGGCACCGCTGAAAACCCTCCATGTGCAGTCGCAGGAGTCCACCACCGACCTGACCTCGCCGGAGTCTGCACAGCGCGGTCAGGAGGTCTACGACCGCATCACGTCCGGCGAGTGCAAGGACGCGGTGGCGGAGCTGAACGAGGCCTACGGCCGCAACGGCTGACCTCACCTACTTCATCAACGGCGCGCGGCGCCCGGGTTGCCCCCCGGACGCCGCTTCGGGCCGTAACACCTGCTAGGGAGACCACGACCCATGAAGCACATCGTCACTGTTCAGGACACTGTTACCGCGTTCGCCGAATGGATGGAGCCGACGGCCGCTGAGCTGGACGGCATCGAGCGTGAAATGCCTCTGATCCTCGCGCAGGTCGACCTGCTGGACGCGCAGATCATCACCATGGACCGCACCCCCACCGAGCTGGACGTCCGGCGTATCCGCCGGGCCCGACGCCGGGTGCTCGCCGCCGGCCGCGAGCTGGCGAACACGGCCGCGCCCCTGCCGGGGGTGGGCGCGTGAGGACCGCCGAGGAGAGCCTGACGGCCGCGCACGCCGAGGTGAAAGCGGAGATCGCACGGACCGACACCAAGACCGGGCTGTTGCTGGCGTTCGTCGGTGCGGTCCTGGCCGGCACCTGGACTGTCGCCCGCGACCTGCCGCTCAACACCGCCGCCCTCACCGTGGGCGGTACCGGCATCCTCGGTCTGGTCGCGGCGGCTGGTCTGCTGCTGCGCTCGGTCCGCCCGAACCTCGGTGGTGGGCGGGGGTTCCCGCTGTGGGCCACGCTCACCCCCGAGCAGATCACCGCCGCCCTCACCGAGGACATGGGCGCGGACATCGCGGGTCTGTCCCGGATCGCGGTGGTGAAGTTCACCGGCCTCAAGCGCGCGGTCGATCTGACCTGCGCCGGCGGCGCCCTGCTCATCGTTGCCGCTGTGCTCACGGTAGGGGGTGCGTGATGGGTCGCCGGTTCAAGGACATGCAGACGGCCGAGCAGCAGTACGCGGCTCAGCAGGCCGCCCGCTCCGCTGACACTCCCGCGCCCTCGCGTCCGGTCGCTGCTGCCACGCATCGTGAGTGGGTGGCGATGTCGCCGCGTCAGCAGGCCGCGCACCTGGCCCGGCTGGACGGCCGTGAGGACGAGGCCCGCCGCTGGGAGCAGCAGGAAGCACAGGCCACCGCCCCGGCACCTCGGAAGCGGGGGTGGTTTCGGTGAGCCTCAACCGCAAGGGTCGGGCCGCCCTCGTGCTGGCCCTGGTCGCGGTCGTCGCCATGGCGTTCCGCGTCTCGTGGAACGCGTTGCGGGACATCGCCAACGCGGTCGGCGCGGATGACACCGCCGCGACCCTCTACCCGTTCGTGGTCGACGGTCTGATGGCTCTGGCCCTGGTCGCCACCCTCGTCCTCGCCGACGACGATCGGAAGTTCGCGCTGCGGGTGCTGGGCACCTACACGCTCGCCTCACTGGTCCTCAACTACGTCCACGGTCTCGTTCCCGAGCTGCACGGCGCCACGGTCGACTGGGGACGGCTCGCCGACTGGGACCCCGCCAACTGGGCACTGGTCCTGCTCGCCACGTCGCTTCCGGTCGGGTCGATCTACTTCGGATCCGATCTGGTCGCCAAGGTGCTGCACCACCGCCCTGCCCCGGTCCCCGACCCGATTCCGAACCCGATCAGAAATGCGGAGAAATCGACCGAGACTATCGGTTATCGGTCTACCCCTGACCTGCCGGAATCGACCCCCGCAACGATCACCGCATCGGTGGTGCGGATACCCGATCCGGTGGCCGAGTCGCATGTGAAGTCGGTTCTTCCCCTCAAGCCTGTACCGACCGTCCCCGCCCCGATTCCCGTCCCGGTGATCGAGGGGTGCGTGACGGCGGCTGAGTCGACTCGCCCGCGTCGGGCGACCGGCAGGGTTGCCGACGTCGCCCGGTCACCCCGCCCGAAGCGGAGCGCCACCCAACTGCTCGATGAGGCACGCATGGAGACGGCCGGTTGGTCGGACAAGGCGCTGACCGCAGAGGGCATCCGCCGAGTGGTCCGCACGTCCCCGGCCAACGCCCGGATGCTGCGCGACACGCTGAAAGCCGAGCGTGCCGCTACGGCGGTCGCCTGATGAGCGGCGCCTACGGCAAGTGTTTCGACCCGACCGGCGCCCGTCACGGCATCCCCACGTTCCCGTGGCGGTGCGCCCCGGACGGCTACGCCACGTTCCGGCAGCTGAGGGCGCGCGGTCTGCGTCCCGGCGGTCAGCCCGTCGCCGGTCAGGTGCTGCGTCCGCGCTACCGGCGCGGCCCGCTGGTCGCCTACCTCTACCGCCTCGACTGCGCCAAGCCGGTCCGGCCGATGACGCCGGCCAAGTGGGCCGCGCTGGCGAAGGCCAACACCGCGCGCCGCACGTGTCCGCAGTGCCGCACGGATGCCGGATACGTCATCCCTGCATCCCTCGGCACGTGCGTGACCTGCGCCTACCCCGATCCTTCCCCCTGTGATTCCCCGAGGAGTTCCTGACCATGGGCAAGCCCAACACCCGCCACCTAGACCGTGAGATCCAGTTGGCGAACCGGAAGCTGGATGCGGTCCGTGAGTTCGAGATGTGGCCGCTGAACGGCCCGGAACGGCGCGCGATCATCCGTGCCACGGTCGGCGGGTCCGTCCGCGTCGTGCGCGGACGGAGCACCACCCGCGCCGAACGGAAGCTCGAAACGGCGTGGAACAGCGCTGAGACGCGGCTGATGGCGGAGATCGTCGCGTTCGAGAAGGAGCGGCAGCGGATCGTCAACGAGGCCGCCGCCGCCAAGGCCGCCAAGAAGTCCTCCGGCTGGTGGTGACCACGCCCACCACGCCCCCTCCCTCTTTCCTTTCCAACTCCCGCCCTGATCAGGGCAGTCAGGAGTCATCCCCTCATGTCTGAACCCGCCACGGACGACGCCCCTGTGGGGACCGTCCACCGCCTGGACGACCACCGCACTTCCCGTACGGCGCTGGTCGTCGACCTGGCCAAGACGCCTTCCGCACCCGCCGGCATCACGGACATCGACGACACCCCGGCAGGGGAAGCGGTTGACCGCCCCGACAACCCGCTGGTCGACTGGCTCGCCCTGCCCGACGCGGACGTTCTGCCGGCGTGGGCGCGTTCGCGTGCCTCGGTGGTCGCGAACGTCCAGGCGTTCGGCCGGCTCACCTGGTGGCACACCCGTTACCACGGCTTCCGTACCCCGAAGTACCTGGTCAAGACGATTCTGCTGGCCGCGCGTGGCTTCTTCCGGGCTGCGGCCGGTCTGTGGCCGACGCTGTCGGCGCAGGACCACACCGCGACCGTCAAGGCTCTGCGTGCGCAGGTCAAGGTCAAGCCCGAAGACGTCGACCTGGCCGTGCGGCTGCAAGTCGCGCACTACACCCGTACCCAGACCCGGCGTTGGCGTTTCGGTGCCGCAGCGGCGGCGGTCACCGCCGCCGCTGTCGGTATCGCGCTGGCGCCCCCACTCCTCCAGGCCGGCATAGCGGCGGCCGTCACCACCCCGCTCGCCTACCTCGGCCGGGGCAAGGAAACCCGTCTGCTGGACCAGGCGGCGCCGCCGCTGCGGGTGGACATGTCCGCGCAGCAGCTCAACGAGTCGCTGCGGGCCGCCGGCCTCCTCAAAAGCGGCAGCGGCAAGGACGACGACAAGGACCTTCCGAGGGTGTCGTGCACGATGGGCCCGGTCCGCGACGGCCGTGGCTGGGCCGTGATCTTCGACATGCCGAGGGGCGGCGGCAAAACCGCTTCCGATGTCCTCGCGAAGCGGGAGGTGATCGCGCAGGAACTCGGGGTCGACGAGATCCAGGTCATCATGTCCCGGGTGCGCGCGGCCAAGGGCGGCAACGCCGGCCGGGTGTCGATGTGGGTGGCCGACGACGACCCCTACCTGGGCCCCCTCAACCCGTCGCCGCTGGAGAAGGCGGAGAAGTTCTCCATCTGGGACGCGGTCCCGTTCGGGCAGGACGCCCGCGGCAACCGCGTCGCGCTGCCGGTCATGTGGCAGTCGATGTTCTTCGGTGGTCTGCCTCGCCGGGGCAAGACGTTCTCGCAGCGGCTGCTGACGGCGGCCGGTCTGCTGGACGCCTACGTGCGCCACTACATCGCCGACGGCAAGGGCGGCGCCGACTGGATGCCCGCGAAGGCGATCGCCCACCGGCTCATCATGGGCGCCGAGGACGACGCGATCGAAGCGCTCAAGGCCATGCTGCAAGAGCTGCTGGTGGAGATGGAACGCCGGTTCGCGCTGCTGCGGGACCTGCCGACGTCGGTGTGCCCGGAAGGCAAACTGACCCCGGACATCATGGTCAAGTACAACCTGCCGGTCATCTTCGTGACCATCGACGAACTGCAGGAGTACTTCACCGCGATGGAACGCGAGGACCGGGAGCAGGTCATCAACGACCTGTGCCGCGTCGCCCGCCGGGGACCGGCGGCCGGGTTCATCTCCAACTTCGCCTCACAGCGCCCCGACGCGGAATCGGTGCCGCCCAAGCTGCGGGAGATCATCACCATCCGCTACTCGACACAGGTGGTCGACCGCACCAGTTCCGACATGGTGCTGGGCAAGGGCAAGGCCGCTCAGGGCGCCGACGCGTCGGTGCTGTCGGAGGACCACAAGGGTGTGGGTGTGCTGGTCACCGGTCCGGCCTCGTTCGTGACCGTGCGGGCCGACTACCTGGACGGCCCCGGGTTCGCCGCACTGTGCCGCAAGGGCCGCGCCCTGCGCGAGGCCGCCGGACAGCTCACCGGGGACGCGGCAGGCGACGTCACCGCCGCCGCCGACGCGGCCGGCCTGACCGTGCCCGCCATCGTCTCCGACGTGCTGGACGTCATGCGGCACTCGCCGCGCATGTTCACCACCGACCTGCTCGCCGGTCTCGTCAACCTCGACGAGGACACCTACGGCGACCTTAACGCCGAACGCCTCGCCTCGGAGCTGGAGAGCGCCGGAGTGAAGCGGACGAGCAAGCAGGTCAAGATCAGCGGCGCCAACGGGGCGGGCTACCAGCGACGCGACATCGAGGCCGCCGTGCCCGCCGAGATCCTGCTGAGCACCGGCAGGTAAAGCCCTCCCCCTCTACCCCACCCCCACACCGCACCCCCTCCACCGCGCCGCGCACCGGCTCGCGGGAGCGCTGCGGAGTAGAGGGGGCTCTTTACCCCGGTAGAGGGGGCGGTAAAGGGCTGTGACCTGCGAGGTAAGGCAGGTAGAGGGGGTCTGACCGCCCCCTGCCCAACCCCTCCCAACCCCTCCCAACCCCACCCCCGGCGGGGTGTGCCTGCCTGCCCCGCCACCCACCAAGCACCGGAAGGAACCGCCGCGATGTTCCCCGAGACCACCCCCGGCCCGCCCGCATCCGACACGAGGATGAGCGACGCGGAAGCGGCCACCGAGGCGAGCCGGCTGATCGCCGACGCCTACCGGCCCGCACCCCACACGCCCACCGCCTACCGCGACACCAGCCCCCTGCCCGCCTACGGCGACACCCCGCCCGTCACCCAGCCCGGCACTCCGCCCATGTCGCAGCGGGCCGTGGACGCGAGCCGCCTCATGCTCACCGCCGGGCTGGCCACCGTGCCGCCCGGACTCATCGCCATCGGGGTCCTCATCGCGTCCCGGCAAGCGGACCCCACCGTGATCGGCATGATCTGCGCGGCCCCCGCCGCCGTCGCCGTGCCGATCCTCGCCATCGCCCGCCTGTTCAGCCGCGTCGCCGAAGCCACCCCGGACACGCACCACCACCACTACGCCGGGCCCGTGCGGCAGGAGAACACCACCACCCACGTCCGCAAGGCGGTCGTCAAGCGCAACCGCATCCACGGCTGAACACCCCCCGAAGGAGAACCGTGTTCGAGATCCGCGTCATCTGTGAATCCGCCGACACCGACCGCGTCGTCGCCGCGCTGGACAAGACCTTCGCCACCGGCACCGTGACCGTCTACCCCACCGACAACGGCAAGAGCCACCGCTTCTACGTCCGGGCCGACCACCTCACCGACCTCACCCGCGAGGAGACGGACCGGCCCGAGGCGGGGCCGACAGCATGGCCCACACCGGAAGACGCCTACGCCACCGCCCCCGCCATCCCCTACGAGATCGCGTGGACCGCTTCCACCACAAGGACGCTCGCCAAGAACCCGCCCGGTGGCGACGTGGACCGGGAGTACTGGCTGCGCAAAGCCGCCCTGCTCGACCGCATCGCGCTGGACTACGAGGCCGAAGGCATCCCCAACGGCACCGACGACATCGCGGCCAACGCCGCCCGCCAGCTCATCGAGATCGACCACGGCAGCGACCCGAACGGGCCACAGCACCCGGCCACGCTCGCCCACCCGCGCGGCTACGTCCGCCACGAATACGCCCACTGGGCCAACAACCAGTAGCTACGCCAAGGGCGGCCCCCATTCCGCCAAGAACCCGGGGCCGCCCTTGTCCACCTGCCCTCAACAGACCTGTGGAGGTCTCCCAGCATGACCCAACCCACTGACATCCGGCGAGTACGCGGCCATAAGCCGCGTCTGCTGGACCTGTTCTGCTGCCAAGGCGGCGCCGCCAAGGGCTACGACGACGCCGGCTTCGACGTCACCGGCGTCGACATCGTCCCGCAGCCCCGCTACCCGTTCGCGTTCGTCCAGGCCGACGCGATCGCGTTCGTCCTCGCCCACGGGAGCGGGTTCGACTTCATCCACGCGTCCCCGCCGTGCCAGCACGACACCGCCTGCCAGCGCATCCAGGGCAACCCCCACCCCGACCTCATCGCCCCCACCCGCGCCGCCCTCGAAACGACCGGGCGCCCGTGGGTCATGGAGAACGTGGGAGGGGCGGCGCCCAAGCTCCGTGATCCCGTGATGCTGTGCGGGCCCATGTTCCACCTGGCCACCTACCGGCACCGGTTTTTCGAGACCGGCGGCTGGACGCTTACGCAGCCGGACCACCCCGCCCACCTGGTCCCGCAGGCGAAGATGGGGCGCCCCGTCCCGCCCGGCCACTACGGCCAGTTCGTGGGCAACTTCTCCGGCGTCGACCTGGCCCGGCGCGTCATGCGGGTGCCGTGGATGAACCGGGACGGCATCCGCGAGTGCATCCCGCCCGCCTACGCCCACCACATCGGTGCCGCCGCGCTCACCCACCTCGCCACCGCCCGGATGGGGGTGGCCGCGTGAACGCGCGTGTGCTGCCGTTGCGGCGTCCGAACGGCCTGCGGGTGCTGGACCTGTGCTGCGGTGCCGGGGGCCTGTCCATGGGCTACTACCTCGCCGGGTTCGACGTGGTGGGGGTCGACACCGCGCCCATGCCGAACTACCCCTTCCCGTTCATCCAGGCCGACGGCATCGACTACGCCGCCGAACACGGACACGCCTTCGACCTCATCCACGGCTCCTGGCCGTGCGAGCGATGGGCCACCGTCACCAAATGGCGCGGCAACCCCGGCGACCACCCCGACCTGATCGGCCCCGGACGCGCAGCGATGCAGGCGAGCGGCCGGCCGTGGGTCATCGAGAACGTCCCCGAGACCGCGACCGCGGGCATCCTGCGCCCCGACTACCTGCTGTGCGGAACCCAGTTCGGCCTCAACCTGCGCCGCCACCGCGTCTTCGAGACCTCGTGGGGCGGCGGCGGGGACCTGGTCGCCCCGTGCTGGCACCGCAAAGACCTCCTCGCCTTCGTCCACAAGGGCGAGCGCGCCTACGCGGACGCCATGGGCTGCACCTGGATGACCAACCTCGAAGCCCGCAAAGCCGTACCCCCCGCCTACACCCAGTGGATCGCCGCACAGTTCCTCGCCCTCGAAGGGAGGGCCGCCGCATGAACGAACATCTGCGCACCGCGCTCAGTCTGGCGGCGGCCGGTGTGCCACCGCTGCCGCTGCGGGCGGGGAAGGTGCCGTTCGGCAACTGCCGTACCTGCGCGAAGAACGCGTGCGGCGGACGGCCCAACATGAAAACCCCCGGCCCCTGCCACTGCCCCCGCGTCTGCCACGCGTGGGCCGCCGCCACCACCAACCCGGACGTCATCAACTCGCCTGCGTGGGCCACCGCCTGGCGGCAGGCGGCGGCGGTCGCCTACCACCCCGGCGGCGCCGGAGTGACCGTGGTCGACCTCGACAACGCGGAAGCCCTCGCCTGGGCCCGCGATACCCTGCCCACCACCCGGACCGTGCGCACCACCCGGGGTGAGCACTGGCTCTACCAGGGCGTCATGCGCTCCGCCAACGGCGTGCGGCCCGGTGTGGACATCAAGTCCCTCGTGGGATATGCCCGTTGGCTCGGATGGGGCAACGGCAGCATGGCCGCCCTCCCGGGCACTGTGCGCGCTCTGGCACTAACGGACCCCCCTCCCGCACGTAGGACGCCACAGCCCCTCTCAGCACCCTTGGGAGGCCAGGGCGGACAGTGCCGCCACCGCTCGCCCGTGTTACTGGACCGTGGGATCGCCATGGCAGAGCAGCACATCACCGGCGCCCGTGAGGCGGTACACGCGACCGTCTACCGAACGTTCCTCGCCGTGCTGTCCACCCACGGCCGGTGCGGCTGCCTCACCCACACGCACGTCGCCCGGCTGTTCACCGCCGCGCAGGCCAAGGGCGAGACACCCCGGCACTGCACGGACGCATGGACCAATGCCCTCACCACGTTGGGACTGTGACCATGGCTGACGACGAGAAGAACCCCGCCCGCCAGATCATCACCGACTACGCGCAATCCCACTTCCGGTACTTCCGCACCCCGGACGGAACCGTCTACGCGCAGAAGAACGGCCAGCCCGTCGCCCGCCCGATCCGCTCCCAAGGCACCACCGGCAGCCACCGCCAGGAACTCATGGTCGGCCTCTACCGCGACGGACGCGGCTCCTTCAACGGCAGCGCACTGAAAGAGGCACTGGACCTGATCGAAGCACTCGCAATGTCCGAGAACGTGCAACCCGTGCACATCCGCGTCGCCCCCGGATTCGACGGAGCAACCTGGCTCGACCTGGGACGCGACGACGGTCAGTCCGTCCGCATCCACCCCACCGGCTGGGACATCCTCACCCCCGACCCCCGCGAAGTGTGCTGGCGGCGCACCCAGCTCACCGGCGAACTCCCGCTGCCCGTCAAGGACACCAACGGCAAGGGCATCGACCTGCTGATGCGGCTGTGCAACTTCGCCGGCGCGGAGAACGAGTGCCTGGCCATCGCGTGGCTGATCGGCTGCCTCGGACCGTCCGTCCCCGTCCCCGCCCCGTTCCTCACCGGCCCGCAGGGCGCGGGCAAGTCGACCGGCGGACGCATGCTCGTGCGGATCATCGAGGGCATGAGCGGAGACCTGCGCCGGGCCCCGAAGGACGAGGAGAACCTGATCGCGGCCGTGGCGGCGGGATGGGTCACCGCACTGGACAACCTCTCCCACATGTCGCCGGACCTGTCCGATGCGATGTGCTGCATCGTCACCGGAGCCGAGAGCGTCAAGCGCGCCCTGTTCACCGACGGGGACGTCTTCCGCGTCGGCTACCGCCGCCCCCTGCTCCTGACCGGCATCGACGTCGGAGTCATCCGCCCCGACCTCGCCGAACGCCTGCTCCCGCTCCGCCTGGAACGCCCCCGCGTACGGCGGACCGAGGCCGAACTGTGGACGGAATACGCGGAAGCGCTACCCGTCGTGCTCGGGTCCCTGCTCGACCTCACCGCCAGGGTGCGCGCGGCGCAGGCGGAGACCCCCACCGACCTGCGCATGGCCGACTTCGCCCACCTCTGCGCACAGCTCGACGCAGCGACCGGGCTCGGAGCGCTGGCCGCGTACCGGGCCCGGCTGGACGACCTCAACGACGACGTCATCGAAGGCGACCTGTTGGCACAGACCGTCCTCCGCCACGCCGACACCATCGAGCCCGGCGGTGAGCAGCGGATGACGTCCACGGAATGGCTGGCCTGCCTCGGTCGCCTCTACAGCGGCGACGACTGCCGTGCGCTGCCCAAGGGGTGGCCGACGACCGGCAAGGTGCTCTCCGACCGCCTCAAGCGCCTCCAACCCACCCTCGCCGCGCGGGGCGTGCTCATCGACTCCGGCCGCACCAGCCAGGGCCGATACCTGGAAATGACCCGCCCCGCCCCGGCGACCCCGTTCGACCAGCCCCGGATGCACTGACCGCGCTCCCCACCCTCACGCGGACAAGCAAGAAGAGCACCGGGCGCCCCGGCGCGGCGTGCTCTTCTTGCTGTTTGGGGCGCAGCCCCGCCCCAAGGACGTGCCGCGTAGCGGCTCCTTCTTCACGCTCGAAGGCGCACCGCACTACACCAGAACACCCCCTCTCTTTGTCCTAAGAGGGAAGACGCTGCGTCATCTGCGTCAGGCAAGCCGGAAAACGGCACCTGACCTGCGAATACAGGCATGACGCAGACCGCCGTGCCTGCGTCATCCCGCGTCATCCGCGTCATGGACCACGTCACCGATGACGCTGCCCATGACGCATCCATGACGCAGGACCAACCCCGAGCGTCACCTAAAACCGCAGGTCAGAAGCCTAAATGACGCTCACGACGCAATGACGCAGAAATCCACACCTCGGACAGACACGACGCCCCCAGCCCGCTCGGCCCGCGCACGGAGGACACGCCATGAGCACCGCACGTGAACAGCCGGACCCGCGCGCCATGCTCCGCGCCGGGCTGCCGGACCGGTACCTCACTCCCGACGACATCGCCGAGATCTTCGAAGTGCCCAAAGAGACCGTCTACCAGTGGCGCAAGAAGCGACTTGGTCCGCCCGGATTCCGTATCGGCAAGCACCTCCGCTACGACCCCGCCGACGTCCGCACCTACGTCACCCAGCGCAAGACCGCCGACCACGACGCTGCCTAACCCCACACCCACCGCAGACAGCAGGGAGAGCCGCTAACTAGCGGCTCTCCCTGCTGCGTGTTGAGAGGACCGCCACCGAATGGCAGGCCACATCCAAGACCGCTGGTACAGGACCGAAACCGACACCAACGGCAAGACCCACCGCGTCAAGAGCGACCGTTACGGCACCGGACTCCGCTACCGTGCCCGGTACATCGGGCCGGACGGCACCGAGAGGTCCAAGAGCTTCCCAGATGGTAAGAAGCGACTGGCCGAGCAGTGGCTGAGCGCCATCGAGACGGACATGACGCGCGGGCAGTACGTCGACCCGTCGGCAGGCAAGGTGACGTTCAAAGCCTTCGCCACGGCGTGGCTGGCGTCTCAGACCACGGACCCTTCCACCATCGTGAACATGGAGTTGCGGTTTCGGCTGCACGCCTTTCCGTACATCGGTTCGCGCTCCATGACTGCATTCCAGCCCACCCACATCCGCACGTGGGCAAGGGCCCTCATGGACTCCGGAATGGCAGCGTCGTATCAGCGGACCGTTTTTGCGAACGTCTCTGCTGTGTTCGGTGCGGCCGTGGATGACGGCATCATCTCCCGCAATCCCTGCCGTGCGGGTTCCGTTCGAGCGCCCAAGCTTGATCCTCGGAAGATCAAGCCGTGGACGCGTGATCGAGTGGTGGCTGTTCGCGGCGGACTCCCGGAGCAGTACGCAACAACAGTGGACCTCGGTGCCGGGTGCGGTTTGCGACAAGGCGAGATCTTCGGGCTGGCCGTCGATGAAGTCGACTTCGACGGGGGAACACTGCATATCGCACGGCAGGTCAAGCTGATCGGCCCGCAGATGGTGTTCGCCCCGCCCAAGGGCGGCAAGCTGCGAGAAGTGCCGCTGCCCGACGTGGTGTCGGGTGCGCTTGCCGCGCACATCACTCGCCGGCCCCCTATCGACGTCACTCTGCCGTGGAAGACCCCGGACGGCCCGCCGGTCACAGTGAAATTGCTGTTCTACTCGCGGGAGCGTAAGGCACTGAACAGGAACTACTTCAACATGTACCTGTGGAAGCCCGCGCTGATTGTTGGCGGCGTCATCCCGGAACGGATGCCGGGGGAGCGGTTCAAACCGTCGCGTGAGCACGGCATGCACGCCTTGCGGCACTACTACGCCTCGGTGCTGCTGGACTCGGGAGAGAACGTCAAGGCCCTGGCCGAGTATCTCGGTCACTCAGACCCGGGGTTCACGTTGCGGACGTACACGCACTTGATGCCGAACAGCCAGGACCGGGCGCGCCGGGCCATCGACTCAGCCTTCGGCAAGGACGTACCCCCCGGTCCGTGACCGCAAAAAGGCCGACGGCCGTGCTCTTCCCGGAGTGGGAAGTGCACGGCCGACGGCCCACAGACGGCCCAGGGGAGCCAACAGGGGCTCTGACCTGGGGCGATATCACACGTCGAAGTAGAGCTCGAACTCGTGCGGGTGCGGACGCAGCTGCAGCGGCGCGATCTCGTTGGTGCGCTTGAAGTCGATCCACGTCTCGATCAGGTCAGGCGTGAAGACGTCGCCCTGGAGGAGGAACTCGTGGTCGCGCTCGAGGGAGTCGAGGACGGCCGGGAGGGAGGTCGGGACCTGCGCCACGCTCGCGTGCTCCTCGGGAGCCAGCTCGTACAGGTCCTTGTCGATCGGCTCGGCGGGCTCGATCTTGTTCTTGATGCCGTCCAGGCCCGCCAGCAGCAGAGCCGAGAAGGCGAGGTACGGGTTGCCGGAGGAGTCGGGCGCGCGGAACTCGACGCGCTTGGCCTTCGGGTTGGAGCCCGTGATCGGGATACGCATGGCCGCGGAGCGGTTGCGCTGCGAGTACACCAGGTTGATCGGCGCCTCGAAGCCCGGGACCAGGCGGTGGTACGAGTTCACCGTCGGGTTGGTGAAGGCGAGCAGCGACGGGGCGTGCTTGAGGATGCCGCCGATGTAGTAGCGGGCGATGTCCGACAGACCCGCGTAGCCGGCCTCGTCGTAGAAGAGCGGCGAGCCGCCCGTCCACAGCGACTGGTGGACGTGCATGCCCGAGCCGTTGTCACCGAAGATCGGCTTCGGCATGAAGGTCGCGGTCTTGCCGTTGCGCCACGCCACGTTCTTCACGATGTACTTGAAGAGCTGGAGGTCGTCGGCCGCGGCGAGCAGCGTGTTGAACTTGTAGTTGATCTCGGCCTGGCCGGCGGTGCCCACCTCGTGGTGCTGACGCTCGACCTGGAGGCCGGAGTTGGCCAGCTCCAGGGAGATCTCGGCACGCAGGTCGGCGAAGTGGTCGACCGGCGGGGTCGGGAAGTAACCGCCCTTGTAACGGACCTTGTAGCCACGGTTGTTCTCGACCGCACCGGTGTTCCAGGCGCCGGCCTCGGAGTCGATGTGGTAGAAGGACTCGTTCGCGCCGGTCGCGAAGCGCACGCTGTCGAACACGTAGAACTCGGCCTCGGGACCGAAGTACGCGGTGTCCGCGATACCGGTCGACGCCAGGTACGCCTCCGCCTTCTTGGCCACGTTGCGCGGGTCACGGGAGTACTGCTCGCCCGTGATCGGGTCGTGGATGAAGAAGTTGATGTTGACCGTCTTGTCACGGCGGAACGGGTCGACCCGCGCCGTGGACAGGTCGGCGCGGAGCGCCATGTCGGACTCGTGGATGGCCTGGAAGCCGCGGATCGAGGAGCCGTCGAAGGCGAGTTCCTCGTCCGGGTCGAAGGCCGTCGCCGGCAGCGTGAAGTGCTGCATCACACCCGGCAGGTCGCAGAAGCGGACGTCGATGAACTTGACGTCCTCGTCCGCGATGTACTTCTTGGCCTCGTCGGCGTTCTGGAACATCCAGCTCCTCCTACTCCCGGCCGTCCGTGCCGGGGTGGTAGTTCGGTCGTGCGGCCAGTGCGGTGGCACACGTTGGATCCGACCTTAGGGACAGGTGGTTTCTCAGGCGTGACCCATTTGTTTCGACCAAGTTAACCGGAACCCGGCCGGGCGACCCACCTGTACGAATCGAAAATCGCGCGCAGTACGGTGGTCGGGTGGACAACAGGCAAGCAATCGGATCGTGGCTCTCCGGACCGCGCGCAGCCGCGGAGGAAGCCGGTGTCGACTTCGGATACCGGGGGGAACAGCTCGGTCTGCCGGAGGAGGGCCCCGGCTCGATCGCCCGCCCCGGACGCCGGCTCGGCGCCCTGGCCGTCGACTGGGGTCTGTGCCTCTTGATCGCATACGGCCTCGTCACGGACAGCTACAACGAGGCGGCGCAGGTCTGGGCGCCGCTCATCCTCCTCGCGCTGCTCCTGCTCACGCTGAGCACGCTCGGTTTCACCCCGGGCAAGCGACTTTTCGGCCTACGTGTCGTCGCCGTGGACACCGGCCGCGTCCAGCCCCTGCGCGCCGTACTGCGAACGGTCCTGTTCTTCCTCGCCCTCCCGCCCCTGATCTGGGACCGCGACGGCCGAGGCCTCCATGACCGGCTGGCCCGCACCGTGGAAGTACGGATCTAGGGCCTCTCGTCTGGATCACGCCCGGGCCGCGGGGCGTGGCACGCACATCTGCAGACTCGGCACCGCAACCTGAAGTCAGCGTGATCCAAACGGCAGGCCTCAGCCCTCCACCACGACGTACGACCCACCACGACGTACGACCCACCACGACGTACGACGATGGGGGCGCCCGGATTCAGTCCGGGCGCCCCCATCGTCGTACGAGCCGCAGTACGAGCCGCAGTACGAGCCGCAGTACGAGTCGTCGTACGAGCTCGCTCGGGTCAGCGCATCTTGCCGCCGCGCGGCATGCGCGTCCCCTTGGGCATCGGGCCCTTCGGCACCGGCATGTTGCTCATCAGGTCGCCCATCGCCCGCAACCGGTCGTTGGTGGCGGTCACCTGGGGGCCGGCGAGAACACGGGGCAGCTTCAGCATGGTCGTGCGGAGCTTCTTCAGCTCGATCTGGCCCTCACCCGTGCCGACGAGCAGGTCGTGCACCGGCACGTCCGCGACGATGCGGGCCATCTTCCTCTTCTCGGCGGCCAGCAGGCTCTTCACCCGGTTCGGGTTGCCCTCGGCGACCAGCACGATGCCGGCCTTGCCGACCGCGCGGTGCACCACGTCCTGGCTGCGGTTCATCGCCACCGCCGGAGTCGTCGTCCAGCCTCGGCCGACGTTGTCCAGCACGGCCGCAGCGGCACCCGGCTGGCCCTCCATCTGCCCGAAGGCGGCCCGCTCGGCCCGACGCCCGAACACGATCGCCGTCGCGAGGAAGGCGAGCAGGAGGCCGAGAATGCCGAGATAGATCGGGTGACCGATCAAGAAGCCGATCGCAAGGAAGACACCGAAGGTGAGAATTCCGACAGCCGCGAGTACAAGACCGATCTTCTTGTCGGCCTTGCGGGTCATCTTGTACGTCAGGGCGATCTGCTTGAGTCGCCCGGGGTTCGCGGCGTCCGCCGCGGTTTCCTTCCTCGCCATGCCGTGAAGTCTACGTGGCCCGAGGAGCGCCGACGACGGCGGTGTCAGGAGTAGGTGGCCAGAGCCTGTTCGAGGACGCGCTGCGCCTCGCCCCGGTCCTTGGCACGACGGCGGTCCTCCTGGACGGAGGTCCAGGCGTTCTGGCGGGCGGTGCGCTGGCCGCCGCTCATGAGCAACGACTCGACCGCGCGCAGTGCCTCGGTCAACGACGGAATGGGTGTGGCGCGGACGGGTGCGGTCTGCATGGTGGAGGTCCCCCCTCGGAACGGCTCTGGGTAAGGGTGCACATCGTGTAAAGCCAGGGTCACTGATTGGTGTTACCAGGGCGTGACTTGCCGGTCAAACACCGATGAAGCCTTGCTACAGAAGGCGAGAACACCGATGCGGCCCTGACATATGCCCTCAACTGGGAGGACGGTCAGGACCGCACGGAATCAGCCGTTACTGGCGGGTAGTCACTTGTGCGCGAATTCACACGTCTGCCGCGCCCCTGCTGGGCAGGGGGAGTGACGGTGTGTCAGGGGCCGTACCCGGTCCCGGACCTCGCTCAGACCGCCTGCGAGGCGATGTAGGAACCACGCTTCTCGATGGCCATCTGGTACAGGCGGCCGGCGCGGTACGAGGAACGCACCAGCGGGCCGGACATGACGCCGGAGAAGCCGATCTGCTCGGCCTCCTCCTTCAGTTCGACGAACTCGTGCGGCTTCACCCAGCGCTCGACGGGGTGGTGCCGGACGGTCGGACGCAGGTACTGCGTGATGGTGATCAGCTCACACCCGGCCTCGTGCAGCTGCCGGAGCGCCTCGCTGACCTCCTCGCGGGTCTCGCCCATGCCGAGGATCAGGTTCGACTTCGTGACCAGACCGTGGTCGCGGGCGTCGGTGATGACCTTGAGCGAGCGGTCGTAGCGGAAGCCGGGGCGGATGCGCTTGAAGATACGGGGGACCGTCTCGACGTTGTGCGCGAAGACCTCGGGCCGGGAGGAGAAGACCTCGGCCAGCAGCTCCGGTACGGCGTTGAAGTCGGGCGCGAGCAGCTCGACCTTGGTGCGCCCCTCTTCCCGCCCCTCGGTCTGCTGGTGGATCTGGCGCACGGTCTCGGCGTACAGCCAGGCGCCGCCGTCCTCCAGGTCGTCGCGGGCGACGCCGGTGATCGTGGCGTAGTTGAGGTCCATGGTGACCACGGACTCCCCGACGCGGCGGGGCTCGTCGCGGTCGAGTGCCTCGGGCTTGCCGGTGTCGATCTGGCAGAAGTCGCAACGCCGGGTGCACTGGTCGCCGCCGATGAGGAAGGTGGCCTCGCGGTCCTCCCAGCACTCGTAGATGTTCGGGCAGCCGGCTTCCTGGCAGACGGTGTGCAGGCCCTCGCTCTTCACGAGGTTCTGCATCTTCGTGTACTCGGGACCCATTTTCGCCCGGGTCTTGATCCACTCGGGCTTGCGCTCGATGGGGGTCTGGGCGTTCCGGACCTCCAGGCGCAGCATCTTGCGTCCGTCGGGTGCGACTGCGGACACGATGGCTCCCTGTAGCTTCGATTCTTCGGCGTACACCAGGGTACGCCCGTACGCTCCCCGCCCTACGAGACGGGCAACCTTTGAGACCGGGGGTGCATTCCCGGGGCCGGGTTTCCCCGGCCCCGGGAATGGATACTCAGCCCGTCCGGCGTTTGAGGACGAGCGCCTTCAGCGTGAAGGGGGGTCTGGGGGCGCAGCCCCCAGACGCGGTAGGGGGCGTCCCCGTTACGCCGAAGCCCCCTCCACCACCCGCGCCCGCAGCTCCGCGTGCTCCAGCACATCCCGCAGGTGCCGCTCCACCACCGGCAGCACCTCCGGCACCGTCACATCCCGCCCCAGCTCGTTCGCGAGCGACGTGACCCCCGCATCCCGGATCCCGCACGGGATGATCCGGTCGAACCAGACGTTGTCCGGGTTCACGTTCAGCGAGAAGCCGTGCATCGTGACCCCCTTGGCCACCCGGATCCCGATCGCCGCCAGCTTTCGGTCCTCCCGCCGCTGCCCGGCGTTCGACGGCGCGTACTCGGGACCGTTCAGCCGGGGATCGAACTCGTCGTCCGTCAGCCGCGGGTCCAGGTCCAGCGAGAGGCCGCCGAGCGCGGCGGGCCGCTGCTCGACCGGGTCGCCCAGCACCCACACCCCGCTGCGCCCCTCCACCCGCGACGTCTCCACCCCGAACTCCGCACAGGTACGGATCAGCGCGTCCTCCAGCCGCCGTACGTGCGCCACGACGTCCACCGGACGCGGCAGCTTCTGGATGGGGTAGCCGACCAGCTGGCCCGGACCGTGCCAGGTGATCTTGCCGCCGCGGTCCACGTCGATGACCGGGGTGCCGTCGAGGGGGCGCTCGCTCGGGTCGGTGCGCCGGCCGGCCGTGTAGACCGGGTGGTGTTCGAGGAGCAGGCAGGTGTCGGGGATCTCGTCGGCGAACCGGGCCGCGTGCACCCGGCGCTGCTCGTCCCAGGCCACCTGGTAGTCGACGTACTCGACGCCGTCGGCACCGAATCCCATCCGGACGAACCGCAACTCACCACTCACGGGGGCGCCTCCCTGGCTGTTTCCGCAGCTTCTCAGCAGCTGTGCGTCAGGCACGTAACGCGCCCAAGCCACTGTACGTCCGGTCGATCCCCGTCAGTCCGGCGCCCGATTCTCACACGATCGGATGAATGTACGGCGGAATGTGCGATCTGCTGCTTACGCTCCGCTACATTCGCGCCGTTCACGAGGCCAAATAGGGCTGCTCACCAGCAATCCGGGCACATCAGAGGGCCCGAAGGCAGGAGACCGCACCGCAGATGACGGAACGACCCGCGCAGCGCACGCCCAATCGACAGCTCGCCGCGCTCATCGCAGAAGCGGGATTCTCCAACGCAGGTCTGGCCCGTCGGGTGGACCAGCTGGGCCTCGAACACGGCCTTGATCTGAGATACGACAAGACATCGGTGACCCGCTGGCTGCGCGGACAGCAGCCGCGCGGCACCACCCCCGCCCTCATCGCCGAGGTGTTCACCCGGCGCCTCGGCCGACGGCTCACCGCCCAGGACCTCGGACTCGACGCCTGCGCGCCCGTCTACGCGGGGCTGGAGTTCGCGGCCACCCCCGAGGAGGCCGTCGACATCGTCAGCGGGCTGTGGCGCAAGGACTCCGGCAGCCACGCCGAGCTGCGCAAGATCGCCTTCACCCCGGCCGGGCTCGTCGTGCCCAGCCGGGACTGGCTGATCGGGCGGCCCGACGACCGGGTCGGGCGCGGTGACCAGCCCGTCGTCCGGGTGCCCGTCCAGGGAAGGCCCGGCGTGCCCCGGCAGCTCGGGCAGGCCGAACGCGGGCCCGGGCAGAAGGTCACCGGAGGTGACATCTCCGCGCTCCGCTCGGTCGGTGAGCTGTTCCGGACCCTCGACGACGCCTACGGGGGCGGTCACGCCCGGCAGGCCCTCGTCCGCTACCTCGAACACGAGGCCGAGCCCATGCTGCGCGGCACCTACGGCGAGCAGACGGGCCGCCGCCTGTTCGCGGCGGCCTCCGACCTCACCCGGCTCGCGGGCTGGACGTCGTACGACATCGCCGCGCACGGACTCGCCCAGCGCTACTTCGTCCAGGCTCTGCGGCTCGCGCAGGCCGCGGCGGACCGGGCGTACGGCTCGTACGTGCTGGCCACCATGAGCCGGCAGGCCGTCTACCTCGGGCACGGCCGGGAGGCCGTGCAGCTCGCGCGGGTGGCCCAGCAGGGCGTCGGAACCACCGCACCGCCCGTCGTCCAGTCGCTGCTGCACGCCTGTGAGGCGCGTGCCCACGGCGTGCTGGGCGAGGTCCGGGCCTGCACCGCCTCCCTCGTACGGGCAGAACGCGCCCTCGAGGCGGCCCGGCCCGGCGACGAGGTCCCGCACTGGGCGCGGTTCTTCGACGAGGCGCAGCTCGCCGACGAGTTCGGGCACTGCCACCGCGATCTCCAGCAGTTCCGCGCCGCCGCCCAGCACGCGGAGCGCTCGCTCCAGCTGCGCGCCCCCGCCTTCGCCCGCAGCCGCCTCTTCTGCCGCGTCGTGCTCGCCTCGGCCCGGCTGGGCCTCGGCGAGCTCGACCAGGCCTGCCAGCTGGGCGCCGAGGCGGCCGGCGCGGCGACGGAGATGCGCTCGGTGCGGGCGATCGAGTACGTACGGGACTTCGAGCGGCGCCTGGAGCCCTACAAGGACGCGGCACCCGTCAGGGGGTACCGCGACAAGGTCGCCGCGCTCGGCTAGCTCACGCAGCTGCCGCCTCCGGGGCTGCCGTGGTCGCCCCCGTTGCTGTCGGTGTCGTCAGCAGGGGCTCCGCCACGTGCATCGGGCCCGCGCCCAGGTCCGTCAGGATCGCGGACGCGGCCCGGTGCCCGGAGTGCAGGGCGCCCTGGACGGTGCTGGTGTCCCGGTGGTCGCCGCACACGTACAGGCCCGCCAGCAGCCGTACCGGGCGACGCGGATCGTGCGGCGGGCGCATCGCGGGCACCGCCTCGGCGGTGTGGTGCACGGCGAGCGTCTCCCAGCGCGCGGTCGACATCCCGTAGAGCCGGGACAGATGGGCCCGTACGGCCGTGTCCACGTCCGGGGGAGGGGTGCCCAGTACGGTCGACGAGATCAGCGGGCGGCCGGCGGGGGAGCGGGACGGGTCCACGAGGCTGACCACCGCCGTGTGCGCGACCGGGCCCCCGCGGTCCGCGTCCAGGAGCAGGAACGCGCCGGTCGCGGGCGCCTCGTCGGCCGTGTGGTGGACGACGGTCACCGGGTGGAAACCGGGTACGCGCAGGCCGGGCAGCAGACCGGCGGCGGCGCGCGCGTCGGTCGCCACCAGGACGGCCCGGCAGCGCAGTTCGCCGTGGTCGGCGGTGGTCACGAGGTTCGTGGCGATCGACGTGACCCGGACCCCGGTGCGCACCGTGCCGGGCGGCAGCGCCCGCGCGAGCAGCTCCGGCAGCGTCTCCGCGCCGCCCTCCGGCACACACAGCCGGCCGCTCGCGAACGCCCGCAGCGCGAGGTCCGCGCACCGGCTCGACGTGGTCAGCTCGGGGTCGCAGAGCAGCGCGGCGAGCAGCGGGCGCAGGAAGCCCTCGATGGTGCGGGCGGGCAGGCCGCGGTTGGCCAGGGCGTGGGCGGCCGGCAGCTCGGGGCGGGCCAGCAGCCGTTGCACGGGGATCCCGGCGAGCCGGGTGAGCGCGGCGCCGAGACGGGCCTGGTCGATCGCGCCGCCGACTGCCCCACCGAGCGGTGCGCCGGTGCGCGCCCCCGCCGATGCCGTCAGCCGAGGGGACCTGGCCGTCCTCGCCGGCCTCGGGGCGCTCGCGAGGGCGCGCACAGCACCGAGTGCGCCCCGTGCGCCCCCGCCGCCCAGCGGGGCGCCCGCACGGTGCCGGCGTCCGTCGCTGTGCACCAGGACACCCGGTGCGAAGGGCCGCAGGACGAGCGCGTCGAGGCCCGGGGTCAGCCGCAGTTCGGGATACGACGTGGACAGCAGCTGCCCGATCCGGTCGAGCCGGAAGCCGTCGACCTTCTCGGTCGCCATCCGGCCCCCGACGTAAGGGGCGGCCTCCAGGACCGCGGTCGTTACTCCTGCGCTGGTCAGCCGATGGGCCGCCGCGAGTCCGGCGACCCCGGCCCCCACGATGACGACGTCCGCCTGGTACGCGGGCTCAAGCACGTGCCCTCCCTCGATCGCGGTGACGCGGCCGGCCGGAGCGCCGACGCCCCAACAGGCTTACGGGATAAGCGAGTTCGGATCGAGAGTAGGGCGGCTCGCGGCAGGCGGAAGTCGCGCATGAACAGGGCACGGTCGCACACCGGTCGCATGCGGTCGCACCCTGTCACCCGGGGTGTGGGCCAGGGGCGCTGAACAGGGTCAGGCCTGCGCCGCCCGGATCGCGTCGTCGATCTCCGGGAACGCGAACGTGAACCCGGACTCCAGCAGCCGCTTAGGCAGCACGCGCGCGCTGCCGAGCACGTCCCCGGACATCTCGCCCAGCACCAGCCGCAACACGGGCGCGGGCACCGTGAAGAGCGTCGGCCGGTGCAGCACACGTCCCATCGCCGCCGTGATCTCCCGGTTGGTGAGCGGCTGCGGCGCCGTCAGGTTGAACGCCCCGGACAGCCCGTCGGTATCGATCAGATGCCGGATCGCCGCCACCTCGTCGTGCAGCGCGATGAACGACCAGTACTGGGAGCCGTCGCCCATCCGTCCGCCCAGGCCCGCCTTGAACAGCGGAAACAGCTTTCCCCAGGCCCCGCCGCCGCGCGCCACCACCAGCCCGGTCCGCACGAAGACCGTCCGTACGCCCGCCGCCTCGGCGGCGCCCGCGGCTCCCTCCCACTCCACGCACACCGACGGCAGGAAGCCGTCACCCGCGGGGGAGTCCTCGTCCACGGCCCGCTCGCCGGTCTCCCCGTAGTAGCCCATCGCGCTGCCGTTCACGAAGACCCGCGGCGGCTCGTCCAGCGAGGCGACGGCCTCGGCGAGTGTCGTCGTGCCCAGCACACGGCTGTCGCGGATCGTCCGCCTGTACGCGTCCGTCCAGCGCCGGTTCCCGACCCCCGCCCCGGCCAGGTTCACCACAGCGGTGCAGCCCGCGAGACCGGCCGCGTCGATCGTCCGCCGCTCGGGATCCCAGCGGACCTCGTCCTTCGTCCGGGGCGCACGCCGTACCAGGCGGGCGACTTCGTGCCCGTCGGCGGTCAGGGACCGCACCAGGGCCGTACCGATGAGACCGGACGCACCGGCCACCGCGATTCGCGAGCGTTCCATGCCCCCATCCTGCGCCACCGGCCCAGGACCCGTTGTCGTACCCCCGCCCTAGAGTGATCCCCATGCCGCCCGAGCCGCTTCCACCGCACCAGCCGCACGACGGACACGGGACCGATGAGGGCCGTGAGGGCCGCGAGCCGTTCGTGCGCCTCGCCCGGCCCGAGGACGGCGACGCCCTCGGCAGACTCGACCGTGCCACCTGGTCCACCCTGCACGCCGTCACCCCCCGGGCCCGACCGCCGTACACGCCGTTCTTCCACGAGCACTCCGAACCGGGCGACCACCTGGTGGCCGTCGCCGGTGACGGTCGGGTCGTGGGCTACGTCAAGCTCGGCCGGCCCACTCCGCTCGCGTCGAACGCGCACGTCCGGCAGATCCAGGGGCTCGCCGTCTCCGACGAGGCGCGCGGCACGGGCGTCGGGCGGCTGCTGATCCGCGCCGCCGTGGCCGAGGCCCGCCGCCGGGGCGCCCTGCGCCTCTCGCTGCGCGTCCTCGGGCCCAACACCCCGGCCCGCAGGCTGTACGAGTCGGAGGGCTTCGTCATCGAGGGCGTACAGCCCGGGGAGTTCCTGCTCGGCGGGAAGTTCGTGGACGACGTCCTCATGGGCCGGTCCCTGTAGCCACCCAGGTGCGGGCGGCTAGGACGTGACCAGGTCGCCCGTGTCCACCGCCGCCGTCGCGGTCGCCGCGCGTTCGGCGTCGCCGGAGACCTCGTCCACCGTCAGGACGTAACCCGTCTCGGCGTCGGACGTGGAGCGGGCGAAGACCACGCCGAACACCTTGCCGTCGGTGGTGAGGAGCGGGCCGCCGGAGTTGCCAGGGCGGACGGTCGAGCGGATCGAGTAGATCTCGCGGGTCACGGTCTCGCTGTTGTAGATGTTCTGGCCCCTCGCCCGCACCTTGTCGGCGACCGTGGCGGCCTGCAGATTCAGGTCACCGTCCTGCGGATAGCCCGCGACCACCGCCGAGTCGCCCCGCTTCGCACTGTCGTCGAAGCGTAGGACGGGTGCGCGCAGATCGGGGACGTACAGCACGGCCACGTCCTTCTCGGGGTCGAAGAGCACCACCCGGGCCTCGTGCGCCGTCCCGACTCCGCCGACCCGGACGGTCGGGTTGTCGATGCCCGCCACCACATGGGCGTTGGTCATCACATGCCGGGCCGCGTACACGAAACCACTGCCCTCGCGGCCCTGGTCGCCGGCGACGCCCTCGACCTTGACCGTGCTCAGCTTGGCCGCGTTCGTCGCGCTCGCCGTGACACTGTCCCCGGTGGGCTTGGCGACGCTCGTCGCCGGTTCGTTCTCGAAAGGGTTGAAGACCTGCGGGAAGCCCGCCTGGGTGAGCGCGGACGTGGCCCGCGAGAACCAGGTCGGGGTGGTCTCCGGCATCGCGTCCTGCACAGCGCCCAGCAGCGCCGAGTCCCGGATCGCCGTCGTGACCACCGGCGAGGAGGAGGCGCCCAGCACGCTCGCGGCCACCCAGGCCACGATCAGCACGGCGACCGCGTTGGCCACGGCCCCGCCGGCGCCGTCGGCGACCCGCAGCGGCCCCCGGTCCAGCTCGCGGCGCAGCCTCAGCGCGAACCTGCCCATCAGTTCGTGGCCCACCACGGCCGGCACCAGCACCGTGAGCACGGCCGTCATCGTCGCCCCGGGCGTCCCCGCCTCCACCAGCTCCATGATCCAGGGCAGCACCCACACCCCGATGACGGCGCCGCCCACGAACCCGGCCAGAGAGACACAGCCCGCCACCAGGCCACGCCGGTATCCGGACGCCGCGTAGCCGACGATCACCAGCAACAGCAGGATGTCGAGCAGGTCCACTCCGGCCGCCTTTCTTCTGGACCCCTTGGTCCCCCGTACACACACTTCGCATGCGGTAGTACGCGCGGGACGGGCCCGGTGATCAGTCGCCGATCAGTCACATGCGCGCATCCGGCGCCTGGACCCCTAAAAACGTCCCGCACCGGGACGTTGGTTCCACCAAGTGGCACACCACACATCGCGGACGGAACCGAACCGGCCCACAGTGGGGCCCATGGGGTCCAAGGGGTCCATGGGCAACCCGCGTGTCCGCCGCGTGCCGGGCGCCGCCCGCGTCGTGCTCGCCTGCCTGCCCGGAATCGCCGCCGCCGCCGGACTGGTCCTGTGCGCGACCGGCGTCGACCGTACGACCTCTCGCGGGGCACATCCCGTCGCGGCCCGCCCGGCCGTCACCCACTCCGCCGCCAAGCCGCGCATCGTGCCCCGTACCGCCTGGATCGCGGACGCCGAACGCGAGCAGCCGCCGCCGCGCTACGACGACCGGGTCGTCGCCGTGTTCGTCCACCACACCGACTCGCCCAACGGCTACGACTGCGCCGACGCACCCCGCATCATCCGCTACCTGTACGCGGGCCAGACCGGCAGCCGCGACTGGGACGACATCGGCTACAACTTCGTCGTCGACCGCTGCGGCACCGTCTACGAAGGCCGCGCGGGCGGCGTCGACCGTCCCGTCACCGGCGCCCACACCCAGGGCTTCAACCACCGCACCGCCGGCATCGCCGCCCTCGGCACCTTCACCGCCGGCGTGCCCGTGCCGCAGGCCATGGCCGACGCGATCGCCGCCCTCGCCGCCTGGAAACTCGGCCTCTCGGGCACCGACCCGCGCGCCGGCGCACGCCTGGTCTCCAGCAACGACCTCAGCCGCTACGCGTCCGGCTCCGCCGTCACCCTGCCCGCCCTGGCGGGCCACAACGCCGGCTACATGACGAGCTGCCCCGGCGCCGCCCTCACCGCCCGCCTCCCGGCGATCAGACAGACGGCGGCGCGTCTGCAGGGCCGACGCTGAGCCGACAGAGCCGCACACGGCCTCCCACCGGCTCACAGGGACACCACAGCGCATTCAACGAGGCGCCCCAACTCCCCGTCCTACCTTCGTCGTACGCACTGACCGGAGGTGGGGATCATGAACAGCAGCAGTCGTACGAACCCCGTGGAGCGGGCCGGCGGCACGAGGTCTTCCGGCGGCTGGGCCGGGGCCGCGCGGAACCCGTGGACCGTGCTTTGCGCGGTGGCGACGGTCGTCCTGGGCCCGGCGGCGGTCACGGCGTCAGCCCTCGACCAGGCCAACGCGGCCCCCATGCACCACCACGCCGTACGGGCCGACCCCGCGCAGCAGGCGTACATCCCGTCGGACCCGACCCGCCGCCGCACGGCAGCCTGAGAAACAGGGCGGGGCGGGATGAGGAACAGGTCGAGGAGGAAGAGGGGCCTACGGGGCTCTCAGGCGCCCTTGAACCGCTGCCACAGCTTGGGAAACCGGTCGGCGAGCGCCCCTTCGTCCTCCAGGTCGAGCGGCGTGCCCTCGGGTTCCGTGGGCGCGGGCGGGATGCCCAGGTCCGGGGCGACGGTGCCGGTGAGCTGCTCGTACGCCTCGTCGGCCGCGTAGCCCAACTCCTCGCCGTCCCCGTCGATCTCCGCGTCGAAGTCGTCCAGGAGATCGGCGAGCGAGTCCGGGTCGCCGTGCAGGGCGCCCTCGAAGACCTCGCGGCCCTGGCCGATCAGCCAGCACCGGAAGAAGTCGAAGACGTCGTCGTCGGCCCCGTCGAGCAGCACCCGGGCGGCGCCCCACAGGTCCCAGCGGTAGGCCCGGTTGTAGCGGGCCTCGAAATGCCGCGCGAAGTCGAGCACCGAGTCGGGGTCGAGCTGGAGCAACTGCTCGACCAGCAGATCGGCCTGGTCCTCGGGGTCACCCTCGGCGGCCTCACGGGTCGCGTCCACCAGCTTCCAGAACTCCGTCTCGTCCATCACGGGTCCAGCATCGGGCCTGGAGGGGAGGGACGCACGTGGAGGCACGCGAAATGTGATGGGGTGTACAGGCCCGCGGGCCTCACGCCGAGGAGGAGTACAGCGCCGCCAGCCGCTGCGCGTCCCGCGCGAACCGTGCCCGCAGTTCCGGCGGCGCCAGTACCTCCGCCTCCGGCCCGAGCGCCGCCAGCTGTGTATGGGCGACCTCCGCCGACTCCACGCCGAGTGTCACGGTGACCCGGCCCTGCCCGTCGGGCTCGCCACCGGCCGACAGTGCGTCCCGGGCGGACACGGGGTCGACGGTGTACGGCAGTCTGCGCGCCCCCTCCGCCGAGAGCCGTACGACGACCTCGGCGCGCAGGATCGACCGCGCGAACTGCTCCGCCCGCTCCTCCCAAAACGCCGGCAGGTCGAAGCCGGCGTCGCGCGTGAAGCGTGCGTGGGGGCCGGGGGCCTGGCCGGTGACCTGGACGGAGGTGAAGCGGTCGACGCGGTACACCCGGAAGGGCCCGGGTCCGGGCTCGGGACCGGCGTGTTCGGGCACCCGGGCGCACAGATACCAGACGCCCGCCTTGAGGACGAGCCCGTACGGCTCCAACGTGCGCTCCACGTCGGTGTCACCGGGGCCGCGCCGGTAGCGGGCCAGGACCGGACGGTCGTCCCACACCGCGTCCGCCACAGCGGGCAGCAACTCGGGGACGGTGGGCTCGCTGAACCAGGCGGGCGCGTCCAGATGGAAGCGTTGGGCGGCTGTGCGGGGGGCGTCGCGGAGGGAGGGCAGCAGAGCGGCGGCCACCTTGAGGCGGGCCGCCGAGGCGGTGTCCTCCAGCCCCATCTCGCGCAGGGCGCCCGGTACCCCGCTCAGGAACAGTGCCTCCGCCTCGCCGCGGGCCAGTCCGGTGAGGCGGGTCCGGTATCCGCCGATCAGCCGGTATCCGCCGGCCCGCCCCCGGTCGGCGTACACGGGCACGCCCGCCTCGGACAGGGCCTGTGCGTCCCGGGTGACGGTGCGCTCGGACACCTCCAGTTCCCGGGCCAGCTCGGCGGCGGTCATGGAGGGCGTGGACTGGAGCAGCAGCACCATTTTGATGAGACGGGCAGCGCGCATGGGTTCATGATGCCTGGGGGTGCGCGAGGGGTTCTTCGCCCCCGCCGCCCCTACCCGTCCCATCCCGTACCTGGGGACTGCGCCCCCAGGCCCCCTTCGCGCCGAAGGCGCTCGTCCTCAAACTCCCCCCAGAGGGGAGGACCCCCGGACGGGCTGAAAGCGCGGGCCGGGCCTGAGGGGTGCTGCCTGGGCTGTACGGGCCCTGCCGTCGGTCGCCGGGCGCGCTCAAGTGGTTCGAGGGCGCCCGGCGAACGGACTGGAAACGGGCGGGTGGGAAAACAACCCCCTACAACCCGTACCGCTCCCGCGCCTCCTTCACCGCCGTGGCCTTGACTTCGCCCCGCCGAGCCAACTGCGCCAGCGCCGCCACGACGATCGACTCCGCGTCGACCCCGAAGTGCCGGCGTGCCGCGGCACGCGTGTCCGACAGGCCGAATCCGTCCGCGCCCAGCGACGAGTAGTCCTGCTCGACCCACTGGGCGATCTGGTCGGGGACCTGACGCATGTAGTCCGACACCGCCAGCACCGGCCCCTCGGCCCCCTGGAGGGCCTGACGGACGTACGGCATCCGCTCCTCGCCCCGCAGCAGCGCCGCATCCGCGTCCAGCGCGTCCCGCCGCAGCTCGGTCCAGGACGTCGCCGACCACACGTCCGCCGCCACGCCCCACTCCTCGGCGAGCAGCCGCTGCGCGTCCAGGGCCCAGTGGATCGCCGTACCGGAGCCGAGCAGCTGGATGCGCGGCGCGTTGGCGACCGGTGAGAGCCCCGCCGACTCCGCCGTGTTGAAGCGGTACAGGCCCTTGACGATGGCCTCGTCGAGTCCCGGGGCCGACGGCTTCGCGGGCTGCGGGATCGGCTCGTTGTAGACGGTCAGGTAGTAGAAGACGTTCGGGTCCTCGCCGGGCGCCGTCTCGCCGTACATACGGCGCAGACCGTCACGCACGATCACCGCGACCTCGTACGCGAAGGCCGGGTCGTACGACAACGCGGCCGGGTTCGTCGCGGCGATCACCGGGGAGTGGCCGTCCGCGTGCTGGAGGCCCTCGCCCGTCAGCGTCGTACGGCCGGCCGTCGCGCCGACCAGGAAGCCGCGGCCGAGCTGGTCGCCGAGCTGCCACATCTGGTCGGCCGTGCGCTGCCAGCCGAACATCGAGTAGAAGATGTAGAAGGGGATCATCGGCTCGCCGTGCGTCGAGTACGACGTCGACGCGGCGATGAAGTCCGCCATGGAACCGGCCTCGGTGATCCCCTCGTTGAGGATCTGGCCGTCCTTGGCCTCCTTGTAGTACATCAGCTGGTCGCGGTCGACCGGCTCGTACGTCTGGCCCTTGGGGGAGTAGATCCCGAGGGACGGGAACAGCGACTCCATGCCGAAGGTGCGTGCCTCGTCCGGCACGATCGGCACCCAGCGCCGGCCCGTCTCCTTGTCGCGGACCAGGTCCTTCACCAGGCGCACGAAGGCCATCGTGGTCGCCACGTTCTGCGAGCCGGAGCCCTTGTCGAACGACGTGAACGCCTTCTCCGAAGGAGCGGGGAGAGGGGCGAGTGCGTGCGTACGGCGGGCGGGGGCCGGGCCGCCGAGGGCCGCGCGGCGCTCCTGGAGGTAACGGACCTCGGGAGAGTCGGCGCCGGGGTGGCCGTAGGGAACGACTCCGTCGACGAACTGCGCGTCGGAGACGGGGAGTTCGAGCAGGTCACGCATCTGCTTGAACTCGTCCACCGACAGCTTCTTCATCTGGTGGTTGGCGTTCTTCGACGCGAAGCCCTCGCCCAGGGTGAAGCCCTTGACCGTCTGGGCCAGGATGACCGTCGGCGCGCCCTTGAACTCGACCGCCGCCTTGTAGGCCGCGTACACCTTGCGGGACTCGTGACCACCGCGCGAGAGGTGGAAACACTCCAGGATCCTGTCGTCGCTCAGCAGCTTCGCCATCTCGGCGAGCGCCGGGTCCTTGCCGAAGAAGTCGGCGCGGATGTAGGCGGCGTCGCGCGTCTGGTACGTCTGCACCTGGGCGTCCGGAACCTCGCGGAGCCTCCGTACGAGCGCGCCCGTGGTGTCGAGCTGGAACAGCTCGTCCCACGCCGTACCCCAGAGGGTCTTGACGACGTTCCAGCCCGCGCCGCGGAACTGTGCCTCCAGCTCCTGCACGATCTTGAAGTTCGCGCGGACCGGCCCGTCGAGCCGCTGGAGGTTGCAGTTGATGACGAACGTGAGGTTGTCCAGGCCCTCGCGGGAGGCGAGCGCGAGGGCGGCCGTCGACTCCGGCTCGTCCATTTCGCCGTCGCCGAGGAACGCCCAGACGTGGGACGCGGAGACGTCCTTGATGTTGCGGTTGGTGAGGTAACGGTTGAAGCGCGCCTGGTAGATCGCCGACAGCGGGCCGAGGCCCATCGACACCGTCGGGAACTCCCACAGCCAGGGCAGCCGGCGCGGGTGCGGGTAGGACGGCAGGCCGTTGCCGCCCGCCTCCTGCCGGAACCTGTCGAGGTGGCCCTCGGTCAGCCGGCCGTCGAGGAATGCGCGGGCGTAGATACCGGGGGAGGCGTGGCCCTGGATGTACAGCTGGTCGCCGGAGCCGTCCCCCTCCTTGCCTCGGAAGAAGTGGTTGAAGCCGGTCTCGTACAGCCAGGCGGCCGAGGCGAAGGTGGCGATGTGGCCGCCCACGCCGTGTTTGCTGCCCCGGGTCACCATGGCCGCCGCGTTCCAGCGGTTCCAGGCGGCGATCCGGTGCTCCATCGCCTCGTCGCCGTCCACCGAGGGCTCGGCGGCGGTGGGGATGGTGTTGACGTAGTCCGTCTCCAGGAGCTTGGGCAGCGCGATGCCGTTGCCCTCGGCGCGCTCCAGTGTGCGGCGCATCAGATACGCGGCACGGTGCGGCCCAGCCGCCTTGGTGACCGCGTCCAGGGAGGCCTGCCATTCGGCGGTCTCTTCGGGGTCGCGGTCAGGGAGCTGGTCGAGCTCGCTCGGCTGGATGGCCTTGGGGTCGGTCATGTCGCCGCCTTCCTCAGTCGAAGGGGGTTCCCTCGTAGGTAAGGGTTCGGGGGTGCCCTTGGTCTTTGGCAGGACAGGGCTGAGGGCTCTGGGCGGGGTCGGTTTTGTGACTCCGTCATTGAGCCCTGTCGGCGACTCTAACTCGCTGATCGATGATCGATCAAAGGGTTGAGAGGCAAAACCTCTTGATCACGAGAAAGTAGGCACGGGGTGCCTTTCGGGCGGGCACCGGGTGCCGCAATTTTGGCTGTTTCCGCAGGTGAGCGGCTAAAGGCTCGCTTGCGTCAGGCTTGCGGCGCGCACCCCAGAACATGGGCCTTCACCAGCTCGGCGATCCGTGGATCCCGGCGGCGGAACGCGGCGACCAGCTCCTCGTGCTCCTCCGCGTACGACTGCTGGACCGTCCCCAGCCAGCGGATCGACAGGGCCGTGAACACCTCGATGCCCAGCCCCTCCCAGGTGTGCAGCAGTACCGAGTTCCCGGCCGCGCGCACCATCTCGCGGTGGAACGCCACCGTGTGCCTGACCTGGCCGGTTCCGTCCGACGCGCGGTCGGCCTCGTACAGGGCGGCGACATGCGGTTCGAGGGCCGAGCAGTCGTCCGCCAGCTTCCCGGCCGCCAGCTCCGCCGCGATGGCCTCCAGGCCGGCCCGGACGGGGTAGCTCTCCTCCAGGTCGGCGGCGGTCAGATTCCGTACGCGCACGCCCTTGTTGGGGGCCGACTCGATCAGCCGCAGCGACTCCAGCTCGCGCAGCGCCTCCCGTACGGGGGTCTGGCTGACCTCCAGCTCGGTCGCGATCCGGCGCTCGACGATCCGCTCGCCCGGCTTCCAGCGCCCGCTGACGATCCCCTCCACGATGTGCTCGCGGATCTGCTCGCGCAGCGAGTGGACGACGGGCGCGGTCATGAGGGCTCCTTGAGGGAGGGGCTTCGGCCCCAGGGGCGTTGACCTATAGACAATACGGCCGCGTCCCTGCCCAGCGGGGTTCCGGGCGCCGGTGCGGCCGAACGTGAGACGAGCGTTACAGGCCGGACAGGGCCCACGCCACAGCGGGTACGGAGGCCCGCTGGGAAGAGGCCGAAGGGAAGCGACGGTGCCCCGTCCGGAAGACTCCGGACGGGGCACCGTCGTACTCGTTGATCCCAGGCGGCTGGTTACAGGCCGAGCTCGACCTCGAACTCGCCCGCCTCCAGGATCGCCTTGACGGCCGTCAGGTAACGGGCCGCGTCGGCGCCGTCGACCAGGCGGTGGTCGTAGGACAGGGTCAGGTACGTCATGTCGCGTACGCCGATGACCGTGCCCTCCTCCGTCTCGATGACCGCCGGGCGCTTGACCGTCGCGCCGATGCCCAGGATGGCGACCTGGTTCGGCGGCACGATGATCGTGTCGAAGAGCGCGCCGCGCGAGCCGGTGTTGGAGATGGTGAAGGTCGCGCCGGACAGCTCGTCCGGGGTGATCTTGTTGGCCCGGACCTTGCCCGCGAGCTCGGCCGTGGCCTTGGAGATACCGGCGATGTTGAGGTCGCCCGCGTGCTTGATGACCGGGGTCATCAGGCCCTTCTCGGAGTCCACCGCGATACCGATGCTCTCGGTGTCGAAGTAGGTGATCGTGCCCTCGGCCTCGTTGATCCGGGCGTTGATGACCGGGTAGGCCTTCAGCGCCTGGGCCGCCGCCTTCACGAAGAACGGCATCGGGGAGAGCTTGACGCCCTCACGGGCCGCGAAGGAGTCCTTCGCCTGCGCGCGGAGCTTCATCAGGCGGGTGATGTCCACCTCGACGACCGAGGACAGCTGCGCCTGCTCGCGCAGCGCCTTGACCATGTTGTCGCCGATGACCTTGCGGATGCGGGTCATCTTGACCGTCTGGCCACGCAGCGGCGAGACCTCAAGAACGGGGGCCTTGCGCGCCGTGGACGCGGCCGGGGCGGCAGCGGCGGGCGCCGGAGCAGCCGCGGCGGCCTTCGCGGCCTCGGCGGCGGCCAGGACGTCCTGCTTGCGGATGCGACCGCCGACGCCGGTGCCCTTGACGGAGCCCAGGTCGACGCCGTTCTCGGCGGCGAGCTTGCGCACCAGCGGGGTGACGTAGGCGCCGTCGTCACCGGAGGTGGCGGCGGGCGCCGGGG
>NZ_BMMU01000003.1 GCF_014646095.1 Streptomyces lacrimifluminis | reverse complement strand
GAACTCCACCCTCGTCCTGCCCTTCCCGGTGGAACTCCTCCGCTTCCTCGAACGGGCCCAGCAGCCCGCCGGGCCGCCGGCCGCACCAGCGGCGCGAGAGCCGGTCGCCCCCTCGGCGGCACAGTCGGTAGTGCCCTCGGCGGGGCCTGCGCAGGTGGCGCGGGCGCCGCGGGACGGGGCGCGGCCGGAGATCGCCGAGCGATCCGAGCGGGCGGAGGAGTCCGAGCAATCGGTGCGGGAGCAACTGCCGTCCGCCGCGTCCCTGTTGGATGTGAGCCCCGGAGGGGCGAATTCAAGACAGGACTAGACCTTACGGTCCGCCCACTTATTACTCACGCGTAGTGTTTGCAGTGCGAATTCTTGTGAAGTAACTGTGAGATGACCGTGGACAGTCAAGGTGAGGCTGCGGATGAGGGTGTGTTCTCGTTTGTCTACGCGCGTCCGGAAGTCGACCTTGTGTGTTCGCTGAGTGCCTCGGAATAGTGGGAGGCGTTCAACCGGCAGGGAGGTCCCCACAACCTCCCTGCCGCCCCCCACAGGAGGATGCAAGTTGAAGCACCGACGCATGTCCGGGCGCCGTGCCGCCATGGTGGGTGCGGGTGTCACCGCACTCGTCGCCGCTGGAGTGACCTTCCAGAGTGCGAACGCGAGTGAGGTCGACAAGGCCCCCGAACCCAAGGCCCTTTCGATCCTGGCGGCCGGAAAGATCGCCTCGACGCTCGACAGGGACCTCGGCTCCGATCTCGCGGGAACGTACTACGACGCGAAGACGAAGAACCTCGTCGTCAACGTCCTCGACGAGGCGGCGGCCCGGACGGTCGAGTCGGCCGGCGCCCGGGCCCGGATCGTCGAGCACTCCGTCGCCGAACTCGACGGCGCCCGTACGACCCTGAAGCGGGACGCGACCATCCCCGGCACCTCGTGGGCGGTCGACCCGACGGTCAGCAAGGTCGTCGTCACCGCCGACCGCACGGTCTCCGCGGCCGAGTGGACCAAGCTCACCAAGGTTGTCGAGGGCCTCGGCGGCACTGCCGAACTCCAGCGTACGAAGGGGGAGTTCAGGCCCTTCATCGCCGGCGGCGACGCGATCACCGGCGGCGGCAGCCGCTGTTCGCTCGGCTTCAACGTGGTCAAGGGCGGCGAACCGTACTTCCTGACCGCCGGTCACTGCACCGAGTCGATCTCGACGTGGTCCGACTCGTCCGGTGTGATCGGCCAAAACGAGTCGTCCAGCTTCCCCGGCAACGACTACGGCCTGGTCAAGTACACGGCCGACGTCGCCCACCCGAGCCAGGTCAACCTCTACAACGGCAGCTCCCAGCGGATCACCGGCGCCGCCTCCGCCACCGTCGGCCAGTCGGTGACCCGCAGCGGCTCCACGACCCAGGTGCACTCCGGCACGGTCACCGGTCTGAACGCGACCGTGAACTACGGCAACGGCGACATCGTCAACGGGCTCATCCAGACCGACGTCTGCGCCGAGCCCGGTGACAGCGGCGGCTCACTCTTCTCGGGCAGCAGTGCGATCGGCCTCACCTCCGGCGGCAGCGGCGACTGCGGCTCGGGCGGGGAGACCTTCTTCCAGCCGGTCACGGAGGCGCTGTCGGCCACCGGTACGGAGATCGGCTGAGGCCTCTCCTTCCACGCGTCATCCCTTTCCCGGGCCGATCGGTCCGGGGCGGTCCCGCCCCTGGTTCCCGGGGGCGGGATTTCGCCGTTCGCGAGGCCGTACGGAGGGGGTTGGCGAAGGCGCCGACGGCCTTTGACGGTTCGCAGTCGTCCTTGATCAGGTCGCTGACCGGGGCCGATGGGGCTAGAGTGAACGAATCAATCGAACGGAAGTGCGAATCACTATGGATTTTCCATCGAACTGGTGATCGATTAGATGGCCGAAAAGGGGTGGAGTGATGGAGGTGCGGCATGACGGGCTTCGCCCATCTGCACGTCGCGTCCGGTTACTCCGCCCGGTACGGCGCATCCCACCCCGAGCAGCTCGTCCGGCGGGCCGCCGAGCACGGCATGGGGGCGCTGGCCCTCACCGACCGGGACACGGTCACCGGCGCCGTACGGTTCGCCCGGGCCTGTGCGAAGGAAAGGGTCCGGCCGGTCTTCGGCGTCGACCTGGCGGTGGCCGCCCTCGCGCCGCCGCCCCCGGACCGGCGGCGCCGTACCCCGGTGCGCGGCGGCGCCCATGTGGTCGAGCCGCCGCTGCGGTTCACGCTGCTCGCGCAGGACCGGGCGGGGTGGGCGCGGCTGTGCCGGATCACCTCGGCCGCGCATGTCGGTACGGCGTCCGGCGCGGCGCCGGTGGTGGTGCCGTGGGAGGCGCTGCGTGAGTACGGCGGCCCCGGTCTGACCGTGCTGCTCGGCCCGCTCTCGGAGCCGGTGCGGGCGCTGGCGGTGGGCCGGGAGGATGTCGCGGCGCGGTTGCTGGCGCCGTGGAAGGAGGTCTTCGGGGGAGGGGTCCGGATGGAAGCCGTTGCGCAGAAACGTTTCGGCACGGGTCCCGGGTCCCTGCGCCTGGCCGCCCGTACTCTCGCCCTGGCCGACCGCACCCGTACCCCCGTCGTCCTCACCAACGCCGTCCGCTACGCCGACCCGGACCAGCACCGCCTCGCCGACGTCCTGGACGCCGCGCGCCTGCTGCGGCCCATCGACCGGCGCCACCTGGACGGAGGGCAGCGGTGGCTCAAGGGCGAGCGAGGAATGGCGGTCGTCGCGCGGATGGTCGCCGAGTGCGCCGGAGCGGACGTCCCAAGGGCCCGCCGGCTGATGGCGGACACCGCGGACACGGCGGCCGAGTGCCACCTCGACCCGGTGTCGGACCTCGGGCTCGGCACCCGGCACTTCCCGGAACCCTCGCTCTTCGGCGCCGAGCACCGAACGCATCGAGCGGACGGAGCCGCACAACTGCTGCGCCGGCGGTGCGAGGAGGGCCTGGCCCGGCGTGGCCTCGACCGCGACCGGGAGGCGCTCGACCGGCTGACCGAAGAGCTCAAGGTGATCTCCGCGCTGGACTACGCCTCGTACTTCCTCGCCGTCGGCCAGGTCGTCGCCGACATCCGGGCCAGGGGCATCCGGGTCGCGGCCCGTGGTTCGGGCGCCGGCTCGCTGGTCTGCCACGCCCTGGACATCGCCACCGCGAACCCGCTCGACCACCGGCTGCTGTTCGAACGCTTCCTCAGCGAGCGGCGCAGGAGCCTGCCCGACATCGACATCGACGTGGAGTCCGCCCGACGCCTGGAGTGCTACGACACGATCTTCGAACGGTTCGGCAAGGAGCGGGTGGCGGTCACCGCGATGCCCGAGACCTACCGGGCGCGCAGGGCGCTCAGGGATGCCGGCCTCGCTCTCGGTATCGCCCCGGCGGACGTCGACCGGATCGCCAAGAGCTTTCCGCACCTGCGCGCCTCCGACATCACCGGCGCCCTCGCCGAACTGCCCGAACTGCGTCAACTGGCCGCCGAGGCACACCGGTTCGGACCGCTGTGGGAACTGGCGGAAGGTCTCGACTCGCTGGTCCACGGCATGGCCATGCACCCCTGTGGCGTGGTCATCAGCGACGCCACCCTCCTGGACAGGTTGCCGGTACAGCCCACACCACAGGGCGACTACCCCATGGCCATGGCCGCGAAGGAGGAGATCGAGGCGCTGGGCAACATCAAGCTCGACGTCCTGGGCGTCCGTATGCAGTCCGCGATGGCCCACGCCGTCACCGAGATCGAACGCACCACAGGCAACCACATCGACCTCGACGACCCCCGGCAGGTCCCGCTCGACGACGTCTTCGCGTTCAAGCTCATCCAGGAGAGCCGGACCCTGGGCCTGTTCCAGTTGGAGTCACCAGGCCAGCAGGATCTTCTGTCGAGACTGCAGCCGCGCGATCCGCAGGACGTCATCGCCGACATCAGCCTCTTCCGCCCCGGCCCGGTCGCGGGCGGCATGCCCGAGCGGTACATCGCCGCCCGGCACGGCGGCACACCGGCGTACGCCCACCCGGACCTGGAGCCGGTGCTCGCCGACACCTACGGCGTGACCATCTGGCACGAGCAGATCATCGAGACGCTGCATGTGATGACCGGCTGCGACCTGGCCCTCGCCGAGATCGCCCGAAGGGCACTCGGCGACAAGGACCGACTGCCCGCGATCAAGGAGTGGTTCCACGGCCTGGCACGCGCGCGGGGCTACAGCGCGGCCGTCCGGGACGAGGTCTGGCGGACCGTCGAGGCCTTCGGCGCCTACGGCTTCTGCCGCGCTCACGCGGTCGCCTTCGCCGTACCGGCACTGCAGAGTGCCTGGCTCAAGGCGCACTATCCGGCGTTCCTGCTGGCCGGTCTGCTCGAACACGACCCCGGTATGTGGCCCAAGCGCGTCCTCGTCGCCGACGCCCGCCGGGGCGGCGTGCAGGTGCTCCCCGTCGACATCAACCGCTCCCGGGTGAGGCACACCGTGGAGAAGGCCGACGGAGAGCGCTGGGGTGTGCGGCTCGCGCTGTCCGGGGTGCACGGCATCGGCGAGGAGGAGTGCGCCCGGATCGAGGAGGGGCAGCCGTACGGATCGCTGTCGGACCTCTGGCAGCGGGGCCGGCCCAGCAGACCGGTCGCCGAACGTCTCGCCGAGATCGGCGCCCTGAACTGCCTGCACGACGGACGCCTCACCCGGCGCGATCTGCTGCTCCAGATCGCCGAGTTGCACCGGCAGTCCCGTGACCGTTCCGCACACGAGGGCCAACTGCCCATTGATGCAGGGGCTGTTGGGGGAGTTGAGCCGAGCGGGTTGCCCGAGATGACCGGGCGCGAAGCCCTCAGTGCCGAGCTGAACACCCTCGGCATCGACGTCTCAAGGCACCTCATGGAGCACCACCACCGTCTCCTGCGCGAGATCGGCGCGACCGACGCGACCCACTTGGCCGGACTGCGGGCGGGGCAGCAGGTCCTCGTCGCTGGCGTACGGGCCTCCACCCAGACCCCGCCGATCGCCAGCGGCAAGCGGGTCATCTTCGTGACGCTGGAGGACGGTTCCGGCCTGGTCGACCTGGCCTTCTTCGAGGACTCGCATCCGGCGTGCGCGTACACCGTCTTCCACAGCGGGCTGCTGCTGGTGCGCGGCACGGTCCAGGTGCGCGGCACCCGCCGTACCGTCGTCGGATCCATGGCCTGGGACCTGGACGAGATCGCCGCCGCCCGCCGCGACAACGGCCCCGAGGCCGCCCTCGCCCTCCTCGGCGAGAGCCGCCCGCACCCGACGCCCGCCCAGCCGCGGCGGACCCTGGCCAACGGCACCACCGGCGCCCGGCTGCACCCGTACGCCGACCTCCAGCCCGCCGGCACCCGCTCGGCCGACCTGAAGAAGTTCGGCTACACCAGCCCGGGGAGCGCGGGATGAACGGGACGACCCCCCGGCAGCGGCACATCGCCCACCTCCACCTCCATGCCGCACTGACCGAGGCCCGCCGTGCCACCGTGATCGAACTGATGTCTGACATCACGCCGCACGTCCAGGCCGTCCTGCCGAACGCCGTCCAGCTCGACCTGACCTCGGCGCTCCGCTACTTCGACAGGTCCCCCTACGACGTCGTCCAGATGGTGATGCTCAGACTCAAGGGTCTGTACGGCATCGACTGCAGCGCCGGGCTCGCGGGCAACCGCATGATGGCGGCGATGGCGGCCGACGCCTCCGCGCCGGGCGAGACCACCTGGGTGCCCGCCGCACAGGCCGCCGACTGGCTGGGCCCACGGCCGGTCACCGCACTGCCCGGGATCGGCCGCACCACGACGGAACTGCTCGGCAGGTACGGCCTGCACACCATCGGTCAGGTCGTCGACCTGCCGGCGGGGACCCTGCAGCGACTTCTCGGCGCGGGCCCCGCCCGGCTGCTGGCCGAGCGCGCCCGGGGCCACGATCCCCGTCCGGTCACCCCTTCGGAACCGGCGGCGCATCTGGTCGCCGACCTGGTGCTGGCCCGTGACTGTCTGGACCCGGCGCAGCAGCACCGGGCGGTGCTGGGGCTCGCCGACCGACTCGGCGGGCGCCTGCGTGGCGAACGGCGGACCGCCGGCCGGCTCAGCCTCACCGTGCGGTACGCCGACCGCAGCTCCACCACCCGTACACGCGCGCTGCCGGAACCCACCAACCACTCACCCGCCCTCGCCTCGGCCGCGCTGGGTCTGCTGACCGCCCTTGGACTGCAGCGGGCGAGAGTCCGCGCCTTCGTGATCCGCGTCGACGCCCTGGTGCCGGCCGACGGCTCCTACCGTCAGCTCTCCCTGGATCCCGGCGACGCCCGCGCCCGCGCCGCCGAATCCGCCGCGGACCGTGCCCGGCGGCGCTTCGGGCCGGAGACCGTACGCCCGGCCGCCCTCGCCCCGCACCCGGAGGACGCCGCCCGCGCGTAGGGGGCGCGTGAGGTCGAATCCTGTGCGGGGCGGAGTCGCCGCCGACCGAGGCGGGGTCGATGAGGGTGGCCCACTATCACAGCCTCGGCTGTCACAGGAAGTTTTTACCGACGCGTAACTTCCCGGTTGAACTACTCGCCCGTAACTTGACGGGTGAACAACATCCAGTGATCCGGATCACAGGGCGTAGAGCCGTCGCAACTCCCTTGAGCCGCAAGGAGATCACTCGATGCTGCCCTGGAAACGCGCACTCAGACCTCTCGCCGCACTGCTGCTGGCCGCTGTGGCCACCGCCGTGCCCGTCGCCACCGCACAGGCCGAAACACAGGCCGAGACGCAATCCGCGTCCGCCGCCAACAGAGGCTGGAACGACTACTCCTGCAAGCCGTCCGCCGCCCATCCCCGCCCCGTCGTCCTGGTCCACGGCACCTTCGCCAACGGAGTGGACAACTGGCTCGCCCTCGCGCCGTACCTGGTGAACCGCGGCTACTGCGTCTTCTCGCTCGACTACGGCCAACTGCCCGGCGTACCCCTCTTCTACGGCCTCGGCCCCATCGACAAGTCGGCCGAGCAGCTCGCCGCCTTCGTCGACAAGGTGCTCGCCGCGACCGGTGCCGCCGAGACCGACCTCGTCGGCCACTCGCAGGGCGGCCTGATGCCCCGCTACTACCTCAAGTTCCTCGGCGGCGCCGCCGAGGTGCACACCTTCGTCGGTATCGCCCCCAGCAACCACGGCACCACCCTGAACGGCCTCACCCACCTGCTGAAGTACTTCCCCGGGGCCGACGACCTGCTCACCACGGCCACCCCCGCCCTCGCCCAGCAGGTGGCCGGGTCCGCCTTCCTCACCAGACTCAACGCGGGCGGAGACACCGTCCCGGGCGTCCGCTACACGGTCCTCGCGACCCGGTACGACGAGGTGGTCACGCCGTACCGGAGCCAGTTCCTGAGCGGCTCCGACGTACGCAACGTCCTGATCCAGGACCTGTGCCCGCTGGACCTCTCAGAACACGCCGCCCTCGGGCTGCTCGACCGGATCGCGTTCCACGAGGTGACGAACGCCCTCGATCCGGCGCACGCCACCGCCACCACCTGTCTGTCGGTGGTCGGCTGACCCCGGTCGGGGATCGTCCGCCGGGGCCCGGCCGGCCTGAGCCGCCGGCCGGGCCCCGGCGAACGGAGTGGGGAGTGACAGGCAGGTCAGCGGCCGTGTTGTCCGCCGTCGCCCACCGTGCGTCGGCGGACCGAGAGGAACAGGGCGGCGGAACCCAGCGCCAGGGCGCCCGCGCCGCCCACCGCGAGGTACGGGGTGCCGGCAGCGCCGCCGGTCTCCGCGAGGTTCACCGCGGCGCCCGCTGCCTTGGGCTGCGCGAGTGGAGTGCCGGTGGACGGACCGGCGGACGGGGTGGCAGACGTGCCGGCCACCGCCTCCCCGTGCTCTTCATGACCTCCATGTCCGACCGTCGACTCGTCGGCACCGTCCTCGATCTGTTCGTCGGAGGGTGCGGAGGCGGAGGCGCTGCTCGACGCACCGCTGCCCGCGCCTTCCCCGGTGTCTTCCTCCGCCCCTTCGCCCGCTCCCGCCCCCGTATCCGCGCCGAACGTCACGTCGGAGCACGAGTAGAACGCCTCCGGGCTGTCCGAGCGCTGCCAGATCGCGTACAGGAGCTGTCTGCCGGAACGTTGCGGCAGGGTGCCGGAGAACGTGTAGAAGCCGCCCGCCGCGACCGGATCCGTCGCCGTCGCCACCGGGTGTTCGAGGTCCAGATCGGCCCAGGACAAGGGCTCGGCCGGGTCGTAGCCCGCCTTGGTGAGATACACCCCGAAGGTGCCCTTGTGCGGGGCGGTCACGCGGTACCTGAAGGTGTACGGGCCGCCGCGCACGCCGGTCGCCGGCCAGTCGGCGCGGGCCAGGTCGAGGCCCCTGAACTCCTCGTTGCCCGCACTGCACAGCTCACCGTCCGGGATCAGCGCCCGGTGCCGGCCGCCCGCGTCACCGATGCGGATGCCGTTCCAGTCGTAGAGCGCCTGCGTACCGCCTGCCGAGACCGCCGCCCGGCACGCGGGCGACGAGGGGCTCTCGGGGCCCTCCGCGTAACACTGGGCGACCCTGCTGACCGGGTCGCCCAGGGAGCCGTGCGCGGACGCGGGCGCGGTACTCAGGGCGACCATGGCGACACCGAGGACGGTGACGGTGAGGGGCGCGGCGGCCGTGCGGCGGCGAGCGGGCATGCGGGATCTCCTCGCAACGGTCGATCGGGGGCGCTCAGCAAACTAGCCCCAGGAAACCGCCGAATCGCCTGCTGGAGGCGGGTGAGGGAGATCCTTATGGTCGGCTTAAGGAAGGGTTCGGGCTGCGCTCAGGTAGGCGACGACGCACAGGGCACGCGCGTGTGTGTCCACCACCGCCACCGCATGACGTCGGTCCGACGGTTTTCGGCAGGCGGCCGACCTCAGCCGTCCGGCCACCAGGTGCGCGCGATGTCCTTGCGGATCTCGGGACGCTCGGTGGTGCGTTCGTCGGCCTCTTCCCGCACCCGGCGGGTGTCGGACTTCTTCAGGGGCTTCTGCACGGTTACGCGGCGCATGGCTGCCTCCTTCGGTCCACCGGGTTCCGCGTTTTCGCGGAGATAGACCATTTCCGGGAGGGTGACTTATCGGCGCCGGTCTGTCAGTGGCGGCCGTCACGATTCGATTGTCAGTGGTGGGTGTCACTCTTGGCCCCATGACCGACACCGACTGGGACGCAGTGGCGGCCACCTTCGATGACGAGCCCGACCACGGCCTGCGCGATCCGCTCGTGCGCGAGGCCTGGGCGGCCCGGCTGCTGGCCTGGCTGCCGGACCGCCCGGCCGATGTCCTCGACCTGGGCTGCGGCACCGGCAGCCTGTCGCTCCTCGCGTCCGAACAGGGGCACCGCGTCACCGGAGTGGACGCGTCCGGGGCCATGGTCGAGCATGCCCGGAGCAAGCTGGCCGGCCGCGCCGCGGTGTTCCTCGTCGGTGACGCGGGGGCGCCGCCGGTGGGGGAGGAGCGCTTCGACGTCGTGCTCGTACGACACGTCCTGTGGACGCTGCCCGACCCCGCGCGCGTGCTGCGCCACTGGCGGGGGCTGCTCCGGACCGGCGGGCGGCTGGTGCTGGTCGAGGGCGTGTGGGGGACGGTCAGCCCGGTCGGCATACCCGCCGACACGCTCACCGCACTGCTCGCACCCCTCGTTGCGGACGTCCGCGTGGAGCGGCTGTCCGGCGACGCGCGGCTGTGGGGCCGCGAGGTCGAGGACGAGCGGTACGCGGTACTGGCCCAGCCGTAGCACGCGGGACAGTCAGGCGAGCAGTGCCTCGAAGTCGCCCTCGCGCGCCAGTGACTCCAGCTCGTCGAGGGCCGCCACGGCGGCGGACGCGGCCCGCGGGTCGGACCGGGCAAGACCGCTCTCCTCGAACTCGTCCTCGTCCAGCCGTCGTACGTCCGTTCCGTCGGCGGAGCGCCACAGGTCCAGGTCGAGATCCTCGACGACCAGTTCGGTGCCGGCGAGCCTGGCCGGGCGGGCGATGTCGCAGTACCAGCCCTTCAGCGTGCCCGTCGCGTCACGGACCTCCTTCACCGAGTACCAGCGGTCCCGCCAGTAGTACTCCGTGAACACGTCACCGGGCGCGAAGCGGACGAAGCCGAGTCGCGGACTCCGTCCCCGGCCCAGGGGGCGCGTACGGCGAGGCGTGTGCCGTCGTCGTGGAGCAGCTCGGCGAGGTAACTGATCTTCGTACGGCCGGCCTTGACCAGGACGACGTTCACCGAGGACGTGGACGGGGCTGTGGCCTCACGCGAGTTCGCGGACATACCGCACCTCCGTCGCGCAGATCTCGTAACCGAACCAGTTGTTGATCGCGATCATCGGGCCGTTCCCGGCGTCGTTGCCGGTCAGGGCCTCCGTGTACCCGGCGGCGCGGGCGCGGTGCAGGGAGTCGTTCTTGGCGAGCTTCGCGAGGCCTCGGCCGCGGAAGTCGCGGGCGGTGCCGGTCATCACGGTGCCGTAGCGGGTGGCGCCGTCGGTACGGGCCGCGCTGAAGGCGGCCGGGCGGCCGTCGACGACCGCGACCGAGGTCAGCTCGGGGCTGAACAGGGGGTGCTGCCAGGTCTGGCGGAGCCAGGCCTCGTAGTCCGTGAACTCGTAGTCGACATCGCTCGGTTCGTCCGACGACGCCTCCGCGTCCAGATCGAACAGCGGGCGCGGGTCGGCGTCGTAGTCGGAGGCCGGGCGGATCTCGACGCCGGGCGGGGGGTCCTGGAGCGGGGGCAGCTTGCCGTTCGCCAGGTCCAGACGGAGGAAGTGCGCGTTGCGGCTGGAGCGGTAGCCGTGGCGTTCGGCGAAGGCGCGGTTGTCGGGGGCGTCCAGCACCCAGGAGAAGGACTTCGTCACCCCTGCGGAGGCGAGGTGCTGCTCGGCGGCGCTGACGAGGAGCGAACCGGCGCCCCGCCGGGTGCGCTCCGGGTGCACATACACGTTGACGTATCCCTGACCGGGCTCCGGGCTGTCGTGGACGACTCCGGTCTGGGCGGTGCCGAGGACCTCGCCGTCCTCCTCGGCGATCAGTGCCCGGAAGCGGGCGCCGGGGTGGGCGTGCGCGATGTCGTACGCGACGCTGTCCGGCGTGAACAGGAGGAAGGGGAGCGCTATGTGCCGGATGCGGGCGAAGGCTTCGACGCCGGCCTGGTCTTCGGTGCGGAGGGTTCGCACGGTCACTGTCATGAGCTCGGACGTTACGCGGGGAGACACGGCGGGTGCCTCCCTTTTTCTGGCCGGTACGGGACAATCGCAGCGTGACCCTGAAGATCCGCATCGACGACAGCGCGCCGCCCTACGAGCAGGTGCGCGCCCAGATCTCCGAGCAGGCCCGGGCCGGGACGCTGCCGGTGGGGTACCGGTTGCCCACCGTGCGAGGGCTTGCCGAGTCGCTCGGTCTCGCCCCGAACACGGTCGCGAAGGCGTATCGGGCGCTGGAGTCGGACGGGGTGATCGAGACGCGGGGGCGTAACGGAACGTATGTCGCTGCCGCGGGCTCGGCGGCGGAGAGAGGCGCTGCGCTGGCTGCGCAGGAGTATGTGGAGCGGGTTCGGCGGTTGGGGTTGGGGGAGGAGGTTGCGCTGGCCGCGGTGAAGGATGCCCTGCGGGCGGCTTATCAGGGGTGAGTGGGGTGGTTATTCGGTTGCCGGCCCGGTGGGGGCTTGTCGCGCAGTTCCCCGCGCCCCTGAAGGCCTGCGGTTCCCGGGGTCTGCAACGCGGCGCAGTTCCCCGCGTCCCTGAAAGCCCGCGGTTCCCGGGGTGTTCGACGTGGCGCAGTTCTCCGCGCCCCTGTGAGCCCCCCGGCGATCACAGGCACAGGTTCGCGTCCGCGCCCCGAAGGAGGGACGAGTGCCCCCCCGCCTTCTACAAGTACAGGCCCGCGTCCGCTCCCTCTCTCTGGTCCGGGACCGTTGTCGGAGTTGTGCCTCTGCGCAGGGCGTACAGCTCGGCCAGGGTGGCGCCCTCGCGGGCGATTCCCTCCTCGGTGCCCAGCCAGGTTGTCGCCTCTCGGCGGGTCAGAGGGCCCACCTCGATGCGGGCCAGGCAGCGGCCGGGGCGGACGACGGCCGGGTGGAGGCGTTCCAGGTCCTCGTTGGTGGTGACGCCCACCAGGACGTTGCGACCCTGGCCGAGCAGGCCGTCCGTCAGGTTCAGCAACCGCGACAGCGCCTGGCCCGCCGTGTGCTTCGCCTCACCCCTGATCAACTCGTCGCAGTCCTCCAGCAGGAGCAGACGCCAGCGGCCCTTGCCCGTGCCGTCCTCCTCACCGATCGCGATGTCCATCAGATAGCCGACGTCGGAGAAGAGACGCTCGGGGTCCAGTACGCAGTCCACCTGGCACCAGTCCCGCCAGGAGCGGGCCAGCGTGCGCAGCGCGGACGTCTTGCCGGTGCCGGGCGGGCCGTGGAGCAGCAGCAGGCGGCCCGCGATGTCCTCCGGGGTCGTCTTCATCAGGCCGTCCATCGCGTCCGCCACCGGCGCGGTGTAGTTGGCGCGGACCTCGTCCCACGTGCCCGCCGAGATCTGGCGGGTCGTGCGGTGCGGGCCCCGGCGCGGGGACACGTACCAGAAGCCCATCGTCACGTTCTCCGGCTGGGGTTCGGGCTCGTCCGCCGCGCCGTCCGTCGCCTGGTCGAGGATCTTCGCGGCCAGCTCCTGGGTGGTCGCCGTCACGGTGACGTCGGCGCCCCGGTTCCAGCGGGAGACCAGGAGGGTCCAGCCGTCGCCCTCCGCCAGGGTGGCGCTGCGGTCGTCGTCGCGAGCGCTGCGCAGGACGCGGGCGCCCGGTGGGAGGAGCGTCGCCCCGGACCGTACGCGGTCGATGTTCGCCGCGTGGGAGTACGGCTGCTCGCCCGTCGCGAAGCGGCCGAGGAACAGCGCGTCGACGACATCGGACGGGGAGTCGCTGTCGTCGACGTTGAGCCGGATCGGCAGCGCGTCGTACGGGTTCGCAGGCATGCCGCCATGATCCGGCACCCGGCCGCCGAGTGCACCCGGTTTCCGTAGTGCGCGCCGAGTGTCGCCGAGTGCGGTGCCTTCGGCCCGCGCGTCCGATACGTCCGTGTTCTGTTACCCGGCTGTGCGCAGCGGAGGCCTGCCCTCCGCCCGTACCCCGCCGTTACTGTTGCCCTTGATGGGACGTCATGGGTGGAATTCGGGGGCTCGGCGGTGGCAGCTCACCGCCCTGCTCGGTGTGGGGGCCGCCGCGCTGGCCCTGGTCCTGACACTGCTCAACACGCTGCCGTCGAACGGGGGCAGCACCGCGGGCACCTCCCGCGACGGCGACAAGGTGCACGGCACACCGCGCGTGTCCTCGCCCGGGTCGGCGGAGCCGGACGTCGGATGGGGCTTCACCCACACCCAGTTCAGCGCGGACGCGGGCGACGCGTCGGCCGTCGACCGGGTCGAGGGGCTGCTGTCGAAGGACGCGGGGCTGCCGCAGAACCAGCACATCATGGGCTGGGGTGCCGGCAACCCCGAGCCGGTCGAGGGGCGTTACGACTTCACGGAGATGGACCGCCGCATCGACTTCATGCGCGCCTCCGGAGCCACCCCGGTGGTCACCCTGTGCTGCGCCCCGGACTGGATGAAGGGCGGCAAGCCCGGCTCCGACAACACCGACTGGAGCCGGTCCGCCCTGGAGACCGCCCCGGACCGCGCCCACTACAAGGACTTCGCCGCGCTCGCCGCGACCGTCGCCAAGCGCTATCCCGACGTACGCCACTTCATCGTGTGGAACGAGTTCAAGGGCTTCTGGAACAACGCCGAGGCGCGCTGGGACCACGAGGGCTACACCGAGCTGTACAACCTGGTCCACAAGGCGCTGAAGAAGGTCGACAAGGACATCATGGTGGGCGGTCCGTATCTCGTCATGGACAGCCTCGACCCGCGCCAGAAGCCGGACGCCTCCGCGACCTTCAAGGGGCCCTGGGGTGCCATGGACCAGCGTGTCCTCGACGCCTTCGACTACTGGAACGCGCACAAGGCGGGCGCCGACTTCGTCGTCGTGGACGGCTCCAGCTACACCAAGGACGACGAACTGCTGCCGGACGAGTTCGCGGCGACCGACAAGTTCACCGCCGTCGGCACGTGGGTGCGGGCCCGGACGGACGGACTGCCGCTGTGGTGGGCCGAGTACTACGTCGAACCCGCCGACGGCAACGACGACCGGACGGGCTGGTCCGAGACCCGCCGCGAGGCCGTCCAGGCCGCCGGCCTGATCGCGATGGCCAAGGGCGGTGCCTCCTCCGGCTTCTACTGGAACCCCGAGAAGGAGAAGGGCACCGACTGCGCGGGCTGCCTGTGGACGCCCACCTCAAGTGGCGGCGGGGGTAAGGCACTTCCCATGTACGACCTGGTCTCCCGCTTCGGCGCCGCGTTCCCGCCCGGCACGAAGTACCGGACCGTTCCGGTGGCCCCGGACGACCGGCCCCACGTGCGCGTGCTCGCCGACGACAAGGCCGTCCTCGTCGTCAACGTCCTGGACCGGCCGATCGACGCGCAGGTCGACGGGAAGCGGTTCGCGTTGGGCGCGTACGAGGTGAAGTGGATCAGCCGCTGAGCGCCGCTCCGCGGGTTGTGCGGTTCATTTGGCTGCGGGCCCGGTGAGGGCTGGTCGCGCCCGCGCGGCGGAGCCGCAAATCGGCACAGCCCCGCGCCCCTTTGGGGCACGCCCCCGGGACTGTCACTTCATCGTCAGGAACCGCTGCACCAGCGAGGCCAGCAGCACCGCCAGCAGCGGCAGCGAGAACCAGAAGCTGCTCTGCAGCCAGCGGAGTTGCCGGACCCCCGGCCGTACCGCGACCCGTACGACCTCCCGGGCCGTGAGCAGCAGGATCAGGGCGACGGCCGCCAGGCCACCCACCACCGACCACGGTGTCCACGTCACCTGGGGGCCGATCGGGCCGGGATCCGCCTTCGCGACCTTGCCCTCCGGTTGCTGCCGCAGCGCGTACATCGTGACGTCGGAGTTGACGAACACCTTCTTCAACTCGTCCCGGCCGTCCAGGTTCTGGAGCAGCCGGTGCTCCCAGGACGCCGAGTAGCCCACGTCCAGCTGGAGATAGACGACCTGACTCCGGTTGACCATCAGGTACGAGTGGGGGCCCGCGTCCCTGAGCGCCTTCACCAGCCCCGACACCAGCACCGGGTCGGCCGGTGCGAGCGTCGGCTCGTACCGCACCTTTTCCATGTCCCGGGCGCCCCACGGCATGGCCGGCGTCACGTTGTCGACGAGGTCGTCGCTCAGCCACAGCAGCCGTACGGTCGGATCGTCGTGCGCGTACACGTAGTTCATCGCGGCGACCTCGCCGGGACGCGTCCGCTCGAAGGACTCGTTGCCCCAACGGGCCACCAGGAAGCCGCCCATGAGGACCAGGCCCGCCATCAGGGCGGCCAGCGGGGCGAGGCTGATCCGGTCCCGCTCCTGTTCCTTCGGGGTGACCCCGGTGCGCGGGAAGAGCGCGAGCGCGGCGAGCAGGGCCGCGCCGGGCAGGGCGAACATGAAGACGCGCAGGGCCATTTCGCCGCCGTACGACTGCATGCCGAAGCCGAGGAACGGGACGAAGGCCAGGACGAGCAGGGAGCGTTCGCGGTACTTGTTGTCGCGGCGGCGCCACCAGCCGTAGCAGGCGAGGGTCATGACCCCGCCGGCCAGCAGGACCCGTGTGTAGAGGACGAGCTTGTGCGCCGAACTGCCGCCCTCGATACGGCCGGAGACGCTGGACGACACATTGCCGCCCACTCCGCCCATCCCGCCGAAGAGTTCGTCGAAGTGCCCCGACCAGTAGGGCTCGGCCATGAAACCGACCCAGGCCGCGACGATGACGCCGAACAGGACGGGCAGGCCCCGCAGTTCGGACCTGCCGATCAGGACCAGGACCGCCAGCACACCCAGCATCACGAACGGCGTCAGCTGGTGGGCCGGGACCGTAGCCGCGAACAGGGCGATCAACACGGCCAGCAGTACGGCCTGCTGGCGGCGGTTTGCCGGCTCGACCTCGGCCTCGCCGGGCCGCACCTTCGCCCACAGCACCCGCGGCGCCCGGAACCACACCAGCAGGATCGCCACGAAGACCAGATAGAGGAGGTAGGTGAAGCCCTGCGGGGAGAAGTAGTCCTGGCCCACCCAGCCGCTCAGGACGAAGATCCACACGCCGGTCCACTTGGCACGCCAGCTCGCCCGCAGTGCGCGCGTCAGCAGGAACAGCGGTGCCAGATAAAGGAGTTGCACGGTCAGCGGCCACCAGCGGATGACCTCGGTGAGGTCGCCGACCCCGCAGGCCTTCGCCACGAACGCCGCCCCGGCGAAGAAGCCCGGCCAGCTCCAGCGCGCGTCCAGGTCCGGTACGGCGGTCCCGGTCCGGTCGATGTGGTCGATGAACCCGAGGTGCTGCCAGGCCGTCGCGAACCGCGGTTCGGCCTCGATCACCGCGGGCAGCGCGTGCAGCGACACGACGGTCGCGAGCAGCGTGACAGCCAGCAGCGTCCGGTGCTCCCGGTTCCCCCACAGCAACGACGTGAACACCACGACCAGCAGTGCGGCCCCGATCAGCGTCGGCAGCGGCAGTACGGAGACCAGCCCGAGCCCGCCCATCCGGTCCAGGTCGGCCTCGCCGAGGCGGGACGCGGGCACCCAGTACAGAAGGAGCGCGGCGATCAGCAGACCGCCGAGGACCACTCCGAGCCCAGTGGGCAGCAGCCGTGCGCGCAGGGTGGGCGGAGGGGGTGCCGGCGGGGCGGGTGCGGCGTGCGGGCTCCGCAACTCCCGTACGAGGGAGGCCTGTACGGCGCGTGCGAGTTCGGCGTCCACGCGCGCTGGGACGGCGGACTTCCGGGGGCCGCCTTCCGCCGGCAGCTCCACGGCTTCCGGTCCCACCTGTTTCAGGGCCCAGGCCGGCCGGTGCTCCGCGCGCGGCGCCGGAGTCCCCGTGGGCGGAGTCCCCGGCCCCGGGCGGACGTCCGGGCGGCGTTCCAGGTGGTCGAAGTCGAGGCGGACGCCGAGCGCGAGCGTGTCCGAGTCCAGCGAACGTGCCCAACCCTGCCCGCGCCCCCGGGAGCCCGCCCCCAGGTCGGCGAGGTCCCCGTCCGGTGCCGGGCCCTCGGGGACCGCGTCGGCCGGCGCCGCCATGACCGTGCGGTACAGCCTGGGCGCGGCGAGCGCGACGATCACCGCGAGGGACGAGATCTCCGCGACGCCCGCTCCGGTCAGCCCCATCCGGGGGAGCAGCAGCAGTGTCAGACCGAGCACCAGGACGCACAACAGGCCCTGCATCCAGGCGAGTGGGCCGGTGCGGCTCTGGGCGCGCAGCACCGCGAAGTACGTCTCCATGACGACCCGCAGCACCGCGCCGACCGCGAACCAGCGCAGCAGCGGGGTCGCCGCGTCCGCGTAGCCCGAGCCGAAGACGCCCAGGATCCAGGGCGCGCCGAAGAACAGCACAGCCGCGACCGGCAGCATGATCCGTGCCATGCGTCTGAGCGCGGCCCGGGTGTTGGCGGCCAGCCGGGCAGGATCGTGCGAGCCCTCGACGGTCAGGGAGGCGCCCATGTTGATGGCGAGCAGGTTGACGGTGCCGCCGATGGTGGTGGTGATGTAGAAGTACGCGTTGTCGGTGGAGCTGACCTGCGAGGCGACGATCACCGGCACCAGGTAGACCACCGCGAGGGAGAACAGCGACCCCGTGTAGTCGCCGGCCAGGAACCGGCCGACCTCCTTCGGCGTCGGCGGTTTCGCCTCGGCGTGTTCCGCGGTCGCCGCGACGTGCCGGGGCACCAGCCGCCGGAAGACCAGCCAGCCGAGCGGCAGTACCGACACGGCGATCGCCGCGACCCACGACACGAAGACACCGCTCGTCGGGATCGCCACCGCGAAGGCGACCAGCAGCGCCAGCTTGACCGCCGAGAACACCGTGTTGCCGACCGGCACCCACAGCGCGCTGCGCAGCCCGGTCAGCACCCCGTCCTGGAGCGTGAGCAGGTTCCACAGGACGACGGCGCCGACGAACCCGAGGGCGGGCACCGGCCCGTGCAGGAACCGGTACGACGGCCCCCAGCTGTCCAGCGTGAGCAGGAAGAGGCCGCCGGCCAGTGCCACGATCACCGAACTGCCCGCGTACGTACGGAAGATGAACCGTCCGGTGGCGCGGCCCGCGACCGGGATGAAGCGGGCCAGGGCGCCCGTCAGCGTCACCGCCGTGAGACCGGCGAGGAGCTTCATGGCGGCGATCGCGGCGGAGCTCTGGCCGACCGCCGACTCGGAGTAGTAGCGGGCGGCGGCCAGCCAGAAGCCGAGCCCGAGCACGGCGGAGATGCCGGTGTTGAGCATCAGCGCGTAGGCGTTGCGGAACAGCTGGCTGCCGCCCCGCCCGCCGCTGCCCGGGCCGGGAAGCCGTAGCCGCAGCCGCCGCCCAGGACGCCGCTCGGGTGTCCCGGCCTCGGGCGTCCCGGCGGCCTCGGTCGCGGGTGTGGTCGTCGTGTCAGACACGGGAACGGATGGCCTTCCGGCGGACCTGACGTGCTCTGCGGACCACGGCGTACCCCTTGGTGAGGGCACGGTCCCGGGCGAAGTCACGGGCGACGGACCGGCCTTCGGCCATCCGCGTGAACTCCTCGATACCGGTGGAGCGGCGCACGGTGACCCGACGCAGGGCGTACGGGCCCTGCTGTCGGCGTGCCAGAGCGTTGCCGACGGCGAGCGCCTGGGCGAACCCGGCCGCCCGCACCGCCTCCCGCACCCGGCGGCTGGAGTAGCCGTACGGGTAGGCGAACGACGCCGGCACGGCGTCGAGCCGGTCGGCGACGAGGTCCCGGCAGCGGGTCAGCTCGAAGCGCAGCGCGTCGTCGTCGAGCCGGTCCAGCTCCGGGTGCGTGTGGCTGTGGCCGCCGATCTCGACGCCGCTGCCCGCGAGTTCGCGCACCTGGTCCCAGTCGAGCATGGTGTCGAGGCCGCCCCCGGTGTCGTACGGGCCTCTGAGCCAGCCCGTCGACACGAACAGTGTGGCCGGGAAACCGTGCTTGGCGAGCACCGGCAACGCGTGCCGGTGCACTCCCTCGTAGCCGTCGTCGAAGGTGATCAGCAGCGGACGCGCGGGAAGTGGGCGACCGGATCGCCAACTCGCCGCCAGCTCTGCGGTGGTGAGCGGGGTGAAGCCTCGCTCGGCCAGCAACGCCAGCTGTTCGGCGAACGCCTCCGGTGTCACCGACAGGGTCCTGGTCGCCTCGCTCGGCTCGGTGGCGACGGAGTGGTACATGAGGATCGGTACGCGTGCGTCGGTCATCGCGGGCTGCCTCCCTCGGTCCGCACCGCGCTCTCGATCTCCACCACCGTGAACGTGGCCCCGCCCCGGCGCGCCCGCAGGCTTCCGAGGACGTACCCGCCCGCCGCCGTCAGCACCCCGGCGACGATCGCCCCCGCCCGGCCCGCGCCGCCCGGCCTGGCCAGCAGGGCGTCGCGCAGACCGCGCGCGACCCCGGCGGGCAGGACCCGGGTGGTGTACCGGCGTTCGGACTCAAGTCCCTTGTCCGCACCCACACTTCGGGCGACGAGCGCTTTCGACAGGCCCTCGGCGTAGGTGCGGGTGCGGAAGTACCCGAAGTGTTCGCGGACCTCGGGCACCCGGTGATGGATCACCGAACGGTCGTCGATGAGCAGTACCGCGTCGGGCCTGGCCCGGGTGAGCCGGATGCACAGCTCCGTCTCCTCGCAGCCCAACGGCCGCTTGTCGCCGTCCCGTCCGATCCCGGTGGCGAAACCGCCGGCCGCGTCGAAGGCCGTACGCCGGAAGGAGGCGTTCCCGCCGAGCACGTTGCGGACCCTGACACGTCCCCCGGGCAGCCCCTTGTAGGTGCAGCCCACCACCCAGTCGAACTCCTCGGGGAACCAGGCCGGCCGGCGGCCCGACGCCCAGATCGGCATCGTACGGCCGCCGACGGCCATCACCTGGGGGTCCGCGTACCCCTCGGAGAAGTGGCGCAGCCAGTCGCGTTCGGCCACGGCGTCGTCGTCGAGGAAGGCGATGATCCCGCCGTGCGAGGCGGCGATCCCGGTGTTGCGGCCGGCCGACAGGCCGCGCGGCCCCGCGTTGGCGAGCACCCGTACCTCGTCGGTCTCCTTGTACTCCTTGGCCAGCCGCTCCAGGAGAGGCTGGTTGTGGTCGACGACCAGGAGCGTCTCCAGGGCCGGCCGCGACTGTGCCCGCACCGAGGCGACCGCCGCGAGGATGTCCTCCCAGCGGTCCTCGGTGTAGACGCAGACGACAACCGAGACGCCGAGCTCGTTCAAGACACCTCTCCCCGGCTCGCGCTGAGGATGCGGGAGTGTGAACGGCTGCGCAGGGCACGCCGGTTGGAGCGCTCCTTGAGAATCACCCGCAGGACGCGCAGCCCGTCGCGCACGGCCCGCAGATTGCTCGCGCCGTGGATGCGGAGGTACTCGTGGCTCGGGATCTCCTGCACCTTGAGCCCCGCCTTGACCACCCGGATGTTGATCAGGGTCTCGATCTCGAACCCGGTGCAGTCGAGGTCGATCTTGTCGAGGCAGTGCCGCCAGAACGCGTTGTAGCCGTAGCAGAGATCGGTGTAGCGGGCGCCGAACTTCTTGTTGACGACCGTGCACAGCGCCCAGTTGCCGAGCTTGCGGATCGGCGTCATGTCGTCGGTGCCCCCGCCGTTGGCGAAGCGGGAGCCCTTGGCGAAGTCGGCGCCCGAGACGAGCGCGGAGACGTACGACACGATCTCGTTGCCGTCGGCGGAGCCGTCCGCGTCGACCATCACGATGATGTCGCCGGTGCAGGCCTCGAATCCGGTGATCAGGGCATCCCCCTTGCCCTTGCCCCGCTGCTCGACGACCTTGACGCCGGGCCACAGGTCGCGGGCGACCCCGACGGTGTCGTCGGTGGAGTTGCCGTCGACCAGGACCACTTCGTGGATCCAGTCGGGCAGGGTCTTGAAGACGTACGGCAGGTTCTCCGCCTCGTTCATGGCGGGGATCACCACACTCACCGGTGGCGTGATCGCCAGGTGGGAGGAGATCGGCCGGTACACGTCGGCCGTGATCGGTTGCCGGTCGGCGATCGCGGGCTCCTGGCCCGGTATCGCCGGTCGCAGAACGGAACTCATGAGTCTGGTCCCTCTCGTCCGGTGGACCGCCCGCCCCTGGGCGGCCCGGTGATGTGTCCGGTTCGAAAGGGGGGTTCTCACTCACGGCATGCCGAATGGATTCTCCGTATCGGTCTCTGGCTGTCTCGGTACATGCCGGGTGAGCTGGCAAAGCTGACCGAACACCATGACCCGGTGGTCGGTTTCGCGGCACGGCCCGGTGAGACGTACGTCCACCGAGCACGGCACCCCCCTACCGCGTCCCGCTCCGACGGCCGTCGTGGACCCTGAGCCCTCCCCTGAGTCACAGGACGACGTACCGATGCGGGTGAGATGTATGACGGTATTGACGATTGCGCCCTTATGGCAAGACCTGGAACGAGGTCTCACGTTTTTGTTGGTTTGACCGTTACGCAACTACTTTGATCGATTTCTGGAACGGAGCTGTCCCATCCGTTTCAGCGCCCTGTCCGCCGGCTCGAAGAGCTCCGGCCGCGACAGCACCACATTGCGCAGCGCCCGGACCGGAGCGCGCCGCGCGCGATGTCCGGCCGCCACCGGGTGACGACGTGTCACCCACCCCTCGGAGACGAGGAGTTCACGTGTCTTCAGGGAGTCCTTGTACTCCTTCTGCCCGCGGCCCAGATCCAGGTACGCGATCCCGTCGGCGGCGGCGGCCTCGGCCATCCGCAGATGCAGGATCAGTCCCGGCGAGTACTTCGCGTACGCCGGGTCGTAGGCCGGGAACCAGCAGGCGAGTACGCGTTCCGTGCGCAGCCCGAAGTGGGCGGCGATCGGCTTCCCGTCGGCGTAGAGCACCGACAGGATGCCTGCGAACGGGTCGGAACGGGTGTGGAAGAGTTGCTGCGCCAGCCGGGTGATCCAGGGGTGCGCGAACCGGTCGCTGCGTCCGGTCCTGCGGTACTGGGCGGACTTCCAGGCCATCAGCCTGGTCAGCGCCTCGGGATCGCGCTCGTCGTGCACGTAGCGGATCTCACCGGCGTCCCGGCCGAGTTTGCGCTCCTTGGCGAGCGTCGTGCGCGTGAACTTGGGTGAGCGCGTCCGGAGTCCGGCCAGATAGGTCTCGTACCCCTGGTCGACGTCGATCACCGGGGACGGGAAGGTGCCGGAGACCCCGGCCTCGAACGGCGCCTGGCCTCCCACCAGATGGTCGAACTCCCACACCGAGAGCCCGCAGGCGCGCAGCAGTTCCTGTGCGTCCCAGTCGAATCCGGGGCGGTGCACCAGCCCCTGGGAGTCGGAGACACCGAGCCCGATCGCCCGGCCGACGCCGGCGGCTGATCTCTGGAACGGGAAGAACGCGGCGGGCTCCCCGCCCTCGTGGAGCACCGCGATGCGTACGCCGCGTCTGCAGCGGCCGATCGCGAGCGTGAACTCCGGGGACAGGAACGGGTTGGCCAGTTCGGGTGAGCCGTGCAGATGCGCCTTGGCCTGCAGCGCCGTCCAGGCGGCCCGGTCCGCGGCGGTCAGTTCGCCGGGCCGGTGCACGGTGAGGGTCACGTCGGGTGTCAGATGTCGAGCCACGTCACCAGCCACGTCAGAGGGTCCGTCTTCTCGCCGTACGGCCGCGCTGTCGCCCTGCCAGTACCAGCAGGAGGATCAGCGCGCTGATCACGGTCACGGCCACGACACCACCGCGGATCGACCACCGGTGCGTCGCCAGCATGCCCTGGGCGACCAGGAGATCGAGTGCGACCGCCGCCGCCACCGATGTCACGATCCGGCCGAACGGCTCCAGTCCGCGCAGCGCGGCTCCCACGGCGACCGCCGGCGCGGCGAGGAGGAAGAACAGGGTGAGGGGGCCGCGCAGCGGTGAGGCGGTGTCGGTCAGCGCGAGGACGGCGCCGATGGCCGCGACGGCCACGGCCACGCCTGCGAGCAGCGGCAACAGGTCCTTTCCGGGCCTCTGTTCCGACGGCTCACCGTCGTCCGATCCGCTCCCTGACGAAGGTGGCTTGATGCGTATGGTCTGCATTGGCGACTTTGCCCCCCGACGCGCCGGATGCCGGGCTTCAATGTCGCGCAGCGGGACGGGCGAGTCAAGACGCGGAGCTTCTGCGAGGCGTTCCCCGAATGCGTACACGACGTTTCCCGGAGGGGGACGAGGGGGTGAACGAACGAGTTCCCCGGAGGCGCCGGCTGCCTCCGGGGAACTGCCGTTCAGGTAGGGCGGGTTACCGATGCGGGACGGGTGTTACGGGACGAGCTTCAGCAGGCGGTTCGGGGAGCCGCTGCCCGGGCTGGTGACCACACCGGTGGTGGCGCCGCTCGTGAGGGCGGTGGCGACCTGGGCCGGGGTGGCCGAGGTGTGACCCGCGAGGTAGACGGCCGCCGCACCCGCGACGTGCGGAGTGGCCATCGACGTACCCGAGATCGTGTTGGTCGCGGTGTCGCTGGTGTACCAGCCCGCCGTGATCGAGGAACCCGGGGCGAAGATGTCCAGGACCGAGCCGTAGTTGGAGTAGCTGGCCCGGGCGTCCGTGCTGGTGGTGGCGCCGACCGTGATCGCCGAGGCGACGCGGGCCGGAGAGTACGAGGAGGCGTTGGCGCTGCTGTTGCCGGCCGCCACCGCGTAGGTCACGCCGCTGGCTATGGAGTTGGCGACAGCCGTGTCGAGAGCGGTGGAGGCGCCGCCGCCGAGCGACATGTTGGCGACGGAGGGGCCGCTGTGGTTCGCGGTCACCCAGTCGATGCCCGCGACGACACCGGCCGTGGTGCCGGAACCGGCGTTGTTGAGCACGCGGACCGCCACGATCTTCGCGGCCTTGGCCACACCGTAGGTCGAGCCCGCGATGGTGGTGGCCACGTGCGTGCCGTGGCCGTTGCCGTCCTGCGCGACGGTGTCGCCGTCCACGGCGTCGTAGCCGTTGGTGGCCCGGCCGCTGATCTGGGAGTGCGTGATGCGTACGCCGGTGTCGATGACGTAGGCCGTCACGCCGGCGCCCGCCGTGTCCGGGTAGGTGTAGGTGCCGGACAGGGGAAGCGCCGCCTGGTCGATGCGGTCCAGGCCCCACGGGGCGCTGGGCTGCGTGGCGTCGAGGTGCACCGTCTGGTTCTGCTCGACCGAGGCCACCGAGGGGTCGGCCGCGAGTCTGCGGGCCTCGGCGGCGGAGAGGGTGGCCGAGTAACCGTTCAGCGCGGTGCTGAACGTCTTCTTCACCGTGCCGCCGTACTCCTTGATCAGGCTCTTGCCGGCGCTCGACGCGGACTTGAGGCCCGCCGTCTTCTTGAGCGTGACGATGTAGCTGTCCTTGACGGCTGTGGGGGAGCCGGCGGCCAGCACCTTGCCCTCGGCGGGGGCCGGGGCTGCCTGGGCGGGGAGTGCGGTGAATCCGCCGACGAGAGCGGCGGCTGCGACGACGGTGGTCGCGGCGGTCCTGATCTTCCTGCTGCGCAGTTGTGCCATGACGAGGGAGTCCTCCTCTTAGGCAGCACACGCCTGGGTGGGGCGCGTCTGTGGGGGGTGCCCGCTGGTGCGGACACAGCCCGGAGCGTCGCGTTCCGTCCGGGCCGAAGTAAAGACTCGGTGATGAACGGGAGTTACTCAAGAGGTTGGACGGCTTGTCACATGCATGTCATGAACAGGTAATCGAACGCAACGTGGGCGGGGGTGGTCGGGCCCTTTAGGGATGCAAAAGTCTTGGCATGGACACTTCCGGTCAACACGCGTAGTTGATACGAACGTTGTGGCAGAGATCCTGCTAATGGAGGTTTCATGAGACATTCCCGAATCACGTCATACATGATCTCGCTCCTCCTCGCCGCCGGCATCGCCCTCACCGGGGCCGCGTCGGCGCAGGCGTCCCAACTCGCCGCCCCCACCGGCTATGTGGCCCTCGGTGACTCCTACTCCTCGGGGGTCGGCGCGGGCAGCTACATCGGCTCCAGCGGCGACTGCAAGCGCAGCACGAAGGCGTACCCGTACCTCTGGGCCGCCGCCCATTCACCCTCAAGCTTCAACTTCACCGCCTGCTCGGGCGCTCGAACGGGTGATGTTCTGGCGAATCAGCTGGCCCCGCTCAGCTCCTCCACGGGACTCGTCTCGATCAGCGTCGGCGGCAACGACGCGGGCTTCGCCGACGTCATGACGACCTGTGTGCTCCAGTCCGACAGCTCCTGCGTCGCCCGCATCAACACCGCGAGGGCGTACGTCGACTCGACGCTCCCCGGTCAGCTCGACACCGTGTACAGCGCCATCAGTTCCCGGGCGCCCGCCGCCCATGTGGTCGTCCTGGGCTACCCGCGCTTCTACAAGCTCGGCCAGGCCTGTCTCGGGCTCTCCGAGGCCAAGCGGTCCGCGATCAACAGCGCGTCCGAATACCTGAACAGCGCACTCGCCAAGAGGGCAGCCGACCACGGCTTCACCTTCGGTGACGTCAAGTCGGCCTTCACCGGTCACGAGATCTGCTCGGGCAGCTCGTGGCTGCACAGCCTCAACCTGCTCAGCATCGGAGAGTCGTACCACCCGACGGCCGCCGGCCAGTCGGGCGGCTATCTGCCGGCGTTCACCAGCGCCGCCTGACCGGCGCCGGTTCAGGGCGTACCGGAGGGAGTGGCAGTGGGAGAGGAGACCTCGTCCGTCGGGGTCTCCTTCTCGCACGCCACGGAGAACTGCACGGAGTTCGACTTCACGTTCACCGGGTCGCGGACCTCCACCCCGATCGCGTTCTCGATCGTCCCGCTCTCGTCGTACGTCGTCACGAAGACCTTGGTGTCCTTGGTCTTCCCGCCGTCCGCCGAGAACGACAGCGTCCGCCACCCCTGCTCCGGCGCCTCGCCCGTCTCCGTCACCCACCGGTAGGAGACCTTCGTGGGCACGTTGCCCACCGTGAACGTCGCCGTGAAGGCGGGCGCCTGGGCCTGGGGCGGCGGGCAAGGTCCCGAGTAGTCGGTGCCCTCACCGGCGACATGGACCTCGACGGTCTGCGCCGGCTGTGAGGTCCTGCCGCTGTCACTGCTGCTCGGGGTGGGGCTCTTCTCCTCGCCGGAGTCGCTGGGACTGTTCTTCGGCGAACTCGCCCCGCCCGTACCGGCATTGCTCTGTTGCGTGCTGCTGCCGGCGTCGGCACCGGTGTCGTCCCCGCCGTTGTCGCGGTTCAGCAGCGCGTACGTCAGTCCGGCGACCGCCAGTGCGACGGCGGCGAGGCCGGCGACCAGGACGACGGCCGCCCGGCGGTTGCGATCAGGTCCGGCCGGGCGGGTGGTCGGGCGCGTGTCCGCGGAAGGCGGTACGGGCCGGGTCCCCGCCGTGGGAACGGGCATCGGCCCAGGGGTCGTCGTCGGATACTGCGGGAAGGCCGCCGCGGTCGTCGGCGGGTACGGGCCCGGCTGGACGTCGTCCGCGCGCAGGGTCCCTCCCGCTCCGATGATCCGCAGATCGTGCTCGGCCCGCTCGGCGGAGAGACGTTCGGCCGGATCCTTGCGCAGCAACCCCTCGATGACGGGCGTCAGCGGCCCCGCCCTGAGCGGCGGCGGCAACTCCTCGTCCACGATGGCGCGCAGGGTGCTGAGCGGGGTGTTCTGCCGGAAGGGGGAGTTGCCCTCGACCGCCGCGTACAGCAGCACGCCCAGCGACCACAGGTCGGACTCCGGGCCGGGGGTACGCCCCAACGCCCGCTCTGGAGCGAGGAATTCGGGGGAGCCGATGAGCTCGCCCGTCATGGTGAGGGCCGAACTGCCCTCGACCGTCGCGATCCCGAAGTCGGTGAGCACCACCCGGCCGTCGTTGGACAGCAGCACGTTGCCCGGCTTCACGTCCCGGTGCAGCACTCCGGCCTCGTGCGCGGCCCGCAGCGCGGAGAGCACCTCGGCGCCGATGTGCGCCGCCCGTTGCGGGGACAGCGGCCCCTCGGCGTCCAGCTGATCGGCGAGCGACAGTCCGCGGACCACCTCCATGACGATCCAGGGCCGGCCACCGTCGGTCGCCACGTCGTACACCGTCACGACGTTCCGGTGGGAGACGCGGGCCGCGGCCCAGGCCTCGCGCTCCAGTCGGGCGTACATCCGTTCGGTCTCGGAGGTCGGCAGTCTGGAGGGCGCGCGCGTCTCCTTGACGGCGACCTCGCGGTGCAGCACCTCGTCGCGGGCCAGCCACACCGTGCCCATACCGCCCTCGCCGAGCGGTGAGAGCAGCCGGTAGCGTCCCGCGATCACACGTTCACTGCCCGGTTCTTCGGACACGGACGTCCCTCCATCGCGGCCACGCGTTCATGGATCCGTCTTGTTGCACGCCGGTTTTCTGTTCTCCGCCTGATTTCTTCCCAAAAGTAGCTCAGCCGAAGGCGGCTGCCGCTCCCTGGAGCACCAATCCGGTACCCAATACGACGACGAGGAACGCGGACGCCAGCGGCGCGGTACGCCGAACGAGTGCGACCACCGGCCCGCCGGCCAGCGCCGGACGCCGGTCCAGCAGCCGGTTCGCCCCACTCCCCAGCCTCACGACGAGGAACCCGGCCCCCGTGAGGGTGAGCGCGAGCCCGACCCCGTACGCCAGCACGAGCAGGAACCCGAACCACGCCTTGCCCAGCGCGGCGGCCCCGACCAGCACGACCACGGCCGACGGACTCGGCACCAGCCCACCGGCGAACCCGAGCAGGATCGTGCCTCGCAGGGTGGGCGCGATGTCATGCGTGTGGGTGAAGCCGCCGTGGGTGTGTTCGAGGGTGGTGCGGTCGTGCTGGTGCTGGTGCTTGCGGTCGTGGGGCTTGTGGGTGTGGCCCTGATCGTGCTCATGCCCGTGGTCGTGCACATGTGCGGGAGCTGAGGCGGGTGCGGGTGTTGCTGAGGTGTCCGCGTGGGCGTGTGACGCGTGGGCGAGGACCAGTTGGCGTTCCGGTGCCTTGTCGGCGGCGTGGGTGTGGCTGTGGGGGTGCTCGTGATCGTGGGAGTGACCGTGACCGTGGGAGTGCTCGTCGCCGTGGGAGTGGCCGTGGCCGGGGTCGTGGGAATGACCGTGGTCGTGCGGATGAGGGTGCGCATGGGGGTGCGCATCGGCGGCGAGGTGTGAGCGCTCGTGTGCGCGCCGGCGCCAGGCCCGCCGGGTGAGGGTCAGGCCCGCGCCCGTCACCAGCACACCGCTCGCCACGCCCAGCCAGGCCACCACCGAGGGGGCCGCCGCCGAACCGGCCGTCACCAGCAGGCCCAGGGCGACCACGCCCAGCGTGTGGGTGACCGTCACCGAGGTGGCCAGCGGCATCACGTCGCGCAGACGGGCCTTGCCACCCCTGGCGGCTGCCGTGGCCGCCATCAGGGTCTTGCCGTGGCCCGGGGCGAGCGCGTGCATGGCGCCGAGGAAGACCGCGATGACCAGGGCCAGCGCGGCGAAGCCGACCGTGAGGTCGTGCCGGGCCACCAGGGAGTCCAGGGCGCGCGTCCACCGGTCGGCGCCGCGCGGCAGGACGGAGGACGCCGGTGCCGCCTGCTCGCCGCCCTCGGTGAGGGCCGGGCCGCCGGCGCCCACCTGGAGGACGGCCGTCGCGGTGTCGGCCGGGGAGGAGAGCAACTCCTGCGGGTAGCTGGTCAGTTCACCGGAGATCGACTTCTGCGGTACGTCGGACTCGGCGAGCGTCATCCGGTCGCCGCGCGCGGTGATCTCCCGCCAGCCCGGCCCGGACTCGCTGCCCGCGCTGTGGAAGCCGAGGGCGACGGTGTCCCCTTCGGCGACCTCGGGGAGGGCGGCCGTCAGTTCGCACTCCACCCGCAGGGTGTCGAGGCCGGCCTGTCCGGGCCGCTCGCTCGCCTTGGCACTGCCGACGGACAGCGTGACGGCCCGGCCCGAGACGGTGACCCTGCTCCCCCGCGCTGCTGTCGCGCACCGCTGCCCGGCCCAGTCGGTCAGGCCCAGCTTCTCGATGTCGGGCTTGGCCTGGGTCGCCGGGATCTCGGCGAGGTCCTCGACATGGGCGACCCGCAGCTGCCCGGGGGCCACGACGAGACCGTCGTACCGGTTGACCGTGAAGTTGCCGAGCGGATGCGCGCTCGCGGCCGAGGCGGGAACCAGCACCAGCGCGCAGGCGGCCGTGAACACGGCGGCACCGGCGGCGGCCGAACGACGGGACTTCACTTCGCCGCCTCCAGGGACTTGAGAGCCGTACGGGCCTTGCGGGCGCCCAACGGGGAGAAACCGGGGTTGAGTTCGAGGGCGGCGGAGAGCGAGGCGCGGGCTTCCTTCGCGTGGCCCGTGGCCTGCTCGATCATGCCGCGGTGGTAGAGGAAGGAGGCGCTGCGATAGCCGGTCGCGGTGGCGCGGCGGGCGTACGGGAGCGCTTCCTCGTCCTGGCCGTTGGCGTGCAGCGCCCACGCGAGGGCGTCGGCCGTGTGTACGGTCTCGCGGCGGTCCCACTCTGCGCGGGCCGCGCGCAGCGCCGACTTCCGGTCGCCGTGGTCGGCGGCGGCGAGTGCGGTGTCCAGGTCGGCGTTGACGCCGTTGGCGCGGGCGATGGCCGTCCAGGCGTTGACGAGCGCGTACTGGGCGCGTGCCTTGGCCAAGTCGCCATCACCGCCCCGCACTTCGTACAGCTCGCCGAGTTCGACGAGCGGGCCGGGCAGTGGATAGCGGGAGACGACGTCCTCCAAGCCCTTGATCGCACCGGCCAGGTCGCCGTCGGCGAACTGGGCGCGGGCGCGGCCTTCGAGCGCCGGAAGGTAGGCGTCGTCGGCGGCCAGGGCGCGGGCGAAGTACTCCAGGGCGGACTTGTACTCGCCCTGGTTCCAGGCGAGTTGCCCCAGAGCGGTGGCCACGTACGCGATGTCCCCGCGGGAGGCGGCGGAGCCGAGCGCCTGCTCCAGCACACGCCGGGCGGTGGTGACCTCGCCGCGCAGCTCACGCACGTACGCGAACCGGGTGAAGACAGGCACCCCGGGCCGCTTGGCGTCGGCCTCGTCGGTGGCCTTCAACGCCTCGTCGTAGCGCCCGAGTTCGACCAGGGCGTCGATACGGGTGGACAGGGCGCGCTCGCTGTAGGGGTTCTGCGCGAGGGCCTGGTCCGCGTATGTGAGGGCGCCGGGAAAGTCATGGCGGGCGGCGGCGAGGGCGGCGCGCCCGGCGAGAGCGGGATCGTTGTCGGGCTTCAGCTCCAGGGACCGGTTCAGGGCCTGCTGGGCCTGCGGGTACCGGGAAGGATCGCCCTTGGTGCGGGCCTGCTCGACATACGCGAGCCCGAGAGTGGCCCAGCTGCCGAAGTCCCTGGGCTGTGCCCGGAGATGGGCCTGGAGCGAGGCGATGCTCGCGTCGATGTCCCCGGTCGCGAGCAGCGCGGGAGACATCGCGGCCGACGCCGACGCGACCGTGGTGGTCCCGCCTCCGTCCCGAACGGCCCCCAGCACCATGGCCCCGGCGGAGAACGCCACCGCCAACGCGGCGGCACAGGCACCGAGTTGGACCGCCCGCCACCGGCGCGACGACTCCCCGAGCCGCCGAACCGCGGCGACCCGCTCGTCGGGGTCGGAGGCGGGGGCACCGGTACCGGGGGAGGGGGACGACTGGTCGGGGGAGACATCCGGTGTGTGCTCGGCAGCCATGCCGCCCGCCCTCTCGGGCGAGGCGTCGGTGGTCGAGGCGGCGAATGACTCGCGGGTGCTGGCCGCGACGTCGGTTTCCGGTGCCTTCCGGGTCTCCGGAGCGGCTTGGGCCGCCAGGGTCTCCCGGGGAGCCGCCGCGCCCTCGGCATCCGTCACGGAGGAGCGACCGGTGCTGGACCCGGCAAGGGCCGCGGCGCCCGGCCCGGACTTGTCGGTCTCGGCCGTGGCCGCCGAGGGTGTTCCCGCGGGTGTGCCGGCCGGCGTGGTGCCGGTCGGTTCCGGCACGGGGAAAGCCCGTACGTCGGAGTGATCGTCGCTGGACGCGGTGAGGGCTCCGGAAGGCTGCTCGGAGCTGTTCCGCTCGGCGGCCGACACGGGGCGCGACGCGCCCGTGGGACCGGCGCTCGGTCCGGACTTGTCCGTCTCGGCGGAGCCGGCCGGTTCGCTCAGGCCAGGCGCGTCCGTGTCCGTGGGGGCGCCGATGTCCGTCCCGCCCTGGCCGGGCAGCGCCGCGCCGGTGTGTTCACCGGTGCCCGCGGCACCCTCCGTGCCGAGGTTCCCGGGCGCCCCCGCCGTGTCGGTCGGCCGGCTGCCGAGCTCACGGCCCGGTCGCGGGAGCGGCGCCTGCGGCGCCTGCTCGCGGTCCGGTGCGTTGTCGTTCGTACGCGGGGGCATGCCCTCTCCTCAAGGTTCCTGGGCGGGTCATCTGCGGGGGAAGCGGGGGCCGACCACCCGGGTGGGGCCGGGAGCCGACGGGAGTGCGGCGCGGCCCGCGCCGTGGGGATGGAAACGGGCCGCGCCAGTTGGTGGGGGTGGGAACGGACCGCGGGTCAGTACGCCCGGTTCCCCATGTTCCGGCGCCACCACACGACACCGGCGGTGATCAGCAGGAACCCGGCCGCACCGGCCGCCGCCGAACCGGCGATCAGCACGGTGTCGGTGCCACCGGAGGTGCCGGCGGGCTGCAGCGCGTCGCCGAGCTGGCTGCGGACGTCATTGGTGCCGGTCGTGCCCTTGGCCAGAGGGCCACGCGAACCCTCGGTCGGCAGAGCCACGTACGGGAAGTAGTTCTCGAACTTCTTGTCGTTCTTGTCGACCGCGTCGCCGAGGTCGTTCTTCGCGCCGAGCAGTTCACCCTCGACGACCTGGAGCGAGGCGTCGATCACGTCGTCCGTCAGGCGGCGGCCGTTCGGGAAGCCCGCGTTGTCGCCGTCGAGCACACCGAGCCGCTTCGGCTTCTTGGCCGGAGCGATCGAGGTGTTGAGACGCAGCTGCTCCGACGGAGTCACGTACGGCGGCTGGTTGAGACCCTTCACACCCTTGAGGAAGACGTCCACGAGGTCGTTGCGCGGCTCGGCGGGCGCAGGGATCTTGTAGATCGCCTCGATGAGCTTCGGCAGCTCGGGGTTGGTCACGTTCTTCAGGAACTGGGCGTCCTCCCACGGCGAGGACGCGTTGAACTTGTCCTTGTCACCGATCGGGTTGACGACCTCGTTGACCAGCGGCATGCCCAGTCGCGAGACCTGCGCGAAGTTACCGCGGGCGTTCTTGCGCTGGGTCGTCGACCAGATACCGACGATCGGCTGCTTCGACGACTCCACGATCATGTGCGTCGGCACCTGGAGCGCGATCGAGTTGACGTTGTAGCCCTTGAGCGTGTCGTTGCCGACCTCGGAGAGGTTCCCGCCGTACAGCAGGTCGAAGACGCGCAGGTCGAGGAAGAACGGGTCGTCGGCCTGGCCGGCGAACGTCGTCGAACCGTTCGTCAGCTTGTGGATGGCCTGGTTGCGCAGCTTTGCGTAGTCCGGCATCGACGCCTTGCCGACGTTCGACGGAGCGACCGGAACATCGTCGGCGATCTTCGTCTTCGACTGGACGTACTGGTTCTTGAGCTTGATCAGCTCGATGTCGTACGTCTGCGTGATGTTGAGGTCCTTGTCGTCCAGGCTCTCCACCGCGCCCGTGTTGTACAGGAACGTCTTCTTGTTCTTCACATGCGTCTTGAAGGTGTAGCGGAACAGGAGGTCGCCCTGCGCGTCACCGTTGTTGTCGATGTGGAGGTCGTACTGGGCGTCCTCCGCGAACTGGAAGAAGTTCGGGCCGCCGGCCGGCTCCTCGAACGGGATCCAGTTCGCGACGATCGTCGTCGTGTCGGCCTTGTCCGGGCTCACGAACGCGTACACGTCCGTGTTGTCGTACTGGGGCGTGCCCGAGATCAGCGGAGCCTCGCGGTGGCTGGAAGCGGTAGCCGTACCCGGTACGAGCGCGGTGACGCCGGCGGCCGCGAGCCCCCCGGTGGCCAGCGCGCCACAAATGAGGGTCGCGATGCTCCTGCGCCGCGCGCCGCCCTTGGAGATGGTTGTCGTCATGCCGTCCGTCCTCACCGTGTCAACTTGCCTGACGACGGGGATTCGGAGCCCTCCCCGAGGCGGATTGGTCGAATCTGAAAATTTTCTTGAAAACGTTTGGGACGCGACCGACCCGCGATTCGAGGGCAGCAGATCCGTACCCATCCGAAGCCGGGTTCGCTTCGAATGCCTAAGGTGACGGTGACAAGCGTGATGGAGCGGGGAGGGGCCGTGTGCGGCCATAGAGAGGGGACGCGGGTGGGAGCGGACGAGCTTCTGGTGCTCGTGGCCGGGGGCGACCAGAAGGCCTTCGAAGAGCTGTACGGGATCGTGTCCGGGCCGGTGTTCGGGCTGGTGCGGCGCGTGGTGCGGGACCCGGCGCAGTCGGAGGAGGTGTCCCAGGAGGTCCTGCTCGAACTCTGGCGCTCCTCACCGCGGTTCGATCCCAGGAAGGGCAGCGCCCTGTCCTGGATACTCACGCTCGCGCACCGCCGGGCCGTCGACCGGGTGCGCAGCGCCCGTGCGGCCGGTGAACGCGAGCAGCGCGAGGCCCAGCGCTCCCACCGGCCCGCCTTCGACCACGTGGCCGAAGAGGTCGAGGCCGGCATGGAACGCGAATGGGTGCGCCGCTGCCTGGACCGGCTGACCACCCTGCAACGCCAGTCGGTCACCCTCGCCTACTACGAGGGCTATACGTACCGTGAAGTGGCGGAGCGGCTCTCGCTCCCGCTGGGCACGGTGAAGACAAGGATGCGCGACGGCCTGACCCGACTGCGCGAATGCCTGGGAGGCGTCGCATGAGCATGCTCGGCAGACTGTTCCGCCGCGAGGATCTCCATTCGCTCGCCGCCCCCTACGCCCTCGACGCCCTCGACCCCGACGAGCGGCGCCGCTTCGAGAAACACCTGTCCCGCTGCGACGCCTGTACCGCCGAGGTGCGCCTGCTGTCCGAGGACGCGGTCCGGCTGGCCTGGTCCACGGCCGCGCAGCCTCCGTTCGCCATGCGCGACCGGGTCCTGTCCGCCGTACGCGCGACTCCGCAGGAGTCACCGGGCCACTCCCCGGCGCGCGCCCCCGGCCGCTCCGCCGAAGCGCCCCGCAGGCGGAGCCATCAGTTGCCGGCGCACGTGTGGGGCACCGAACCGCCGCCACCGGTCCGCCGTGCGCCCCGCATGCGCCCCATGTTCGCCCCGCTGGCCACGCTCACGGCGGCAGCCGCCCTCGTCGTCGCCGCGCTGTTCGCCGTGCAGAACACGCAGACCCAGGACAAACTGGAAGCCGCGCAGGCCCAGGCACGTGAGATTGCCGACGTTCTGTCGGCTCCCGACGCGCGGGCGACCGCCGACCGGGACGCGCGGGGCCAGGGGATCACCGCGATCGCCTCCGCGTCCGAGGGGCGCGCGGTCGTGACCCTCAGTGGGTACGGGGAGCTGCCGAGCGACCGCGTGCACCAACTGTGGCTCATGCGCCCTGATGTGCAACCGCGCTCCCTGGGACTCTTCAAGGGCGACACGCCCTTGGTCGCTACCGGTCTCGACAAGTCGGCCACATCACTCGCTGTGACCGTTGAACCCGACGGGGGCTCAGAGCAGCCCACCAGCGCACCAGTTGTCCAACTCGCCCTGGAATCGGTTGGATTCGGAGAGTAATCATCAACACCCTTGTGGGGAAGGTGAATCCTGTGACCGAGATACACGAGTGCCCCGGGGGAGCGATAGGGTTAACCTGCCCGGGCCGGGTGGACTCGTACGGGTGGGGAGTGACATGGAACAGATAACGATGCACAGCAGGGCGCGCGTCCCTGCGATCACGTGCGGGAGCGGCGCCACCAAGGCGCGCCTCGACCGCCATCTCTCGGTGCTGTCGGGACCCGCCGTCCCTCAGCGTGAGACGGCGGAGGCGACCTCGCTGATGCGCGAACTCACCTCACGGGACACCGTGAAGCAGCGCAGCGATCTTGGCGCGCGGGTCAGCAGGCTCTCGCTCTTCGCCCCGCTGCGCCGTCTGAGCCGCACCCTGTTCGGCGGGCGCTGAGCGGACCGTGTCGGCGTCCCCACGCCGTCCACGGTTCACCACCGACTCCGGTCCACCGTCCGGTCGTTCGCCCCGTCGTTCCCTGCCCGTACTCAGGCGACCACACCGTCCCGGCGCAGTGCTGCGATCTCCTCGCCCGTCATCCCCACGGCACGCAGCAGTGCTTCGGTGTGCTCCCCGAGTGCGGGCACATCGCCCATCCGCGCCTCGCCGCCGCCCGGCAGGGTGATCGGGGGCAGCAGCGCGCGCAACGGCCCCACCGGTGACCCCACCTCCCGCCACCGGTCCCGGGCCGCGAGCTGCGGATGCTCCGCCACCTCCTGTACGTCCCTGAGCCGCGCGCACGCGATCCCGGCCCCCTCCAGCCGCGCCAGGGCCTCGTCGGCCTCCAGCGCGCCGAGGGCCGCGGCCACGTGGGCGTCGGTCCGCTCCCGGTTCCCGACCCGCGCCGCGTTCGTCGCGTACCCCGGATCGGACCCCAACTCGGGCCGCCCCAGCACCTGTTCGGCCAGCCGCTGCCACTCCCGGTCGTTCTGCACCGACAGCAGCACCCGCCCGCCGTCCGCCGTCGCGTAGGCGTCGTACGGGGCGATGACAGCGTGCGCGAGACCGGTGCGCGCCGGGGGAGTGCCGTCGTGCATCGCGTGGTGGAGGGGGTGCCCCATCCACTCGGCGAGCGCGTCCAGCATGGACACCTCCACCGGTCCGCCCCGCCCGGTCACGCCCCGCCGTACGAGCGCCGCCAGCACCCCGGAGAACGCGTACATGCCGGCCGCGATGTCCGCCGCCGGAATCCCGGCCTTGACCGGCTGCTCGGGCGTCCCGGTCACCGACACCAGCCCGGCCTCGCACTGCACGAGCATGTCGTAGGCCCGCTTGCCGGCGTACGGTCCCGACGGCCCGTATCCCGAGATGTCCACGGCGATCAGCCGGGGGTGCGCGGCGCAGAGGGTGGCCGCGTCGAGGCCGAGGCGGGCGGCGGCGCCCTGGGCGAGGTTCTGCACGAACACGTCGGCGTCCGCGATCAGCCGCTGGACGACGGCGAGCCCTCGGGGGTCCTTCACGTCGAGGGCGAGGGACTCCTTCCCTCGGTTGCACCACACGAAGTGCGAGGCGAGACCGTGCGCGGCGGTGTCGTACGCCCGCGCGAAGTCGCCGCCGTCGACCCGCTCGACCTTGATGACGCGGGCGCCGAGGTCGGCGAGCTGGCGGGTGGCGAAGGGGGCGGCGACGGCCTGTTCCAGGGTGACGACGGTGAGGCTGGTGAGGGGGAGGGGTTCCATGCGGGCGATCATGTCGGGTTTTCGCCCCCGCCGCCCCTACCCGTCCCCTCCTGAACCTGGGGGCTGCGCCCCCCCAGACTCCCTGCGGCCCTGAACGGGCCTCGTCCTCAACCCCGGAATGGCCCGGCCCAGCTGAGATGCCCGGGCCCGCGCCGGATACGGGTGGGTGGAAAGCTCACCCCTCGCCCTCCGCGTACCGCCGTACGGCAAGCGGCAGGAACACCACGATCAGCACCACACACCACGCCAGCGACCCGGCGACAGGGTGGACGACCGGCCACGCGCCGTCCCCCGGGACCGGCGCGTTCCCGAACAGGCTCCGCATCGCCGTGGCGACCGCGCTGATCGGGTTCCACTCGGCCAGGATCCGCAGCCAGCCCGGCAGACCGTCCGTCGGGATGTACGCGTTCGACAGCAGCGGCAGAAGGAAGGTCGCCCCGCCCAGCTGACCGGCCGCCTCCTCGCTCCGGGAGAGCAGCCCGAGGTAGATCCCGATCCACGTCGTCGCGAACCGGAAGAGCAGCAACAACCCCACCGCACCCAGCGCCCGCAGCGCCGACCCCTCGATCCGCCACCCCACCGCGAGCCCCACGAGGAGCAAGGGCACCGTCCCCGCGGCGGTGACCACGAGGTCGGCGAGAGCCTGACCCAGCGGTACGGCGGCCCGGCTGATCGGCAGCGTACGGAGCCGGTCCATCACGCCCCGGTGGGTGTCCTGGGCCGCCTGGAACATCCCCGTCATGATGCCGTTGGCGGCGGTCGCCACCAGCAACCCCGGTACCAGGAAGGCCCGGTAGTCCTCGCCGGGTATCGCGAGGGCGCTGCCGAAGACGTAACCGAAGAACAGCAGCATGGTGATCGGCATGGACTGCGTGAGGATCAGCAGCCCCGGGTTGTGCCGCAGTCGCCGCAGATGCCGGCTCAGCATGGCTGTTCCGTCGTACGCCAGGGCGGAGATCGCGGTGGTCGCGGAAGCCTTGGAGGGGCGGGAGGCCAATGTGCTCACGCTGCAAGCTCCTTACGCTCCGTCAGTCGGAGGAACACGTCGTCAAGGGTCGGCGGGCGCAGACTCACGTCGAGCAACGCCACGCCCGCGGCGTCGAGTTCGCGCACCAGCCGGGGAAGGGTGACCGTCGGGTCGGTGGTGACCGCGCCGACTGTGAGCCGGTGGCGGTCCAACACCGGTGTGGAACCGGCGACTTGGGCGAGGATCCCGGCCGCACCCAGCAGCGCGCCGGTATCGGCGACCATGACCTCGGCGTATGAGCCGATGAGCGCCTTGAGCTGGGCGGGAGATCCGGTGTGGGCGACCCGGCCGTGCTCCACGAGGGCGATGTCGTCGGCGAGTTGGTCGGCCTCCTCCAGATACTGGGTGGTCAGGAGGACAGTCGTACCCTCGTCCTTCAACCCGCGCACCGCCGCCCAGATCTGGTTGCGGGCAGCGGGGTCGAGTCCCGTCGTGGGCTCGTCGAGGAAGAGCACCTCGGGCCGTTTCACCAGGCTCGCCGCGAGGTCGAGGCGGCGGCGCATCCCGCCCGAGTAGGTGGACGCGGGCCGGTCGGCGGCCTCCGTCAGCCCGAAGCGGTCGAGCAGGTCGTCGGCGCGCACGGCCGGCCCCTTGAGCCGGTGCAGCCGGGCGAACAGCCGTAGGTTCTCGCGGCCGGTGAGGTCCCCGTCCACCGACGCGTACTGCCCCGTGACACCGATCCGGCGCCGGACGGCAGCCGGCTCCCGTACGAGGTCGTGCCCTGCGACGCGGGCCGAGCCCGCGTCCGACCGCAGCAGTGTGGTGAGCAGCCGCACGGCCGTGGTCTTGCCCGCGCCGTTCGGCCCCAGCAGCCCGCACACGGACCCCTCGGCCACGGCCAGGTCCAGCCCGCGCACGGCATGGACCTCGCCGAAAGACTTCTCCAACCCATCACTAAGTACAGCGTACGTAGTAGTCATGCGGCGACCGTAGCGCATTACGTACGGCGTACGTAACTACGATGGGTGGTCGAGGTGATGATCAATGGCCGGCCGAGCCGCCGTACCCGAAGTGATCTGGACGCGTCCCGAACGTGCGGGCCGGGGTCCAAAGGCTGCGTACAGCCGCGCCGACATCGCGGCTGCCGCGGTGCGGATCGCGGACGCGGAGGGGCTCGACGCGGCCTCGATGCGGCACGTCGCGGCCGAACTCGGCTGCGGCACGATGTCGCTCTACAACTATGTCCCCCGCAAGGAGGACCTGTACGAGCTGATGGTTGACGCCATCAGCGGTGAGCACGAACTGTGGGAGCCGTCGGGCGACTGGCGCGCCGACATGCTCCGGGTGGCCCACCAGACACGCGCCCTCATGTACCGCCATCCCTGGCTACTGCGGCTGATGTCCCCGGTCTACGGCTTCAGCCCCAACGCCCTGCGCTATCTCGAACACTGTCTGACCTGCCTCGACTCGTTCGACGCCCCCTACGGCACGAAGTTCGAGCTGATCGCGATGCTCAACGGCCTGGTGACCACGTACGTCGGCAACGAGTTGGCGACGGCCGAGCGGGCGCGGTCCCTGCCGTGGTCGGAGGAGCAGGAGAGCGCGATGCGGACCGGGTATCTCGGGGGGCAGGTGGCGAGCGGGGCGTACCCGCGGATGGCGGCGGCGTTCCTGGAGGACGCGGGGCCGATCGACCTGGAGGCGGTGTTCGAGCGGATGCTTCTGCGGGTGCTTGATGGGTTCGCGCAGCGGGGCTGACTGTCGGGTGCGGGTCCGTCGTGGCTGAGTGCGCCCACGCGGCGGAGTCGCGCGATGTCACGCCCCGCACCCCTGCCGGGTCGGTCAGAGCAGCGTGAACTGGCCTTCCGGGCCCTCCTCGTGGTGGTCCAGAACCGACGCCGGCCGACGTGCCGTGTCCGGAACGGGGAGTACGCCGGACTCCCGCAGCTCCGTCGCCGTGATCGGGTCCGTCACCGTCGACTCGGCCTGCTGCGGGCGCAGTTCCGCCAGCAGGGCCAGTACTGTGATCAGTTCCAGCAGCTCGGAGGTCCAGGGCTGCGGCCAGGTCGTGGGCCGGATGGCCTCCAATGTGCCGGGCTCGGCCGCACCCCCCACCCGCACCGCCAGCCACTGCTCAAGCACCCGTACCCCGCCCACCTCGAAGTCCCAGGCCTCGGGCGGCACCGGCGAGATCCGGCCGTCGTCGTCGACCCGGAGGGTTTCCTCGTCGCGGTCGTAGTGGACGGTGACCGGGCGGGAGGGCAGCGGCGCTCGCACATACGGGCGCCGTCCGCCGGGCAGCTTGGGCCGCTCTCCGTCCCGTCGCATCAGCCACAGCACCCGGCAGCCCAACTCGACGCCCCGGGACCAGAGTTCGGGGTCCGCGGTGAGCGGGACGGCGAGCCCCGGGCGTACGGCGGCCAGGGTCCAGGCGAGGACGTCGAGCGGGTCGGGGCGATGGCCGAGACGGCCGGCGAGGTGATCCAACAGGCCCGGGGCCAGGTTGGGTTCGGCGCCGCCGGGCCGCCGGTAGAGCGGGCGGACCCGGCCCGGGCGGACCAGCGGCAGCAGACCCGAGGCGAGCAGCGGGGGCCCGCCGGAGTCGGCCGGCGCGGTCGCCGCCTCGACGACGAACACCTGCCGTTCGTCCGCCACCCGCCACAACTCCGGACGCGCCGCGTCGATCAGCCGGTGGTCCGGGATCAGCCACTGCTCGTCGAAGGGCGCCCGAAGGACCCGTACCGGCTCCGCACAGGGGCCGGTGGCACGGGTGAGCTTCTCCGTGCCACCGGCCCGGCCGGGCAGCTGTCCGACCGCCGAGTGCGGGGTGCGGGAGCGCGTCGGCTCGAACAGGGTTTCGCGGTCCGGTCCTTCGGCCTTCAGCAGGGCGTCCCAGCGTGCCTTCAGGGATGCCGCGTCGGGGGCCGCCGGCCACCCCCGGCCAAGCCGTGGCGGTGCGACGGACCACGGCATGAGGTCCGCGAGCAGCGGAGCGTCGTCGTCGGGCGTCACGCTGGGCATCGTACGACGACGTCCCCCGGCCCCTGCCTCGGACGAGTCATCGCGCATGCAGACGGTGCGTACCGGAACGCGGACAGGGCGTCCGGGACCGTTGTGTGACGGACAACCTGGACGCCCGGCCGACCGCACTGCCGACGACGAGGCCGGGGCATCCGGCGGTTGCGGGGCGCGGTGGGCCCGCGGGTCAGATGAGGCCGGCGCGTATGGCGTAGGAGACGGCGTGGGCGCGGTTGCGCAGCTGCATGCGCTTCATCACGCCGTGGAGGATGTATTTGACGGTGCGTTCGGAGTACGAGAGCTTCGTCGCGATCTCCGCGAACTCCTTGCCCTCGGCGACCAGGCGCAGCACGTCCGCCTCGCGCGGGGCGATCCCCGATGCCGCCAGGCTTCGGGGGGCGAGGACCTCCCGTTGGACCCACTGGATCTGTTGCATCAGAGTGCCCTGGAGGGTGGGCGGGAGGCTGCCACCGCCCTCCGCGAGGGAGAGCAGGGTGCGGATGAAGTTCGCGGGGGTGAAGGAGTTCCGCCAGAGCACGGCACGGACCCCGAGGTCGACCGCTGCCGCGATGTCGGTCTGCCACTGCCTCCCCACCACCAGCGCGAAACGCACGTCGGGCTTGTCGCTCAGGCCGCGCAGCAGGTCGAGAGTGGAGACGTCGGCATTGTCCACGGCGACCACGACGACGTGGGCCTCATGGAGCCTGTCCGGCGGGACCTCGTCAACGCGACGGTCGTCCCGGAGGCAACTGGCCAGCCCGGCGCGGATGATGGGGTCGGACGCGTGGATCGCCACGCGCACAGTGTCTGTGAGTACCTGCTGAGGCACTGGCTCCCCAATCGGGAACTCGAAGTGGTTCATGTGGTTCAGGAGCTGATCGTGGCATGTGAGGTTGCCCCGGCTCGGTCCCGGAGGCCCTTCGTCCGTTAATGACAGGGGAATCTGGCACGAGCGGTCGGACCGGCGTGTGGGGAGGTCAGCGGCTGTCCGGAGTGAGCGGACTGCCCGTGAGCACGGCTGACACGACCTCGGTGCGGGAGAGCATGCCGGTGCGTGCGAACAGCCTGGACAGACGGTTCGCGACCGCGTCCTCGCTGAGCCGCAGTACGTGGGAGATCTGGCGGTTGGTGAGGCCCTCCGCCAGCAGGATGCCCAGCAGGTGGTCGTTCTCCGCCGTGGCCTGCTTGCGACCGGGTACGACAACGCCTGCCTCGCGCATCGCGGACCGGGTGTGGAAACGCCACAGCGCGGCACCCGTCTCGCCGAACAGTTCGTACGCCTCGCGCAGCAGCGTCGCCGGGCCCGCGTTCGCGCGCACCGCGGCCAGGAGCGTGACCGCCGTTTCGAACGGCTGACTGCGTGAGCGGGCCAGCTCGACCGCTTCGGCCAGGTGTTTGCCGGCAGCCGCGGAGTCCGGCCGGAGTCTGCCGGACGTCAGCAGGTACAGCAGCCGTGTCCGTCCGCTGTTCATCTGCTCGGCCAACAGATCGAGGCGCTCCAGACAGGCCGCCGCCCGACCGGTGTGTCCCGCTGCCACGTGCACCTCGGCGAGAGAGGCCCACAACTCGTCGGTGCCGTAGACGGATCCACGCTCCTGGGCCGCGCGAAGGCCGCGCCGCAGTGTCTCCTCGGCCCGGCCGAGATCGCCGAGGGTCCGCCGCACTTCGGCTGCGGCATGGTCCAGGAAGTGTTCGAGCGGTCCGCTCACCCGCCCGCGCACGCTGCTGACCAGGCGGTCCGCGCTGGTGGTGCGCCCCTGCGCGAGGAGGACGGCCGCCGTCCGGGCCGGGAGCAGATGGTGCGTGGGTACCGCGGTCAGCACCCCGCCGTTGACCATGAGCCGCCGGGCCAGTGCGAGCGCCTCGTCCCACTGCCCCTGGAGGTGATGCAGGAGGAACCGGCTGGACTCGGGCAGCAGCTCGGGTGTCAGCTCCCGGGCGGACAGCAGGGACGTCGCCCCTCGCAGGTCGCCGATGCCGAGCAGCAGGTCGAGCTGCGCGACGCTCCTCGCGAACACCTTGTCCCGGCTCAGGCCCGGCACCTCCGGCAGGGCCAGTGCGCGCGTGAGCCGATCCGGCCGGCCCAGCACGAACTCCGCGACATTGAGGAACAACTCCAGCAACGCCCGGCTGTCAGGGGTGGACTGCCACACCGGTTCGGTCTGCGACAGCAGGGTCAGTGCCTCCTGCCACTTCTCCAACTGCCACAGGGCCTGGACGCGGCCGGACACGGCGGCCATGGCGGGCAGGCGCAGTCCGTCCCACCATGCCGCGGTGCCCATCCGGTCCAGTGCCGGCCAGTCCCTCTCGATGCCCGCCGACGCCACCAGGAGGGTGGCGGCCTCGTAGAGCGCCAGCGGGTCGAGGCCCTCGGCCGGGTCGAACACGATCCGCCCGGCCGCTGCCCGGGCCGTCCGGTAGTCACCGCAGCCGAAGGCGGCCTGGCCGCACCGCAGTATCGCGAGGTCGCGCGCGATCGGTTCCTCGATGAGGCGGACGGCTCTCAGGTGCCACCGCACCATCCCCCGGCGCTCGTGGTCGGGATACAGCGCTCTCGCGGCAGTCGTCAGTTCCGTCACCGCGCGTTCGCGGTCGACCAGGACGCCCGCGTCGGCGATCCGGTCCGGGAGATAGGTCTTCGCGTCCGCCTCGGCGAGGATCGCCGCCACCGGCGGAGGCCGGAGGTCCTGTCGGCCGGGTGGATCTTCCGGGGCCCCGCCCGCCCACAGCGCTTCCACCGCGGCGGCGGACAGACGACCGCGCTCCAGCGGACCCAGCCGTTCCCGCAGGGCGTGTGCCATCAGCGGTACGCGGAACGTCCAGCCGCGCACCGCGCCGCCGCCCTGCCCGGGCAGTTCGTCCACGACGCCCTCGTCCACCAGCGTGCGGATGCCGTCGTGGACGGCCTCGGCGGACAGCTCGGTCGAGGCCGCGACCCACTCCTCGGCCGGCCGGCCGAGCGGCCACAGGATGCTCAGCGCCGCGGCCACCGTCCAGCAGGGCTCCCCCAGAGCCCGCAGCGCCTCGACGTACCGGTCACCGTCCGGCAGCACCGGTACCGGCGCACCGAGGGCCAGGAAGGCCTGCCTGTCGACCACGCGTATCTCGTCCCGGTCGGCCCACTGGACGAGCAGGGCGTCGAGTGCCCCGGGGATCCCGTGGCTCAGTCGGTGGGCCCGCCGTGCGAGGCCGGCATCGGGCGTCGCCCGCAACCGCTCTGCCACCGCGGCGGTGACGTCCTTGGGCCCGAGGCGCGGCAGCACGATCGTGTGTGCCGCGCGGTTGCCAGCCAGCTGTGCCAGGGCGCGGCCCGACTCTGAAGACGGCTCCGTACGGTCCGGCCCGGTGTGCTGGAGCGCCGTGACCATCAGCCTGGTGCCGGGCGGCACCCGGCGGAGGTCGGCCTCGCCGAGCAGGGCGAGGGATTCGGCGTCGGCATGCTGGGCGTCCTCGACGACCACGGTCGCGGGGGTGGGCTGCGTCAGAGCGCCGACGACCACCTCGGCCAGCGCCGCGCGGTCGCCCCGCTGTACGGCGGACAGCGCCTCCACGGCAGCCTGGCGCGCCGACCGCCGCCTCGCCGCGCCGGACCGGTGCTCCTCCAGAGCCATGACCAGGCGCAGCGCCAGGAGCAGCGGGCGTTCGCCGTCACCGGGAACGCAGTCCACCCCCAGGACCGTGATCCCTTCCGCGCGCAGTCGCTCGGCGGCGGCACGTGTGAACGCGCTGCGCCCGACGCCCCGTTCGCCCCGGACCAGGACCAGACGCGGCCCGTCCGGATCGCGGAGGCCGCGGTCGATCGCGTCCGACTCCCGTTCCCGGCCGAACAGGCGCGCGCCCGTCCGGTCGAAACGCGCGGCCGTGCCGCCCAGGACCAACTCGGCGTCTGTCCGGGCAGCCACTGTCCTCACCACAACCTTCGACGACCCGTGTACCGGGCGGCGTTCGCCTCGGTCCGACCGGGCGGCCCGGTCGGTTCTCACACCTGCCATCATGGCGAACCCGGCGGCAAAACAGGTGATCCGCCCGGGACATCGGGCCGAACTCCGCAGTCCGTGCGGCCGGTTCGGAGTGCGGAGAACGGGGCCAACGAGGAGTCGTCGTGCAGCAGGACCGTTCGCCTCTTGTCGCCAGGGACGGCGAAGTCGGGGACGTGGCCGAGGCGTTGCGTACGACCGGTGCCGAGGCGCGGACCGTACTCGTCACCGGTGGGGCCGGAACCGGCAAGACCGCCGTGGTGGAGCAGGCGCGCCGGACGGTGGTCCAGAAGGGCGCCAAGGTCCTGCGGCTCGGCTGGGAGGCCGCCGAGGGCCCGGCGGGCGCGGACGCCCTCGCGGACGCCGTCTGCGGAGTACTCGCAAAGATCCACGACGGCCGGCTCCCGGTGCGCGTCACCGCCGTACGCCGGGTGCAACTGCGAACCGCCGGCCCGGGCGCCGAGGTGGCCCTGCTGTCGACCCTGGGGGAGGTACTGGCGGACGCCGCCCATCACGTCCCCTTCGCCCTGGTCCTCGACAACGCCCAGCGGATGCCGGCGCGGACGGCCTCGGCCCTGGGGCTGCTGCTGCGCGTGTTCCGCCCCGCTGGAGTGCCGGTGGTGATGGCCGGCCGGCCGATGAGCCCGGGGCAGATCACCGGAGCGCAGCTGCTCGCGGCGGCGGACCGGGTGCTCGAACTGCGGCCGCTGTCGCCGGCCGACGTCGGCGCGCTCGTCGTGCGGCGGCTGGGCCGCCCCGTCGAACCCGACCTGGTGACGGCGGTGTCGCGAGCGCTGGGCCCGCTGGCGGGGAGCCCGGGGGCCGTGCTGTCGGTTGTCGCCTCGCTGAAGGAGTGCGGCGGCCTGCTCGAACTCGACGGCCAGGTCTGCCTGGCCGTGCCGGAGGGCGGGTTGCGGCTCACGGCGGACGTCGCGGAGCTGGGCCGGCTCGGCTGGCCGGACGCGCCACCGGATGCCGACACGGTCGCGACGGCGGTCACCCTCGCCCGACTGGCAGGCCAGGGCGGGCTTCGGCTCGACGAACTGCGTGGCGTGCGGCTGTCGGGCGGGTCGCTCGATCCGGGTGGCGTTCGGGCGTCGGACGGGTCGCTCGATCCAGGTGGTGTGCGGTTGTCGGGCGGGTGGTTGGATCCGGGTGGCGTGCAGGCGTCGGACGGGTTGCTCGACCCGGGTGACGCGAAGTCGTCGGACGGGCCGGTCGAAGCCGTCGGTCGTAGGGTGGACGGCCTGGTCAGGGACCGGGTCGTGACCGTCGACCCGGACGGCCGGACAGCGTTCGCCGTTCCGGCGCTCGCGGCGGCGCTGCGGACGCTGCCCGATCCCGGGGGCCCGTGGCCGCCGTACGCCACGATCACCGGAACACCGGCCGATCGGCCGGGCGTTGGGCGGGCGTGGCCGGACGGCCACGGGGCAGCGGCGGGCCCGGCACCGGACGGCGCTCTCGCGCTGCCGCCGCCCGCCTTCCAAGGCGGTGCCGAGCCCGGCCTGCCCCGGGCCGTCCACGGTGACCACCCGGCGTCGCGGCGGCTGCCGCCGCACGACACCGGAACACCCGGCGCGCTGCGCGAGTCCGCCACCCTGAGCCTGCGGCACCCCGACCACCTCGGTGTACTCGCCCTCGGGGAGCCGCTGCTCGCCTGCCTCGACGGCCCGCACGGCGAGGACAGGGGCGCTCTGGAATGGGTCACCCGGGCGTGGACCCTGTCCGCGCTCCACGAACACCGGTCCCCGTACGGTGACGACGCCGATCCCCGCTACCGTGCGGCGCTCGAACAGATGCCTGCTGCCGCCGGGCTGGCGGCGCTCGGCGGAGCGTACGGGATCGGCCCGGTCACCCCGATGACGTTCCGGTCCGGGCCGGCTGACGACGCGTGCGGCTCCGGGCCGGTCCCGTCACCCGGGGAAGTACGGCTGCTGGCCGCCGCTGTGGGCAGCGGTGGCGAGTTCGCGCGTGCCCGGCAGCGGATGGCGCGGAACCCTCCCGGCGAAGCGGACCTGGACAGGCTGCGGAACGCCGCCGCGTACGGGGATCTGGCGGGCGCTCTCCAGGCCGTGCTCGGTGAGCGGTACGTCGGACTGGGAGAGAGCACGGCCGTGCGGTACCACGCCCTGGTGCGCGACTATCTGACGGGGCGGTGGGACAGCGCCCTGTCGTGTGCCCGCCGGATCGAGACGCGGGGCCGGTCCGACGGCGCGGCCGGTGTCGGACACCTGGCCCGGGCGCTGGCAGCCGAGATCCAGCTGATGCGCGGGGAGTACGGCCGCGCCCGCGAGTGGCTGGACCTGATCCCCGACTCCGTCGGCCATCCGCTGGTGGCCCGGGTGCGGCTGGGGATCCGGTACTGGTCGGGAGACTCGGACGAGGCCTTGGCCCAGGCATGGCGCGACGTGCGGCGGGCTCGGGAGAACGGACTGCTCGCGGGTGTCGACAGGGTGGTGCTGCGGATCCTGTCGATCACGGTGCGGGGGAACGACCGAGAGGCGCCGCGGGAGACTCTGGAGTACTTGGAGACACTGCACGAGGAGGCTGCCTCGCCCATGACGTACGAGGCGGTGCTCGTGGGGCGCGGGATGGTGCACGGCGACGCGGAGAGCGCGCTGGCCGCGTACCGATTGGTGCGGCAGCGGGTCGACCTCCCCTTGAGCGTGGACTGCTGCCAGTGCCTGACGGACGTCGGCGACGACCCCCTGCGGTGGCTGGCCGAGGCGACGCGGAGCGCGCACGCCCTGGACATGGGGCCGCCCGTGCGCAGCCTGCTCGGCGCGGCGGCGCGGCGGCGGAACGTGTCGCTCCCCAGGCGTCGTACGGCCAGGGAAGGGCTCAGCGAGCCGGACGTGCGCGTGATCGCCATGGTGAGCGACGGCTCCACCAACCGGCAGATCGCCGCCCGGCTGGCGTGCAGCGAGAAGACCGTGGAACAGCGGCTGACACGGCTGTTCCAGCGGACCGGCTGCCGCTCCCGCGTGGAACTGGCCGCGGCCTGGCTGGACGGCAGCCTTGCCCGGCAGGGCCTGGTGCCGGACAGCGGGCCGCGCGGAGACAGCGGGGACTGACGGCTGTCCTGTACGGCTGTGACGGGCCGCGCGGACGGTGAACCGGCAGGCACGGCAGGGGATCCGCCACTCGGGCCGGAACACGCGGGGTCATCTCCGCAGGCGGTTCAGCCGGTTCACCGCTGAGGTCACCGGCACCGACCGAGGCCCGGGTCGTGTCGGCCACGATGCCGACACCCCCCAGCACTTGGCGGTGCGGCGGATCTCGTCGATCCGGGAACAGCCGATCGGCCTCGCCCCGTGGCCCGTCAGGCCTCCTCGAAGCTGACACCGTACTTCTCACCGCTGAGGTGGTACTCGGTGATCGGCCCGAGCGACTGGGAGGCCCGCGCCGCCTGCTGCCGCATGGCCGCCGCCGCGGCGTCCCACCTGGCCTTGGCGCATGCGTAGGCCTCGTTCGCGTCGTCCGTCCAGCCGTCGAAATGCTGCCTGGCGTCGTCGTCCAGGTACAGGAGTGCCCCGGCCAACTGCCGGGTGATGGCGGTCATCTCTCCGGCGACGAACGCCATCTCCTCCAGGCTCGCCCGGCACGGGGTCATCCTGTCTCCTTCCCTTCCACCGGCTCGACGGGGCCGGTGCGCGCCCGCATGTGTTCGCCGGTGCTCTTTCTGATGCTCTCGGTGACGATCTCCAACTGCCTCTGGACGGTGGCGCAGTCGTCCAGCCAGGCGTTGAGGGCAGCGGTGAAGTCCCCGGCGGCGGCACCTGTCCAGCCGCCCCCGAGCGTGTTCGCCTGTTCTCTCATGCTGGTGGTCACCCGTCTGGTCCTGCCCAACGCGTTCTCGAAGCGCAGGAGGGACGCCTTCATCACCTCGATGTCGGCCTGTTCCCTTTGCCGCCGTGCCACGGGCAGATCCTCTCGGTGCGGATTCCGGTGCGGACCTCGGGCCGCGTTCCGGTACGACGGATGAGGTGCCGCGTTGTCACATCCGCACCGTCCGTCGATTCTGACGTGACGGCGCACGGCGGGAAACGGCGCGGTCCGTTCCTTGCCTTCCGGTACAGCACCTTGCACGTGTGTGTGGGCGGTCGGGCAGGATCCACTGTCCTCGCGGGCAGTGGTGCCCGCCGGAGCGGTCATGGTCCACGGATGGTTCCTATGCTGTGACCCAGGTCCGGCAGTGACGGTTTCCGGGCATGCCGGCCTGCGCCGTGCCCGGTCGAGAACCGCTCGGCCCGTGCCCGGCCTCCTACATCCACGCCGGGGCGCGGCCATCCGCTGTACGGAGCCATCGCTGCCTCCGGCACTCAGGGGCGCGGTGGCGACGAACCGATGCCTGCGGGGCCGGAGTTTTCCCACGGTGACGTGAGACCGTGACGAAGGAGCGACGTGTTGACAGCGGACAGTGCGCCGGGCATGCGTGCCGGACGGCGTGTTTCCCGGACGGAGACCCTCTGTCCCCAGGGGGCGGGCCGGACCGCCGCCCCGATCGGGACCGGCTGATGCGAGCGCAGCGGAACGACAGCGGCGAGGACGAGTACGCGGAGGCCCAGGCTTCCGCCGCGCCGGTCGACAAGCTCCTCGCCGCCTCCGTGGCCAGACGCTTCTACCTCGAGAACCAGTCGAAGGTGGAGATCGCCAGGGAATTCGACATCAGCCGGTTCAGGGTCGCCCGTCTCCTCGACGCCGCTGTCGCCCACAACATCGTACGGATCGACATCACCGTCCCGGCCGAGATCGACGCCTCGCTCTCGCGGGCCCTGGCCGAGCGCTTCGGACTGCGGCACGCCGTCGTCGTCAACCTGACCCGCGGGGAAGCCGCCGCGCCGGCCCCGGGGGACACGCGCCAGGCCGGCCGCTGGCTCGGAACGGCGGCCGCGCAGCTCGTCTCGGAGATCGCCGAGGAGACGGACGTCCTGGGCCTGGACGGAAGCCGTGCGGCCGAGGCGCTCGGGGAGGCGGTCACCCGGCTGCCTTCCTGCGAGGTGGTCCAGCTGACCGGAGTACACGGACCGGACCTGGCGCACAACGCCGCGGTGACCGCGGTCCGCCGTACCGCCGCGGCCGGCGGCGGCCAGGCCTTTCCCCTCTACGCGCCGTTCCTCCTGCCGGACGCGCCGACGGCCTCGATCCTCAGGAGCCAGCCGGCCATCGCCGAGACGCTGAACCGTTTCGGCGGGGTCACCAAGGCGGTCGTCGGCATCGGCGCGTGGGAAGCCGCGGCCTCGCCGCTGTACGACGCCCTGACGGAGCGGGAGCGCGCGACGTACGGGGAGCTCGGGGCGTGCGCCGAGGTGTGCGGCCATGTCCTTGACGCGGCCGGCAACGTGATTCCCACGGCGGTGAACGCGCGCACGATCGCGGTGAGCGCCGCCCAGCTCCGCGGTATTCCGGAGCTGATCGCCGTCTCGGGCGGCCCGCGGAGCGCCGAGGCCATCCGCACCGCCCTCAGGAGCGGGCTCCTCACCGGTGTCGTCACGGACGCGACGACCGCACGCCGCCTCCTCTGGTCCGACGGCCAGGACGGCACGAACCGGGCGAGGGACGCCTGCGTGGTGGAAACGGCCACGTGAGATCGCCATGCGGCATCTCCCGGCCGTTCTCCCACCGGATTCCGTTCGCCGCTCGGGCCCGGGGCCTCATGTGATCGACCAGCCACGTATCCACCGAGTGAGGAAAGCGATGACCCAGCAGGGCGCCGAGGGCGCGGGCGTAGAACTGCCGCCGGTTCCCGACGAGATCCGCGAGGCCGGCAGGCTCGCCCCGGACCACTGGCTGGGGATGGTCGATCCGATGTGGTCCGGCGAAGGGGATCCCCCCGAGTGGGCGCTGGCCGGCCGATGGCGGTCGGGGCTGGACGGCGAGATCGAGGAGTGGCAGGACAACCCTGACTACCGGCCGTCCCCCGGTGCGCGCGGCTGGCCCGAACCGGAGGACGAGGTGGACCGGGCCATCCAGCTCGCCGCGACCGGCTACGGCCCCGGCGAGGCGGTGACACAGGCGCTGCTCGGCCGTGAGGTGGCCGTTCTCACCGGACCCGGCGGCGACCCGCTGAGCGCCGCGACCCCGGACGGAACCCCGGTCGTCCCGCTCTTCACCTCGCCGGTGTTTCTGCACACCGTCGGCCGTTTCGCCTTCGAACTGGTCAGGGTCGACGACCTCGTGCCGCGGGTTCCCGAGGGGCACGCGCTCTACCTCAACCCCTCCGGCCCGGTCAGCATGACCCTGGAACTCGACTCCGTACGCGACGCGGTGACCGCGGCGGACGACGGCGCGGCACGGGGGGCGGACGCGTGAGCCGCTGGCCGTCCCTCTTCTCCCGCCGGGGCGGCGGGCCTCCCGCCGCGCCGGGCGGCCCCCGGCACCCGGTCGGAGATCCGGGCGGAGTCGTACACCGGGGGACCGGCGGTACCCCGCCCGTCGAGGACATCGACGGCGTGCTCCTCGTGCGCTCGGTGGAGGACGACTCCTTCCCGATGGCCACCCTGGCCGAGGTGGCCCGTGCCGTCAGCGTCGACGAGGACGTCGTCACGGTGATGGTCGGCTCCGCCGACGCCGGCGGGCCCGACGCCGGCCACTGGTCCCGGCTGGGGGCTCTGCTCGACTCCCTTCGCGCGAAGGACATCACCCGGATCCGGCTCGTGATGTCCGGGGCCGGCGACGACCGGCCGGGCCAGCCCTGCGTGGCCCGCAGGATCGCCGACGCCTGGGGACTGGAGGTGACCGCTCCGGACGGAACGGTCCTGGTCACCCCCGGCGGTGTGCTCTTCGTGTACGGAGACTCCCGGCCCGGGTGCGGATGGTGGCACTTCGCGCCCGGTGAGGCACCCCGCAGACTGGGCCCGCGTGCCCCCGCCCCCGGGTGGCAGGAGGCGCTGGGCCGGGTGCCCTCGCACACGCCGGGCGGCTGTGTGGTGGACCAGATACCGGCGGGCGTGCTGATGCGTCCGGCCGATGCCCCCGGACCCCACCCCGACGATCTGTGCTTCGCGGTGCCCGTCGACTCCGAGCATCCCGCCGTGCTGGTCGGTGCTCTCCGGGCGGAGAACGTCGCGGCCGACGAGGTGGCCGCCGTGCTCGCGGCGCTGCCGGTGGCGCAGCGGTCCCGGGTCCGGCTCGCCCCCGGGGGCCGCCGTGACCTGCTGGGCCTCGGCCAGTCGGTCGCCGACATGCTGGGCGGCGAGGTGGAAGTGCTCACGGGCCTGCCCCTGCTCCCCGACCACGCGCCGCCCGGAGCAACCCCGCGGCCGACCCTGGTGGGCACCGACGGGACACCGAGCTGGCAGCCCTTCGTGTCCTCCGTGGCCTGCGGGCCCGCCGACGCGCTGGGGCGAACTCCAGCCCCCCGTCTGGTCGAGAGCCACCTGCCCGACCGGCTCGCCGCGGGCACGGAACCAGGCACCGTACGGCTGACAGACCGCTGGCAGGCCACGGTGACGCGGGCCGGACTCGCCCTGTGGGAACGGGACGGTCCCCGCCCTTCGCTCGCGGGGCCGGCCGTGGACCCGGACACCTGTGCCATCGAACTGGGGGTGCCGGGACAGCCGCTGGACGCCTCGCTGTGGCCCGCGCTCGACCTGCTCCTGGGCGGCCTCGATGCCGGGGCCCGGGCGAGGACGACGCTGCTGGTGCGCGGCAGGCTCACCACCGAGGAGGGCCGACTGCGCAGGCTGGCGGCCGAACACGGGGTACTGGGCATCCGCTATGTCACCGTCGGCGGCCCGGCGCTCGCGAGCCCCGGAGCCGGTGCGGGGCCGCGCCCGCCCGTGCCGCCCCCCACCGGCAGGGCCACGGAGGTCTCGCCGCCCGCCGCGCGGGAGGAGCCAGCCGAGGAGAACGCAGAGGAGAGCGCCGTCACGAGGTCCGCCACGGCATCGGGCGAGCACAGGGCGGTTTTGGGACGGGTGACACCTCCCGTGCGGCACGTGTCCTCGTCCGGGCCGCTGGGCACCACGGCCGGGACCGGGAGTACCTCGGTGGCGGTTCGGCCCGTCGCACGGGAACCGGGGTCACTTCCGGCCCCCGCCGGACGTACGCCGCCCGGCCGCCGTCCCGTCGCGGAGGCACCGGCGTACGTGTCCGCCCCCTCGCCCGACGGTCCGTCACCCGGTGGTTCGGGGGAGGCCGAGGCGCCTGAGCGCGAGTCGGCGGGCGGTGCGGGCACGGGCACGTCGGCGAGCGTCCTTGGCGATACATCGATCGCGGGCCCCCCGTCGCGAGATCCGGTGACCGGCGACGAAGCGTCGGCCGGTGCGTCGGCACGCCCGTCCGCCAGTGGGGTGCCCGGTGAGGCGTCCCGTCGTGCAGGAGGCGGAGAGCCGGCGAAGCCCGGCCCGGCACCTCACGTGCCGGCTCCGGAGCCGGCCCGGTCGTCCGCGACGCGAGCCGTGCGTCTTCCGTTCGGCCCGGGACACGTCAGCGGAGCGGCCGAGCAGGCGGCGTTCCGTGACCTCGCCGCAGCCGTCTGGGAGCGGCATGCCGCCGCCGTCTCCCGCGTGCTCACGCGGATGCCCGCACTGCGCGGCCAGGAACTGGAGGCGGCGAGGATCGACCTCGTCGCCGCGCACGCCTATCTCACCACCGAGGAAGGGCCGTTGCACCATCGCGAGCTGATCCGCGACATCCGCACGGGGGAGGGGCGCCTGCTGCCCTACGCCGGGTGCCTGGCGTCCGCACTGCGGCGCCTGCCGTCCTACCGGGGTGTGGCGTTGCGCGGAGGGGACGCGACCGGGCCCGAGCCGGCGGTCGGTGCCCTCCTGGAGGAGCCGGGGCCGCTGAGCGCTCTGGCCAGGCCCTCGGCGCTTCCCGCCGGGGCCGGCGTGCGCTACGCGATCTGGTCCTCCACCGGGCGCAAGGCGCGTCAACTGCTCGACCGCTCGGCCGGATCCCCGGAGGCGTTCGACGAGATCGTCTTCGTGCCGGGGACCGCTTTCCGGGTGCTGGGGGTACGCACGGTGCCCGGGGGAGTCCCCGTGGTGCTGCTGCGTGAGCTGGCCGGCAACGCGACCGCCCAGGAACACCTGGACGGCGCGCGGGAGTTCGGCCAGGCGGACCTCAAGGCGCTCGCCCACCTCGAAGAGGCGATCGCCAAGGACCTTCCCGTGGCCGAGGAGCGGCACTGGCCGGATCGCTGCACAGGACCCGTGGGCCATGGCGGATAGCCCGGCGGATGCTCCGGGACCACTCCCCGGCAGCCGCGGGACCGTATCGCAGTTCACCTACGACGCCAAAGGACAATGATGGCAATTCGTCAGAACCGATCCTCCCCGGACGAGTCGTCGGGGGGTTCTCCCGCTGCCGGGAGTACGGAACCTCCGGCCGCCGCCGGCGGGACGTCCGTGCGCAGGGCGTTCGCGCTCGGGTCAGCGCGGGCCGATCCGCGGCAGGCGCTGGCGCCCGCCGTGCCACCGGCCGCCGGTGCGGCCCGGGGCGAGAGCGGGCAGAGCGGAAGCGGGGAGGCGTCCCCGTCGCGACCGGACACCGCCTCGGGGGGAGCGGCGGGCATCGGGGCGCCCGTCACCACGAGCGGGACGACCGCGGCGGGGGAAGCGGAAGCGAGCCCCGCACCGGCCGCCGCACCGGCCGCCGCACCGGCCGCCGCACCGGCCGCACAGCCGGAAGCGGTGGGACGTGGGCGTACCCAGGTGGCGTCGGCCGCGGCGGGGGCCGGCGGGTTCGGGGCGTCCGGCGAGGCGGCCGCGCGCGGGGACGGTGAACCGCCGTCCGGAAATCCGAAGAAGCCGCTGCTCGCCGCCGCGGCCATCGCGGGCTCGATCCTGCTCGTGGTGCCGCTGCTGATCCTGCTCACGGGCGGCTCCGACGAGAAGAAGGACAAGGCCGCGGTGTCCGCGACGGACGCCGTCCTCGGGGACGACCAACAGGGCGCGCCGCAGGGCGAGTACGCCCCGGCCTCACCCCCGTCGGACGCGAGCGGGAATGCCTCCGCGACGCCGGGCGGGAAAGCGAGCGAGAAGGCGAGCGAGAAGACGAAGACCGTCGCCGGGGCGGGCACGGACGACGCCGCGGCCGGTGTGGTGCCGGCCCTGCCCGAGGCCCCGGTCGTCAGCGCACCGAAGACACCGAAGACACCGAAGACGTCGGCACCGAAGAAGTCGACGCAGAAGACGTCCGGCACGACGACGACCACCAACTCCGGCTCGACACAGCGTCAGCCGGCCGGGCCCGCGGTCGGCACCGCGGCGTACGCGGTTCTGCAACTGGCCGACCGCAACCCGGGCAAACACGTCTGCTACCGGGCCTACGTGGCGGGCATGGGCTGGCAGGGCACGCAGTGCGACGGCGCCACGGCGGGCACGGAGGGCCAGAACCGGCCCATCAAGGCCCTCAACATCGCTGTGACCGGTACCAAGCGCGTGGACGCCACTCCGTACATCCAGGGCACCGGATGGGCCGGGACGAAGTGGAGGGGCGTGGCCGTCGGCGTCAATCTGACCATCGGGACGGCCTCGGACTCGGCCCCGAACATGGCCGGTTTCGCCATCAGCGTGAACGGGGCCAAGGGCACGATCTGCCAGACCGTGCACCTCCGTGACCGTGGATGGCAGGGCAAGGCGTGCGACACCCCCGAGACCAAGAACAACTACATCTTCGGCGGCACCCTGGACAAGGGCTTCTGGCTCGAAGCCGTGCGGTTCACCGTGTGACGCCTGTCTGAGAGACGCGAGCGCCCGCCGGATCGGTCATCCGGCGGGCGCTTTCCGCTTCACGGGGTGGCTCGGTGCCGTCTCACCGGGTGGTCCGGTGCCCTGCGGGACGGCTCTCGGGCGCCAGATCCTCGGGGAGCAGCGTCGTGAGGTCGTCGAGACTGGGCGTCAGGACCCCGCCCAGCCGACGGGCCTGACTCGTCATCATGGACTCCAGCAACTGGCGGGCGAGCCGGGCGTTGCCGAACGAGCGGTCCCGGGGAATCGCGTCCACATGGGCGCGCAGCGCCGCGAGGGTGTCGGTGCCGCACTCGTAACCGGACGTGGCGGCGTGCCGGGAGACGATGGTGACCAGTTCCTCCGTGCTGTAGTCCTCGAACTGCACGTACTTGGAGAACCGGGAGGTCAGTCCCGGGTTGGAGGCGAGGAAGCGCTCCATCTCCTCGGTGTATCCGGCGACGATGACCACGATCTCGTCGCGGTGGTCCTCCATCAGTTTCAGGAGGGTGTCGACGGCCTCGCGGCCGAAGTCGTTGGAGGATCCCTCGGGGGTGAGGGTGTATGCCTCGTCGATGAAGAGCACGCCGCCCAGCGCGCTGGTGAAGACCTCCTTGGTGCGCTGCGCGGTGTGCCCGATGTACTGGCCCACGAGGTCGGCCCGGGCCACCTCCACCAGGGAGGCGCGGGGCAGCACTCCCAGGGAGTGCAGGAGTCTGGCGTAGAGCCGGGCCACCGTGGTCTTTCCGGTGCCGGGCGGACCGGTGAAGACCAGATGGTTGCTGATCCTGGGTGAGGGCAGCCCCGCCGCCAGCCGCTGCCGGGCGTTGGACAGCAGGTTGACCAGGTCGGAGACCTCGCGTTTCACCGCCCCGAGACCCACCATGGCCGTGAGTTCGTCCATGGGGTCGGACACGTCGTCCGACCGCTGGGGCGTTCCGTCGACGGCGGCCGCCGCCGCGTCCCCCACGTCCTGCGGCAGCAGCAGGGTCAGATCGCTCTCGGCCGGGTCGGGCATGGCCGCGAGCCGGAACGCCTGCCGGTCCACCATCTCCTCGAAGACCCCGCGGGCGGCCCGGCCGTTGCCGAAGGAGGCGTCACGGGTCATCCCCTCGAAGCGGACGGCCAGCGCCTCCCGGGTCAGCGGCCCGAGTTCGTACTGGTTGTGGGCGCACATGCTCTCGGTGATGGTGACGAGTTCGTCCACCGCGTAGTTGCCGAACTCGATGGTGCGGGTGAACCGGGAGGCGAGACCCGGGTTGGCGGACAGGAACGACTCCATCTGCTCGGAGTATCCGGCCGCGACCACGACCACGTCGTCGCGGTGGTCCTCCATCAGTTTCAGGAGGGTGTCGACGGCCTCGCGGCCGAAGTCGTTGGACGATCCGCCTTCGGGGGTGAGGGTGTAGGCCTCGTCGATGAAGAGCACGCCGCCCAGCGCGCTGGTGAAGGCCTCGGTGGTCTTGATGGCTGTACCGCCGATGATCTGGGCCACCAGGTCGGCCCGGGCGACCTCGACCAGATGCCCGCTGCGCAGCACGCCCAGGTCCGCCAGGATGCTCCCGTACAGCCGGGCGACGGTGGTCTTTCCGGTGCCGGGAGGGCCGGCGAAGATGAGATGCCGGCTCATCGAGGGCACCGGCATGCCGAGCCGGCGCCGGCGTTCCGCCAGTTGGTTGAGGTTGACCAGGGTGTTCACCTGGTGCTTGACGTTGGCCAGACCGACGAGCGACTCCAGCGCGGCCAGCGGACCCTCCGGCTCGGGCTCCTTCCCGGACGACCGGCCGGATGCCCCTGTCTCACTCTCGGCCGTCTCGCCCCAGCTGTCCGGTGTGCCGTTGTCCGCGCTGGTCAGGAAGTCGACCGAGAGCCGGTCGCCGGGGCCGCCCTGCCGCAGCCCCGCCCCCCGGTTGCCGCGCACCACGCACCGGGTGACGGAGACGGGCTCGTCGCTGTCGACCCGGATCCCGTCGCCCGTGCTGCCGGTGACCTCGCAGGCGGTGAGCGTGGCCCGGCCGCCGCGCGACACCTGGATCCCGTGGGCCTTCGAACCGCTCACCCGGACCCGTTCCAGCGTGGTCTCCGCGCCGTCCCGGACGCTCACACCCGCGTCGGCGCTGTCGCTGATCTCGCAGTCCCGCAGGGTGCCCCGGCCGTGCTCGCCGACGAGTACGCCCGAGCGGGCGGAGAACCGCATCACCGTGTCGCTGACCTCCGGGTCGGCGTCGTCGTCGATGCTCATCGCGCAGCCGCCCGCGGACTCGATCTCGCAGTGCTCCAGGCGCCCGCGGCCGTCGTCGCCGAACTCGATGCCGTGGCCGCCCGCCCCCGTGATCCGGGCGCGGCGCAGCAGCGGGTTGGCGGAGGAGCGGACGGAGACGCCGACCCCGGCCGCGTCGAGCACGTCGAGACGTTCGAACTCGGCGGTGGAGTCGTCCGCCAGGACCACCGCCCCCGAGGCGTCGGCGCAGTCGCTGACCACCGTGTCCCGCAGCAGCGGGGCACTGCCCTCGACGACCCGGACGGCGGGCTGGGCGGAGCTGTGGAACTCGCAGTTCTCCAGCGTTCCGCGTGAGCGGTCGAGGACGAGCAGTCCGCTGTGCTTGGTGCGCCGGGTGACGCAGCGGCGCAGCAGCGGGTCGGCCCCGCCGGAGATGACGATGGCGCTCTGGGTGATGGACTCGAACGTGGTGTCCTCGATCTCCGGGCGGGAGACGCTGGTCACGAGCAGGCCCACCGAGGTGTGGTGGACGGTGGACCGTACGACCCGGGTCGAGCTGTGGCCCTCCAGGGCGATGGCGGGCTTGTCGGTGCCGGAGATGTCGCAGCCCTCCACGGTGCCCCTGGCCTCACCGCTGGCGAGGACGCCGTTGGCCCGCGCGCCGCGGATCCGGCAGTCGCGGATCAGGGGACGGGCGGTCTCGCCGATGACCACCGCGGAGGTGCCGAAGTTCTGGAACACGCAGTCCTCGATGACACTCTCGGCGTCCGAGGAGTCGACGATCCCGGCGCCGCCGGGGTTGCTGACCTCGCAGTCGCGGGCGGCCAGCGAACCCGAGCCGCGGACCAGTACGGCCGTCCACCCCGAGCCGGTCACGGAGCATCCGTCGAGGGCGGCCTGGCCGGCCGGTACGTCCACGACCGCCAGTTCCTTGTCCCGTCCGCGCAGGGTCAGACCGCTGAGCATGACGGCGTCGGCCATCAGGCTGACGGCGGTGCCGGAGCGGGGGGAGATCTCGACGGCTCCCCGCTCGCCCTCGGCGACGATCGTGACCCGGTTCCTGATCACGAGGTTCTCGGCGTAGCGCCCGGGGCGTACCCGGATCACCGCCCCCGTGCGCGCCTGGGCCAGTGCCTCACCGATCGTCTGGAAGGTGTCCGTCCGTTCCGGGCAGACCGTGAGTATTTGCCGAGCCACGCGCCTCGAACCTCCTCGTTTTTCCGGGCCTCTGCCCTGCCCTGTGCGCAATTCGAGTATGTCATGCGCATAACAGGGGTATGATGTGAAACATCATGAAATACAGGTATGTGCGTCCCGTGCTGGCTGCCGCCGTGATCCTGCCGCTCACCTGCGTGCCCGCAGTCGCGGAGGCGGCCGACGGCCCGGGCGTCACGCTGCTGCCGCCCCTGCCGCTGCGGCTCGGTGCGGACAGTCCGTGCACCGGGGCCTCGGAGGAGACCGCCACCGCCGCGGCGTGGTCCCAGATCACGCTCGGGCTGTCGCGGGCCCAGCGGATCTCCCGGGGCGCCGGGGTGACGGTCGCGGTCGTCGACACCGGGGTCTCCTCCGGCGTGCCCAGCCTGTCCGGGCGGGTGACGGCCCTCGGCGGGGCCGACGAGGACTGCGTGGGGCACGGCACCTTCGCCGCCGGTCTCATCGCGGCCGCCCCGGAGACGGGCAGTGGTATCACCGGCGTGGCCCCGGAGGCCGAGATCCTCGCCCTGCGGGGGACCGATGACCGCGGGGTGCCCTCGGTGCAGCGCGTCGCCCTCGGAATCCGTACGGCGGCGGACCGGGGCGCGCAGGTCATCTACGTCGGTCACGCCCTGGACACCGGAAAGGCGGAGCTCACCGCCGCCGCGGCCTACGCGGCGCGGCAGGACGCACTCGTGGTCGCCCCCGCGGCCCCGGACGCCGTGCCCAAGGAGGAACTCGGGCCGGACGGTGAGATGCCGGAAGGGCCGTACTGGCCGGCCGCCGCGCCCGGCGTCCTGGCCGTCGTGGACTTCGGGCCGAACGGCGTCCGGCAGCAGAAAGCTCCGCCCGCCCACGAGCCGGACCTGTCCGCGCCCGGCAGCTCCATGGTCAGCGTCGGGCCGAAGGGCTCCGGCCACTACATAGGCTCCGGCGCCTCGCTGGCCGCGGCCGGTACCGCGGGGGCGGCGGCACTCGTCCGGGCATACCACCCCGGGATGAGCGCCGCGGAGGTCTCCGCGCGACTCCTCGCGACCAGCTACCCGTCCGACACGCCTCGGCTCGACCCCTACGCCGCGCTGTCGGTCGTACCGGAAAAGGGCGAGGTGGCCGCCGTACGGCCGGCCCCCGCACACTTCCCGGACCCCGCCGACGTCGGGCCTCGGAACCGGGCCCTGGCCATCGCGGGTGCCGGACTCGCGGTGATCCTGTCGGTCGCGGCCCTGGCCGCGGTACTGCCCCGTGGCCGCGCCAGGAACTGGCTGCCGCCGGGCCGTCAGCCGTAGCGGGCCGCCGGTGGCGGGGAGCCGACGGGCCCGCGTCGGCTCCCCGCCACCGGCCTCGGCCGCGTCGGGGCCGCGACTGTCGTACCCGTACCGGCCGATCCTGGAGGCCCGCGACCGCCGTCTGCCCCGGGCCGTCCCCGGGCCCGGCGAGGACCCGGGGGCGTCGAAACGGCCCCCGGAGACACCGGCTCGGGCCTCGGCCCTGGCGCCGTCCGGGTGTGCGGCGGCGGGGGCTGCTGCTCCGGTCGTGGTGGCGGCTCGGCCGGAAGCGCGGGTTTCTGCTTCGATCCCGGTGGTGGCGGGGTGGGCGGTGGCGCGGGCTGCCGCCCCGGGCGCGGCAGTTGGGCGCGCGGGGGCGTTGGTCTTGGCTGTCCTGGTCTCGCTGGTCGGGTGTGTGCCGGTGGTGGCGCGGACTTCCGTCCCGGGTGTGGCGGCTGGGTGTGCGGGGGCGGTGGCTCCGGCTGGCCCGCCCTCGCCGGCGGTCGGATGGGCGCCGACGGCAGCGCGAACTCCCGCCCCCTGCCAGGTGCCCGGCCGGGCACTGGATTCGGGCGTGTGCGGTGGCTGGGAGGGGCGGGGCATCAGGGGGTGGCCTCCAGGTGGGGGGTCTGGATCTGGAGGGTTTTGCGGCGGGCGATGCGTATCGCCCGGCCGGGGATCAGCTCGCGGCCCTTCACGCTGCCGAAGAGGTACCCCTCGCTCGGCGGGCAGGACATCAGCAGGCCCGGCGTGTTGACCTCCTGGAGCCTGCGCATCAAGGACTCGTTGAGACCGCGCCCGGCGCCTGCCGAGGAGCGGGCCACGATCAGGTGCAGGCCGACCTCGTGGCCGAGCGCGAGATGGTCGAGCAGTGGGGCGAACGGCTGGGCCATGGGCCCGCTGCCGACCATGTCGTAGTCGTCGACCAGGATGAACAGCCGCGGCCCCTGCCACCAGTCGCACAGCCGCATCCGCGACGGCGCGATGTCCTCGCCCGGAACCCGCCCCCGGACCGCCCTGGCCGCCCCGTCCACGAGGTCCTTCAGCATGTCCAGGGACACGGCGTTGCCGAGCCGGTAGCGCTCGGGGACGCTCTCCACCAGCTCTCGCCGGTAGTCCACCGTCATGATGCGGGCCTCGGCCGGGGTGTACCGCTCGGTGATGCCCCTGGCGATCACCTTCAGCAGGTTGGTCTTGCCGCACTCCGTGTCGCCCACCACGATCATGTGCGGGTTCTCGGCGAAGTCGTGCCACACGGGGGCGAGTTCGTTCTCGTCCAGGCCGATGGCGATCCGCAGACCGAGGTCGCCCTCCGGCTCCGGAAGATCGGTCACGGGCAGGCCGGCCGGCAGCATTCGCACCCGGGGCGCCGGCGGCCCCGCCCAGTTCTCCCCGATCGCGGCGACGAGACCGGCGACACCGTCCGCGAGGTCGTCGGCGTCCTCGACCCCGTCCACGCGCGGCAGCGCCGACAGATAGTGCAGCTTGTCGCTGGTCAGGCCACGTCCAGGGCTGCGCGGAACCGCCCCCGCCTTGCGGGAGTCGATCTGGGAGTCCATCGGATCGCCCATCCGCAGCTCCAGCCGGGTGCCCGTCTGGTCACGCACGGAGGACGACAGTTCCACCCAGCGGGCGGTGGTGATCACCAGGTGGACGCCGTAGTTGAGCCCGCGGGCCGCGAGCGCGTTGAAGGTGGGGATGTGCCGGTCGAAGTCCTGGCGCACGGTGGACCAGCCGTCGACCACCAGGAAGACGTCACCGTGCGGCTCGTCGGGGAACTCGCCCGCCGCGCGCCGCTTGCGGTACGTGGGCATGGAGTCGACGCCGTGTTCCAGGAAGAACCGCTCCCGCTTGCTGAGCAGCGTACTGACCTCGGCGATCACCCGGCCCACGCGCTCGGCGTCCACCCGGGCCGCCACCCCGCTCATGTGCGGCAGCTCGTCCAGGGCGGCGAGCGTGCCACCGCCGAAGTCCAGGCAGTAGAACTGCACTTCACGCGGAGTGTGGGTGAGGGCGAGCGCGGTGATGAGGGTCCTCAGCAAGGTGCTCTTACCGCTCTGCGGGCCACCGGCGATGGCCACATGGCCCCCGGCCGCCGAGAGGTCGACCGTCAGCAGATCCCGGAGCTGGTCGAACGGCCGGTCCACGACGCCCACCGGTACGGTGAGCCGGCCCCGCAGCGGCCAGTCGGCCGTGGTCAGGCCGTACCGCGGATCCGGGGTCAGCGGGGGCAGGATCTGGTCCAGGGTGGCCGGGCTGCCGAGCGGCGGCAGCCAGACCTGGTGGGCGGGCGGTCCCGCGTGCCGCAGCCGGTCGAGCGCCACCGACAGCAGCGTCTCGCCGCTCTCCGCGTCGGGGCCCTCCGCCTCCGGTTCCTCTTCCTCCTCGCCGCCCTCGCCCGCCAGATCGGGGTCCGCGAGGGTACGCGGCACCACCCATTCCGCCGTCCACGGCACCACCTGACGCGCCACCTGCGCCTGGACGACGGCGTGCCGGCGTTCGTACGGGCCCGACACGTACGCGGCACGGAAGCGGGTCAGCGCGTCGACGCCGCTCTTGAGGAAGCCGGCGCCCGGCTGAGCGGGCAGCTCGTAGGCGTCCGGCACGCCCAGCACACCGCGGCTCTCCATCGCGGAGAAGGTCCGCAGACCGATCCGGTACGACAGATGGCTCTCCAACTGGTGCATGCGCCCCTCGTCCAGCCGCTGCGAGGCAAGCAGCAGATGCACCCCGAGGGACCGCCCGAGCCGTCCGATCATCACGAACAGCTCCATGAAGTCCCGGTGCGCGGACAGCAGTTCGCTGAACTCGTCGACCACGACGAACAGGCTGGGCAGCGGTTGCAACGGCACCCCGGAAGCCCGCGCCTTCTCGTACTCCAGGGCGGAGGTGTAGTTCCCGGCGGCGCGCAACAGCTCCTGACGGCGTATCAGTTCGCCGTGCAGGGCGTCCTGCATACGGGCGACCAGCGACACCTCGTCGGCGAGGTTGGTGATGACCGCGGAGGTGTGCGGCAGCTCGTCGAGGCCGAGAAAGGTCGCGCCACCCTTGAAGTCGACGAGGATGAAGTTCAGCGTCTCGGAGGAGTTGGTCAGCGCCAGGCTCAGCACCAGGGTGCGCAACAGTTCGCTCTTGCCGGAGCCGGTGGCCCCGATGAGCATGCCGTGCGGGCCCGTCCCGCCCTGCGCGGACTCCTTGATGTCCAGCTCCACGGGCCTGCCCTCGCCGCTGACCGCGATGGGGACCCGGAGGCGGGCCGCACCGGTGTGCCGCTCCCACAGCGTGGCCGGCTCGTGCCGGTGCAGATCGGGAATGTTCAACAGGGCGGTCAGTTCGACGTCGTTGGAGAACGACTTGGAGTCGCCGCCGCCGACCGTCATCCGGTAGGGCGCGAGCAGCCGGGCGAGTGCCTGCGCGCTCACCGGGCCGAACCGGTCGGGCCTGCCGAGCGCCGTCGACTGCTCCTTGCGGTCACGGTCCGTGCGCACCAGCGCGACACTCTCCTCGTCCACCTCCAGGCGCAGGGTGGTACGGCCCGGCTTCCAGGCCAGGGCTCCCGTGAGGTCGAGCACCACCGCGTTGCGGAACCCGTGGCCGTCCAGGCGATGGCCCGCGGGAACGGTGCAGCCGTCGATCACGATGACCGTGTACGGCTCCTCGCGCCCCGGCACGGCCTCGGGGTCGGCGCCGGGGCGCTCGAGGAACTCCGCACCGAGCAGCCCCTCCAGCTCGTTGAAGGCCGAGGTGATCATCCGGACCGGCCCGGCGCCGTCCTCCTCGTGCCGGTGCAGGCTGTGCGGGAGCCATTTCGCCCACTCCCACTCGGCCCGCCGCTCGTCCGACACACACAGCGCGATCCACAGGTCGTCCGGGGAGTGGAAGACCGCCAACTGGCCCAGCAGGCCACGCACCAGACCCCGTATCCGTTCCTCGTCGCCGCGGAAGAGCACCTTCGACCAGGCCCGCAGATAGATCGCGATGGGCTGGTCGCGCACGGTCGAATAGGCCCGGGTGAAGCTGCGCAGGGCGTGCGCGGACAGCGGTTCGAGGTCCTCGACGGGTTTGGTCGACAACGGGGTCAGCTTCATGCCGATGCGCTGGTCACCGACGCCCATCCGGACCTCCGCGAAGTCCTCGTCGGACGCCCGGCGTTCCCACAGCCGGGTGGTGCGCACGAAGGAGGACAGCGCGTCGGGCTCGGGATGACGCCAGGCCAGGGCGCGCTGCTGCTCGACGACGGTGGCCCGCACCTTGCGCCGCGTCTGGCGCAGATAGCGCAGGTAGTCGCGGCGTTCGCCCTTCATCCGCTGCTTGCGCTCGCTGTTGCGCTTCATGACCTGGCCGACCATCATCGCCGCCGAGGCGATCACCATCATGCCGAGCGCGATGTAGATGAATCCACCGCTGGACCGGGTCATACCGGGCCGCATGAACATCAGCATCATGGAGACGGACATGAGCGCCATCGGCAGGTACGTCCACACCGCGGAACTGTCCGGCACGACTTCGGGAAGTGTCGGCGGCTCCTGAAGACTCAGCTCTCCCGACGGCAATTCCGGACCTTTGCGGCGTGCCGGCCTGCGGAACAGGATCACGCTCAACGAATGGCCTCCTCGAAGATGTCGCAACGATTTCCGTGGCAACGCCGCGGCGCAATCCGGCGTTTACCGGAATCGCCGAAGTGAAAGCGGGACGCCTCGCATTGCGCATGAAGTCAATGTGGATGAAGTCAATTGGATGAAGTAGAGTCCCGCGCCATGCCGCAGATTTTCCGAATGGACTCTGTGGAACGCTGTACGGGACGTTGTATCTTCAGCGGGATTCCAGCCACCGCGTGTCTCGCGGTCCGCCAGAAAGCGTGAACACGAAGCCCATGACTGATATTCAGGCGGCAAGCCTGTGCCGCGTCACCGTACGTGCCCCGGCCAGGACCGTCGACCTGGCCGTACCCTCCGATGTCTCCGTTGCCGATCTGCTGCCCACAGTGATCGGTTACGGCGGCGACGACCTGGAGGAATCCGGCCTGGAGCATGGCGGTTGGGTACTGCAACGCCTCGGCGGCCCACCGCTCGACCCCGAGAGTACCTTGGACTCCCTCGGCCTGCGTGACGGTGAGGCCCTTTGTCTGCGCCCGCGCACCGAGGCGCTCCCGGAGGTCCACCTCGACGACCTGGTCGACGGCATCTCCACCACCATGCAGCAGCGGCCGCACAGTTGGAGCGCGGAGGCCAGCCGGCGTCTGCTGCACGGCATGGCCGTCGCCGCACTCACCCTCGGCATCGTGTTCCTGGCCCTGCCGGGATCGGACGGCTGGCTGCGGGCGCTCGTGGCCTCGGCCGCCGGACTGCTGCTGCTCGCCGGAGCGGGTTCCGCGGCCCGGGCCGTCGGCGACTCCGGGGCCGGCTCGGTGCTCGGCCTCATGGCGGTTCCCTACTTCGCGCTGGCGGGCTGGTTGCTGCCCGGCGGTGAGTTGGGCGGTGCGGACGGTGACGCCGTGCTGGGCGCACGACTGCTGGCGGCTGCCGCCTCCGGCGGCGGCGCGGCGGTGCTGGCGCTGGCCGCGGTCGGCACCTACCCGGCGCTGTTCCTCGGCACGGCCTCCGTCGCCGTGGCGGGGGCGCTCGGCGCCGTCCTGGTCATCCTGGACCTGGCGCCCGAGCAGGCGGCCGGCGTCGTCGCCGTCGTGGTGGTGCTGTTCGGCGGCTTCGTCCCCTCGCTGTCCTTCCGCCTCTCCGGTATGCGGATGCCGCCGCTGCCCACCAACGTCCAGCAGTTGCAGCAGGGCATCGACCCGTATCCCGCCTCCGAAGTCGAGGTGCGCGCGACGCTGGCGGACGGCTGGATGACCGGCTTCTACACGGCCATCGGCCTGATCTGTCTGCCGTGCCTCGCGGCGCTCGTGACCGAGCCTGGCCTGTCCGGAGTCCTCACCGTCGTGGCCCTGTCGCTTCTTCTGCTGCTGCACAGCAGGGGGTTGGGCAACGTCTGGCAGCGGCTCGCGCTGACCACGGCGGGCGTCTGGGGCACGGCCCTGCTGCTGCTCGTGGCGGCCCGCGCCGGCGGTCCGCAGGACCGGCTGACCCTGACGGCGGGTCTGCTGGCGCTGACGGCCACGATCACGATCGCCTCATGGACCGTGCCGGGGCGGCGGTTGCTGCCGTACTGGGGACGCGCGGCCGAACTGCTGCACTCGCTCGCCGCCATCAGCTTGCTGCCGCTGACGCTCTGGTCGATGGGCGTCTACGGCATGCTCCGCGGCATCAACGGCTGACCGGGAGAACGCGACCATGCACAGCAAGCGAGACCAGGTACAGGCGCATCTCTTCATCATGGGGAGACTCGCCTCGGCCATGCTGAGGTCCGAGCCCGACGACCCGGAGAGCCCGTTGGGCAGGACCAACCGCGGCGCCGCGATAGGCGTGGTCATCGCCGTGCTGGTGTGCGCCGGGGCCTTCGTCTTCGGGCTCATCAAACCGGGCGGGAACGACTCCTGGCGTACGTCCCAGGACCTCATCGTCGACAAACAGACAGGGGCGCGCTACCTGTACCTGGACGGACGGCTGCACCCCGTACGCAACTACGCGTCGGCCCAGTTGATAGCCGGCGGTGACCTCGGCGTCACCACGGTGGGGACCTCCTCGCTCGCCGGCACACCGCACGGGACGCCCATCGGCATCCCGGACGGCCCCGAGGCACTGCCGGCCGCCGGTGACCTGGGCAGCGAGCCGTGGCTGGTGTGTTCCGGCCTCGTCCCGAGGACCACGGGTGTCGTCACCGCGACCACGGCGCTCGTCCTCGGCTCCGACGCGCCCCAGAACGTACCGGGCGGACGGCAACTGGGCACAACGGACGGTCTGTTGGTCGTCGGACCCGACGGCACCACGTATCTGTTGTGGCAGGGCAGCCGGCTGCGCCTGGACAAGGCGGCGAACGCTGCCGAGGCCCTGGGCTACGGGGACGTCACCCCCCGCCCCGTGGCGGTCGCGTTCCTCGACGCCTTCCCCCAGGGACCGGATCTGGCGCCGGTGAAGGTGCCGGGCCGAGGCGCGAACGGACCTGCGCTGGCGGGCCGGAGCACGAGAACCGGTCAGGTCTTCCGGGTCGACGTGCCGGGTTCGGAGCCCCGCTACCACGTGCTCCAACGGGAGGGTCTGGTCCCGTTGACGGCGACCGGCGCGGCCCTTCTGCTCGGTGACCCCCGGACCCGTGCGGAGGCGTACGGGGGAGCCGCCGCGACCGTGGCGACACTCGGGGCCGACGCGCTGACCGAGCATCTCGCCCCGGGGGCCGAGGACTTGGCGGCGAGCTCGGCGAGGCTGCCGCAGGAGCCGCCGGGGGCGGTCGCCGTCGCCGCGGGCTCCGTCGCGTGCGCGGCAGTCGACTCGACGAAGAGCGGCGTGCGGGTGGGCACGTCCCTCCTGCCCGAGAGTGCTCTGCCCCGGGCCGTGCTGCCACCGGCCCCCGAGGTCGTCCCGGGGTGTCTGAAGGTCGACGCCATCGCCGTAGAAGCCGGAAAGGGCGCGCTGGTCAGGGCGTTGGGCGCGGGCGGCAGCGCACTGGGCGACACGACGTACCTGGTGACGGACGAGGGTGTGAAGTACCGGCTGCTGTCCCAGGAGGGCGTGAAGGCACTGGGCTACGAAGGTGTCGAGGCGCGGACCATGCCTTCGCCGATGCTGAACATGCTGCCGAGCGGCCCGGACCTCACGCCCGAGGCGGCCTCCTCCGGGGAGGCACGGGTGACACTGAGGTGTCCGGAGAACAGCGGGGCATAGGGGACAAGTCGCCCGGCGGTGAATCCCCGCGCGGAAAAACTCTGCGCTTCTCCACCGTCACTTCGGGTTGAGTCCAGGTGAACGGTCGTACCGCGGGGCGCGGAGTAATGCCCGGTCTGTCCGGATGGAAATATGCCGCTGCTCAGCTGAGCGGCGCGAATTCGGATTCCTGCTCAATCGAGCATTTGGGGATCGTGGTTCGGGGTGGCGTGATGGCTCGGCGGAAGATTGCCAAACAAGTTGCCGCCTGCTTAGCATCTCGGCATCTCATGTCCCGGTGAGTCGGTGAGTGACCGCGGGGGCCAACTTGTCTGCCCGCAAGTGGTAATGAGGTCCACAGCTCGGTGGTTGTCGCCGAAAGGAAATTCCCCCATGGCCATGCAGCAGTCCGAAGAACGGGCGACCCGCGACGGAATCAGGGTGCTGGAGCAGGCGTTCTCCGCCATCCAGCAACGTCAGCAGGGCGTCCAGAACACCGCCGCGGATCTCTCGACCAAGTACCAGGGCCAGGACGGCGGGAAGTTCAAGTCGTTGCTGGAGCAGTGGGACGGGCACGTCGACACCATCCTGATCAATCTGGACCGGATGGTCGACGAGCTCAACAACACGCTCTCGGAGCAAGGTCTGGTGCAGGGTTCCTCGGCGGAGGCGATCGACCAGGAGTACTCGAGGTCCACGCGGGTTTTCGACGAGCTCAACGGATACAACACGGACGGCGTCCAGGGCGGCACCAACCCCAACGCCTGACCGGCTTCACACCCATCGCACCTGCGGCGAAATCGAGGATTCTGATGGACTTCAGCGAAGGCTATATCTATGTCGACTACAACTCCGCCGAGGCCTCGGTGGACGACATGCAGGAGCAGTCGCAGGCCATTGCCGCCATCATCGACCAGATGAACATGGATCTGGCCGAGCTCAAGGAGAGCTGGATCGGTGACGACCGGGACGTCTACACCGACGTGCAGACGAAATGGGACGGCGCCGTCGCCAACATCAGGACCCTGCTCCACAACCACTCCGGACTGCTGAACGAGATCTCCGCCGGCTACCGGCACTCGGAGCGGAGCCGCACGCAGCGGTGGGGTGAGATCCGGATCGGCAGCCGCTGACCTGTGCGAAACGGCTGTCTCACGCCTTCCCCGTGCACGACGGCACGGGAGGACACCGGGCGGGGACGGGCGGAGAGCCACCGGGCGCCGTCGGCCTCAGCTGTTCCGGGCGCCGCCGCCAACGCCCGGAGAAGTTGAGGCCGACGGCGCCCTGCGTATGACCTCAGATCTCTCGGAAGCCCGGTGGGCGGGACCGCTCCGGTCCCGATGCCGCACGGAAGGGGAACGACGTGGCCGATGTCACGGTCCTTGACAGCGCATTTCTCAAGAAGTTCAGGGAGAACCACGTCCTGGAATTCGCGGCGGCGCTGGCAGCCATGCTCGTGGATGACGTGAACGAGGGTGATGCGATCTCGGTCATCTCCAAGGGAACTGACGAGAACACCGAGCTCGTGGCCGCGAAGCCCCTCATCCTCGGCACCATGGCCATCGGCGAGGGCAAAGCGGCCAAGCTGAACGAGGTGATCCAGAAGTCTGCGGGCGAGGTCTTCCGCATTCTGCAAGAGCAGACGGCTCTTTTCGAGGATCTCCAGGAAGCGTTGCGGGAAACCATCACCGAGCTGAACAAAGTGCAGGGGATGAATCTGGAAAAGATATCCCTGGACGATTTCATGGACATCTTCGAGGACGTCGACGGTGATTCCGGAGGATCCGGTGGTGACTCGAAGGACTAGGCCGTGTCCTGGGGTGGCCCGGAGCAGGACCAGCGTTTCATTTCCCTTGTACGAGCCTGTGGAGCACGGTGATGGCCGAACCGAAAGACGTCGGAAACAATAATGACGACAACTGGAAAATAGCGGTCGGCATGCTCACCGGCTATGACCTGGGCGACCGGGCCAAGGTGTTCGACACTCTGAAGGGGAACGACGGGATCCCGCTGATGCATGTCCGGCTGGATCGGGTGGGCGGTCCGGCCCCTGTCCCCGGTTTCGTGTCCTCGGGCGGTTGGCAACAGCTCAACACCGACTTCATCATTCCGTTCTACCGCTCCTATCACAATGCGGATGACTCGGACGCGGGGACGCAGCTTTCCAGCTACCGGGCGCACATCACCCTCCTGGGCACGGTAGGGAAGGCTCCGCCGAGCGGGGACGACGTGATCGGGGGCGGCGAGCACACGAGCAAAGTCCTGAAGGACAAGGGCGGCTGGAACAAGGACGGGGAGGCCGTCAAGTGGGACAACGCCCTCCTGAGCCGGTATGTCCACGGCTCTGTGGCCGCCCTCCGGCAGTTGACCACGTTCTACAACACCCACGGCTTCAGCCACTCCGGCACTCCCGTGCCCGACGACGCCTACGTCGACCTGGTGTCCTTCACCGAAACGGCCAAGTCGTTCGACCGGGCCGTCAAGTTCTTCCAGGAGAGCTCCGTCACCATCGAGAAATGGGACAACGGGGAAATCGGTGAGGGCAGTCAGTCCTGGGACGGCACCTCGGCGGCCGTTTTCAAGGAGCTCATCCACAAGCTGGCAAGGAACTACGAGGGATACGCCGACCAGATCAACGAGGGTGACGCCGACAGCGCCTCCGAGACCATCGACGGCCAGATAGTGAGGTCCGGCCCCGGCCAGGCTCTCGCCGCCGCCCAGTGGGAGCTCTACAACCAGGCGCAGATCCTTGAGTCCAAGTGGCAGGTGTGGAAGGCCACCAGTAATCCGCAGCGCTGGCTGTACGACATGTTGCAGGATGCCAGGTTCACTCTTCTTGATACCCAGTACGCTAAAACTGATATCCAGACCATATCCTCGGGCCGCACCTATCGAAACGTAGTGGTCGCGCTGGAGGGTTTCGCGAACACGATTTCGATCGATGGTGTGTCCTATGGCCCGCCCAGCGATATGGAGACGTGGAAGAAAATAGGTGCAGAGGCCGTTCGCCGGTGGGATCAGTCCGTGAAGGACTGGCTCGCCGCGGCCGGATCCGATGCCATCGCCGCCATCAAAAAGGCCCTGGACGTGGCTCAGGACGCCTTCGACACCAAATTGACCGACAAGGACAGTCGCTCGCTTTCGGAAATCTCGACGAAGACGGAGGCGGACAAGGAGAAAATCGACGCGAAGAAGGAAAGGGACGAGACCAAGGCGGAGGCGGACAAGGACAGGGAGGAAGCCAGGAAGGACAGGGAAGAGGCGAAGAGGGAGGCGGACAAGGACAGGGAGGAAGCGAGGAAGGACAGGGAAGAGGCCAAGGCGGAGGCCGCGAAGGACAGGGAGGAAGCCAGGAAGGACAAGGAGGAGGCCAAGGCCCAGGCGGACAAGGACAGGGAGGAAGCGAGGAAGGAGAAGGAAGAGGCCAAGGCGGAGGCCGCGAAGGACAAGGAAGAGGCCAAGAGGGAGGCGGAGGCGGAGAAGGCGGAGGCGAAGGCCGAGCAGGCCGAAGCGAAGGCGGAGGCGGAGAAGGAGAAGGAAGAGGCGAAGGCGGAGCAGACGGCGGAGAAGGCCGCTGCCAAGGCGGAGCAGGCCGAAGCGAAGGCGGAGGCGGAGAAGGAGAAGGCCGAGACCAAGGCGCAGAACGACCAGGACCGCGCCGAGGCCAAGCAGGCTCAGGCAGATGCCAGGGCCGACGCTGCCGCGCAGCAGGCAATCGCTCTCGCGCAGGCGAAGAAGCAGCGGGAGGAGCAGGAGAAGGAGAAGGCGGAGGCCAAGGCGGAGCAGGCCGAAGCGAAGGCGGAGGCGGAGAAGGAGAAGGAAGAGGCGAAGGCGGAGCAGACGGCGGAGAAGGCCGCTGCCAAGGCGGAGCAGGCCGAAGCGAAGGCGGAAGCGGAGAAGGAGAAGGAAGAGGCCAAGGCCGAGCAGGCCGCCGAGAAGGCCGAGGCGAAGAAGGCCCAGGAGGAGGCCAAGGCAGAGGCGACCGCGGAGAAGGCCGCTGCCAAGGCGGAGCAGGAGGCGGCGAAGGCGGAGGCCGAGAAGGAGCGGGAGCAGGCACTCGCCCAGAACGAGCAGGACCGGGCCGAGGCCAAGCAGGCTCAGGAAGAGGCCAAGGCCGACGCGGACGCGGAGAGGGAACAGGCCCGGCGCGAGTCCGTACAGGAGCAGTTGCAGGCCAGGGAGGACGCCGACCAGGCCAAGGCCGACGCGCAGGCGAACTACGAGCAGGAGAAGGCCGAGGCCCGCGCGGAGCGCGCGGCTGCCGAGAAGGAAGCCGACAGGCAGCAGGCGGAGGCGAAGCAGGAGTACGAGCGGGAGAAGGCCCAGGCCCAGGAGCAGCGGGAGCAGGCAAAGCAGGAGGCCGAGGCAGACCGGACGGAAGCACGGCAGGAATACGACCGTGAGATAGCCGCCGGCGCCGACGAGCAGACGGCCCGCGACGAGTACGACCGCCGGATCGCGGAGATCGACGCGACCGAGCAGGACGCCGTCCAGCAGGCCGACGACGCCGAGGCCGACGCCAAGGACAGGTACGAGGACGAGAAGGCGGCGGCAGAGGAGGACCGGCAGCAGGCCCGTACGGACGCGGAGCAGGCACGGCGGGACGCCCGAGCCGAGTACGACCAGCGCATGGGTGACATCCAGGCCGAGTACGACCGGACGGCCGGCTCCGCCGACAAGGACATCGACGAGCTGATCCGCCAGCGCATCGCGGACCTCCCACAGCCCCCCGACCTCTCGGGCTACGACACGTCGGGTGCCGGCTCGGCCTATTCCTCCGTGTTCAACGACAACCTCTACAACGGGGACGATCTGACGTCCGCGCTGGGGCGCCCGCAGAGCGACGGGAGCCTCGCCTCCGCGTCCAACGGTTCGACCGGGGGCTCGGGGTCGCCGATGATGCCGCCGATGATGCGGGGCGGGGGAGGCGAGGGCGGGGGAACCGGTGAGCGGGTCCGGAACGTCATCGAGCCCGCTGTCGCCCGCTCCGGCAGAGCGCCCACGCCGACCATCGAGGGAGAGGAACACAGCGTGGTCCCGAGGGCCACGCAGCAGACCTCCAGCAACACGCCCTTCATGCCGCCGATGGGTGGCATGCCCGGTGCGGGAGGCGGCGGACAGCAGACGGAGAGCAGTGACCGGGAGCGCACCACGTGGCTGCCGGAGGACGAGGACGTGTGGGGCACCGACGAGGGCGGCGCGCCCCAGGCCCTGGGGCGCTGACCGGTTGTCCTGCCGTCCTTCTGCCCGACAGCCCGGCACCGCCCGACAGCCCCATCGAACCAGTGAGGAGACCGAGTTGAGTCAGCCGATCGAAGACCGTGTGGCCAAGGCGATGGCCCACCTCAAGGCGACGGAAGAAGCCGTGGCCAAGGTGCAGGGCGAGCTGAACACCGCGTCGGTGACGGCGCGTTCCGGCGACAGGTCCGTCCGGGTGATGGTCGGGGCCAAGGGCGAACTGACGGGCCTGGAGTTCCTTGACGGCAAGTACCGGAACATGGCCGCCTCACAGCTCTCCGCGTCGGTGCTGGAAGCCGCGAACGCGGCTCGTGCCGAGATGGCGCGCCGGGTCATCGACACCCTCGACCCGCTCACCAGGATGTCCGCCCGGGGGACCGTCCCGGAGCGGATGGGGGTCGACTGGGGCTCGATCTTCGGATCGTTGCTCAGTGAGACCTCCGTGGCGCAGGGGCCGACGGCGATGAGCCGGCTCCGTGACGAGATCCACGAGGACGAAGAGGAACCCGCGGCCCCGCCCGGTGGTCGCGGCGCTGCGGACAAGCGACAGGGGAGCGTGTAGCCATGGATGGTGAGTACTCGGCCGACATTCCGGTGATCCGTTCCAGTTCTGGAGGTATCGAAGGCTTGGTCGGGAGCGGCCAGAGCATGGTGTCCGACTTCGAGACCGGGATCGCCCTCACCAACGGCTGGTGGGGAGAGGTAGGCAGCGGCGACCTCTTCGCCGACCAGGTCAGCGACCAGTGCCAGCGGGAACAGGCGCAGGTGATCGAGACGGGGAACTCCATCTACGGCTTCGTCATGGCCCTGGGCTACGCGGTCAGCCAGGAGGCCGAGCACGTGCAGCGGCCGCAGACTCTCGCGCTGGACGACATCGAGGCGCAGAGCGCGGAGAGCGAAGAACGTCGCTAGATGGCGATCATGTTCTCTCCCGCTCTGCGGGAGTTCATCGAGGTCTGGGTGGGCGCCAACGTCGCCACCGGCAATGAGGACAGGGGCTATGACAGCCGCAATCCTTATACCCGGCTGGCGGACGACATCGACGCCTTCTCCGACGCGATGACGGCTGCGATCTCCACAGCCGGGAACTCCCTTCCACCGGCGATCGCCAGGGAATTCGTCGCCGCGTTGAAGACCTTCGTCGACGACGGCGGTCAGAACCACCTTGCCAATTTCTCCAGGGAGCTGCGGGACATCGGCCGCCGGCAGGTGGACCGCTCGATCCAGCTCGCGGAGGGCAAGTACCAGATCCTCCTCGAGTTCATCTTCATGAACCTCGAACTGGCTCTGATCGCCGCGTTGGCGGTGTTCACCGGCGGTACGTCGCTGGCCGAGATAGCCCTGGTGCGGTCGCGAACCGCGCTGTCCATGCTGCTGATCGTGCAGAGGATGGGACACGCCGTACCCACTCCGCTCTCGGCGCTGCTCGAAGCGGTCCAGGAGGCGTTCATCACGTTCTCCGCGCAGGTCATCTCGATGACCCTGCCGGACGAGGACCGGCGGCGTACCAGCTTCGACTGGAACGAGATCGGGCAGTCGGCGGTCGCGGGTGCGCTGGCGGGGGCCTTCAGCGAGGTCTTCTCCCATGTGACCCGGCCGTTGATGAAGGACTTCTTCAAGGACAGCCCGGTGTGGAAGGAGATCTTCGAACTTCCCCACGCCTTCGTCAACGAGGGCCAGGCCGAGATGTTCGCGGAAGCGTTCACGAAGCTCTTCTTCACGGGCTCGTTCTCCATCAACCCCGGCACGTTCGTGAGTGCGGGAGTCAGCGGGGTTCTGTTCGAGGCCGCCTCCGACGTCGCCGGGGGGAGCGGGAAGTGGTTCCACGACAAGTTCCTCGCGGACCTCGACTTCTTCAAGAGCCACCTCAATGTCACGGGCAGCGGCAGTAGTGATGTCGGCGGTGGCAGTGGCAGCGGGAGCTCTTCGCCCCGCCCCGACACGGTCTCCAGCTTCAAGGCCTGGAACGACCCCGGTCCGACCGTTCCCGTCATCGGTACGGCGAGCGGAAACGGGGCAAGCACGTATGTCCCCACCCCGTATGACCCGCCGCACCGGCCGGACCAGACGGACTTCGACGGCGCGGCCGACACCCCGGACACGGCGTCGGTCATCAGCGAATTCAGAGACACCCGTGACTTCAGCGACGTCAGCGATGTCTCGTCCGTCTCGGACTACGACATCGACGAGTACGGTCCGCAGGGCGCGTTGGCCAACGGGGGCACCGGCGTGTACCCCGGCGGGGCGACCGGACCGGGGGTGAGCGCCGGGGGCAAGCCGGCGTACTCCTACGGCTCCTCGCATGCCGAGGGGGAGAACACCGCCCCGCTGCCCACCGTCGACGAGAGCACTCTGCCCGTGGCGGAGACGCCGAGCGGCGAGGCCGTCTTCTCCACGCTCAACCCGTCGCGGACCACGCTCCCCGGGTACGACCCGACGGCCGGGTCGCTGCCGCACCTGCCCGCCACCGCGGGCTCCAACGCCCCCCTGCCTGCGTACACCCCGGCGGCCGGCTCCGGCTACCAGGAACCCGACAGCCTCCCCACCGGTGACGAGGACCTCGTCCTTCCGGAGGAGGAACTGCCGGACCCGCGGGTGGACGCCGCAGAGGCGCCCGTGGGCCGACCGGGTGCGGGCAGCACAGGCACCGGCTCCGGCGCGGGCGAGTCCGTACGGGAACGAACGCCCGACTTCGACGCCTCCGCTCAGCTCGGCGGAGACACGGGCGAGAGCGTGGACGCGGACGTGGACTCCGGTCTGCGGACGACGGTGGAGCCGGACGGCCTTCCCGCGCGCCTCGCCGGTTCCGGAAACGCCGTCCAGGCCCCGGCGGCCCACCAGTCACCGGAAGAGGCCGACAGCGCCGCGACCCCGCCGGACCCCGTGGCGGCGGACCTCCCGCCCGGCTCCACCTCTCCCCGCGCCGCCGCGGCCACCACGCCCGAGGGCGATACGGCGGCCCTGGAGGGGAGCCCGTACGCCACCGACCAGTCGGACCGGTCGGCCTTGCCGACCCCGCTCCCGGCCGCCGTCGGCAACCCAGCCGGTACGTCCGCCGTCGGCAACCCCGCCGGTACGTCCGCCGCCGCTCCCCGCCCCGGTGATCCGCAGGCCGGCGCGTCGCAGCAACGGCCGCCGGTCAACGTCGGCGCGGTCGGCGGCCCCGCCGACTCCGGAGTGCCGTCCCGCGACGCCACCACACCCGGACCGCCCGCGACAGGACCGCGTGCCGTGTCCGACGTCCCGCCGTTGTCCCCGGCGGAGGCTCCGCCGCCGTACCGGCCCGTGTCGACCGAGTCCGAAGCCGCGCCGACCGTCGCGACCGGGTCCGAGGTGCCGTCGGCTGCCCGGACCGGCGACGCACGGACTCCCGAGCCCGAGAACGCGCCGGCCGTCACCGGCCCCGCGTTCGCTCGTACCCTCGCCCCGGACCTGGCCGACGCTCCGATGGCGCTGCCCGCCCCGCCCGGTGTCGACGCTCCGGAGTGGGAGGGCAGGATCGTCAGCCACGCTCTTGCCGACGGCCCGGGCCGGGCCTTCTTCAGCGACGGCGAGTGGGCCGAGACGGGAGAATCCTTCTCCCGGCTGCGGGAGATCACGGAGTTCTGGCAGGTGAACCCCGCCACGAACCGGATCGTCCGCAGCGCGCAGCCGATGCCGGCCGGCGGGGCGGACGACCTCGTGTACGACGCCGTCGGGCACGGCTTCGTCAGCTACTTCGCGGTGCCGTTGCAGGACGGCGAGGAACACCTGGCGGACGGTCAGGAGTTCGGAGGCGTACTCAACAAACGACCGAGCTTCGAGGATCTCAAGGCCATGGCCGCCGATGCCGGGCGTGCCGACGAGGTCTGGGTCAACCTGGCTGCCTGCTGGGTCGGTACGGCCGGGCCTGGCGGTAGCGCCGTTCGCCGCAATCCGGGCGTGCGGGTTGCGCCCGTGGATCTGTTGTCCTTCGTGTCGTTCGGCCAGCACGTGGCCAACGAGACACGGGTGAACGTCCGCGTCAGCAACCGGGTCATGGGAGTCGACCGCCCGAGGGGTGGCAGGCCGGTGCGGTACTTCCACTCCACCGACGTCCGGGGTCTGGTCCTCGGCGAATGGACGATCCACCGGCCGGAGCCGACCGCCGAGGAACTGGCGGGGCTGGCTGTCGCGGCAGGGCTGGCCGACGACGGGCAGGTGTCGGAGCGGGACCTGGAACGGACGCTGCGGCTGGTGCGGGCGCTGCGGCTGGTGTTCGGCCAGAACGTCGACCGGGACCTGTCGTCTCCGGGGTACCGGAAGCGGCTGGCGGGCATGGGCGCGTTGGAGCGGATGCGGCGGGACGACCCCGCTCTCGCGTTCGTCGCACCGGCGTTCACCATGGATCTCCTGGAGCGGGCCGCCCGTGCGCACACCGGGCAGTTGCCCCATGATCCCGACGAGCTGAAGGCCGCTTACCAAGGCCTGCTGGACAAGGCGGCCGGGATCGCGCCCGGCGCCGGGCTGACCGACGTGTTCCCGCTCGGCCCGCAAGCCGACGGGGTGGTAGGCGACCTGGCCTCCATGCGGGCGTCGGAGCGCAGCGCCAGAGTCCAGGAAATCCTGGGCCGGGACGACTCGCAGCGACTGAACGACGCCGAGCGGTCCCGCGCGCTGTGGGCGGCGGTTCGGGCCACTGAGTGGTACGAGGGGCTTCCGGATCCCGACGGCGTGGCGGAGCGGGTCCTGCATCTGGACGGGCCGGACCCGGACCAGAGGGAGGAACTGCTCGAGACGGCGATCCAGGCGGTGGCGGCCGGACGTGACCTGGGCGAGACCCAGCTCGGTGCCTTCCATCTGGAACTGCTGGGAGTCTTCGAGCCGGAGAACGCCATCACCGATGCCGACGGCAACCGGGAAGGGGGCCTTGACTGGAGCAGTCACCCGGCGACCCAGCCCCTGGACAGGAAGCGCTACAAGATTCGCGTCCCCCTGCCCGGCTCCGGCTCCGGCTCCGACAGTGACACTGACGACGAGGGCGACGGCCACGAACTCACGCTCACGGAAAACGCGCCGTGGGAACGGGCCGGCCACCCCGCGCCGTATGTCGTGCGGATGGACGAGGCGGAGGGCCACCGGGGCCATGCCGCCCTCACCTTCCACACCGTGGGCGGCGAGGAGATCACCGTCCGGGCGCCGTACGAGGAGATCGCGGAACTGCTCTCGCACGCCCCGGTGCTCGTCCGCACCCAGGACCTGGGTGTCGGCGTCGCGCTGGCCGTCCCGACGCCGCCGAAGACGGAGGCCGACAGCGGGCCCTGTCTGGAGGATCTCGTCGCCGAAGCGACCGGCCGGACCAACTGGATCATCCAGGGCTCCAGTGTGGAGTCGGCCGAGGTCGGAAGGACGTCCCTGCTGTTGGTGCGGCCCGTCGTCAGCGCTGGTCAGCAGGTGGAGCCCGCCTGGCGGTCCGCCTCGCCCGAGGACGTGCTCCCACCGGGTCGCGGCGGGACCTCGGACGGCGGCACCCGGATCGACAAGGTCACCTTCGCGTCCGGAACCGCTTCCGACGTCCTGCCACCTCGCCGGCGCGTCCGGACCGAGTCCGCCGCCCAGCCGGGCGTACCGGCCGTCGGCCCGGGCGATCCCGCGTCCGTGGACCGGCCACGGGTCGCCGTCGCTCACTCCACCGCCGTCCCGCCGACGCGTGCCGAGCGGGCGCCTGTCGCCGGCCGCGACGACGCCGTACGCCGGTGGATCGCAGAGCACATCACCGAGGAGGACCTGCCCGCCGACCTGCCCGCCCTCGACACCGACACCGCCGGTGCGGCCGAACTGGAGGCCGCGGGTATCACGCCGTCCGCCACGGCGAGCGCGGCGGGGCTCGGACCGCTCGACCGGGTGCGGCTGCTGATGATGCGGACCGAGTCCTGGCCCGCCGCCCTCGACACCGTCGCGGCCGACGCGGCGCGGCGGATCTGGCGGTCGGCGGGCGCGGAGTTCCTGAACAACGAAGACCGTGATCGTCTGTCGTCGGACGAGGCGCTGATGGACGCGTTGCGCACCAGCCTGCCGGCTTCGGAGTTCGCCTCGGTGGCTGCGGAGTTGCTGGTGCTGGTGCCGAGCGGGGTGGACCAGCCGGTGTCGGCGCGGCACGAGGCCCGGTCGAGGATCGAACGGATGCTGGGTGATCCGGCCGTGGCGGCGCGGCTGCTCAAGGCGGGCTCGCGGGCGGTCGTGGTGCCCAGGAGCGAGGCGATGACCTCCCTGTCGCCGTTCCGGCACCTGGAGGGGCGACAGGTCACCGGGTCGAACGGCCGGAAGTGGGACAGTGTCCGGGGCGGCACGCTGACCGGCAAGGGCAACGTGGTGGCGGTCACGGAGGAGAACCTCCTCGGTGAGACCACGAGCGTGCCGAAGGCGGACAGGTTCGCGCAGGGGTATTCCTCCACGGTTCACGAGTTCGCGCACATGATCCACACGCAGGGACTGAGCGACGCCGACCGGCAGCTGATCAAGCGTGCGTACGACGAGAAGGTGGCCCGGGGTACCAGGGTGCAGTGGCCGGACGGCGCGCTGTACGGCCCGGACCGCCAGGACGCGGACAGCCGCAACTACTCGTCCCGCAACGAGTACGAGTACTTCGCCCAGGCCACCAACGCCTACCTCGGTACGAACAAGGGGCGGGACCCGTACACCGGCCGCAGGAGGAAGAACGGGGTTCGCTGGGCGCGGAAGCAGGAGAAGACGCTGCTGCCGCTGCTGGAACGGCTGTACGGCGCCGACCCGCAGGCCGCCACCGCGAACCCGGTCGAGCAGACCCGGGCCGAGAACAGACGCTACGAGGGATTCCGCGCGTTGTGGGACCCGGTGGAGGAGACCTACCGGGCGAAGCCGCACGACCCGGCACCCGTACCGGCGGCCACAGCCGACGCCTCGGACACGGGGACGGGCAGCACCGCGCTGGCGGCGCCTCCGGGTGGGAACCAACAGGGGCAACCGTCCGACGCGCAGGCGCTCCCGGCCGTCCACGAGCCGAGGTTCCCGGCGTTCTTCGCCGGGCAGTCTCCGGTGCGGGACGCGTACGTGGCGAGGTCGGCGGAGTACGGACGGGCGGCTGCCCGCACGCTGGCGGCCGATCCGCGGGTACGTGAGTTCGCGCGGACGGCGCTCGAGCACCTGGTGGGCGACGCCCAGAACCGCTTGGGCCAGGACCAGAACCGTGCGGAACCTTTCCTGCTGGCGTTGTTCGACCGGCAGACGCTCCAGGGGTTCGACGTCGGTGCCGCGATGCGGTCCCTGCTCAGCAAGGACAGTCCGGCGCCGTTCGACGAGGTGATGGGGGCGTTCGAGCGGGTCGCCGGGCTGTACGCGCGGGAGCTGGGGCTGGCGGCGCCCACCGGCGCACGGTCGCGGGGGACCGACTGGGACGCGGCGATGGAGCGGCGCGGCTACCAGAATGTCCACCGGCTGACGGCCGGGCAGCTTGGGCAGGCCCGGCAGATCGAGTCGACGCTCCGTCTCTACCAGCGCCTGAACGTTCCGAACGGTGAGGTGGTGGAGTTCCGGGAGGCGTTGGCGGGCTGGTATCTGTCGCGTCAGGACGCGCTGCCGTGGGAGTGGTTCCTGGACGTCTCGCATCAGGCCGGGGCGTGGGACCAGCAGATGGAGCCCGATCCGTGGCTGACCGACCTGTCCCGGGTGCACGGGTGGATCCACGGCGTGCTCGAACCGCCGGGCCGACTGGCTCACGGATCCCTGGCCGGCGATTCCGCGGCCCGGGCCGCGCTGGAGCAGCCGCCGCATGTGGAGATGTACGCGCGCGTGACGGAGGCGCTGCTCGCCGGGGAGGTCACCGGACAGGGCGACTGGGTGAACCCGCTCGACGTGTTGGGCAGGGGGCTGAGTCACCATGCCGACCCCGCTTCGGGGGTGGACCTGTGGCGGGCGCGCAGGGAGGCATGGCGTGATCTGCTGCGCAGTCCGGGTGCCTCGGAGGCACTGCGGTTTGTGAAGCGTGGGCATGCGATGGCGCTGACACTGGCCACGGGGCCGGACGCGCGGTTCTTCGAACCGGGGCTGACGCGGGACCGACTGCGGGCATTGGCCCTCGCCGCAGGGGGGCAGGCGAAGCCGGGGGACCGGTCGTCGTGGCCGCTGCTGATGCTGCGTGATCCCCGTGTCCGCGCCGCGGTGGACGGACCCGGATCCGCGGCGGAGGTGCGGGCGGCGGTCGAGGCCTTCGCCGCCGGTGTCGACGAGCGGCTGCTCGCCGAGGTGCGTGGGCACGCGGCGATGGCCGAGGAGGCGCTGGACCTGCTGCAGGCGGAGCCGGCGGACGGCGGCTCCATGTGGTTCCCGAGGTGGATGCAGGGCCCCCTGTCCGCAGGGGCGAAACCCTATGCGGCCGAGGGCCTGGAGTCGGAGTTCCCGGCGTTCGACATGGGGATGTCGGACCGCGACGCCGCTGTCGCGAAGCTGCGCGAACTGGTGGCGCAGGCGCCGCCGGGATCCGGGCACCCGGTGCTGGTGGAGGTCAGGAACCCGGTGTCGCTGCGCAAGACACCGGTCTTCTCACGGACCCCCGGCACGTACGGGGTGCAGTCGCCCTCTCCGGTCCGGACGCGGAATGTGCGGGCGGGTCGGGCGAAGGACGCGAAGACGGGCCTGTGGTACGCGCATGTGATCACCACCGAGGTGACCCGGGAGTCGTCCGAGACCTCGTGGGACAACGAGATCCTGGTGAAGGACATCCGCTCGGAACACGGCGTGCTGATCGGCATCAGCAGCTACAACTCCCGGGACGTCGCCGGCAAGAGGGCGTCGGCGGCCAGATTCCCGGACTACCGCGGTTACGTGGTCAGGGACCCCCGGACGCAGGCGATCAGCCCGCGGCAGGCATGGCAGCTGCCGATGGCACAGACGGTGGGCGAGTGGCCGCCCGCGTTCGTCGTCAGGTCCTCGCACGGCAACGCGCACTCCGTCCAGGTGGTGGGTCGTTTCGGCCCGAAGTTCGTGAGCGGTTCGCAGGACGGCAGCCTTTCCGCCCGGTGGCTGGCGGAGACGAAGCTGCCCGCCGACATTCCGCTGCTGCTGCAGATCTGCTCGGCGGGTGTCGGCTCTCCGGCCGGCGTCACGGTCGCGCAGCTGTCGGCGGATCAGCAACTCGCGCAGCGCGTCACCCACGCGGGCAACACGACCATCGGCACCTTGCGGCACGGGGGGTTCGACGTCTGGGATCCCGCCCTGTTCCCGGGCTGGGGGGCCGCCGAACCCCGGATCGTGCAGTTCCGGGCGCGAGGTGGGAACGGTTCGGGCGCGCCGGCGCGCCCGACCGATCCGTACTTCGCCGGCCAGGCGGCGCGCTATGGCACCAACTTCGCGCCGTGGGGTCCGATCGCGGGGGACTACGAGAAGGCGTTGGGCGAGCGTCTGTCGGACGATCCGGCGGCGCAGGACATCCTGCGGGAGGTCGTGCGGGCGCTGCCGGCCGGCGCCGGCCGGCCGGCGCCGGCGGTCGGCTCGATGAGCCCCGCCGAGCTGATGACCGCTGTCGCCGACGCGGCGTTCGCCAGATACCCCGGGGCCAGGGTCATGCTGGCCGCCGACGACGTCTCCGTGCGACTGCTCCTGGCCTGGCGCGGGATCGGGGTGAACAAGGGGTCGGCGCCGAGCACGCGGACGATGTACTGGATGTACGCGGATCTCGGGCTGCCCAGCGACCGCTTCCCGTCGTTCGTGAAGGCCGTGTTCGGCTGGGGGCTGTCGCGGGGCTACACGCTCGCCGTGCTGCTCAGCGATCTGGAGACGTCCGGGAGGAGCGCGAACCAGGGCGCGCTCACCGCGGCGCTGGCCGGTGGCCAGGTGCATCTGCACGGCCTGGCCGACACCATGTTCGCGCCCCGCGAGGGACTGCCTCCCGGCGATCTCGCGAACCGTCTGCGTCCGCCGCACCGGCAGTTGTACGCGAAGCTCATGTCGTGGTCCCCGGAGGCCACCGGCGGTATCCAGGTGCCCGAAGCGCTGTCGGAAGCCGTCCGGTCGCTGTCCGCGGCCGAGGACCTTCCGGCGATGCCGAACGGTGGCGAGTCCCGGCTCGGCGCGGACAGCTGGGCGGCGAGGCATGCCGCAGCGCGTGGCTGGGGCGGCGTGGACTCACCGCTGGACCGACTGGATCCGGTCCAGCTGAGCGCGCTGTACGTGCTCAGTCACGAGTCGAACCGTTCGCTTCTGGAGTCGGGGGTCGACGAGCTGCCCGGCGCCGAGCGCGTGAAGGCGCTGGAACCGTTGGTGCGGCAGACGATCGACACCGCGCTGACCGGAGGCGCGTCGCACGTTCCGCAGCTGCTGTCGCAGTCGCCGTTGCGCAAGCTGGCAGTCGAGGCGGCCGGCACGGAGCGGGACAGCGCCCGGTTCGGTGAGATCCGCGAGCAGCTCCACGGGCAGGTGTCCGCGTGGGCTCAGCGGCTGGCGTCAATGATCCCCGCGTCCCTTGGCCTGGCGGTGGAGGGGCTGGCGGAACTCCCGCCGGTGAACCGTCCGGTGTTCCTGGCGTTCGTGGCTCCGGCCGAGGCGGACGCGGCGGGCCTGACGGCGTTGAACGTGCTCCAGCTCCAGCGGGTCGCGCCGGATCCGGAGACGGCACTGGCCGCCCTCGGGCCGGTCCCGGAGGGTGCTCGCCGGGTCGTGGTGAGAGTGGAGAAGTCCTCGGCCCGCGACGTCACCGCGCTCGCGGCCGACCCGAGCCGCAGCCAGATCCGGTACGCCGTGGCGACGGATCTGCTCGTCACGGCACAGGGGGAGCAGACCGACCGCGACGGCAACCCGTACGTCGGGCTGCGGGCGATCGAGGCGCCGACGGCCGAACCGCAGGTGGCACTGAACGCGGTCAGGGCGGTGTCCCATGCCGCGGAGCTCGTCGTGAGTCAGCTGCCGTCCACCAACTCCATTCAGGCCCGCACCTACACCGAAACTTCCGGGCGGTCCGCCGGCGATACCGGTGACACCCCGTCGGTTTTCAGTGACGCCGATGACGCCGGCGACACCAGCGACGTCAGCGATCCCGACGATGGTTCCTCCGTTCCGGACCACGGCTTCGAGACGCACGAGGACGGTCCGCGGGAGGAGGCACCGGCGCCGGGTGCGCCGGATCCGGCCACCGGCGGGGCGGGGCCGATCCCGGGCCATGTGCGCTTCGTGACCAACAGCGGTACCGCTCCTTCTTCCGGGGAGCCGGGTCCCGCCGGGCCGGTTGTGCCCGTGTTCGCTCCTGCCGCGTCGGGTTCCGCCGGGCCGGTGGTACCCGCGCCGGGCTCCGTCTCACAGTGGGGTCCGGCCGATCCGCTCCTGCCGTCGCTGACGCGCAGGGACTTCACGGACGGCTCCGAGACGGTCAGCGCGGGGCAGCGCAAGCGGATCCGGGCGCTGGTGAGCAGCGTGGTGGAGGTGGGCGCGCGGAACGCCCTGGCGGGGCTTGTGGGGCCACGGGTTGTCGTGACCGGTTACGACGACGACGGCCGGGCGTCGGACACGGGTCCCGCGGGTCGGCGCGCGGCCGTGGTCGCGCAGGTGTTCCGTACCGGGCTCCAACAACCCGGCGCGGCGGACACGTTCACGCTCACCACGTCGGGTGGGGCACGGACGGGTGACGGCGTCGCGCGGCAGGTGACGGTCGGGATCGAGGTGCCGTCCGGTACGGTGGCGGTCGCGCGGCTGGACGCGCTGCGCCAGGCGGATCCGCGGCTGAGCGAGGGGCCGTTCGATCCGGCCGCGCTCGCCCGTCGGATTCTGCACCTGGGCCCGTCGGATCCGGTGGACGCCGCGGTGCGCGCCGAGTTGTACGCGCTGGTTGACGAGGCGATGGCGGCGGGCCGGGACACCAGTCTCGCCGCACTCGCGGCCTTCCACCTGGTCCAGCGGGGTGGGGTGCTGTCCGACGCGACGTTGATGGTCGCTGCCGACGGCACGGTGGTGGGCCGGAGCCTGTCGCGCAGGTTGACCACGGCGAACACCAGCACTGTGGATCTGTCCGGCAGTCCTCGTGCCTATGTGGTCGAGGCCGAGGGCGGGCCTGATCACATCGAGGTGGCGTGGCCGGACGGTACGTCCCGCCGGGTGCCGCGCGAGGAGTTCGCAGAGCTGCTGGCGATGGACGAGGAACTGGGCAGGCGTGGCGCCCAGGCCGCGGTGATGTGGGTGGTGCCGCACGCGGGCGACGGTCTGCTGGAGATGCCGCGCGAGGCCTCCGCCCGTATCGGGCGCCCGGTCATCGCGCACAGCGGTGCACCGGAGTTCGTCTGGGACACGTCCCTTCCGCGCGGGTACCGGATCGGGGCCGTCGACCGGCGGGCGCAGGGAGAGCCGCTGGGCAAGTGGATCGCCAGCCGTCCGGAGGACCTGGGTAGCGGCGGTGCGCGCGGCGGTGACGGGTTCGTGGTCCTGACCGACGGCAGGACGCTCGCGGACCGGGACGTCAAGAGCGTCACCGTGACCGACCCGAGGACCATGCGGCCGGTCGGCCGCGCTGTCTTCAGCGACGCCGATCTGATCGCGCGGGAGGAGTGGCTCAAGAATCTGGTGAACCTGCAGAACGTGCACTTCGACCCGGTCACCGCGCAACAGCTCGGGCTTCCGCAGCCGGGGCTCTCGGAAGGGCGGAACGCCTACCACTTGATGCTGCACGGTCTGCCGGGCGCATTCGTTCTGGAGGAGGAGTCCCAACGGAACGGCGGGGGAGGCCTCGCCGACGGTGACCAGATCGGGGGTTTCCTGAAGCGGCGTCCGAGCGTGCAGAAGCTCGCCCCGGACGACCCGATCGTGATCGAGGGGTGCTGGGGCCGCTCGGCCGCCGACAGCCGCGTCGCCGTGAACGAGGGCAGTGCGGCGCCTGTCGTGGTCGACCGGCTGCGGAACATCTCCCAGGCCCAGAAGGCGTGCAACAAGGCCGGGCAGCCTCTGATCGTCGTCGACAGGCCGTTGGGTGCGGGCGAGGTGGACGGCGTACTGCTGCAGGGCATTCTCGCCACTGCCAGGGGTGAATTGGGTTCGTGGGCGGAGCTCCGGCCCGAGCCCGGGCCGGAGGTACTCGACCGGCTGGCGCGGACAGTGGGGCTGTCCGCCGGGCCGGAGTCGGGTGAGGTGTCGCGGGAGACGGTTGAGGAGGCCCGTGAGGACACGCTGGTGCTGGTGCGGGCGCTGCGCGAGGTCTTCGGCCACGAGATCGAGAAGGACCGGGACGATCCCGCGGGGAAGTACCAGACCCTGCTGAGCGGTATCGGGGCGCTGGACTCGATGCGGCGCGTGGACCCGACGGCCCTCGACGGGGGCGGGTTCACGCTGGACCTGCTGGACATGGTGGTGCGTGCCCACCTGGAGAGGGAGGGGACCCCGAAGCCGCGTCCGGCCCCGTTCACGGACGCCGCCGAACTCCAGGAGACCGTACAGCGGGTACTGCGCGAGGCAGCGGACAAGCTGGCCACGGCGACCGACCTGGTGAACCTCCACGACTTCGTACCGCTCCCCTTCCTGGACGCGGCCTCGACCATGCTCGCGAGCCTCACCCCGCAGACCGCGCGCTTCCTGGGGCTGGCGGCTCCGCCGCCCCCGGGGGACCCGCTGCGGACGCGGACGTTCTGGGCGATGGCGAAGGCCCAGCAGGCACTGAAAATCCATCCCGATCCTGAAGCCCTCGCGGCCAGGATCCTGCACCTGGGCGATGCCACGCAGCCGCCTGGCGCCGCCCGGGTCCGGGCCCTGTGGATGATGACTGCTGCCGCGATGGCAGGCCGTGACGTGCACGACGAGGTCGACCTGGCCGCGTACGACCTCCAGCGCAGGGGCCTGCTCTCCCCGGCCACCGCGATCACCTCGCCCACGGGAGCGGTGACGGGCCGCAACCTGACCGGCAGGCCGTTTCCGGGTGCGGTGGCGAGCGACATCTACCGGGTCTCGCCCGACGGTACGACCGGGAAGGGCGAGGTCCGCCCGCTTCCTTTGAGGAAAGACGGGGCCCGCCCGGAAACGGACGTCTATCTGCTGGCGGCCGACGGCGGCCAAAGTCATGTCCAGGTCGTCATGCCCAGTGGTTCCACGCTTCCGGTGCCGCACGAGGAGATCGCCGCGCTTCTCGCGCACGACCCGTTCCTGAGCGGTCGGGCCCTGGCCCAGCCGCTGCTCGTGACCGGGACGGCCGCGGATACGGCGAGTTCCGGCCTGGTGGATGCGTTGGCCGCGCGGGAGGGGACGGCCAGGACCGTGCTGACACCCCGGCGCCCCGCGCAGTGGGTGCACGACAGTGCGGCGGGCCGCAGCGAGCTCGTCCTGAAGGCGGATACGGCCGATCCGGCGCAGTCGGGCAAGGACGAGGACTGGGCACGCACCAGCCCTCCGCCGCTGGTGACCGGACGCCCCGCCGCGTCCCTCATCACAGTGGGGGACACGCTCGACCCCTCCCCGGATACGGAGGAGTCCACCGCGCCGGAGGGATCCACCGAGCGGGAGGCGCCCACCGTGGTGGGAAGCTCCGCCGTAACGGAGGAACTCCCCGCGCCCAAGGAGACGACCGACCCGCCTCCCCCCGACCCCACCCGCCCGCCCCGTCTCGACCGTGCCCTCGCTCCGCCGTCGCGGGCGCGCCGGGAGGCCACCCGGTTCGCGGACGGCCGTCGCATGCCGGCCTACATCGACGACCTGCAGGCCCTGCTGCCCCCCGGCCTCACCCCCGCCGAGCTCGAACAGCTCCTCGCCAACCCCAGTACCTTCGGCCAGAGCCAGGTCGTCCTGCGGGGCATCGACGCGGTGGTGGACGAGATCCGGGACGAGCTGCGGAGCCGGCCGGAAGCCCGGCTCTCCGACGACACCCAGCTGCTGAGAGACATCCGGCAGGCACTCCGGGACAAGCCGAAGACGATGTCGGACGGCGGGCGCCCCTTCCCGTACGTCAACAAGGACGGCAAAGTCCGGGTCCTGTACGTCAACACGCGCCACCACGCCCACTGGACGCCGTTCGACGACGGCCTGGGCCACGCCTCGAAGATCGACAGCATGCACCGGGGCGCCGCGACCTTCGGCCGGATCAAGAACATGCAGGCCAACTCCGTGTTCGGGCTGGCAGCCCCGATCGGCCCGGCGGGCACCGCGGTGTTCGGCGGCTTCGGCCGCCTCACCTTCCGGCTCGGGTTCATCAACAAGGTCAACTACACGCTGACCGACCAGCGGATGAACCAGACGGAGACCCGTACGCTCGACGACTCCCGGGCGTACCTGGACGACGTCCACTACGAGATGCGCGTCACCGACACCGCCGACCGGGTCGTCACGGGAACCGACACCGACGACGCCGCGCCGGCGCGATTCGGCTTCGGCGTCCACGACGGTCTGCTGGTGCGGCTGCCCGACAGCGTGACGAGGATGCCGAAGCCGGGCCGGATCCCCAGGTCGATCGAGCTCGGCCGGAACGCCCGGTACCCCTTCGCCCGTGTCGAGGGGTTCGGCCCCGTCGCCGCGATCCGCGACTGGGCGGCCACCACCGTCGGAGCGCTGCCGGGCAGCACCGCCTACGACGAACTGGACACGTTCTTCTCGGGCGACAGCTTCCAGCGGCACGGCGGCACGATGGCGCGCGGCCGGATCACCACCCCGCCCCTGTTCGCCGACGACAAGAAGAAGTCACCGCTGGGCGTCTTCGTGGTGGAGGAACTGATCCCCCTCGCCGCGGTGCTCGTCGGTGAGACCGACAAGGCCGAGATGCGGGACATCAACACCTCGACGGTCCGTAACGAGCGGAGCCGCGCCACGGGCCGAAACCTGTTGCTGCAGGCCGTCGCCGGACCCGCGTTCAACTTCTTCGAACCCGGGGTGGCGCCGTTCGACCTGCGACTCCAGTTCGGCCCGAGCGCCCAGTACGCGTTCGGGCGGACGTACGCGGTGGGCCTGGGCGGCGCGGGCACCCTCAAGTCGGCAGGGCAGGTGAAGGGTCCCAGGACCGCCCTCTACCTGGTCGTGAAGTCGGTGCGGGTACGGCGGGCAGGCGACACCGGGCCGCCGAGGCCGTTCCTCACCTGGAGCCTGGACCGGATGACCAGCTCCGAGGCGCGGCGGCTGGCCGGCTGGGACGACGGGACCTCGCTCATCCTGCGCAAGGGCACCCCGCCGCGCGTCCCGCCCTATCTGACCGAGAACGAGCCGCGGACCCTGGGCATGCACCGGGTGAAGGAGTTCACCTTCGACGACGGCCTGCGCACGCAGGTCGTACCGGACGCGGCGGACGGCGTGGGCCGCACGCTGCTCGACCACTTCGCCGACCGATTGGTGAGGTCCATCGCCCAGCGGCGCCGGGACCTGGTCGTGCCGCTCGACCAACTGCTGCCCCCGAACCTGCCGAAGGGCTGGCGCGCCCGCTTCAACGACCTGCTGCAGCGGAAGCCGGACCAGGTGCTCGACGCGGCCCTGGCCCTGCCCAGGCCGAAGCAGTGGTCGGATCCCGTGAAGTACCAGGTGGCACTGCAGAACACCCTGCAGATCCTCGGTGTGCTGTCCCAGCAGAACGTCTTCTCCAACCTGGATCCGCTGACCACGATCGGCCTGCCGATCACGCTCACCGACCCCGGCACCGTCGGGCAGACGTACTACACCCTGCGGGTGCGCGGCAAGCTGACCGGACGGCGGTACGAGGGCAAGGACATCAGCGAGGGCATGCGCTTCAGCGCCCAGGGCATCGATCGCCTGGACGGTCAGACGAGCGCGAAACGCGGCGCGGAACTGGGCTGGGAGGGCACCTTCTCGGGCCGGGACCACAACGCGGACAGCGTGGGGCTGCCCGAGAACATCCTCGGGCTGGCGACGGGCGCGCGCGGGGGCTGGCAGTGGGAGTCGGAGATCGCCCACGGCTCGACGGTCACCAACGAGCCGATGTCGGTGAGCAACCAGCCCACCCACCTGTACCGCTTCGACCTGGGACTCACCGCGTCCATGGACGGCTACTGGCGGCCCCGCGGCCTGATCCGGGGTCTCGGCCTCGGACTGCCCGGACTGCTGGTGCTGGACGAGCCCACCAACATCCTCTTCGGCCGGACGTCCACGGGGCTTCTGCAGGGCGGCGGCCCGGTGACCGGGCAGGTGCTGATCAGCATCCCCGAACAGCACACTCCCGCCGCGGACCCGTACGCGGACGGGACGCCCAACCCGTATCTGGCGGACGTGCCCACGCCCGTCCCCATGACCACCGAGCGGGCCCTCGCACTGGCGAGGGGCGGCCTCCTCCTGCCCGCGGGCAGCGACGGACAGGAGGCCGGGCGGCTCGCCGGGCGCGGGACGGACCAGTTCAGGGAGTTCATGCAGCACCCGTTCGTGATCGTGACCATGGTGCTGCCGCCCGAGCTGATCACGGCCGTGGGCGGGGTCATGGCCGAGGCGTCGGGCAGCGCCTGGCAGTTGGTGAAGGCAGGCGCCCCCACCCGGGAGTCGGTCGTCCGCACCTTCACGCCCCAGTACCTGGTGGCGAGCTTCGACCAGAGTTCCGGGCCCCTGGGCCTCACGGGCAGCGGTGTCCTGGGCAAGGGGCCCGCCCACGAGCTGTGGGGCACCTACCGGTACGCGACGGCGGTGCAGGGTCTGCGTCCGCTCACCCCTTCGATGGCCATGGACACCGAGATGACGCTCGGTGGCACCCGGCAGGCGGGCGGCAAGGTCAGCAGGAGCACCACCCTCGTCTTCGGCGGCCAACTGATCTATTCCAGCGCCCAGAACCCAGGCCACGGCCTCATGAGCGGCTTCGGACTCGTCGTCAACCCCATCTCGCGGTCCACCACGCGGAGCCTCAACGTGGTGCGGACCGTCGTCGCGGACATGAACCGCAAGGGGTTCACCCACCAGGTACTGGTGGCCGGTGACGTGGACCACTGGTTCGCGATGCGGACCAGCCGGCTGGGGATGGACCGATCCGGGACGGCCGCGGCGGCCAGTTCACTCGTACCGCGGCTGCTCGCCGGTGCGGCCGGTACGGAACTCACCGTCCCCGGCGGCCTGTTGGGGCATTTGCCGGAGAAGAGCGCGCACCGGATGGGGCTGCTCGACGACGGACTGGGCGACATCCCGCTCTACACCCAGCAGGTCTGGTCGCCGCAGCCGTGGCTGCGCGGCGCCGCCTTCGGCACGTACGCGGTGAACGCGCTGGACCCGACCGACGTGCTGCTCGGGTTCGAGGAGCAGGTCCGCAAGCTGGGTCTCGACGACGCGAGCCGGGAGAAGATCAGACAGTTGGTGACGGGCCGCGCCACGCGGGCCCTGCGGGGGGAGATGACGACCACCGGCCCGTCGAGCATGGTCACCGTCGGACGCTGGGGCTGGGACGGTGTGCGGATCGGCAGCCGGTGGGTCCGGGCCCGGGTCGAACTGATCCCCGGGACTCCCGAGTTCCAGGGGCTCGACCACAGCGTGGAGCTGGAGGAGAACCGGCGGGCCATCGAGACCGAGCAGAAGAACTCGGAGTTCTCGGCCGGGGCCGAGATGGGGGTCGTCACCAGTCAGCTGGTGTACACCGGCAACTCGCTCGTCGCGGGCGCCGGGCCCACGTACGGCGAAGGCGGTGCCCACCGGCAGGTGGTCGCGTCCAGTCACTCGACCACCACCGTCACGATCTACCGGGCGGCCTCCACCGAACCGCACGCGGAGATCGACACCCCCTACCGCATGCGGATCATCCTGGAGGCGGACGACACCCCCAACACGGGCAACGCGGCCGACCGGGAGGTGCCGGAGCAGACAATCTCGGCTCTCGACCACTTCCGGGGCGGGCGGCAGATCGTCGAGGAGGGCGACGTCGGGAAGCTGCGCGAGAACGTGCCGCTCAGCCTGATGGAGCCGGTGCCGTCCGGTTCCGGGCCGTCGGCCGGCGGCCCGCTCCTGCCCGCGCCGGACCCGCGGACCTCGCCGGCCGGGACGCCCCGGCCGGTTCCGGTTCCGCTTTTGACGGAGGGGCAGGAACTGACGGTCCGGTACGGCGACGGCGTCGAGCGGCCGTTCGTCTTCCCCGAGAACGGCATCCACCCCCGGGGGATCATCGGCCTGGAGAACATCCGCGCCGCGAACGAACTCCTCCTCACCAGGGCGTACGACGCGGGCTTCTCCCTGCAGGCCCTGGAGGCCGAGGGCGGCCCCGACGCCGCCGCCCTGACCAGGCTTCTGCGCAAGACCAGGACGACCGGCCTCACCCGGCTCGGCACCGGCTCCGCGCAGGCGCTGGAGGACGGCACCAGCAACATGGCGGTGACGTCCTTCTACCCCCGCACCACGGAGCCCGGGGGCTACCAGATGGCAGGGCTGGCCGAGAAGGACTTCCTCGGCAGCGACACCGGAGAGCTCACCCTGCGCTCCACGCCCGACTTCAGCCGCGCACTGCTGCTGACGGTCGCCGACGGCAAGAAGCTGGAGGTGCTCAGGCGGTACGGGGAGAACGCGGCCACGTCGTCGGCGGGTGAGCACACCCAGGCCGGAAACCTCGGCGGCGGGTTCCTGTACGACTCGCCCAACAGCGCCGGCCTCAACCAGGTGGGCCTCTTCGTCCCCGGCCCCAACGACCTGGACGGTGACGGGATGCCGGTGGGCGACGACCACCTGACGTCGCGCAACGTCAAGCCGAAGACCGGGAGGACGTTCCTGTTCGCGGTTCCCGCCACCTGGCTCAGCACCGGCGACGTTCACCGGAGCATCGCGGACTCCAGGGCGGCGAACAGGATCCGGGGCGGGGTCTTCGGCAGCAGGGCCAGGTCGGGCCCGCAGGCGATGGAGTCCGAGGCGTACGTCATCGCCTGGATCCGGGAGGACATCGCCCGCGAGCTGATGCTGATCACCGACGCGAACTTCCCGGAGGTCGTCGGCAAGGCGTGGGACGCGGTCGCGAGCGCGAGCAAGGCATGGGTCGAGGCGGACCGGGCCTACTGGAAGAAGCGGCGTACGGCCTTCCAGTTGCACGATGCGCTCCGTGCCGCGCAGCGCGCCGTGGTCACGGAGACCGAGGCCGTCCGGGACGCCGCACTCGCGCTCGGCCCCGCCGTCGACGCCGTCGACACCGCGGACAGGGCCGTGCGAGGGGCGCAGGACGACTCCACCCGGGACCAGGACTTCGCGCGGAACACCGTGGCCACCGCGCGGGCCGTCCTCGACGCTCTCGACACGGGCGACGCCGAACCCGCGCACGACGGCTGGGCGCAACTCCTGCGGGACGAACAGGACGCCGCCCGGGCCCGCCTGGCCGAGGTGGTGCGGGCCGCGGTGACCCTGCGTATGGCGGCCCGTGAGCGGCTCGAGGACACCCGCACCCTTCAGGCCGAGGCCGCCGACCTGCGCGGCAGACTGCAACTGTCCGCCGACGCCGCCCAGCGGCGGCTCGACGACGCCCTCGACGCCCGGGACGCCGCGCACGACGCCCTGGCGGGCCGAAGCGACGAGCTGGACCGGCTCAGGGGCACGGCGGAGCGGGCCGCGCAGGAGTACCACCGGGTACGGACAGACGCCGACCAGCTCACCCGCTGGCACCGGCTGAACGCCACCGACGAGGGCAGGCTGACGCTCGCGGGCCGTACCGAGCCCCCGCCGGTGACGCACGTGCCGGAGCCCGCGCCGACCCCCGCGAAGGCGGACCCGCCCCGCTATACGCGGACGGGCAAGGGCGCGAGGGCCCGCCTCGTCGCGCCGGCCCTCGACCCGGGTGCCGCCCCACAGGGGTACACCCTGCACAGCATGCCCACGGACGGGAACTCGTTCTTCTACGCGCTGGCCAAGGGCCTGCTGGAGGCCGGCCGGGGCGATCTGCTCACGGGGCAGAACATCGACCTGCCCGAGGAGTTGGAGCAGGCGCTGCTCGCGGAGCAGGGCATCGACGTGGCCGGGGAGTCACGCGAGGAGGCGGTACGGCGCCACCTGCTGGCCGTGCGGATGCGCGGGGCGCTGGCGGCACGGCTGACCGACCCGAGCGAGAGCGGACTGGCCCCCTTCGTCACGGTGGACGAGGCGGACACCTTCGAGCGCTCCGAACTCGCCGACGCGGGCCTCGACCTCGGGAAGGGCACCCCGGCGGCCAAGGAGTTCGACGCGCTGGGGACGATCTCCCCGGCCGTGGAACTGACCGAGGGCGTACGGAGACTCCTGGCGGTCGCGCAGCTCACGCGCCTCGGTGGGGCGGGCGAGGAGGCCGGGTGGAACAACTCGTCGGCCGACCTGTGGGCGGCACTCGCCGCCAGGGCGTTCGGCATCCGCCTGACGGTGGTCGGCGAGGGCGGGACCTTCCAGGCCTTCGGCCCGGCACCCGATGCCGAAGGCAACACCGGGATCCTCGCGTCGCGGTTGGACGTCACAGCGGGCCCGCCGCCCCCGCATGTGGTGCTCAGCCTGTCCGACGGTCGATACCAGCTGGCACTCCCGGCGGACCCGGTCGATCCGGCTGATACGGCCGACCTGGCCGGTTCGGCGGGCCCGGACGCTCCTGTTCTTCCGGCGGACCCGGTTGACTCCGCGGACCCGGCTGATCCGCTGGACCCGGCTGATCCGGCTGATCCGGCTGATCCGGCGGGCCCGGTCGATCCGGCGGACCTGGTCGATCCGGCTGATACGGCCGGCCTGGCCGACCCGGCCGATGCGGACGTGCCGGTTCCTCCGGCGGACCCGGACGCCCCGGCAAAGGGCGTCGACGTGTCGGGCAAGGGCGTCGACGACACCGGTCGGGGTCCCGCCGATTCGCCCGGGAACCTCTCCGGAGCCGACACGGGCACAGGGGCAGGCACGGGCTCGGGCGCAGGCCTCAGTGCGCCCACCGTCGCCCCCGAACCGCGTACCCCGCGGGGGCGGCTGGTGGAGGCGCCGCTCGACGGCGAGTGCGTCCTCTCCTCGTTCATCGCGAGCGCCCCCGGGCACATCCGCGACAGCCTCCCCGCCCTGGCGGCCGACCACCCCGCCGCCCACGCCTGGCTCGGGGACCCGAGGACGGTCCACGCGGACCTGCGTCGCCGTACGCGAAAGTCCCACGACAGCGACCTGGCGCCCGTCGTCACCCGTGCCATGCGCTCCCACGTACTGGAGTACCTCGCGCGCGCGGAGCAGTCCGGCGACGGGCTCGACAGCCTCACCCGCAGGCAGTTCCGGGGACATCAGGAGCGCCGGGCGGCGAGCCGGTTCGGCGGCATGGGCAGCGGCCGGCTGCTCGCCCAGCTCGCCCACCACGGGGTCGACAGCGTCACCCTGGAGGCACTCGGCGAAGCCGCTGTGCGTACTCACTACCTCGCGGCCCGCCTCGCGCACCCCGAACCCGGTACCACGGCGGAGGACGTCCGGACGATCGCGCGGACCGCCGAGGGCCGGGATCTCTTCACCTACCTGAAGACGAACGGTCTGTTGCCCCCGGTGAACTCGCTCGGGGAGGCCGAACTGCTGACGCTCCTCAAGGACGCCTACGTCGGCAGCGACGCCCCGCTCCAGCCCGAGGAGTACGCCGTACTGCGGGAGACCGTCGAGAACTGGGCCGACCGCTGGAACACGCCGGAGGGCGAGATCCTCGTACCGCTGCTGGCGCACGCCTTCGGCCTCAGGGTGGATGTCTTCGTACCGCGCGTCATGCGGGACCCCGATCCGCTTCCCCTCCTGGGACCGGAGTCGGCGGCCCGGCGCATCGAGGTCTACTACTCGGGCAACAACCACTACGACGGCAGCGACGCCGAGCCGGTCGACGTGACCGAGGACGACATGGCCGCCCCCAGGACGGGCGACGGCGTCGGCGGCAAGGGCAAGGGCAGATACTCGGCGGAGGCCGAGCGCGAAGCCGAGATCGCGGAGGCCGTCGAGGACCACTCGAACGCCCTCACCGCCTACCACGGGGCCCACCGGACGGTGTCACTCGTCGAGGGGCGCCTGGAGTCAGGTGTGGGCGGCAACGACGACCGCATGACGCTCCGAGGTGCCCGGGAAGCGGGAGCCCGGGCGTTGCGGCGGCTCGACGAAGCGGTGGCGAGGCTGCGGAGCCTCGGCGCGGACGCCGCCGCGGACGCGGCCGTCGCGGCACTGGTCCCGCGTATCAGCCACACCCCCGCCCAACGGCGGCTGGCCGCAGATCTGGTCACGGCCGAGGACCTGTCGGACGACCCGCCGCTGCTCCGCCCCGACGACACGGTCACCCTGGTCGAGCTGAGCGCGGCGGGTATCACGCTGCGCGAGGGACCGGCTGTGGAGGCCGCCCTGACCGGCGAGATCGCCGTACGTGACAGCCGGCTCGAACCACTGGACCAGGTACGGCTGTTGATGACCCGGCCCGGCCCCTGGCCCGAGGCGCTGGACGCCGTCGCGGCACGGGCCGCCCGCCGCACCTGGCGGACGGCGTACGAGGACTTCGAGGAGGCCTCGTCCCGGGCGTCCGGCGTCCCGTCGACGACGGATCTGCCGGAGGTGTGGCGGCACGCCATGGCCCTCGTCCTGCCGCTGGAACTGCACCCCGTGGTCGCGGACTCACGCCATGCCGGGAGTGGGTTCCGGGACGCGGTGCGCGAGGTCGCCGAGCATCTCGCCGTACAGGGCCTGGACGCCCCCACGGCCGTGGACGTCGCCGGCCGGCTCCGGGCCGGCCTCGGACTGCGACCCCGGGGAGCGGGCGGCGCCCCGTCCTCCACACCGATGCCTCCCGGCGGTGCGCGGACGGCGGCCGGTGACACGGCGCGATGGGCGGACGTCGTACTTCTCGTGTTCGGTGCCGGCGTGGAGGCGCATCCGCGGTTCACGGGGCTGGTCGAAGCCGTGGGTGTCCTGGAGAACCTGGGCGGCGCCGACCTCGCCGCCGACGGCGGTGTGGCTCTGGACCGGCTGGCCCGGCACGTGCTTCATCTGGGCGGCTCAGGCCCGGTGGAACGAGCACAGGCGGCCGAACTGCTCAGCGTGGTGGACAGGGCGAGGAGGGCCGGCAGGGCGGAAAGCCTGGCGGCGCTCGGCGCGTTCGATCTCGACCGTCGAGGTGCCCTGGGTCCGGCGGCGCAGTCGGGCGTCGACGATGGCTCGGCCGAGGGCCTGAACTGGACCGGTGTCCCGCGCAGGCTGAACCTGGACCGGGTCCGGGTGGCGTCGCCGAACGGTGGGACGCTGGCCGAAACCGACGCGCCGTGGCGGGGGGACACTCCCTATGCGCTGGTGGTCGACGGCGGCACGGACCATCTGATGGCCCGTCTGCCGGACGGCACCCGCCTGCGCGTGGAGGACTGGGAGGAGATCGGCCAACTGCTCCGGCACGCCCCGGGCCGGCCCGCGTCGGCTCCGGTGCTGTTGCTGGTCACGGGTGCGGGGGCACAGGGTCTGGACGGGCCGCGGACCGTCGCCGACGTGCTGGGTGTGCGGGTCTGGTCCACCGACGGCGAAGTGAGCCTGGAACCGGACGAAAGGGGGAACGTCCATCCGACCCTGGTCGATTTCCAGGAGGAACTTTCCCGGGTGGGGGCTTGGATACCCAGCGATCCCGGCTACCGTCAGGACGCGCCGGAAGGCGTGCTGAGGTCGCGGGACGGCATCTTGTTCCCGGACACCGCCGTGCACACGGTCACCTATGTCAGCAGCGACGGGCAGCGGGTGACCGGCCGTGCCTCATATCCCCCCAATCTGACGAGCGGCTTGTATGAGGAGCGTCACCGGCAGCTGTCCGACGCCACGCATTTCACCCATGTGGAGATCGCGGTTCAACCGGACACGGAAGCCGTCGAGATCGTGCGGGAGAGCGGCCCGCAGCGCCTGCCATGGTCCGGCGACGCCTACATCATGGGTTTCCACGGGCGGCAGGCGGACCCGGAGGAGGGCGAGGAAGCCCACGGCCTGCTGGAGATGACGGACGGATTCACCTCCGAGTTCGAGTTCGACCAGATCGGCGGCTTTTTCGGGCGACGCGGAAGCATGGCGACCCTGCCGCCGGAGGTGCCGGTGGTCGCGGACGCGTGCGTGGTCGCGAGCGATCCCCTCGGCGACCCGCTGGACGTACCACACGGTGGCCAGACTCTTTCCAACTCCCTGGGCCGGACGGTGTGGGCCAGCGATGCGGAACTGATGTTCATGGACGCCGGGGAAGGGCTCCCGGCGCGGTTCCAGCTGGTCACCGACGACATCGACGATCCGGATGTCTCCTGGACGGAGTTCCTGCCCGAGCCGGGGGACGAGGACTACGAGGAACTGGCGGGCCGACTGGAAGAGCCGGGGGTGACCGGAAGCTCGCGGTTCGCGGACCGGGCGTTGCGGTGGGTGCGTGCCCTGCGCAACACGTACGGGGCGCGGGTCGGTGAAGATCAGGACGCCTATCTGGGCCGGCTGAACGGATTCGCGGCGCTGGAAGCGATGCGTGGCACGGACGGGGACGGATCGCCGCTGACACAGCGTCGGCTGAGCACGCTCGTCGACGAGTTCTCCGCCGCGCAGGGGGTGCGGGTTCCCTATCCGGTGGCGTTGGATCTGTTGCTGGAGCGTGCGTCGGCCGCGGCGGGATCGGGGATCGGCCTTTCCGAATTCTTCGAGCGGACGCAGGCCGGAGGCGACACAGGGTCCGAGTCCGAGTCCGACGCGTTGATGACCCACGGGGGTGCGATCGCCCCTTACGGGGGAGCCCGGGTCGGGGAAAGGGCGGCCGACGCGGCTCCGGAGGCCCCCGCCACGGATACGGCGGCCGACGTGGCTCCGGCGCCTCCCCCCGGCGGCGACCCCGTCCGCGCCCAACTGGCGCTCGCCCACGACGTGGACGCGCTGCCCCCGTCCGACCACCAGACCCTGTACCGAGCCGCCCAGCGGCTGGACGCGCTCCGCTCGGCGGATCCGGCCCCGGGGCCGGATCCGGGCGCGTTCGACCTGGCGGCGGTGGCACGCCGGGTACTGGGCCTGTCCCCCGACTCTGCCGTGGACGCCGACGCGTACGCCGCGCTCTTCGCCGCGGCGACCGACCCGGCTGCCGCAGAGGCGGCCGGCCTGGACACGGTGGCGGCTGTCCACCTCAGGAACCTGGGCGTCTTCGACGACAGGTTCGCCCTCACCGCTGCGGACGGTGCGGCGTACGGCTGGAACTGGAGTCAGGAGCAGATCTCGGAGCTGGACCTGACCCAGGTCGGCGTCCAGGACCTCAACCCGGACGGCAGCAGGGGAGCACGCCCCATGGGCCCCGCGCCCTGGGTCTCCCGGACCCGTAGGCATCGGCCGCACGTCCTCATCGCCTCCGGTGACCAGGACCACGTTCTGGTGCGGGACCGCGTCGGCCGTGCCCACCCCGTGCCCGCCGCGGTCTTCGCCGAACTGATGGCTCTCGACCCGGTCCTGGCCGGTACCCCGCAGGACGTCCCGAGTCTGCTGGTCGTCGACCGGGCAGGCGGCGGCTACGCGGACCTGCCGCGCCGTGCGGCCCACCGCCTCCGGCGGGACGTCTACTCGACCAGTGGCGCCCTGGACGTGGCCGCGCCGGACACGTCCTTCGCGCACACCATCGCCCTCGCCAAGGCGCAGGGCCCGGATGGCCCGCGCGCCCACGGGTTCTGGATCCTCAGCCGCCCCCGACCGGCGCTCCGTCCCGTCGACACCGTGTCGGAACAGGACCGCCGGATCACCAGCCATCCCCTCACCGACGACCGGGGCGGGCCGGTCGGCCGCACCTCGGTGTCGCCGGGCAAACTGGCGGCGAGGGAGGACGGACTGCGCCACCTCGGTGAGATCACGACGTACGTGGAGTACAACCCGGCGACGTTGCAGCTCGGGTCCGAGTTCCGCCTCCCCGCGACAGGCCCCGCCGGCGCGGGCTACCACTATGCCGGGCACGGCTGGCCAGGTTCCACTTCGGTCGCCCTGACGGCCGGTGACGAAGAGGCCCTGACAGGCGAGGAGCATGCCGAGTGGCTCAAACGCCGGCCGAGCCTGCAGGACCTGCTGGAGCGCAGCAAGGAGGACGCCTGGCTCGATGACATCGTCTGCTGGAGCGCTTCGCCCAGCGCGCCCACCGACGTGAACGACGGCTCCCCGCTCCCGTTCGTCGCGGACGTGCTGCGGCCCGGCGTACGCCCGCTGGGTCAGCATCACGCCAACCGGCTCCGGGTGAGGGTCCGCGCCCGTAAGCGCGGTGTGGCGATCGAGCGACTGACCCGCGGCGACGAGACGCGGTACGCCTTTCTCGCCGTGACCGACATCTACGGCCGGGGCGGCGGGCCCGAGTTCTGGGTGGACCTGGAGCCGGAGCCGCTCGGGGACGAACTGGACGAGCCGGCGCGTATCGCCGGCCTGCACAGCGGGGACGGCCCGGCCACCGAGGAGGTGCGCGCGACCACGCGGCGGCTGATATACGCGCTGCGGCAGGTCTTCGGCCAGGCCGTCGGCCACGAGAACGGCTACAGGAACCTGCTGGAGGGCATGGGCGCGCTGGAGCGGATGCGGCGGGACGATCCGCTGCTGGCCTCCTTCGGTCCCCTTCATCTGAACCTGCTCGAGCGCGCGGCCCGCGCGGAGCAGGAACGGCTGGCCGCCGAGGACGCCGAGGACGCCGATGACGATGCGACGTCCGACGGGTCCGAGGACGGCGACGACGATTCGGTGTCGGTCCCCGGCAACGGCCCGCTGGACACGGCGGACTACCGGGCCGTACTGGCCTGGGCGGCTGAGGAGGTGACCCACCCGGACGGTGTGCCCCGGCTCACCGACCACCCCCGCCTCGGCCATCTTCGCGAGACGGCGCAACGGTTGCACGACGCCTACGGGCAGGACGAGCTCAACGCGTACGCGGCGGGGATCCTGCGTCTGCCTGCCACCGGCCCGGCGGTGGGTGAGGACGAGCGCTCCGACATGTTCTGGGCGGTCGTCAAGGTCGCCGAGTGGGTGGGCGGTGGTGTCGACCTCGACTCCGCCGCGAAGCGGGCCCTGCACCTGCCGGACGGCCACCGGCCCACCCGGGACGACTGGGACGATCTGACCCTGTTGGCCATCAAGGCCGCCGCCGCGGGGCGTGACTTCCGCGACCTCACCGAACTGGCCGCGTTCCATCTGCAGACGCTGGGCGCCTACGGCCCCAGGACGCTCGTCTCCGGGGCCGACGGCTCCGGGACGGTGGGCAGGAGCTATGTCGGAGACCTGCGGCCACTGAACCTGAACCCCGGCGTCGTCCAGGGTTATACCGACACGTCCCATGGCGGCAGCCTCCAGGACACCGGCGGTTATGCCGGGCCGTTCACCCGGCCCGGTGATCCGGCACCGCTCGTCCTGAATCTGTCCGGCTCGCCGAGGCCCGGTCATGTGGCCGGGAACTTCGGCGACGGAGTCGTGCGGACCGTGCCCGACGAGGAGATCGCCGTACTGGCGTCCCACGACCCCCTGTTCCGCAGGGAGGACCTGGCGACGGGCGTCGTCATCACCGGCTCGGGCACGCCGGCCGACGGCTTGCGGGCCGCTGTGACGTGGGCGACGGGCCGGAAGAGCTGGACCTACAACGGTTTCTCGACGCTCCTCCCGGTGGGCGGGAACACCGTGATCGGCACGGTGCGGCACCTGCTGCCCGGCCGGCCGGCGCGGCCACCGGCCGACTTGTGGCAGTCCACCCTTCCCGCGGACGTGCTGCCCCGGTTCACCCGCGGTTCCGGCCCGGTCTCACAGAGCCCGGCCACGTACTCCCGCGAGACACCTGACCCGGTCAGCATCGTCGACAACACGGACAGAACGAACACCGCGGATGTCGCGGACGCCACAGTCCTTCTGACGCAGACCTGGGAGGAAGCCGGGCAGGCGCTCGACGCGATGAGCCTGGCCATGGCGTCATCCGCCTCTGTCCCCGCCGCCACCGCCACCGGGCGGCAGCCCTCGACGGCATCGGAGCCGCCCTTCGGCGCCGCGCCCTCCGCAGGGCCGGACAGCCTCGGTCCCGCCGCCTCGGTCCCGCCGGACGGCGACCACGAGACCGACGGGTCCGAGTCCGAGCCGTACGCCGACCCCACGAGGGCCCCGCTGCCGTCCGCCTCGACGGTGATCCGCTTCGCCCCGGAGGCCAGGACGCCGGATGAGGCGGGCGAGGAGCGGTTGGCGGAGCTGGCCCGTCAGGTGGCGTGGGCGGGGTATCTGAGTTCGCGGGCGGGGATTCAGGCGCCGGAGCAGGCTGTCACGGTGCGGATCACCGGGTTCGGCAACGGCAGTGTGGGGTGGCGGAGGGCGGAGAGTGCCCGGAGCACGGGGCGGGAGCGGGCCCGGGCCGTCGAGGACGTCTTCCGCGACCATCTCCGAAAAGCGCTGGAGCGCCTCGACGCGGAGGACCTGCTCGGCGGTTTCGGGATCGTCGTGGACAGCCGCGGCCGGGACAGCGGTACCCCGGGGCGGACCGGGAGGCAACAGGCGACGGTCGACGTCGGGCTGCCGCCCTACGCCGCGGCCGTCCGACGGCTGCACCTGCTGAGCGGCTCCGTCGACACGAAGGCGCCGGCCCGCCGGATCCTGCATCTGGACGACGACGCCGTCGTGGACGAGGCCACGCTGCGCGAGCTGTACGCGCTGACGGCGGACGCGATGCGGGCCGGGCACGCGGGGAGTCTGGCGCCGCTGGGCGCGTACCACCTGATGAGGAACGGGGTGCTGGACCCGGCGAGTCGTATCGTCGGGCCCGACGGCCGGGTACGGGGCCGCAACCTGACGCGCCGGCCGGTCGTGGACGTGGTGACGGAGACCTACGTCGAGAAGCCTGACGGACAGGACGCGCGAGACCCGGAGCCGTCGCCCTGGCACCGGCCGGGGCAGCCGGAGCCGTATGTGCTGGTGGCCGACGGAGACCATGAGCAGGTGAAGGTGCCGTGGCCGAACGGCACCGAACTGTCGATCGGGTTGGAGGAGTTCGCCGAACTGCTGGCGATGGACCCGGAGCTGGCCGCGCTCGGCACCGAGGTGCCCGTTCTGCTGGTGGCGCCGTACGCCGGTGACCAGACTCTGGATCTGCCTCGGGGGGCCGCGTTCAGGACCGGCAGGGGGGTCTGGACGCACACCGGTGACGCCGGAATCCTGCCCGACGGCGACCCGGCCGGGCACAGGTTCCTCATCGGGATCGCCGACCACCGCCCGCCACGGGTCGTCGACCAGGACGGCGAGGCCGTCACGTCCGTGGTCGACGGCGGCCGTCGCCGGCTCGGCGGCTGGGTCCTCAGCCTGCCGGAGGACTTCGCTCCGGCCGGTCCCGACGACGAGCCGGACGGCGTCGTGTCCACGGTCGATGGCCAGTCCTTCCCGGACCGGGAGATCGCGACGCTCACCCTCGTCCACGAGAACCGGCCGATCGGCCGTGTCTCCATGACGGACACCGACCTGATCGGCGTGGAGCGGGCCTACCGGCGGCTCGGGGAGATGCGGACCATCGCCCATCTCGACCCCGTCACCCGCACCCAGATCGGCGACACCGAACCGGTGCCGTGGCTCGGCCGGCTCGTCTACCACTTCGTGGGCCACGGCCGTCCGCTGCGTGCCGGCCTGGAGCATGTCGACGGACGGCGGCTGGTCACGCGTGGCGGCGAACTGGGCGGGTTCATCGAGCGGCGTCCGAGTTTCCGGAATCTCCGCAGGGAGGCACGGAAGACCGGCCGGAAGCCCGCGGTTGTCCTCCCGTTCTGCTGGGCCGACGCGCTGGCGGACGACGACGTCTCCCCGCATCATGGCGCCTCCCTCCTCGTTTTTGATCCGCTTCGTACGCTTTCCATGGCGCAAGGCGCCGCCAACGTGCTGGGGCAGCCGGTCTTCGCCCCCAGTCGCCTGAGCGCCTTGCAGGCCATGGCGGACGGGACATACCGGGAGGCGGTCTACGCCACCACGCGGGGTGTGAAGGGAACCTGGCGGGAGCTGTTGCCGGACCCGGAAGGCGCGGAGCTCGACGAACCGGCGCGCTGGGCCGGACTGCACACCGGCGATGACGCGGCCCCGGACCCGGTGCGGGAGACCACCTTCGTGCTGGTCCGTGCGCTGCGCTGGACGCTCGGTGCGCAGATCGAGGAGGACAAGGACGACCCCTCGGGCGAGTACCGCAGCCTGCTGCGCGGGATCGGGGCGCTGGAGCGGATGCGTCAGGCTTCTCCGGAGCTGTCGAGGCTCGGAGGTCCGTTCAACCTGCATCTGCTGGACCGGGTCACCCGCGGTTACCTCGAACAGAGGGGCGCCGGGAAGCCGCCGGAGGTTCCTGTCACGTCCGACGACATCCGGGTGATGCTGTTCGCGGCGGAGGCCGACGGGGCGACGAAGCGGGACGGCAGCCCGATGCCGCTGGCTGATTTCGGCCCCCTGTTCTCGGTGGGACGGGCGATCGGCCTGCTCCAGGACGAGGACCTCGACAGACTGGCCGAGGAGGTCCTCACAGGTACGGATCTCCAGCCGCTGCCGGACCCGGACCACTCACGGTTGTTCTGGGGGACGGTGAAGGCGATCGAAGCGCTCGAAGCGTGGTCGGCCGACGCACTGAAGGACCTGGAGGTGGTGGCCCTTCATCTGGACCCGGCCGGCCCCCCGAGGCCACCGGTGGACCTGACGAAGGGGTCGGAGCTGCTCTGGCTGGCGGTCGGCGCGGCCGGCATCGGGCTCGACCCGCGCGACGAGACCCATCTCGGCGCGTACCACCTCGTCCGCCAGGGCGCGCTGAGCGAGCCGACGCTGATCAGATCGCGTGCCACCGGGGCCGCACAGGGCCGCAACTGGAGCACACAGACGGTCGGCGAGCACGAGATCCTCACGGACAGGTATCTGGAGTCGCCCGACGGCTCGATCGGCGGCGGTCGGCCCAGACGCTCCTTGTGGACGCCGACCGACCCGGCCAAGACGGGGGGACCGTACACGTACACCGCCCCCTACTTCGTGCTGGCCGACAGCCGGTACGCGCAGACCGACCTGTACCTGCCGCGCGCCACCGTCAAGGAGGTGCCGCCCGAAGAGGTCGGTGTGCTGATCGGTCTCGATCCGGAGCTGGACAAAGCGCGACTGACCTCCCCTGTCGTCCTCATCGGGTCCCATGAAGGCTGGTCGACCGAGTTGACCAACAGCATCGCCGATCGGCGTGGCGCGGCCAGATCCGCGTTCGTGGGCGGGCGACGGACTCAGCTGCTCCTCGATTCCGCGCTGGGCAGGTTGGTCGTCGTCATGACCGGGACGCCGGGGTCGCGGGGCATGGACTGGAAGGAATCCGTCACGAGGCCGCTTCCGAGCGGACCTGTTCGCGGGTCTGTCGGCGGGACGTCGGCCTTGGACCGGGCATTCTCCGACGGGGGGGAATCGGGGAGCGGCGCAAAGGGGGAGGACCTGGAGACTCCGGAGTTCGACCGGGCCACCCTCGACATGGACGCGGGCAGGTTCACGCGCACGCTCGTCGCCGCGCTGGACCGGGATGTCCCCGAGTTGTTGAGCGGCGGGCCGGGTGGGGCCACTGCCGAGGCGCTGGCGGCCTGGCTGGACGGCCGGCTGACGGGAGACGTTCCGGACGCGGCGGACCGGATCCCCGGCACGGCTCCGCTGCTGGCGCAGGACGAGAAGGTCAGCGGCGCTCAACTGCGTGCCCTGGGCATACCGTTGACGCTCGCCGACTCCTCTCGGTCGGCCCTCCAGGAGGATCAGTTCTCCGTGCGGGAGGCGGGTCTGACACGAACCGCGCAGTTCCGCCTGTTGCTCGCGCGCTGGGACGCCGACGCGGCGGGAGCCGCCTTCATCGAGGCGCTGGCGGCCTTCACCGCGTACGAACTGGACGTTCGGCTGGTGCTGTTGGACGCGACCGGGAACAGTCTCGTCCTCGGTCCGCCCCATGGGCCCGTCGTCTCACTGGACGTGTAGGTCCCGCCGCGCACCGCTCGACCGCTGTGCATGTCCAGGAAAGAACCAACGAACCAAAGAACGAAAGAACGAAAGCGTGAAAGGAAGAATCGTGGCTGGTGTTTCCGGAGGGAACGTCCGTGACTGAGCACGACGGCGGGCACGTCCCGGAGATCGACGAGGACGCCCGGGAGATACCCGAACCGCCCGAGGAGGTCGTCGAGGCCGCCAGGCGTCTGCCCGACCACTGGGTGAGCGTGCCCGATCCCGCCTGGTCGGGAGAGGGGGACAGCGAGGACGGGAACGGGGGTGTGCCGCCGGAGTGGGCGATCCCCGGCCGCTGGCGGACGGACGGCACGGGCGAGATCGTGGAGTGGGAGGACAACGAGGAGTACCGCCCCTCACCTGAGGCCCGTGGCTGGCCCACCCCCAACGATCCGGTCGACTCCGCCATCCAGCTCGCCGTGACGGGATACGGGCCCACCGGGGACGTGCTGCGTACGCTGGCCGCCGCCAAGGTCGCGGTGCTCACCGCGCCCGACGGCGGTGCGCTGGCCGTGCTGTCGGCGGAGGACGAACCGGTGGTCCCGGTCTTCACCTCGCCCCTCTACTACCGCGCCGTCGGAAACTTCGCGGCCCGGCTCGTCCCGGTCGCCGAACTCGTGGAGCAGCAGCTTCCCGACGGGTACGCCCTGTACGTCAACCCGTCCGGACCGGTGGGCATGGTCATGGACACCGAGGCGCTGGTCGAGGAGATCGGCGCCCAGGCGCGCGGCGAGGAGCGGCCGGCCGCGAGCGGGCCGGGCGAGAGGGCGGCGCGTTCGTACACCGTCGCCGTACCGGTGGGTGAAGCGGCGCCGGACGCGACGGAGCATGCCGGGGCCCTGGTGGATACGCTTCCGCCGACGGGTGACCGGAGCCTGGAGTGACATGCCGGGTCGTGCCGCGGAAGCAGGCGAACTCGTCGGGGGTGGCCAGGCGGATGCCGCGGGCATCGGCCATGACCTTGGCCCGCCTGGACCCGGCGGCCACCAGGCCGGCCTTCCCACCCCGAGTGCCCGCTGGCTCACACAGCCGTACTGCCCTCCGGCGTCGGGTCGACGGGGCCCGTCGGTTGCGGATCGCCATGACTCGTCTACGTCGCGTCCAGAGTCACCGTGAAGGAGAAGCGGTCGCCCCGGTAGTGGATCACGGCCACGTCCAGGACCCGGCCGTCCTCGTCGTACGTGACGCCCGTGTAGTGCAGGATCGGGCTGAGCAGCGGGACCCGGAGCAGCCGGGCCGTCTCCGGGTCCGCGAGGCGGGCCTGGACGGTGTCCGTGATGCGGCTGATGTCCACGCCCACCACATCGCGCAGCACCTTGGTCATCGGCCAGCGCACCAGATCCCGCCGGTCGATGCGCTCGGCGAGTTCCGGACGGACGTGGTTGCGGGCGTGGTTGGTCGGTTCGCCGGTCTCCTCGTCGCCGCGCAGCCGGTGGTACGTGGCCACCTCCGCGAGATCCGGGAAGTACTCGGCGAGTTCGGTGGGCACGGGCACGCTGCCGTGGTCGAGGAGTTCGGTGGTCATGCCGGACTGCTGGGCGACGATCGCGTCGACCGAGCCCAGCAGCCGTACGGGAACGCCGCGTCGGGCGTCCGGCTCGATGAACGTGCCGCGCCTGCGGTGGCGGCTGATCAGCCCCTCGTCCTCCAGCTCCTTCAGCGCCTGCCGCATGGTCAGCACGCTCACGCCGTAGTGCCCCGCCAACTGCTCCTCGGTGGGCAGCCGTAGCGGGTCCCGCGCGGAGCGGCCGAGGATCGAGGCGCGCAGGGACTGCGAAACCTGGTACCAGAGCGGCAGTTTGCGGTTCAGGACGATCGAGTCCGGCGCGAAGGAGGTCACGGAGGTATCCGTACCGGTCGTGAACGCTCAGTGCAACGGGCGGAAGTGCCGTTGAAGGCCGGACCACACGTCGTCGTACCCGGTTTGCAGATGCTCCGCCCGCGCCGCCTGTGCCGTCAGGGTCACCGGCCACCGGGTCTCGAACATGAACGCCAGCCCGTCGTCGACCTTCTGGGGCCGCAGCTCGGCGGCGCCGGCCCGGTCGAAGGTCTCCCGGTCGGGCCCGTGCGCGGACATCATGTTGTGCAGCGAGCCGCCGCCGGGCAGAAACCCTTCCGCTTTCGCGTCGTACGCGCCCTCGATCAGCCCCATGTACTCGCTCATCACGTTCCGGTGGAAGTACGGCGGCCGGAAGGTGTCCTCGCCCACCAGCCAGCGCGGGGCGAAGACGACGAAGTCGATGCCGGCGAGTCCGGGAGTGTCCGACGGGGACGTCAGCACCGTGAAGATCGACGGGTCCGGGTGGTCGTACGAGAGGCTGCCGAGGACGTTGAAGCGGCGCAGGTCGTAGGCGTACGGGACATGGTTGCCGTGCCAGGCGACGACGTCGAGCGGGGAGTGGTCGTACACGGCCGTCCACAGGTTGCCGCAGAACTTGTTGACCACCTCCACCGGACCCTCGACGTCCTCGTACGCCGCGACGGGCGCCCGGAAGTCCCGTGCGTTCGCCAGCCCGTTGGCGCCGATCGGGCCGAGGTCGGGGAGCCGGAAGGGGCTGCCGTAGTTCTCGCACACGTAACCGCGGGCGGAGGCGTCGACCAACTCCACCCGGAAGCGCACCCCGCGAGGGACGAGCGCGACATGGCCGGGTTCGACGAACAGCAGCCCGAACTCGGTGCGCAGCAGCAGCCCGCCAACCTCCGGGACGATCAGCAGCTCCCCGTCGGCGTCGCTGAACACCCGCTCCATCGAGGAGTTGGCGTGGTAGAGGTGCACGGCCATACCGCTGCGCTGGGTGGCGTCGCCGTTGCCGCCGAGGGTCCACAGGCCCGCCAGGAAGTCCGTCCCGGCCGGGGGCTCGGGCAGCGGGTTCCAGCGCAGCCGGTTGGGATCGGGCACGGATTCCGTGAAGGGGGCCGTGCGGATCGAGCCGTTGCCGGTGGGCGTGAACGGGGGATGCGCGGCCGAGGGGCGGATGCGGTACAGCCAGGAACGGCGGTTGTGGGCACGGGGCTCGGTGAACGCCGTGCCGCTGAGCTGCTCGGCGTAGAGGTCGAGGGGCGCGCGTTGGGGCGAGTTGCGCCCCACGGGCAGGGCGCCCGGGACGGCTTCCGAGCTGTGCTCGTTGCCGAAGCCGGAGAGGTGGGAAAGTCCCTCGGCGACCTTCCGCGCGTCCTCACTCATCTGTGCTCCCTCGCTCCCTCGCCCTCATTCCTATGCTTCACCGTAGGATTCGGCGTTCGCTGACGCAAGAGGGGGAAAGTGAGGGGTGAGGTTCACCGGATCGTCATGGAGCGGCATGATGAAGCCCGTGCCCCCAGCGACCTCGCTACGTCGTGCGCCCGTACAGCGGCGCAGTGCCGAACGGCTGACCAGAATCCTCGACGCCTGTGCCGACCTTCTCGACGAGGTCGGCTACGACGCCCTGAGCACCCGGGCGGTGGCGATACGCGCCGGCGTCCCCATAGGCTCCGTCTACCGCTTCTTCGGCAACAAGCGCGCCATGGCGGACGCGCTGGCCCAGCGGAACCTGGAGCGTTACATCACGCGCGTCACCGAGCGCCTGGGGCAGGAGAGCGGGGGCGGCTGGCGCGAGGCCATGGACGCCGTGCTCGACGAGTACCTGGCCATGAAGCGGACAGCGCCGGGGTTCTCCCTCGTCGACTTCGGCAACCAGATCCCGGTCGGCAAACGCGACGCCGGACCCAACCACCTCGTCGCCGACACCCTCACCGCCCTCCTGTCCGACGTCATCGGCCGCGAACCGGACGACGACCTGCGCCGTACGTTCCTGGTCGCCGTCGAGACCGCCGACACCCTGGTCCACCTGGCCTTCCGGGTGGCCCCGGAGGGGGACGAGCGGATCATCGGGGAGACGCGGGAACTGCTGCGGGCGTATCTGGCGCGGGTGCTCGACTGAGGTCCCGGTCGGCTCGCGGACCGGCCGAGGTGGGCACGCGCAACCCCTCCCCTCCATCCCTACCGGTCGGTATGCTCGGTGGCGACCGTGCGTCACCGTCGCCGCCACCCCTCCGGGAGGACCCGTGTCCAGCCCCACCGACTCCCGTGCCGAGTCCCGCACCGCCCTGCGTGTCTGCCCCCTGTGCGAGGCCACCTGCGGACTGACGCTCACCATCGAGAGCGGCCGGGTCACCCGGGCCCGTGGTGACCGCGACGACGTGTTCAGCCAGGGGTTCATCTGCCCCAAGGGCGCCTCCTTCGGAGCCCTCGACAGCGACCCCGACCGGCTGCGCACCCCTCTCGTACGCCGGGACGGCGAGCTGCGCGAGGCCGGCTGGGCGGAGGCCTTCGACGCCGTCGCCGTCGGCATCCGGGGTGTGGTCGAGCGGTACGGGCCGAACTCCGTCGGCACCGTCTTCGGGAACCCGAACGTGCACACCGTGGCCGGTGCCCTCTACCCGCCGGTCCTGATCGCCGGCCTCGGCACCCGCAGCGTCTTCAGCGCCTCCACGGTCGACCAGATGCCCAAGCACGTCTCCAGCGGGCTGCTGTACGGCGACGCCAACGCGATCCCCGTACCCGACCTCGACCGCACCGACCATCTGCTGCTCATCGGCGCCAACCCCCTTGAGTCCAACGGGAGTCTGTGCACGGCGCCCGACTTCCCCGGCAGGCTCAAGGCCCTCAGGGCGCGCGGCGGCACGCTCACCGTCATCGACCCGCGCCGCACCCGCACCGCCAAGCTCGCCGACCGGCACATCGCGATCCGCCCCGGTACGGACGCCCTTCTGCTCGCCGCGATGGCCCACGTCCTGTTCGACGAACACCTCGTCGACCTGGGCGGGTTGGCGCCGCACGTCCAAGGCGTCGACGAAGTGGAGGCGGCCGTACGGGACTTCACTCCCGACGCCGTCGCCGAGGCCTGTGACGTGGACGCCGGCACCATCCGCGCCCTCGCCCGCGAACTCGCCGCCGCGCCCACCGCCGCCGTCTACGGCCGCATCGGCAGCTGCACCGTCCCGCACGGCACCCTCGCCAGCTGGCTGGTCGACGTCCTCGACATCCTCACCGGCAACCTCGACCGGCCCGGCGGCGCCCTCTTCCCGCAGGCGGCGACCGACAAAACGCCCCGGCCGGCCGGGCCCGGCCATGGGTTCGCGCTGGGCCGCTGGCACTCGCGGGTCAGTCAACACCCGGAGGCGAAGAGCGAGTTGCCGCTCTCCGCGCTCGCCGAGGAGATCGACACCCCCACTGCGGAGGGCGAGCCGATCCGGGCCCTCATCGCCGTCGCCGCCAACCCCGTCCTCTCCGCGCCCGACGGCAACCGGCTCGACAGGGCGCTGGGCTCCCTCGACTTCATGGTGAGCGTCGACCCCTACCTGAACGAGACCTCGCGCCACGCGCACGTCGTACTGCCGCCGCCTCCGCCCTCGCAGAGCCCGCACCACGACTTCGCCCTCAACACGCTCGCCGTCCGCAACCAGGTCCGCTACAACCGCCCCGCCGTCCCCCTGGAGCCGGGCAGGATGGCCGAGACCGAGATCTTCGCGCGGCTCGTCCTGGCCGCGACCGGCATGCACGGCGCCGACCCCGCCGCCGTGGACGCCATGGTCGTCGACCAGACCCTCGGCAAGGCCGTCAAGGAACCCCACTCGCCGGTCCACGGCCGTGATCCGCAGCAGCTGGCCAAGGAGCTGGGCGGGGACACCGGTCCCGAGCGGCGCCTCGACCTGATGCTGCGCCTGGGCCCGTACGGCGACGGCTTCGGCGTACGGCCGGACGGTCTGAGCCTGGCGAAGGTGCTCGCCCACCCGCACGGCATCGACCTCGGGCCGCTCCGGCCGCGTCTGCCGCAGCCCCTGAAGACGCGCAGCGGGAAGATCGAACTTCTGCCGCAGCCCATCGCCGACGACCTGCCGCGGCTGCGCGCGGCGATGCGCGAGCGCCCCGCCGGGATCGTGCTCATCGGCCGGCGTCATCTGCGCTCCAACAACAGCTGGATGCACAACGTGCCCGCGCTCACCGGCGGCACCAACCGCTGCACCCTCCACATCCACCCCGAGGACGCCGCGCGCCTCGGCGTGCTCGACGGAGCCCCGGTGCGCGTCAAGGGCGCCGGGGGAGAGGTGGTGGCTCCCGCCGAGGTCACCGACGTCGTACGGCGCGGGGTCGTGAGCCTGCCCCACGGGTGGGGACACGACCGGCCCGGCACCCGCCTCGCGCACGCCGCAGTCGACCCCGGTGTCAACGTCAACCAGCTCCTCGACGGCAGTCTGCTGGACCCGCTGTCGGGCAATGCCGTACTGAATGGTGTACCCATCGAACTCGCGCCAACAGGCACAACGCTGTGACCTGGAGTTTTGCGCTTATTGCTCGCGCGTCAACATCTTGTTAAGACTTGTGGGGGCGACCTAACGTCAACGCACTGCCGACTCCGGTGGGAGTTCAAGGGCGAACGTTAGGTAACCCACTCATGTTGACCATCCTGGGCTTCACGATGATCGCGACCTTCCTGGTCCTGATCATGCTGAAGAAGATGTCGCCGATCGCGGCGCTCGTACTGATCCCGGCACTGTTCTGCGTCTTCGTCGGGAAGGGCGCCAAGCTCGGTGACTACGTCATCGACGGCGTCACCAGCCTCGCCCCCACCGCGGCGATGCTCATGTTCGCGATCGTCTACTTCGGTGTGATGATCGACGTCGGTCTCTTCGACCCGATCGTCCGAGGGATCCTGAAGTTCGCCAAGGCCGACCCGCTGCGCATAGTCGTCGGCACGGCGCTCCTCGCGGCGATCGTGTCCCTCGACGGCGACGGCTCGACCACCTTCATGATCACGGTCTCGGCGATGTACCCCCTGTACAAGCGCCTCAAGATGAGCCTCGTCGTGATGACCGGCGTCGCCGCGATGGCCAACGGTGTGATGAACACCCTGCCCTGGGGCGGCCCGACCGCCCGCGCCGCGACGGCCCTGAAGCTCGACGCCAGCGACATCTTCGTCCCGATGATCCCGGCCCTCGCGGTCGGCCTGGCCTTCGTCATCGCCCTCTCGTACGTCCTCGGCCTCCGCGAGCGCAAGCGGCTCGGCGTGCTCTCCCTGGACGTGGTCCTGGTGGAGGAGCCGGAGCAGGAGTCCGAGACGGTGCTCGTCGGCGCCGGTTCGGGAGCGAAGTCGGCCGTGGGCTCCGGTGCGGGCGACTCCGCCGCGCCCACCGGCGGCCCGGCTGCCGAGGACACCACCGACAGCGGCACCGACGATGACGACGACCGGATGCTGAAGGTCCTCGACCCGAACCGCTCCACCCTGCGCCCCAAGCTCTACTGGTTCAACGCGCTGCTCACGGTCACCCTGCTCACCGCCATGATCATGGAGTGGCTGCCGATCCCGGTGCTGTTCCTGCTCGGCGCCGCGCTCGCGCTCACGGTCAACTTCCCGCACATGCCCGACCAGAAGGCCCGCCTCGGCGCCCACGCCGAGAACGTCCTCAACGTCTCAGGCATGGTCTTCGCCGCCGCCGTCTTCACCGGCGTCCTCACGGGCACCGGCATGGTCGACCACATGGCCCGCTGGCTCGTCGACAACGTCCCCGACGGCATGGGCCCGCACATGGCCTTCGTCACCGGCCTGCTCAGCATCCCGCTCACCTACTTCATGTCGAACGACGGCTTCTACTTCGGTGTCCTGCCGGTGCTCGCCGAGGCCGGCGCCGCCCACGGCGTCTCCCCCCTGGAGATCGCCCGCGCCTCCCTCATCGCCCAGCCCCTGCACATGTCCAGCCCGCTCGTCCCGGCCGTGTACGTCCTCGTCGGCATGGCGAAGGTCGAGTTCGGCGACCACACGAAGTTCGTGGTCAAGTGGGCCGTGCTGACATCGCTGGCCATCCTCGGGTCAGGCATCCTGTTCGGCATCATCTGACCGTCCGGTCCACTCCCCGCTCAACCGCCCTTCCCTGTCCGACCGTTCGATGGAGGACACGACCATGAGGCCCGGTGGGAACCGCGGCTGGCTGCTCCGCCTCGTCATCGCCTTCAGCTTCACGCAGGGGGCAGTGTCGATGGCCCGGCCCGCCGTCTCCTACCGGGCCCTCGCGCTGGGCGCGGACGAGCGGGCGATCGGCGTGATCGCCGCCGCGTACGCCCTGCTCCCGCTCTTCGCCGCCGTACCGCTGGGCCGCCGCACCGACCACGGACGCTGCGCACCCCTGCTGACCGTCGGCGCCCTTCTGATCTCCGGCGGCTGCGCTCTCGGCGCGACTGCCGACTCCCTTGGCGCGATGGCCGCGTGGAGCGGGGTGATGGGCCTCGGCCACCTCTGCTTCGTCATCGGCGGGCAGTCGCTCGTCGCCCGCCGGTCCGCCCCGCACGAACAGGACCGCAACTTCGGCCACTTCACCATCGGCGTCTCCCTCGGCCAGTTCATCGGCCCGATCGCGGCGGGCGCGCTGATCGGCGGCCACGACATGGCGGCCACCAGCGCCCGCGCCCTGCTGGTCGCGGGCGCGGTCGCCGCGCTGTCGTTCACGTCACTGTGGCGCGTCGAGGACCGTACGGCCGTCAAGTCCCGTACGGAGCAAGCCGATCGCGTCGCCGTGCACCGCATCCTGCGCGCCCGGGGCGTCCCCGGGGGCATCTTCGTCAGCCTCGCCGTACTGTCCGCGACGGACATTCTCACCGCCTACCTTCCGGTGGTCGGCGAGCACCGGGGCGTCCCACCGGCGGTGATCGGCGTACTGCTCGGACTGCGTGCCGCGGCCACCATCGCGTGCCGTCTGGTGCTGACCCCGCTGTTGCGGCTGCTCGGACGGCGACTGCTGCTCACCGTGACCTGTCTGCTGGCGGCGCTGCTGTGTGCGGGGATCGCGCTGCCGGTGCCGGAGTGGGGGCTGGCCCTCATGCTCGCGGCCCTGGGCTTCTGTCTGGGCGTCGGACAGCCGCTGTCGATGACGACGGTCGTCCAGGCCGCCCCGGCCGGCGCCCGCTCCACCGCCCTCGCGCTGCGCCTGACCGGAAACCGGCTGGGCCAGGTCACCGCGCCCGCCACGGCCGGTCTGGTCGCCGGGGTCACGGGCGTGGCGGCGCCGTTCATGATGCTCGGCGGGCTGCTGTTGCTGGCGGCGGGAACGGCGATGCGCTCGTCGGTGCCCCAGGCGCCGGCGGAGAAGCAGGAGAGGGCCGGAAGGGTGATATCCAACGGGGCGTAGGGCGGTGCTTCAGCCCTCGCGGGTGCTCATGTGAAAGAGAGTCAGAAGAAGCGGGATTTGTGTGAAAATCATCTGACTCGGAGGAACCGCGCATGACCACCTCACTCCGTCCACGCCGGACCGGCGCCCGTACCGCCGCGCTCGCGGCCCTCACGCTGGCGGGCACCACCCTCATCGGGGCCCCCGCCGTCGCCGCCCCCGGCGACAACGGAGACGTCAAGATCCACAAGGTGGGTACGCCCTTCGACGACCAGCGCAACGAGCCGAAGGTCTGCGACTTCTACCTCGCCGCGTTCAACTTCGACGACCTCCCCGACGGCCAGGACATCGAGTGGTCCATCGAGACCCAGCCCCTGGAGGCGAACGGCGCCACCCTCGCCGACACCCTCGATCTGGAGCCCGACGGCACCGGACACACCCTGCCGCTCGCGCTGCCGGACGGCCAGTACAAGCTGACCTGGAACATCGTCGGCGGCCAGGGCGCGGGCAAGCACAAGGTGTTCCAGGTCGACTGCCCGATCGGCAACCCGACCGGCACACCGACCCCGCCCGGCGGCCCGGGTGGCCCCGGCGGAGGCCCCGGCGGGCCCGGCGGCGGTCCCGGCGGTCCGCACGGCGGGGTTCCCGCGGGCGGCGGCGGTGTCGCCCGGGCGGAGGCCTTCTCGCCGGTCGCCGGTGCGGCTGCCGTGGGCCTGATCGTGGTCGGGGGAGTGGTCTACTTCCGGACGCGGCGACGTGCCGATGGCGCGGCCTGACCACGCCCGTCGGCCCAGGCCCTGGCGCCGGACGCGCGCCTACCGCCTGACCCGCACGGTCGTCCTGACCGTCACCCTGGCGGTGGGCGGCGTCTGGTGGGCCCGGGTCGACGATCCCGCCCCCGCACCCGTCACCGCCACCGGCGGCGCACCGGTCGCACCGGCCGGCCGGAACGCAGAGAACGCCGGGGCGGGGAGGGCGGTACGGGAGCGGAGACCGGTGCCTGCCACGCCGGCACCCGAGGTCGGGCCCGCGAAGGGACGGTCAGGGCCCGCCCGGCCAACACCCCCGGCCGCACGGACCCGGAGGGACGGGCCTGCGGAGGGACGGCCCGGATCCGGCGGACCGACCCCACCGACCGCCCGCCCGAGCACGCAGGCGCCGCCCCGCGCGCCCGCCCTCCTCCCACGCTCGCGCCCCACCACGCTCACCCTTCCCTACCTCGATGTCGAGGCGCCGGTCATGGACCTGCGCCTCGACCGCAACAGACAGCTCACCGCGCCCCCGGACGACGACTCCAACCTGGTCGGCTGGTACGCGGACGGACCGTCCCCTGGGGAGAACGGCACGGCGATCGTCGTCGGGCACCGCGACACCCGGGCCGGGCCCGCCGTGTTCGTCGGCCTCGACGAAGTCACGCCCGGACGGCTCGTCGAACTCCGGCGCGCGGACGGGCGTACGGCCGTCTACACGGTCTACGCCGTGAAGACGTACGACAAGGCGAACTTCCCCAGCCGGGAGGTGTACGGCGCCCGGGCCCGACCCGAGCTGCGGCTCATCACCTGCGGCGGCGGCTACGACCGACGGACCGGTTACACCGGCAACATCGTCGTGTACGCGCATCTGACGGCGACGCGATGAACTGCCCCTGCCGCCGCCGCAGGCCGTACGAGGACGGGCCCGTTCACGCCGACCCACCGGCCTTCTCGGACCGTGGCTGCGGCGGGGCACCCTCCTCGGCAGCCGCGGACCCCGTCACCTCCGCCCGCGTCCGGGCCCGGGACCGCGACGCCGCCACCCCCGCGAGACACAGCCCGCCGCCCGCCAGGGTGAGCAGCCCCGGCACCTCGCCCAGTGCCAGCCAGGACATCAGGACGACCAGCGCGGGGACGGCGTAGGTGGTCGCGCCCATCCGGCTGGCCGTCGTACGGGCCAGGGCGTACGCCCACGTCGTGAAGGCCAGCGCGGTCGGGAAGACGCCCAGGTAGATCATGTTGAGGGTGGCGGAGAGCGGCGCGTCGGCCATGTCGCCGACCAGTTGCCCGGCGAACGGCAGACAGGTCACGGCCCCGATCAGACAGCCGAACGTCGTGGCCTGGAGAGCGCTCGCCCGGCCGAGAGCCGGCTTCTGCGCGACGACACCCGCGGCCCACGAGGCAGCCGCGAGCAGACACAGGGCCACCCCGAGCACCGATGTGCCGTCCCCGCCCGACATCGACAGCCCGACGGTCACCGCGCCCGCGAACGACACCGCCATGCCCGCGAGCAGCCGGGGCGGCATCGGATCGCCGAGCAGCCGGGTGCCGAGCAGGGCTATGAGGATCGGGCCGACGTTCACGAGCAGGGCGGCGGTCCCCGCGTCCACCTGCTGCTCGCCCCAGTTCAGGACGACCATGTAGACGCCGAACCACAGCACACCCGAGATCGCGATCCCCCGCCAGGCCGACCGGGGCGGCAACCCCTCCCGCCGTACGAGACAGATCGCCCCCAGCGTCACGAACCCGGCGAGCATCCGCCCGAGCGCCAGTGCGCCCGGCGAGTACGCGGCCCCCGCACTGCGGATCGAGACGAACGCGGAGGCCCACAGCACCACGGTCACACAGGCCGCGACGGCGGCGAGCACCTCCGGACGAGGGGCTCGGCGGGAGGACGGGGAAGAGGTCATCATGCTCCAGACCCTAGGCAGGACGGACGGCGAGGGCTCGCGAATTTCGGACCTGTCTCTGCCCGGGGGCCGACCGCACGGGGCAGGCTGTACGGCGGTTCAGCGCTGCTCAGCGCAGGTCCGTCGCCTCGATGCCGAGCAGCTGGGCGAAGCGGTGTTCCCCCTCGGGGGTCACCCTGACCGCCCGTTCCGAGCCGATGCGTACGCACCAGCGGGCGTCCAGGGCGTGCCGGCACAGGGCCGCGCCCGCGGTGCCCGCGAGGTGGGGGCGGCGTTCGGTCCAGTCGAGACAGGCGCGGGCGAGCGGGCGGCGGCCGGTGCGGTCGAGGTCGATGCCCGCGGTGGCGAACCAGCGCAGCCCGGCGTCCGTGAGCGCGAACCCGGTGTCCTGGCGGAGCAGCTCCCGCCCGGTCAGGGCGTCGGTGAGGGCGGTACCGAGCCGTCCGGCGAGGTGGTCGTCACAGGTAGGGCCGCGTGCCATCGCGGACCCGGCGCCCGACTCCCGCAGTGTGCGCGGGCGTTCGGCCGCGGCAGGACCGGCGTGCGCGGCCAGCTCCTCGACGAGCTGGGCCACGCCGGCGTCGGCCAGCCGCACGTAACGGTGCCGGCCCTGGCGTTTCTCGGCGAGCAGCCCACCGGCGGTCCAGGCCCGTCCGTCGAGCAGCGCCAGCAGAAAACCGGCCCGCGTCCCGTCCGCCATCAGCCCGGCCGACGCCGCGAGACCGGACGCGCGGCCCGGCTTCCTCGTACCCGTCGTGGGCATGGGCCCAGCATGGGGTACGGACACTTCGGCGCCCACCGAAGTGTGTGCGGTGAGCTGTCTACTCGGGTCGCTTCAGCTGTTCGTACTGCTGTGCCAGCCCGTCCAGCAGTGCCGTGAGGCCGGTCTCGAAGGCCCGTTCGTCGATCTTCTCCTGCTGCTCGGCCAGGAGGTGGGCCTGCCCGAGGTGGGGATAGTCGGCCGGGTCGTACGCGCTCTCGTCGTCCACGAAGCCGCCGGCGAAGGAGCCGAGCGCGGAGCCCATGATGAAGTACCGCATCAGCGCGCCGATCGACGTGGCCTGGGCGGGCGGCCAGCCTGCCTCGACCATCCCGCCGTAGACGGCGTCGGCGAGGCGCAGGCCCGCGGGGCGACGGCCGGGGCCGCGGGCGAGGACCGGAACGATGTTCGGGTGGTCGCGCAGCGCGGCCCGGTAGGAGACGGCCCAGTCGCGCAGCGCGGTACGCCAGTCCCGGGCCCCCTCGCCGCCCTCGAACATCGACAGGTCGACCAGCACGCTCACCGAGTCCGCGACCGCCTCCAGGATCTGGTCCTTCGTCCGGAAGTGGTTGTAGAGGGACGGCCCGCTGACCCCCAGCTCGGCGGCGAGCCGGCGTGTCGACAGGGCGGCCAGCCCTTCCGCGTCCACCAGCGCCCGAGCCGTCTCGACGATCAGGTCGGTGCTGAGGAGGGGCTTGCGCGGTCGGGCCATGGCGCACATAGTAGGGCTGCCCCTTTAAACTAGCAGTGCTAATTTAAAGGGTCCGTGCGATCCGACGCCTGGGTGGCTATGGATGCCTACGGGTATCTGTATGTATATATGGGGTGGATTGATCATGAATATGGAGCTGAGCGAGGAGCAGACCGCCGTCCAGCGGCTCGCCCGGGACTTCGTCGAGCGCGAGATCACTCCGAACGTCGTCGCCTGGGACCGCGCCGAGGACGTCGACCGGTCGATCGTGAAGAAACTGGGCGACGTGGGCTTCCTGGGGCTGACCGTCGGCGAGGAGTACGGCGGCTCCGGCGGTGACCACCTCACGTACTGCCTGGTCACCGAGGCACTCGGCCGCGGGGACTCCTCCGTGCGCGGAATCGTCTCCGTGTCCCTGGGCCTGGTCGCCAAGACCGTCGCGCACTGGGGGACCGAGGAGCAGAAGCGCCGCTGGCTGCCCGGGCTCACCTCAGGCGCGTACGTCGGCTGCTTCGGCCTGACCGAGCCGGGCACCGGGTCCGACGCGGGCAACCTCACCACGCGGGCGGTGCGCGAGGGCGACGACTACGTCGTCAACGGCACCAAGATGTTCATCACCAACGGCACCTGGGCCGACGTGGTCCTGCTCTTCACCCGCTCGACCGACGCCCCCGGCCACCAGGGCGTCTCCGCCTTCCTGGTGCCGACCGACACTCCTGGGCTGACCCGCCGCACCCTCCACGGCAAGCTCGGCCTGCGTGGTCAGGCCACCGCGGAACTGGTCCTCGAGGACGTGCGCGTACCCGCCTCGGCGATGCTGGGCCCCGAGGGCAAGGGCTTCTCCGTGGCCATGTCGGCGCTCGCCAAGGGGCGGATGTCGGTCGCCGCCGGGTGCGTCGGGATCGCCCAGGCGGCCCTGGACGCGGCCGTCCGGTACGCGGGCGAGCGGGAGCAGTTCGGCGGGCCGATCGCGCGGCACCAGCTGGTGCAGGAGCTGATCAGCGACATCGCGGTGGACGTCGACGCGGCCCGGCTGCTGACCTGGCGTGTCGCCGACCTGGTCGACCGCGGCCTGCCCTTCGCCACCGAGTCCTCCATGGCCAAGCTCTTCGCCTCCGAGGCCGCCGTCCGCGCCGCCAACAACGCCCTCCAGGTCTTCGGCGGCTACGGCTACATCGACGAGTACCCGGCGGGCAAGCTCCTGCGCGACGCCCGCGTGATGACCCTCTACGAGGGCACGAGCCAGATCCAGAAACTCCTGATCGGCCGCGCGCTGACGGGCGTGTCGGCCTTCTGAGGCCCAGCCCACTCCCTCCCCGTCCGGCGTCCCTCCGATTCATCCGTCCCTCCGAGTTGAGTACCTGTCTGAGTATCTCGACGGATGTGGCGCGGGCCACGTCCGCGCACTCTTGTCCCCATGAGTGAGACACCGGTCAAGCAGCAGAGCACGGCGGCCTTCTACGGCCAGGCCGTCGCGTCCTTCGGTATCGCCATGGGGGCGACGGCCATCGGCATCTTCCGGCTCCAGGCCGACGCCTGGGTGCGCGGCTTCCTCGGGATCGCCGTCCTCTACCTGGTGACCTCCGCCTTCACCCTGGCCAAGGTCATCCGCGACCGCCAGGAGGCCGGGCAGATCGTCAGTCGGGTCGACCAGGCCCGGCTGGAGAAGCTGCTCGCCGAATACGACCCTTTCGAGAAGCACTGAGGGTGTTTCCCGCCGCTCTGAGCGGGCACTCTAAGCGCTCGCTCACCCGCAGCGGTACAGTGGGAGGTCACTGTCGGTGGAAGGGGCGAACGGGCGATGAGTGCGGCGGAGGAGACGGCCGGCGGCGAGGCGGCGCCGTGGGGTGAGGTGACCCCCGACGCGGCCCGGCGGCTGCTCGTCGCCGCGGTGGAGGCCTTCGCCGAGCGCGGCTACCACGCGACCACGACCCGTGACATCGCGGGCCGCGCGGGAATGAGTCCGGCCGCGCTCTACATCCACTACAAGACCAAGGAAGAGCTCCTCCACCGCATCAGCAGGATCGGCCACGAGAAGGCCGTCGACATCCTGCGTACGGCGGCACAGACCGAGGGCACCGCTACCGAACGGCTGGCCGAGGCCGTCAGTTCCTTCGTCCGCTGGCACGCCGGGGGGCGCACGACCGCACGGGTCGTGCAGTACGAACTCGACTCCCTCGGCCCCGACGCCCGCGCAGAGATCCTCGCGCTGCGCCGCCAGGTCGACGCCGAGGTGCGCGGGATCATCGAGGACGGTGTGGAGGCGGGGGAGTTCGACGTCCCCGACGTACCGGGCACCACGCTCGCCGTGCTCTCGCTCTGCATCGACGTGGCCCGCTGGTTCAACGTCAACGGTTCGCGCACGCCGGACGAGGTCGGCGAGCTCTACGCCGACCTCGTGCTGCGGATGGTGGGGGCCGGGTAGCCGGCGTTCACCGGCTCACAGGTAGTACCGCGACACCGACTCCGCGACGCACACCGGCTTGTCGCCGCCCTCGCGCTCCACACTGAAGGCGACGGTCACCTGCACCCCGCCGGTCACGCCCTCCACACCGGCGATCCGCGCGGTGGCGCGCAGGCGCGAGCCGACCGGGACGGGGGAGGGGAAACGGACCTTGTTGGTCCCGTAGTTGACACCCATCTTCACGCCCTCGACCGTGATCAGCTGCGGCCCGAAGAGCGGCAGCAGCGACAGGGTGAGATAACCGTGCGCGATGGTCGTCCCGAAGGGGCCGGTGGCGGCCTTCTCCGGGTCCACGTGGATCCACTGGTGATCGCCGGTCGCGTCGGCGAACAGATCGATCCGCTTCTGGTCGACCTCCAGCCAGTCGGTGTACCCCAACTGCTCGCCCACCGCCGCCTTCAGGTCGTCCGCACCCGTGAAGATCCTCGGCTCTGCCATTCCCGGCCTCCTCGCCACTGTGTCCCAGCAACCGCGCCATGTCTGAGTACTACACGTCTAAGCAACTGCTTAGCATGGTCGGCCGGGGATTCCCTGTCAACGGACCGCGGCCGGCCGCTGTGGGTAGGGTTCGAGGGGTGCCCCAGATTCCCGAGAAGATCCACGAACTCACGGTCGGCCAGCTCGCCGCCCGCAGCGGCGCCGCCGTCTCCGCCCTGCACTTCTACGAGTCCAAGGGCCTCATCAGCAGCCGCCGCACCGCGGGCAACCAACGCCGTTACGGCCGTGACGCGCTGCGCCGGGTCGCCTTCGTCCGGGCCGCGCAGCGCGTCGGCATCCCGCTCGCCACGATCCGCGAGGCGCTCGCCGAACTCCCCGAGGAACGCACCCCCACCCGCGAGGACTGGGCCCGTCTCTCCGAGAACTGGCGGTCCGAACTCGACGAGCGCATCAAGCAGTTGAACCGCCTTCGGGACCATCTCACCGACTGCATCGGCTGCGGCTGCCTGTCCCTGGAGGGCTGCGTCCTGTCCAACCCGGACGACGTCTTCGGCGAACGCCAGGCGGGATCCCGCCTCATGATGGAGCGCAACGGCGCCGGTCCGGCTACTCGTACTCCGTCCCGCCCTTGCGCGTCAGATACGCCGGACTGACCGCCTTGGCGATCGCCCGCCCGCCGGTCACCGCGCTGTACCGCTCGACGGCCGGCCGGATCACGACACCCTCCCGCAGATGCAGCCCACGCCCGGACACCGTCTCGCGCCCGCTCGCGATCTCCAGGACCCGGTCGATGTCGTACGGACCCTCGTACAGCCTTGGCACGAGCGGCAGTCGGCCCTCCAGCAGCTCTTCCGCGTCCAGCCAGCGCACCTCTCCGTCGACCTCCACGGACACGTCGAACACGGCGTACCCCAGCGTCTCGCGACGCCCGTCCGCGCCGTAGGTCAGGTCCTGTACGCCCGCCCCGAAGACCTCGCCGAAGATGCCGACCCGGCGCGCCCCGAGGTGCTCGGCGAGGTGGGCCGCGGTCCCGGCGACGCCGTGGGCGGTCACCGCGCGCCAGTACAGATTGCGCGGATCCTCCTTCAGGGCAAGGTACTTGGCGCCGAATCCCTTCGAGGAGACCTGGACGCGACCGTCGCTCGCGAGATAGGTGAGCAGACAGGCCGAGCCGTGCAGCTTCTCGGTGAGGACGACCGGCTCGCCCGGGGTGAAGATGCCCGGGTAGCGCTGGATGTTCTCGATGTCGACCCAGCTCATGAGGTCGGGCGCGGACTCGACGTCGCCGTTCATGGTGGGCGGGATCGGTGGCACCCACTTGACGATGCCCAGCCGCTCCGCGAAGTCGGTGCCTTCGGCTGCCGCCTGTGCGAGGTCGACGCCGTCGAGCGCGCGGGGCCGGCACACGATGCCCTGCGAGAGCTCGCCGCGCAGCCGTACCGCCTTGACCCGGTCCGACGTGCTCCCCGCCAGGCGCCCGGTCAGACCCAGCTCCTCGATGAGGTCGCCCGGCAGGACGGACTGCTCGGGGATGTACACGGCCGCGTCGCCGGTCCGGTACACGCCCTTGGCAACGACCGCGCGATACAGGCCCACCTGGGCCAGTTCGAGTGCGTCGGCGTTCGGGTGCTCATGGACGGTCAGGACCTCGGCGGTTACGCGCAGCGTCGACATGGGGGCTCCTTGGGCGGCTCAGGTGGGTTTCATCGCCGCCAACTCTCTCTACGGGAAAGGGGTGGAGCTATGAATTTTGTTGCTGCTATGGGCTCCGCCGGGGGTGTGGGTTTTTGTCTGCGGGTCCGGTGGGGGCTGGTCGCGCAGTTCCCCGCGCCCCTGAAAGGGGCGCGTTTGCGCCAGGCCCGCCCTCACCAACTCGGCGTTGGACACCGCCCGTTCGCCGGTCGGCAGGGACAGGGTGTCCTCCAGGCCGATCCGGGTCGCCAGGCCCAGGCGGCCCGCGAGGCGGAGTACCGGCCAGGTGCCGCCGTCCTCGCCGTGCAGCAGGACCGGGCGGCCGTGGGGTGATCCGCCGAGGTCGGCGAGGAGGGTGTGCGCGGTGTCCTCGGCCGTGTCCGGGTCGGTGTCCGTCACCTCCGCGAGAACGCGCAGCACCCTGGGGGCGAGAGCTGAGGCGGCGAACCGTGCCGCCCCGTCCGTGCCGGACCAGACGCCGGCCTCGACGCCCACCCCGAGCTCGATGAGGAGGGCCGCCAGTTCCTCCGCGCCCGGCTCGTGCCAGTTGACGGAGGCGTGGTCGGGCAGCACCGTCCAGCCCCGGACGTGCTCCAGGCGCAGCACCGGATCCGGTTCGGCCCAGGCGCCCGTGGTCACGCCGACCGGCACGCTGACCCGCGACCGTATCTCCGTCAGCGTCGCCGAGACCGCGCGCGGTGACAGGGTGTCCTGTCCGCAGGGGGACTTGGGATGGACATGGACGTCCGTGGCACCGGCCAGGACGGCATCGGCCGCGGAGTCGGCCATCGCTCCCGGCGACATCGGTACCCGCGCGCCGTCCGCGGCGCCCCGGGACCCGTTGAGACACACCTGCATCATGTTCCGATGGTGCCAGTCACCACCGACAACAGGTGTGGGCCGGCCGGTTCAATCGGGGGTGCGGCATCCCCGGCGCACCCCCGTCGTGGTCAGGCCGACGCGAGCAGCAGTCGTCCGCGCCTGGACTCCGCCAGGGCCTCGGGGGTCAGGACGGGTCGCGGCACCACTATGCCGCACTCCGTGCAGACGGGACCCGACGACGGCTCATGGGCCAGGTCGTACTTCCAGGAGAGGCGCTCCCCGTCGCACACCGGGCACACCGAGCCCGGTTCGCGCTCCAGGGCGGCGATCAGCCGTCGCAGCACCTCGGCCAGCGATTCATGGGGGTGCACCCCCGGGTCGTCGCACCAGGCCACCCCGAACCCACCCCAGGTCAGCCGATGCCAGTCGTCCACGCTTCCGGGCCGGCGCAGCCCGTCGAACTTCTCCTTCTTGCGGCGCTTCGCGAACTCCACCTCGTAGGACAGCCAGACCGAGCGCGCTTCCTCCAGCTCGTCCAGTGCGGCCACGAGCCGCGCTGGATCGGGGGAGCGGTCCTCTTGTCCGAACCCGGCCCGGGAGCACAGGTGGTCCCAGGTCGCCCTGTGCCCGTAAGGGGCGAACCGTTCAAGGCACTTACGGAGCGAGTATCGCCGCAGTGCCAGATCGCACCGCGGGTCCCGCACCTGTCTCGCCAGACTCCGGAAACCGGCCATCGCCTTGCACCTCCGTCACATCTGCACCTGTACTTCGGTCACTTCGGCGTCGTCGAACGGACGTCGCCGAATAGACGTATCGACAAGCGATTCGGCTCCATCTGTTTTCCGATGACGGCCATAAGCCGTTCGCCGGGCCCCCTCGGGACCGACGTCAACGGCTCTAAACCGTCCGCCGGACCACCCTTCACGGTTACCTCCCGCACCTGTCGGTCTTCTGTGCAACGCCTGTTGAGCACGGCGCCGGAACGCGAGTGCGTCCAGCGCCCCGAAGTGCCCCCGCACTCCTCCAACGCAATTCCTGTACCACGTTGTTCAAAAGTGACGCATGTTCATCTTCAATCGCGGGGATACCGGCGGTAACCTCTGGCCCACTCCGTTCGGAGTGGCCCACCCCCCGGTCCGGAGGAGCTGCCATGTCACGGCGCACCCCAGGCAACACCGTCGAGAGAACCTTCCACAGACTGAGAACTCCCCGCGGACTCTTCGGGTTCCTGAAGACCGCGGCTGTATGCACACTCATTGCCGGCCTTCTGTCTCCGCTTTCTCCGCTTTCCCCGGCGACCGAAGCCCAAGCCGCCGAGGCGAACGACTACTGCGGGGCCCAGTGTTCCGACATCCTGCCGCCCGGGCAGAACGGCAACGCGACCCTCGCGCAGATCCTCCTGAACCAGGCCTTCGGTTCGCAGCCCGAGCACGCGGAAGACCAGCTGGGGCCCTATGCCAACCTGGCCACGGGCTACTCCGGTCTCACCAACGCCACGATCAACAACTTCTTCAACGACGCCTCGTTCGGGGTCGCCGCCGACCAGGTCGCCTCCACCCTGGCTCCGGCCGGCCGCACCGATGTGAAAATCGTCCGTGACAAGAAGACGGGTGTGCCGCACATCACAGGCACCACCCGTTACGGCACCGAGTTCGGCGCCGGGTACGCCGCCGCCCAGGACCGCCTCTGGCTGATGGACGTCTTCCGGCACGTCGGACGCGGACAGCTCACGCCCTTCGCGGGCGGCGACCCCTCCAACCAGGGCCTTGAACAGGAGTTCTGGCGCCACGCTCCGTACACCGAGGCCGACCTCCAGGCCCAGATAGACAACGCGGTGGCCACCAACGGCGCCCGCGGCCGGCAGGCCCTCGCCGACGTCAACGCCTATGTCGCGGGCATCAACGCGTACATCGACGCCTCCGACAGCGGCCGTTACTTCCCCGGCGAGTACGTCCTCACCGGCTGGAAGGACTCCATCACCAACGCGGGCACCATCCAGAAGTTCAAGCCCACCGACCTGGTCGCGCTGGCCTCCGTGATCGGCGCGCTCTTCGGCTCCGGCGGTGGCGGCGAGGTCAACAACGCGATCTCCCTGATGGCCGCCCAGTCCAAGTACGGCGTCGCCGAGGGCACCAAGGTCTGGGAGGCCTTCCGCGAGCGCAACGACCCCGAGGCCGTCCTCACCCTCCACAACGGCGAGAGCTTCCCGTACGCGCCCGCGCCCGCCGACCCGCAGGGCGAGGCCCTGCCCGACGCCGGCACGGTCTCCGCGGAACCGCTCGTGTACGACCGTACGGGCAGCGCCGCCACCGCGACCGCGACCAGTGCCTCCAGCACGGCGACGGCCGGCGCCCTCACCTCCGCCAAGCGCGGTATGTCCAACGCCCTGGTGGTGAGCGGCGCCAAGACCGCCAGCGGCCACCCGATCGCCGTCTTCGGCCCGCAGACCGGCTACTTCGCCCCTCAGCTGCTCATGCTCCAGGAGATCCAGGGCCCGGGCATCAGCGCGCGCGGCGCCTCCTTCGCGGGGCTGAGCATGTACGTCGAACTCGGCCGCGGCCAGGACTACGCGTGGAGCGCGACGACCTCCGGGCAGGACATCATCGACTCGTACGCGGTCGAGCTGTGCCAGGACGACGTCCACTACCTCTACCACGGCACCTGCACCGCCATGGAGAAGATCGAGCAGACCAACGCCTGGAAGCCGACCACGGCCGACGGCACGGCCGCGGGCTCCTACCGGATGCAGGTCTACCGCACCAAGTACGGCCCGGTGAGCCATCGGGCGACGGTCGGCGGGAAGAAGGTCGCCTACACCACCCTGCGCTCCTCCTACATGCACGAGGCCGACTCGATCATCGGCTTCCAGATGCTCAACGACCCCGACTACGTGAAGAGCCCGGAGACGTTCCAGTCCGCCGTGCAGCACATCAACTACACCTTCAACTGGTTCTACGCCGACTCCACGCACACCGCGTACTACAACAGCGGCGACAACCCGGTGCGCGCGAGCGGCGTCGACGCCGAGTTCCCGGTCTGGGCACAGTCCGCGTACGAGTGGCGGAACTGGGACCCGACGACCAACACCGCCGACTACACGCCTGCCTCCGCCCACCCCCACTCGATCGACCAGGACTACTACATCTCCTGGAACAACAAACAGGCCAAGGACTACACCAGCGCCTCCTGGGGCGAAGGGTCCGTCCACCGCGGCAACCTCCTGGAGGACCGCGTCAGGAAACTCGTCACGGCGGGCGGAGTGACACGGGCGCAGCTGGTGAAGGCGATGGCCGACGCCGCGATCACCGATCTGCGGGCCGAGGACGTGCTGCCGAAGCTGCTGCGGGTCATCAACAGCTCGACGGTCACCGACTCCACGGCCGCGGCGGCCGTCAGCAAGCTCGCCGCGTGGGTGACGGCCGGCGGCAAGCGCACGGAGACCTCCGCGGGTTCGAAGACGTACGCCAACGCCGACGCGATCCGCGTCCTCGACGCCTGGTGGCCGCTGCTGGTGCAGGCCGAGTTCCAACCGGGCCTCGGCACCGACCTCTACACCGCCATCACCACCAACCTCCCTGTCGACGAGGCCCCTTCGGCCGCACACGGCCCGACCGGTGCGCACGCGGGAAGCTCCTTCCAGTACGGCTGGTGGAGCTACGTCGACAAGGACATCCGGGCGGTGCTCGGTGACCCGGTGCGGGGCGGGCTGACGCGGAAGTACTGCGGCGGCGGCACGCTCAGCGGCTGCCGGGACATCCTGATCAGCACCCTGAAGACCGCGGCGGGCAGGACGGCCTCCCAGGTCTACCCCGGCGACACCCTGTGCGCGGCGGGCAACCAGTGGTGCGCCGACTCGATCGTCCAGCGCACCCTGGGAGGCATCAAGCACTACAACATCAGCTGGCAGAACCGGCCGACCTACCAGCAGGTCGTCGAGTTCACCTCGCACCGGTAACAACCAGTAGCAACCGGGGTACCGCGGCGGCGGGTCAGTGGATACGGCCCGCCGCCGGCACCACCCGCGCCGACTCCGCGCGGCAGAGCCGGCCGTACGTCACGGCTCACCTGTAGACGAGGTACTTCCCGCGCATGCGCCGGAACCCCGCCAAATCCTCCTGCCAGCCCGCCACGACCTCGTCGGCATCCGCACCCGCGTCGATCATCGTGCGCACCAGCGTGGATCCGGTCAGCTTGTCGATCCAGTTGTCGGAGCGCCAGGTGAAGCCGCTCCAGACCTTCTTGGCGGTCACCAGCAACGCGACCCCGGTACGGACCGGGTCGTAGGCCGCCCGGTCGTGCACATGGATCTGCGCGCCCCCGATGGTCTTCCCCTGGAACTTGGAGAAGGTCGGCGCGAAGTAGGCCTCCCTGAAGTGCACACCGGGCAGCCCGAGTCGCTCCGCCGCAGCTGCCCACCGCCGGTCGATCCCCTCGGCGCCGAGCAGTTCGAACGGCCGGGTCGTACCGCGCCCCTCCGACAGGTTCGTCCCCTCGAAGAGACACGTCCCCGAGTACACCAGCGCGGTGTCGGGCGTCGGCATGTTCGGACTCGGCGGCACCCAGGGCAGACCGGAGGCGTCGTAGAAGTCCGACCGCTTCCACCCCGACATCAGTACGGCGTCCAGCTCCACCGGCGCGGCCAGGAACTCCTTGTTGAACAGCCGCGCCAACTCCGCCACCGTCATCCCGTGCGCCTGGGCGATCGGCTGCCGCCCGACGAACGTCGCGAACTCCTCGTGCAGCACGGGCCCAAGGGCTGCCCGCCCGGTCACCGGGTTCGGCCGGTCCAGCACCAGGAAGGGCTTGCCCGCCAGCTGGGCCGCCTCCATGCAGTCGTACAGCGTCCAGATGTACGTGTAGAAGCGGGCGCCCACGTCCTGGATGTCGAAGACGACGGTGTCGACGCCGGAGGCGGTGAAGATGTCGGCGAGCGGCCGGCCGCTCTTGAGATACGTGTCGTAGACGGGCAGCCCGGTGGCCGGGTCGTCGTAGCGCCCCTCGGAACCGCCGGCCTGCGCGGTCCCCCGGAAGCCGTGCTCCGGGCCGAAGACGGCGGTCAGATTCACCCGGTCGTCCGCGTGCATGACGTCGACGATGTGGCGTACGTCCCTGGTGACACCGGTGGGGTTGGTGACGAGGCCGACCTTTTTGCCGGTGAGGGGGGCGTAGTTCTCGGCGACGAGGTTCTCGAAGCCGGTGCGGAGTTTTCTTGGGCGGTGTTTTGTGGTGGCTGCGCCTGTGCATGCCGGCAGGGATGCGGCGGTGGCTGTTGTCAGGAGGCCGCGTCTGGACAGGGGCATGGGGATCCCTCCGGGGGCTCGGCGGCTGTCCATGGCACCGTAAGCGCTACCGCCTGTAGTTCGTAGGGTGCGGGTTGTCTGTGGCTTGTCGCGCAGTTCCCCGCGCCCCTGGGTGGGTGCAGTCACCCTTCCTTTGCTACATACCGACTGGTTAGTCTGGCCGTGCTTGGAGCCGTGTCGTGTCAAAGGAGACCGATTGTGGGTGTCGTGCAGGGTGCCGGAGTGGTCGTGACCGGGGCCGGAGGCGGGATCGGGGCCGCCCTGGCCCGGCGGTTCGCCGCCGAGGGAGCCCGGGTCGTCGTCAATGACCTGGACGCGAACAAGGCGCGAGCCGTCGCCGACGGGATAGGCGGGATCGCCGTGCCGGGCGACGCCTCCACCATCGTCGCCGAGGCCCGTGCCGCCCTCGGGGGGACCGTGGACGTCTACTGTGCCAACGCCGGGCTCGCCTCGGGTGGGTCAGAGGCGGCCGAGGAGGACGTCTGGGCGCTCGCCTGGGACGTGAACGTGATGGCGCACGTCCGGGCGGCCACCGAACTGCTGCCGGAGTGGCTGGAGCGCGGCAGTGGCCGTTTCGTCTCCACGGTGTCCGCCGCCGGGCTGCTCACCATGATCGGCGCGGCGCCCTACAGCGTGACCAAGCACGGCGCCTACGCATTCGCGGAGTGGCTGTCGCTGACGTACCGCCACCGCGGGATCAAGGTGCACGCCATCTGCCCGCAGGGTGTGCGTACGGACATGCTGGCCGGAACCGGCAGCGCGGGCGACCTGGTGCTCGCGCCGACCGCGATCGAACCCGAGGCGGTCGCCGAGGCGCTGTTCAAGGGGATCGAGGAGGACCGGTTCCTGATCCTGCCGCACCCCGAGGTCGCCGCCTACTACCAGGCACGGGCGACCGATCCCGACCACTGGCTGACGAGCATGAACCACATCCAGCAGAAGTGGGAGGCCGCCCGGTGACCGACACCGACACCGACACCGACCGCGCATCGGGCTCCGGCTCCCGGTACGAGGCGCAGCCCTGGCTGAGCCTTCTCGACGACGTCCAGCGCGGGCCCGTCAGCCCCGACGACTCACTCGTCCACGCGCTCCGCCGGACCGCCGCCGAGGTCCCGGACCGCACCTTCCTCGCCTACTTCGACGGGCGGCTCAGCCACCGTGAGGCCGACGAGCTGAGCGACTCCGTCGCCGGGTATCTCGTCACCCGGGGGCTGGAACGCGGTGACCGGGTCGCCGTCCTCCTCCAGAACTCGCCGCTGTTCGTGCTCGCCGTGCTGGGGGCCTGGAAGGCGGGCGCCGTCGTCGTCCCCGTCAACCCGATGTACAAGTCGGGGGAAGTGACGCACGTCCTGCGGGACGGTGGCGTGACCGCGCTGATCTGCTCCGACCGGGCCTGGGAGTCGTACCTGAGGGAGACGGCCGCGGACTCCCCGGTGCGGATCGTGCTCACGGGATGCGAGCTGGACTTCCAGACCCGCGGCGACGCGCGCGTGCTCGCGTTCGAGCGGCTCCCGCAGGCCCCGGACGCCGAGGACCTGACGGCCGTCGCCCGCTACGGCCACCAGGCTCCCGGGCCCGACGGCCGTGATCCCCGCCCCGGCGACATCGCGCTGATCAGCTACACCTCCGGCACCAGCGGCGCCCCCAAGGGGGCCACCAACACCCACGCCAACATCATGTACAACGCGGAACGGCAGCGGACCGGCCTCCCGCTGCCCGAGGCGCCCGTCTACTTCGCGATGGCGCCCCTGTTCCACATCACCGGCATGGTCTGTCAGCTCGGCGCGAGTCTGAACAGCGCGGGCACACTCGTGCTCGCCTACCGTTTCGAGCCCGGGGCCGTCCTGGACGCGTTCACCGAGCACCGTCCCCACTACACGGTCGGCCCGTCGACCGCCTTCATGGCGCTGGCCGCGCACCCGGACTGCACCCCCGACCACTTCTCGTCGTTCCGGCACATCTCCTCCGGCGGCGCCCCGCTGCCGCCCGCCCTCGTGGAGAAGTTCCGGGCCGGCTTCGGCCCGTACATCCGCAACGGCTACGGCCTCACCGAGTGCACCGCCCCCTGCGCCTCCGTACCGCCCGCCCTGGAGGCACCCGTCGACCCGGCCTCCGGCACCCTCGCGGTGGGCGTGCCGGGCCCGGACACCGTCGTACGGATCGTCGACGACCGGGGCGCGGAGGTCCCCTTCGGGGAACAGGGCGAGATCCTCGTACGGGGGCCGCAGGTCGTTCCCGGCTACTGGCGGCTCCCGGAGGCCACCGCGGAGACCTTCCCGGGCGGGGAGCTGCGGACCGGCGACATCGGGTTCATGGACGCCGAGGGGTGGCTGTACGTCGTAGACCGGAAGAAGGACATGATCAACGCGGCAGGCTTCAAGGTGTGGCCGCGTGAGGTCGAGGACGTTTTGTACACCCACCCGGCGGTACGTGAGGCAGCTGTCGTCGGGGTGCCCGACGGGTACCGCGGGGAGACTGTGAAGGCGTACATCAGCCTGCGCCCCGGCGCCGAGGGGGACCCGGACGCGCTCGCCGCGTACTGCAAGGAGAGACTGGCCGCCTACAAGTACCCGCGGCAGGTGGAGATCCTGGCCGACCTGCCGAAGACGGCGACCGGAAAGATCCTCCGTCGGGAACTGCGTACCCGCTCCGGGGACTCTCAGTAGGCATCCCGTCCGGCTGTGTGGGCCGTTCGGTCATTCGGTGGAACGTTGGGAAGGCTGGTGGCGGTAGTGCCCAGGACGACGGACGGCGACGGTACGCCCGTCCCGCAGCGGCTGCTGGCCGCCGCCACCCGGCTCTTCGCGGAACAGGGGTACGACCGTACGTCCGTCCAGGAGATCGTCGAGGCGGCCGGGGTCACCAAAGGGGCGCTCTACCACTACTTCGGGTCCAAGGACGATCTGCTGCACGAGGTTTACGCGCGCGTGCTGCGCGTTCAGCAGGAGCGGCTGGACGCGTTCGCGAACGCGGACGCGCCGGTGGAGGAGCGGTTGCGGCGGGCGGCGGCGGATGTCGTGGTCACGACCATCGAGAACCTCGACGACGCGATGATCTTCTTCCGCTCGATGCATCATCTGAGCCCGGAGAAGAACAAGCAGGTGCGTGCGGAGCGGCGCCGCTACCACGAACGCTTCCGTGCCCTGATCGAGGAGGGGCAGGAGACGGGCGTCTTCTCCCGGGCGACCTCGGCGGACCTGGTGGTCGACTACCACTTCGGCTCCATCCACCACCTGTCGACCTGGTACCGCCCGGAGGGCCCGATGACCTCGACGGAGGTCGCGGACCAACTGGCGGACCTGCTGCTGCGGGCGCTGCGGCCGTAGGGGCGGGAGGTCAAACGCCGGACGGGCTGACATTTTCAGCCCGTCTCGGGTCCCCCCTCTGGGGGAGGGATGGGACGGGTAGGGGCGGCGGGGGCGAAAAACTACATGTACCGCTTCAGCTCACGTCGAGCCAAAGACCGCTGATGCACCTCGTCCGGCCCGTCCGCCAGCTTCAGCGTCCGCGCACTCGCCCACAGCTCCGCCAGCGGGAAGTCCTGACTCACCCCACCCGCCCCGTGCAGCTGAATCGCCTTGTCGATGATGTCCACCACCGCACGCGGCGTAGCGATCTTGATCGCCTGGATCTCCGCGTGCGCCCCCTTGTTGCCCACGGTGTCCATCATCCACGCCGTCTTCAGCACCAGCAGCCGCAACTGCTCCACGGTGACCCGCGCGTCCGCGATCCAGTTGTGGACCACGCCCTGCTGGGCCAGCGACTTGCCGAACGCCGTCCGGGAGACGGCCCGGCGGCACATCAGTTCGATCGCCCGTTCCGCCATTCCGATCAGCCGCATGCAGTGGTGGATCCGGCCGGGGCCGAGCCGCGCCTGCGCGATGGCGAAGCCGCTGCCCTCCTCGCCGATCAGGTTCGCCGCGGGCACCCGTGCCTCGTCGAAGACCACCTCGGCGTGGCCGCCGTGGGAGTGGTCCTCGTAGCCGAACACCCGCATCGCCCGCTTGACGGTGACGCCGGGGGTGTCCCTGGGGACCAGGATCATCGACTGCTGGCGGCGGATGTCGGCGCCGTCGGGGTCGGTCTTGCCCATCACGATGAAGATCTGGCAGCGGGGGTTCATCGCCCCGGAGATGTACCACTTGCGGCCCGAGATGACGTAGTCGTCGCCGTCCCTGCGGATCCGCGTCTCGATGTTCGTCGCGTCGGACGAGGCCACCTCGGGCTCGGTCATCGCGAACGCCGAGCGGATCTCGCCCGCCAGCAGGGGCTCCAGCCACTGCTTCTTCTGCTGCTCGTCGCCGAACTGGGCCAGCACCTCCATGTTGCCGGTGTCCGGTGCCGCGCAGTTCAGCGCGGTCGGCGCCAAGTGCGGGGAACGGCCGGTGATTTCGGCGAGGGGGGCGTACTGGAGGTTGGTGAGGCCGGCGCCGTGCCGGGCGTCGGGCAGGAAGAGGTTCCACAGGCCCTGGCCGCGTGCCTCGGCCTTCAACTCCTCGACCACGGCCGGGGTGTCCCACGGCGAGGCCAGCCGCTCGCGCTGCTCGTGCTCGACCTGTTCGGCCGGATAGACGTACTCGTCCATGAAGGCGAGGAGCTTGGCGCGCAGTTCCTCGGTGCGCGCGTCGAACGCGAAGTCCATGACGGATCAGCCTTCCTGGAGACCTGTGCGAAGTGTGGTCAGGCCGTGCTCGATGAAGACGGGGACCAGGTCCCCGATGCGGTCGAAGCCCGCGCCGACCGTCTGGCCCAGCGTGTAGCGGTAGTGGATGCCCTCCAGGATCACGGCCAGCTTGAACCAGGCGAACGCCGTGTACCAGGAGACCGCCGAGACGTCGCGCCCCGAGCGTGCCGCGTACCGCTCGATCAGCTCGGCCGGGGAGGGGTGTCCGGCGGCCTCGGCGGTCGTGGAGACGGGGGAGTCGGGCGCGCCCAGCGGCATGCTGTACATCACCAGCAGCCCCAGATCGGTGAGCGGGTCGCCGAGCGTCGACATCTCCCAGTCGAGGATCGCCGTGATCCTGTCGTCCGCGTCGATCAGGACGTTGTCCAGCCGGTAGTCGCCGTGCACGATCGCCGGGGCCGAGGAGTGGGGAAGGGCTCGGCCGAGCGCCGCCTGCAACTCGTCGATGCCGGCCAGCTCGCGGTTGCGCGAGGCGTCCAACTGCTTTCCCCAGCGCCGCAGTTGCCGGTCGAGGAAGCCCTCAGGCCGGCCGAAGTCCGCGAGACCCACCTCGGCGGGGTCCACCGCGTGCAGCTCGACGAGTGTGTCCACCAGCGACAGCACCACGTCCCGGGTCCGCGCCGGGCCGACCGGAGCGAGCTGCCCGGCCGTGCGGTAGGGCGTGCCCGGTACGAACTCCATGACGTAGAACGGCGCTCCGAGCACCTTCTCGTCCTCGCACAGCAGTACGGGACGCGGGACCGGCACGGCGGTCGGGTGCAGGGCGCTGATCACCCGGTGCTCGCGCCGCATGTCGTGCGCGGTGGCCAGGACATGGCCGAGCGGGGGGCGTCGTACGACCCACCGGGCGGTGCCGTCGGTGACCGCGTAGGTGAGGTTCGACCGGCCGCCCTCGATCAGCCGGCCGGTCAGGGGGCCGTGCACGAGTCCGGGGTGTTCGGCGTCGAGCAGGCCGCGCAGCCGGTCGAGATCGAGACCTGGCAGGTCGTCCGGGGGCATCATTGCTCCTACGCGTACGGAAACAGGACCTGCATCATGATGCCGACCGGTCGGTATGTCGTCCAGTGGGTGAGCGAAACGTGACCGGCGTCTCGCTTCCGGTCTGCGGAAGGAGACGCCGGTCGGGTAGGGCGGGGGAGCGGTACCGGTGGCTGGAAACCGTCAGTGGTCGTCCCAGTGGTCCTGGTGCGCCGCGTGCCGGTGGCCGTCGTGCAGATAGTCGACGTGATCGCCGTGCAGCACGCTCGGGTGCCCGCAGCCGTCCCCGTGCGCGTGGTGGTGGGCCTCGTGCGCCACGTGCTCCCCGGGCTCGCACTCGTCCCAGTGGTCGCTGTGCGCGCGGTGCAGATGACCGTCGTGCGCGTAGTCGACGTGGTCGCCGTGCGGCACCTCGGTGTGGCCGCAGGCCTGGCCGTGGGCGTGCTCGTGGGTCGGGTGTTCCTGGTGAAGGGTGGGGGTGCTCATGGTGCTCGCCTTTCGGCTGCTCGATGGTGCGGAACTACTGGTGGTGACGCCGGACAGGCTGTCACGCAAACCATCGATATCAGGCTATTCGACTTGCGTGGCGTCCGCGCACCCCGGAAGGTCGAACATTAGGAAACCGGAGGGCCAGACATATGAAAGCCATTACCTACAGCCGGTACGGCGGCGCCGACGTCCTGGAGTACACGCAGGACGCCCCGGACCCCAAGGTCGGGCCCGACTCCGTGCTGATCAAGGTGCGGGCGGCGTCGGTCAACCCGGTGGACTGGAAGTGCCGCGAAGGCCATCTCGACGGCATCCTGGACCCCGTTTTCCCGGTGACACCGGGCTGGGACGTCTCCGGGGTGGTGGTGCGCCCGGGCGTCTCCGTCTCCGAGTACGCCGTGGGTGACGAGGTCATCGGCTACGTCCGCGAGGACTTCCTCTCTCGCGGCACCTTCGCCGAGTACGTCGCGGCTCCGGTGCGCACCCTCGCCCGCAAGCCCCGCAACCTCTCCTTCGAGGAGGCGGCCGGGCTGCCGCTCGTCGGGCTCACCGCCTATCAGGTGCTCGCCAGGTCGCTGGGCGTCCGCACGGGCGAGACCGTCCTGGTGCACGCGGCGGCGGGTGGGGTCGGCTCCGTCGCCGTCCAGCTGGCCCGACGCCACCTGGGCGCGGCGCACGTCATCGGCACGGCGAGCGTGCGCAACCACGACTTCGTGCGCGAACTGGGCGGCGATCCGGTGACGTACGGCGAGGGGATGGCCGACCGGGTGCGGAAACTGGCCCCGGGCGGCGTCGACGCGGTGTTCGACACCGTCGGCGGCGACACGTTGAAGGACTCGGTGGAGCTGCTGGCTCCCGGTGGCCGCCTGGTGTCGATCGCGGACCCGGACGTCGTGGGATTCGGTGGCCGCTACTACTTCGTGCGTCCCGACGCCGCAGACCTCGCGCACCTCTCCGACCTGGCCGAACAGCACGTGTTCTCGCTGCATGTGTCCGACACGTTCCCTCTGGAACGCGCGGCGGAGGCGCACCGGCTGAACGCGGAGGGCAGTACCAGGGGCAAGATCGTGGTGACGGTGGACTGGGACGAAGAGGCCTGACGGTCCGCCCGGCGGCAGCCTCCGGCGTCAGAGGATTCAGAGGATGACGAGTGCCGCCCCGCACGCCGCCAGGGCGACCGCGCACAGGGTCGCGGCGGTGGCGTGCCGGGCGGAGAGTGCCGGCGGTCCGCCGTCGCCGGTCGTCGCGAGCGTCCGGATACGCCGGTGGGCGACGGCCAGGAACCACAGCCACAGCACACAGCACACCGCGCAGACGGCGATACCGGCCGCCGACGGCCCGCCGTGCAGCGCGGTCTTCCCGGCGAGCAGCGCGGCGACGGTGCTCGACAGCGTCGTACGCCGCCACGCCAGCCGGGTCCGCTCCGGTTGCAGCCCGGGGTCCCGCACCCAGGCCTCGCCCGCCCCCGCCGTGCTCACCCGTTCCCCCGGACCAGCACGACGACCACCATGGCGACCGCGACCACGGCGACCGCGAGGCTCAGCAGCGCGGGGAAGCGGGACACCGGCAGGTCCTCGCCGCGCCGCATCGCCCGCTCGCACCGCACCCAGTGGTTGACGGCCCGCAGCGAGCACAGCACCCCGGCCGCCAGCAGTGCGAGCGCCAGTCCCACGCGCCACCCCCACCGCAGGTCGGGCAGGAACTGATCCACGGCGAACCCGCCGCCGATCAGTGCCAGCGCGGTACGCAGCCAGGCCAGGAAGGTGCGTTCGTTGGCCAGGGAGAAGCGGTAGTCGGGGGTGCGGCCCTCGGCGTCGATCTCCTGGGGGGCGAACCACAGGCGGACGTTTCGTGCAAAATCGATCACATGGAGGAAGCTTACGTGCTCTTCGACGACCGATACGCCCTGAGGCGCTCGTACGCCGCCAGGCCGTCCGGGACCCACTCCCACTCGCCCAGCCGTCGTTCCACCTCGTCCTCCGGCAGGAACGCGTGCCAGGCGACCTCCTCCGCCTGGGGGTGGACCGGCAGCTCGCAGCGGACCTCGTAGACCGCCGACCACCAGCTCTGGCCCGCGCCGTTGTCGTACAGGAACCTGAAGAGAGGCTCGGGGCGGGGCAGACCCGTGACGCCGAGTTCCTCCTCGGCCTCCCTCAGGGCCGCGGCGTCGTACGCCTCGCCCGCGCCCACGACCCCGCCGACGAACATGTCGTACAGGGAGGGAAAGACCAGCTTGGTGGGGGTGCGGCGATGGACGAAGAGCCGGCCCGCGGCGTCCCTGGCCTGGATGAAGACGCAGCGGTGACGCAGACCGCGCGCGTACGCCTCGCCCCGTGGGGACCGGCCCACGACCTCGTCGTTCTCGTCGACGATGTCGAGGATCTCGGCAGCGGGTTCAGCGGGACCGGCGGGGTCAGCGGGAGTGCTCTCGTGGGAGGGAGTGCTCATGCCTGCCATCCAAGCTCATCGCCCCCTGCGCGCAGCCGCTCGGCATCGCCGGGTGGAGGCCCAGGAGGACGATGCCCACGACCACCGCCGCGAGGCCCGCCGCCTCCCAGGCCAGGGCCCCGGTGTCGGTGCGCAGCCGGTCGCCGAGGAAGCCGACACCGCAGATGATCCCGGCCAGCGGCTGGGCCGCCGTGAGGGCCGGGAGGGACATGCGCAGGGGAGCGGTCTCGAAGGCGCTCTGGACCAGGATCAGGCCGGTGAGCCCCAGGAGCAGCACGCCGTACGGCTGCCAGCCGGTGAGGAGGTGGGACATGCCGCCCTCCGCGAAGCGCTGGCCGCTGACCCGCGTCAGGGCGTCCTGGACGCCGTAGAGGAGGCCCGCGGCCAGGGCCAGCAGGACCGGGCCGGCGCTGAGGCGGGAGCGCTTCGCGTACGTCGTGAGGAGCAGGGCGAGGCCGAGCATGGCGCCGATGATCAGCCAGGTGCGCCAGGGGTCCGTGACGGCCGTGCCGCCGCGCGGTTCGCCCGCGACGATGAACGCCGTCACCCCGCCCGCCAGGAGCAGGAGGCCGGTCCAGCCCTGGCGGCCCAGCGGCTGCTTCGTCTGCTTGCGGGACAGGGCGAGTGCGAAGAGGAGGTTCGTCGCGAGCAGCGGCTCCACCAGGAACAGCTCGCCCTGGCTCAGCGCGATCGCGCCCAGCACCATGCCCGCCACCATCAGACCGATGCCGGCGAGCCAGCGCGGCACCCGCATCAGGTCCAGGAGCAGCCGCGGGGAGAGGAAGTCGCTCAGGGGTGCTTGCCGGGCCACGTTCTGCTGGAGGACGAAGCCGAGGCCCAGGCAGCAGGCGGCGCTCACGGCGAGAGTCAGAACCAGAACAGACACGCGGGGTACCTCGATGACGGGGCAGGTTGTGGGGTGTGGTAACGGCCGACTGTAACCGCCCTCGCGGGTCCTGCCTCGGGGATGTGACGGAATCGTGGAGTCGGCAGGGTCACGTCCGTGTCCGGGCGGTGGCGGTGTCGCGACTTAACGTCATCTTTGTGCTGTTGGTGGGGCGTGCAGGGGTCTGTCGTCAGTCAGGTCAACTGTCCTACACAGATGCGTAATTGACACGTGTCGCATCCAAATCCGGCCTTGACGTGAAGCATTCGTGGAGGGTTTGCTGTCGGAGATCAAACCGATGGCCGTCGAACGATCGCCGTCAACAGACCGCGTCGTGTGAGGAAGTTCCCCGCGGTGTCTCCACCTCCACCACCTCTGGGCCGTGGCCGCAAACGCGCCGCCCAGGCCTTCGACGCCGCGCTCGACGACACCGAACTTGTCGCCGCACGCGCCGCGCTGGCCCAGGGGCGCTGGCAGGACGTCCGCGCACTGCTCACCACCACCGGCGACGACTGGGACCGCCGGGGTCACCGGGTCACCGTCCTCGCGCTGGAGTCCGGCACCGCCGCCTGGGCCCGCGACTGGATCCTCGCCGAACCGGAGTCCGCCGACGCCTCGGTCCTGCTCGCCGCCGCCACCGTCCAGCGGGCCCTCGTCGGCAAGGACAAGCCGGTCCGGGCCCGCGACGCCTGTCACGCCGCCGCCGCGCTCGCTCCCGCCGACCCCACGCCCTGGCTCGGGCTGCTCCAGCTGGAGCGGAACCTGGGCGACGAGGAGACGGTCGTACAGCTCTTCGACGAGGTCCGGCACCGCTACCCGGACCACCATCACGCCCACCATCTGATGGTGGCGCGCCTCGCCGAGCGCCGTACCTCCGCCGGGCCGGACCCGCTGCACGAGGTGTACGACTTCGCCAACTGGGCCGTCGAACAGGCTCCCGCCGACTCACCGCTGGCGATCCTGCCGGTCGTCGCGCACGCCGAGCGCTATCGCGTCCTCGCCTCCGCCGGCCTGGAGTCCACCGACCCGGCCTCCTCCGGTCACTGGGTCGGTCGGCGGGCCCGCCAGGTGATGAAGGCGGCCTTCGACTGGTGGCTGGAGTGGGAACGCGACGACCATCCGCGCCGCCTGATCGACCTCAACTTCCTTGCCCACGCGAAGTTCTGCGAGGGCCGAGGCGCGGAGGCGGCCGCCCTGTTCCACCGGATCGGCCAGCACCAGACGCCCGTCCCGTGGTCCTACCCGGACCACGACGCGCACACCGCCTTCCGTGCCGCCCGCGCCACCGCGCTCGGCACGGTGTAACGCCCCACACACCACTGAGAAGTTCCGTCACCCCTGAAAATCTCCGTACGCCCGAAAGGACAACCCCGCGATGACGACGGGCAGTTCGAGCAAGAGCAGACCCAGTGCCGGCAGCGAAAGCGGCATCAGTACGTTCAAGGGGCAGGACCGTGCCCTGCGCGCCGACCGCCTCGGCACCGGAGGGCTGCTGCTCTCCGTGCTCGCCGCGACCGCCCCTCTCATGGTGGTCGCGGGTGTCATGCCCACTACATTCGCGGTGATGGGCATCGTCGGCCAGCCCCTCCTCTTCGTCCTCCTCGGCGTGGTCCTCGTCCTCTTCAGCGTCGGGTACGCCGAGATGAGCCGCCACGTCCACAACGCGGGCGCCTTCTACGCGTACATCTCACGCGGCCTGGGCGGCACCGCCGGGGCGAGCGCCGCGATGCTCGCGCTCGTCGCCTACAACGCCCTCCAGGTCGGCATCTACGGCATCTTCGGGTTCGAGGTGTCCGGACTGTTCTCCACCTACCTGGACACCGAAGTCGCCTGGTGGATACCGGCGTTGCTGGCCGCGCTGGCAGTCGGCACACTCGGCTGGCTGAAGATCGACGTCAACGCGCGCGTGCTCGGCGTCCTGCTGGTCATCGAGGTCGCCCTCGTCGTCATCTTCGACATCGCCGCCGTCGCCGACCCGGCGAAGGAGGGCCTGTCGCTGCACGCCTTCAACCCGGACACCCTCACCGGCGCGGGCGTCGGCACCGCCCTGTGCTTCTGCATCGCCGCCTTCACCGGCTTCGAACAGGCCCCCGTGTACGCCGAGGAGACGAGCCGGCCGCACGTCCTCGTCCCGCGCGTGATGTTCCTCGCCGTCAGCTTCGTCGCCGTCTTCTTCGCGATCAGCTCATGGGCGTTCACGGTCGCCGCGGGCCCCTCCGCGATCGTCGGCACCGCACAGAAGGAGAGCGCCGGACTGCTCTTCTCCCTCACCGAGTCACGGCTCGGCGGTACCTTCACGGACATCCTGCACGTCCTGTTCGTGACCGGCATGTTCGCGGCGCTGCTCAGCTTCCACAACGTGGTCGCCCGGTACGCCTTCGCCATGGGCCGTGAGGGGCTGCTGCCCGCGACCTTCGGCCGCACCACCGGCGCGAGCGGTGCGCCCGGCACCGGTTCGCTCCTGCAGACCGTCGTGGCCGTGGTGGTCGTGGCCGCCTTCGCGATCTCCGACGACGGACCGGTGGGCGACCCGACCACTCCCGTGCTGAAGCTGTTCACCTGGTTCGGGAACATCGGCGCGCTGGGCGTGATCGTGCTGATGGCGGCGGCTTCCCTCTCGGTCATCGTCTTCTTCGCCCGGCGCGGCGCCGTCGGCGCCCAGGCCTGGCGGCTGGTGACGTCCGCGCTGGCGGGCATCGCCCTGCTCGTCATCGCCGGCTACACGATCAAGGACTTCGACATCCTGGTCGGCACGGGCCCGGACTCCGCCCTCAACTGGGTGCTGCCCGGCATCATCGGCGCCGCCGTGGTCCTCGGCCTGGTCCAGGGCCTGGTCCTGCGCTCCCGCAAGCCCGAGGTGCACGCACGGATCGGGCTCGGCAACGAGGCGTTCCAGCTGGAGAAGGCGGCGGAGTCGACGGAATCCGCGCAAGCGGCCTCCTGAGCACCCTTTCCGGGGCCGCCGCCTGAGAAGAGGATGAGAAGCGGTTACGGAAGTCTGACGCGCACCCGCGATCCCTGGCTCGACAGGGGTCGCGGGTGTTCGAATGGATACGTGAACTCCGAACGCCCCGAAGAAGCCGAAGAACCCGAAAAACCCCTAGGGCGGGACCGGGGCACGCCCATCGGCCGCAGGGTGCTGCTCGGCACCCTGGGGCTGGGCGCCCTCGGCGTGGTCGCCGCGCCCACCCTCCAGCGCGGCATGGAGTCCTTCCTCGCCGGCGCGGCGGAGAAGGACCCCACCGGCCTGACCGGTCTCCTCCCGAACGGCGGCGGCTTCCGCTACTACTCGGTGACGTCCTCCGTACCCCGCAAGAACGCGCAGAACTACCAGCTGAAGATCGACGGCCTCGTCGACAGACCCACCACCTACACCCTGGCCGACCTGCGCGCGATGCCCCAGACCAGGATGGTCAAGGACGTGCAGTGCGTCACCGGCTGGCGGGTGCCCGGAACGCCCTTCGAAGGGGTACGGCTGTCCCGGCTCCTGGACGCGGCGGGAGTGCGCTCCTCGGCCGGTGCGGTGCGCTTCACCTGCTTCGACGGCGCCTACACCGAGAGCCTCACCCTCGACCAGGCCCGCCGCGCCGACGTCCTGGTCGCGCTGCGCATGCAGGACAAGAACCTGAGCCACAGCCACGGCGGCCCGGTCCGCCTCTACGTCGCCCCCATGTACTTCTACAAGTCCGCCAAGTGGCTCTCCGGCATCACGGTCACCGAGGACGTGCAGGCCGGCTACTGGGAGAACCGCGGCTACGACATCGACGCGTGGGTCGGCAGATCGAACGGACGCGACGATGAGCCTACGAGCTGACGCCCCGGCGCCCTCCACCTCGGACGTACGCCGCTTCGGCCGCTCCCAGAAGTGGGTGCACCGCGCGACGGCCGCGCTGATGGGCGCGTGCGTGGTGACCGCGGCCTGTCTGTACATCCCCCAGTTCGCCGAACTGGTCGGCCGCCGCGAACTGGTGGTCCGCGTCCACGAATGGGCGGGCCTCGCCCTGCCGGTTCCCGTCCTGGCCGGCCTGGCCTCCCGCGCCCTCCGCGCCGACCTGGGCCACCTCAACCGCTTCGGCCCGCACGACGGGGTCTGGCTGCGCGCGGCCCTACGACGCGACAAGCGCCGCGCCTCGCGCCCGGCGGGCAAGTTCAACGCGGGCCAGAAGATCTACGCGGCCTGGATCGCGGGCGCCACCCTGGTCATGCTCGGCACGGGCCTGCTCATGTGGTTCACCCACCTCACCCCGCTGATGTGGCGCACCAGCGCGACCTTCGTCCACGACTGGCTGGCGCTCACCATCGGCATCGTCCTGGCCGGCCACATCGGCATGGCCCTGGGCGACCCGGAGGCCCGCCGAGGCCTCAGGACGGGCTCGGTGAGCAAGAGGTGGGCGGACAGGGAGCATCCCCTGTGGCGCCCCTGAACCGGGCGACCAGCCACAGCGGACCCGCAGACGACTAGCCAGGCATCCGATCGGCCCGGCGCCGGTGACGAGGACGTGCCTGCCGGACAGGTCACCGGCCCGGCGGACGGCGTGCAGGGCGACCTAGAGGGGTTCGGCCAGGGCCGCCCGGCGCAGCGGCAGGCCCGCCGGCAGGGGCCTCAACTGGTCGGCGGGGACGACCAGTCGCGCCGCGAAGCCGCCCTGGACGTGGGGTGTGCGGGCGGCGCTGCCGAGGTAGCGCGTGTCCCGGCAGACGTTGCGCCGTCCGGACGCGCACTCCGGACACACCCCGCACGGGGTCGCCGGGTGCACGGCAACCTCCGTACCCACAGCGAGACCTGATGGACCGTCACCGTAGGAGACGACCGTTCCCACGACCTCGTGGCCCAGCACCATCGGCTCCCTGAGGCGGAAGTCACCGACCCCGCCGTGCCGCCAGTAGTGCAGGTCGGAGCCGCAGACCCCGCCGTACCGGACGGCCACCAGTGCCTGCCCCGGGCCGGGGGACGGCACCGGCAGCTCGTCGACCCGCAGGTCGCCCTCGCCATGGATCACGCAACTCAGCATCGGGAAAGCCCCATTCGCGTCTGCTGTCGCGTCCGCAGTCGCGTCCGCAGTCGCGTCCGCTCTCGTGTCCACGTCACAGGACGCTGGTCATGCCGCCGTCGACGTACAGCACCTGCCCGCCGACGAAGTCCGCCGCCGGGGAGGCGAGGAACAGCACCCCGCCCACCAGGTCCTCCGTCCGCCCCCACCGCCCGGCCGGGGTGCGTTGGCGCACCCGGGCGCTGAACTCCGGGTCGTCGAGCAGAGGTTGGGTGAGTTCGGTCTCGATGTAGCCGGGGCCGAGGCCGTTGACCTGGACTCCGCGGGCCCCAGTCCGCGCACATGCCCTTGGTGAGCATCTTCAGGGCGCCCTTGGTGGCCGAAGCCGGTCACCTTCGCGCCCGTTGAGGACGCCGGTGCGACCGGCCTGCGTCAGTCCCCGGGCCAGGGCGAGGCCCCTGCTGGACCCGGTGACCAGGGCCGTACACCCGCTGATGTCGAACAGAGGGTGACTCATTCCCGTACCGTTCCTATGGGCTGAGCGGGCGTGAGTCCGTTCAGCCGCGCGCCCCGAACGGTCTTGGGTGAGCTGGTCCCCGGCGTACTCGACCCCGGGTGGCACCACGCATCCTGTGCGTGGTCCTGGCCCGGGAGGCCCCAGCGGCCGGAGGCCGCTGACAAACACGGCCCTCACGACCTGGCCAGTTGAGTACGGCCAAGGGCGACGAGGAGGCCCTGAACCATCACTCCGGTGGAGCAGGGGCCCCGCACGCTGGCACCGCACTCGGCGTCCCAGATCGCACGATCACGCTAACCCGAACGGCCCAGTGCGCCGCAAGCCCGGATGCCGACCATCATACGATCGAGCTAATTCGACCTTGCATCAACTCCTTGGGGAGCAACTGCCACCCCTAGATCACGAGTGAGAGCAGCAGGACCAGGCCGCCCGCGACCACGGAGATGATCGTCTCCATGACCGACCAGGTCTTGAGGGTCTGGCCGACGTTCAGGCCGAAGTACTCCTTGACCAGCCAGAATCCGGCGTCGTTGACATGGCTGAAGAAGAGCGAGCCGGCGCCGATGGCCAGGACGAGGAGGGCCGCGTGCGTGGTCGACATGTCGGCCGCCAGCGGGGCCACCAGGCCGGCCGCCGAGACCGTCGCCACCGTCGCCGAACCCGTCGCCAGCCGGATCGCCACCGCGATCAGCCAGGCCAGGAGCAGGGCCGGGATCGACCAGTCCTCCGAGATGTCCAGGACCATCCTGCCGACCCCGGAGTCGATCAGCGTCTGCTTGAAGCCGCCGCCCGCGCCGACGATCAGCAGGATGCCCGCGATGGGCGCGAGGCCCGTCTCGACGATCCGGGAGATCCGTTCCCTGGTGAACTCGGCAGGGCGCCCGAGCGTGAAGATGCCCACGAGGACGGCGGCGAGCAGGGCGATCAGCGGGGAGCCGACCACGTCGAAGACGCGCTGCACCATGTTCGCCGGGTCGTCGATGATGATGTCGACCAGTGCCTTGGACAGCATCAGGACGACGGGGAGGAGGATGGTGGCGAGGGTGGCGCCGAAGCCCGGACGCTTCTCCAGGTCCTCGGAGGTGCGCTGGGGGATCAACCGGTCCGGGGCGGGTACGTCCACCCAGCGGGCCGCGTACCGCGAGAACAGCGGGCCGGCGATGATCACCGTGGGGATGGCGACCAGGACACCGAGCGCCAGCGTCACGCCGAGGTTGGCGCCGACCGCGTCGATCGCGATCAGCGGGCCGGGGTGCGGCGGGACCAGACCGTGCATCACGGAAAGGCCCGCGAGCGCCGGGATGCCGATGCGCATCAGGGAGTAGTCGCCGCGCTTGGCGACCATCAGGACGACCGGGATCAGCAGCACCACGCCGACCTCGAAGAACAGGGGCAGGCCGATCACCGAGGCGATCAGGACCATCGCCCACGGCATCGTCCGGCCCGACGCCCGAGCCAGGATCGTGTCGACGATCTGGTCGGCGCCGCCGGAGTCGGCGAGCAGCTTGCCGAGGATCGCGCCCAGGGCGATCAGGACGCCCACGCCGGCCACCGTCGAGCCGAGCCCGGTGGTGAAGCTGGTGATGGCCTTGTCGAGCGGCGCGCCCGCGAAGGCGCCCAGCGCGAGCGAGCCGATGGTCAGGGCCAGGAAGGCGTGCAGCTTGAACTTGGTGATCAGCAGGACGATGAGCGCGATGCCCGCGAGCACGGCGACGCCCAACTGGGCATGGCCGGCCGAGGTGATCGGCTCGACGGTGTCCGCTGCCAGCATCTCGACGCTGAGTCCGGTCACGGTGGATCCCTTGCTTCGGAAGAGGGACGGTCGGGAGCGGTCGGGTTACTGCGCAGGTGCTTTCGGGGGCGCCTCGGGGCTGTCCGGGCTGTCGAGGTCGCCGAGCGCTGCCACGGCGCGGGCGGTGATCTCCTCGGGCGTGCCGGAGACGCTCACCGCGACGCCCGCCTCGTCCGCTCCGAGCGGCTGGAGGGTGGCGAACTGGGAGTCGAGCAGCGCGGTCGGCATGAAGTGACCCTGCCGGTGCGCCATCCGCTCCTCGATGAGCGCCCGGTCACCGGCGAGGTGCACGAAGACCACGTCGGGCGCGGCGGCCCGCAGCCGGTCCCGGTACGACCGCTTCAGCGCCGAGCAGCTCACCACCCCGCCGAGCCCGGCCCGGCCGTGCGCCCACGCGCCGATGGCGTCCAGCCACGGCCGGCGGTCGTCGTCGGTCAGCGGGGTGCCGGCCGACATCTTCTGGATGTTGGCCGGGGGGTGGAAGTTGTCGGCCTCGGCATACGGAACGCCGAGCCGTGCCGCGAGCAGGGGACCGATGGTGGTCTTCCCGGTGCCCGAGACGCCCATGACCACGACGACGTGGGGGGTACGCGTCTTCTTCATGGACGCTATGAAACGCATTAGGTAAGACAAGTTCAAGCCCTCCGTATGAATAAGTCTGACTTTTTATGAGCGTGACGTGCCCCGTACGCTGAGTGCATGAGCACACCGGGCCGAGGGCTGCACGGCCATGTACTGGAATCCCTCGGACCTGCGATCACCGCGGGCGAGTACCCGCCCGGCAGCGTTCTGCGCACGGACGAACTGGCGCAGCGCTTCGACGTGTCGCGTTCGGTGATGCGGGAGGCGGTCCGGGTCCTGGAGTCGATGCACCTGGTCGAGTCCCGCCGCCGGGTGGGCGTCACGGTCCGCCCCAAGGCCGAGTGGAACGTCTACGACCCTCAGGTCATCCGCTGGCGTCTGGCGGGTGCCGACCGCCCGCAGCAACTGCGCTCCCTCACCGTGCTGCGCTCCGCGATCGAACCGGTCGCCGCGGGCCTGGCCGCCAAGTTCGCCACCGCCGAGCAGTGCGCACGGCTCACCGAGTGCGCGCTCGGCATGGTGGCCAACTCGCGCGGCCATCAGCTGGAGGGCTACCTGGTCCACGACGTGGCCTTCCACCGGGTGATCCTGGAGGCCTCCGGCAACGAGATGTTCGCCCGCCTAGGCGACGTCGTCGCGGAGGTCCTGGCCGGCCGTACCCACCACGAGGTCATGTTCGAGGACCCCGACCCGGCCGCCGTCACCCTGCATGTCCAGGTCGCCGAGGCGGTCCGTGAGGGCGACGGCGAGCGGGCCGAGCGGCTCACCCGGGAGATCGCGGTCGGGGCCCTTCAGGAACTGGACATCCTCGCGCCCTGAGGCCTGTCCCGGTCGCCCTCGTCGATGTCTCCGTCGACGTACACCCACGCCCCGTCGACCCGCTCGAACCGGCTCCGCTCCCGCAGCGAACCGCCCCGGTAGGAGGCCCGGAAGGTCACGGTCCCGGTGGTGTGGAACGCCGTACCGTCGCCCGCCGCGACGATCTCCAGGCCCGTCCACCGCATCCCCGGGTCGAACGCGACGCCGGCGGGGCGGGTGCGCGGGTGCCAGGTGCGCAGGAGGTAGGGCTCGTCCCGCCGCACGAAGGCGCTGTAGCGGGAGCGCATCAGGGCCTCGGCGGTCGGCGCCGCCGCCTCACCCCGGTGGAAGCGGCCACAGCACTTCTCGTACGTCTCCATGAGGCCGCACGGACACGCGGAGCTCTGGACGGGTGCGGAGGGGCGCTGCCGCCGGGGATGCGCAGTACGTCGGGCCATGCCCGCCATTCTCCCGCACCGCGCCTACCCGCTACGCGGTGGACGGCGGATAGGAGGGCCGGGCGGGCATCCGCGGTCCGCCCGCGACCGGCGGCGCCCCCTGCGCCCTCGGTGAGGGCATCGCGGGCAGCTCCCCCTCGTGGAGCCACGAGGTGAACAACTCGTCCAAGGGCTCCGTCGTGAACCGCCCCACGTACGACGTGAACGTGGCCGTGCTCACCGACCCGCCCCGATGCAGCCCGGCCCACCCCCGCAGCATCCGGAAGAACGCCTCGTCGCCCAGCGCGCACCGCACCGCGTGCACGGTGAGCCCGCCGCGCTGATACAGCCGGTCGTCGAACATCAGCTTGCGGCCGGGATCGGCGAGCCGCAGATCCTGCGGACGACCGGCCAGCAACCGGTGGGCGACCGCGGCGAGTTGCTGCGCGCTGCGCCCACCGGAGCGCTCGGACCACAGCCACTCCGCGTACTTGGCGAACCCCTCGTTCAGCCAGATGTGCCGCCAGTCCGCGATGGACACACTGTTGCCGAACCACTGATGGGCCAGCTCATGTGCGACGAGCCGCTCCGAACTCCGGGCGCCGTCCACGTGGTTGGCGCCGAACAGCGACAACCCCTGTGCCTCGACGGGCACATCGAGTTCCTCCTCGGTCACCACGACCGCGTACTCACCGAAGGGATACGGCCCGAACAGCTCCTCGAAGAGCTCCATCATGGCGGGCTGGCGCGCGAAGTCCCGGGAGAACTCGGGAAGCAACTCCGCCGGAATGTGCCCGTGTTGGGGCACACCGCCCAGCCCGGGGTCGCCGAGCAGAACGGTCTGGTACTTGCCGATCGACAGCCCGACGAGATAACTCGACGTCGGCGCGGACTGCTCGTACACCCACGTGGTGGTCGAGGCCCTGGTCGTCCGGGTCAGCAGCCGCCCGCCCGCCACCACCGAGTACGCGGACGGCGTCGTGATCGAGATCTGGTAGGACGCCTTGTCGGCGGGCCGGTCGTTGCACGGGTACCAGGACGGCGCCCCGACGGGCTGGCTCGCCACCAGCGCCCCGTCCTCCAGCTCCTCCCAGCCGATTCCGCCCCAGGGGCTGCTGACCGGCTTGGGGTTGCCCGCCCAGTGCACCTCGACGGTGAACGCGGCCCCGGTCCGCAGCGGCTTCACGGGGCGGATGCGCAGTCGGCCGCCCCGGTGCGTGTAGTGCGCCGCCTTGCCGTCGACCCGCACCCGGCCGATCTTGAAGTCGCCCAGGTTCAGCTGGAATTCGGCAAGCGAGGACCGGCCCGCTATGGCGTTGATGCGGGCCGTGCCCGCCAGCCGGTTCGGGCCGGGGCGGTAGTCCAGCGCGAGTTCGTACCGGTGCACCCGGTAACGGGGATCACCGTTGGCCGGAAAGTACGGGTCCGAACCCACTGTCTGCTGAACGCTCACTGCTGAGTCTGCTCCCTGCGCTGTGCTCGTACGAGGTGCCGGAGATGAACCCACCCCCGCTCCGGTACCCGAACGAGCCGCGCCCACCGATTTCAGGAACGCCATGACTCGATCGGGTTGCCCAGCCAGCGGGTGTCGTCGGGAACGGACTCCGCCGCCATGACCAGCGACGCGGGACCCAGAGTGGACCGGGCCCCGACCGTGGAACCGGGCAGGACGATCCCGCCAGGACCCAGCGTCGCGCCCTCACGGAGGACCACAGTATCCGTCCGCAAGATCCGGTCGTGGAAGAGGTGCGTCTGGAGCACGCATCCCCGGTTCACGGTGGCCGCGTCCCCCAGGGTCACCAGGTCGGTCTCGGGCAGCCAGTAGCTCTCCACCCAGACCCCCTTGCCGATGTGCGCGCCGAGCCCTCGCAGCCACGCCGACAGCACCGGCGTACCCGGCACGGAACCCGCCAGCCACGGCACGGCGACGACCTCGACGAAGGTGTCCGCCAGCTCGTTGCGCCACACGAATCCGCTCCACAGCGGATGCTCACCGGCGCGGTGGCGCCCCACGAGCGCCCACTTGGCGACGATGGACAGCACACAGGCGACTGCCCCGACACCGAGCAGCACCACCCCGCCGGCCAGCCAGAACCATCCTCCGAGCACGCTGAACGCGGCGACCGTCAGCACGGCCAGCCCCGCCGAGCAGAACACCGGCACGATCCGGAACAGCTCCACCAGCGCCCGCGCCCACAGCAGACGCGCGGGCGGGTCGTACGTACGGCTCTGGTCGCCGCCGCTCGCCGAGCGGGGCAACTTCATCGGTGGCAGGCCCAGGTAGGAACTGCCCTTCTTGGCCTTCTTCGGCGTGGCCGACAGGACCCCGACCAGCCCGCCGTCGGGCACAGACCGGCCCGGCGCGGTCATCCCGGAGTTGCCCAGGAAGGCCCGCCGCCCGATCTCGGCCCGCCCGATCCGCAGCCAGCCACCGCCGAGCTCGTACGGTGCGGTCAGGGTGTCGTCGGCCAGGAAGGCGCCCTCACCGACGGTCGTCAGGCTCGGCAGCGCCAGCACGGTCGACACCTCGGCCCCGCGCCCGATCCGCATCCCCAGCAGGCGCAGCCACACGGGCGTGATCAGCCCGGCGTAGAGCGGGAACAGCGTCTCGCGGGAGCGGTCCATGAGCTGGGTGACCGTCCAGGCCTGCCAGCCGATGCGGCTGTGCGTGGGATGCGTACCCTCGCGCAGCCCCAGACTCAGCAGCCGTACGGCGATCAGCAGCATCAGCGCGTACGCCAGACCGAACGCCAGGGTGGCCGGCACGAGCGCGAGCGCGATGCCCCGCAGAGCGCCTCCGAGCCCGGCGTCCGGGTCGACGAACAGGCCGGTGACCAGCAGCGCGACCGCACCGGCCAGCAGCGGCAGCGCACTCAGCGCGAACCCCGCGATGCCGTACATCGCCCGCCAGGCCCGCCCGCGCTGCGGACGCTCCTTGGGCCAGTTCCGCTTGGCCTTGCCGAGCTTGACGGCCGGCGCGCCGGCCCACCGCTGCCCGGTCGGCACCGTCCCGACGACCGCCGAACCCGGAGCCACCTCGGCCCGCTTGCCGACCCGCGCCCCCGGGAAGAGCAGGCTGCGTGTCCCGACGACAGCGCCGGCACCCACCTTGACCTGCCCGATCTCCAGCCGGTCCCCGTCCAGCCAGTGCCCCGACAGGTCCACCTCGGACTCGACGGCCGCCCCACGCCCCAGCTTGAGCATCCCGGTCACCGGGGGGAGCGAGTGCAGGTCGACGTCCGCGCCGACCTTGCCGCCCAGCGCCCGCGCGTACCGCTCCAGCCACCCCCCGGTCAGCGAGGTCGCCCCGCTGAACTCGGCGAGCCGCTCGGCGGTCCACAGCCGCAGATGCACGCTGCCACCGCGCGGATACCGGCCCGGCTTCACACCGCGCAGCAGCAGCCGCGCCCCACCGGCCGCGAGGGCGAGCCGTCCGGGCGGGGAGAAGAACACGGCGGCCCCGGCGGCCACCGCCCACCACGAGGTGACCGGTGCCCACGGATAGGCCCCGAACCAGTGCAGCGCGTTCCCGGCGGCGGCCAGAGCGACCGCCCACCGGAGCCCGAGCAGCGTGAACAGGGGGACCAGCAGCAACAGCTGGACAACCTTGGCGCGCAGGGGGACCGGCGCGATGACCCGTCCGCTGGTGTCGTCCTGCGCGGACTCCTCCAGATGCCGGGCGAGCTTGCGCAGCACGGGCTGCTGGTAGATGTCGAGGACGGCCGCGCTCGGATAGCGCGTCCGCAGCCTCGTGGTCAGCTGGGCGGCGCCGAGACTGCTGCCGCCGATCGCGAAGAAGTCGTCGTCCGCGCTGCCCACGGGGATACCGAGGACCTCGCTCCACTGCTCGGCGACCCACGCCTCGGTGCCGTACAGCACGGCGGCCGGACCGGTCTCCAGCCCCTCCAGGGGCCACGGCAGAGCGTTGCGGTCGACCTTGCCCGACGTACGCGTCGGCAGCTCGGCGACCGGCGCGAGCATCGGCACCAGGGCGGCGGGCAGCTCGGCGCGCAGCCGCTCCACGGCCGCGGCCTGGTCCCAGCCCTCCTGCGTCACGACATAGCCGACGAGCAGCTGGTTGCCGCTGCGCGCGGTCCGTACGGCGGCTGCGGCACCGGCGACACCGGGCAGCCCCTGGAGCGCCGAGTCGACCTCGCCCAGCTCGATACGGCGCCCGCCGAGCTTGATCTGCTCGTCGGCCCGCCCGAGGAAGATCAGCCCCTCGGGCTCGGCCTTGACGAGGTCGCCGCTGCGATAGGCCCGCTCCCACCCCAGGGATTCGAGGGGCGCGTACTTCTCGGCGTCCTTCTCGGCGTCGAGGTACCGCGCGAGTCCGACGCCACCGATCACCAGCTGACCGCTGCCGCCCATGGCGACGGGCTCGCCGGCCTCGTCGACGACGGCGAGCTCCCAGCCGCCCAGGGGCAGCCCGATCCGGATGGGCTCCTCCCCGGTCATCAGGGAGGCGCAGGCGACGACGGTGGCTTCGGTGGGCCCGTAGGTGTTCCACACCTCGCGCCCCTCCGTCACCAGCCGCTGCACCAGCTCGGGCGGGCAGGCCTCCCCGCCGAAGATCAGCAGCCGTACGTCGTTGAGGGTCTCGGGCTCCCACAGTGCGGCCAGTGTCGGCACGGTGGAGACCACGGAGATCTCCTGCTCGACCAGCCAGGGCCCCAGATCGGCCCCGCTGCGGACCTGGGAGCGCGGTACGGGCACCAGACAGGCACCGTAGCGCCAGGCCAGCCACATCTCCTCGCAGGAGGCGTCGAAGGCCACGGAGAGCCCCGCCATGACCCGGTCACCGGGCCCCACGGGATCGTCGGTGAGGAACAGCGCGGCCTCGGCGTCCACGAACGCGGCGGCGCTGCGATGGCTGACGGCGACGCCCTTGGGCTTCCCGGTGGAGCCGGAGGTGAAGATGATCCAGGCGTCGTGCTCGACTCCGGGCCGCCGCGCGGGAAGCTCACTGCGGGCCCCGGGAACGGTGATCTCGTACCCGGCACCGACGACGGCCCGTACGTCCGCCTCCCCGAACACCAGCTCGGCCCGCTCGTCCGGGTCCTCGGCGTCCACGGGAACATAGGCGCCGCCGGCGGCGAGGACGGCCAGGATGGCGACGTACAGCTCGTTGGTGCCGGACGGCACCCGGACCCCGACGCGGTCCCCGAGCCCGACGCCGGCGGCGCTCAGCCGGCGCCGTACGGCCTCGACCTCGGCGGCGAGCGCCCGGTAGGTGAGCGCGGTGGTGCCGTCGTCGAGGGCCGGCTCGTTGGGGTACGAACGCACGGCGGCGTCGAAAACGTCGACGAGAGTGCGCGGCGAGGCGGCGGGCCCCGCGGAGAAACGTGCCTTGTCGCCGAACCGCTCGCGGATCTCTTCTTCGAGCAGACCGAGAGCACTGCTCTCGTGTGTGGCTGCCATCAGTCCTCGCGTCTCGTTCCCGGAAACCTCCGGGTCGCTGGCGGGGCCCGCAGGTATGCCTGGGGTTGTCCGGCTCCAGCTCCGTTCCGTAACAAGCCGGAAATTTTAGTACGAGCCTAGGCTCACGCCAGTACGCATGCCAGGTGAGAGCGCCGCACGGGGGTCGCGCCGGGGGTGCCGGAGCCTCGGCCGACGCCCTGACCTGGTGATCTTCGTGGTCGCCCGGGCGGACGAGATTTCGCCCACACCCTGCGGAAAACCCCTGACGTTGGGTCTAGGGAACGCAAAAAACCCCACATCGAGTGGGGTCTCAGCGACTGACGAGAGTAAGTAGTAAGTGTCCGAGGGGGGACTTGAACCCCCACGCCCGATAAAGGGCACTAGCACCTCAAGCTAGCGCGTCTGCCATTCCGCCACCCGGACAAGGTGTCTGTCGCGCGGGGTTCCCCCCGTGGCGACGAAGGAAACATTACCAGGCTTTCCGGGGTGGCCGATCACCCCCTGTCGCCGCGTGAACGGTGTGTGACGGGCCAGGACCGGCCTTGGGGCGCGACGGGTCGGAGGGGGAGGATGAGGGATGACCACCAGCAGGACCAGTGGGAGGTAGCACCGTGAGCGGGACGGACACGACCAGGGGCGTCACCGGTGAGGACGAGGTCGTGGACCTCTGTCGCGAGCTCATCCAGATCGACACCAGCAACTTCGGCGACCACTCGGGACCGGGTGAACGCAAGGCCGCCGAGTACGTCGCCGAAAAGCTCGCCGAGGTGGGTCTGGAGCCGCAGATCTTCGAGTCGCACAAGGGGCGCGCCTCCACCGTGGCGCGCATCGAGGGCGAGGACCGGTCCCGGCCGGCGCTGCTCATCCACGGCCACACCGACGTCGTACCGGCCAACGCGGCGGACTGGACCCACCACCCGTTCTCCGGCGAGATCGCGGACGGGTGCGTGTGGGGCCGGGGCGCGGTCGACATGAAGGACATGGACGCGATGACCCTCGCGGTCGTCCGCGACCGGCTGCGCACCGGCCGCAAGCCCCCGCGCGACATCGTCCTCGCCTTTCTCGCGGACGAGGAGGCGGGCGGTACGTGGGGCGCGCGGCACCTCGTCGACCGGCACCCCGACCTGTTCGAGGGTGTGACGGAGGCGATCGGCGAGGTCGGCGGGTTCTCCTTCACCGTCAACGAGAACCTGCGGCTGTATCTCGTCGAGACGGCCCAGAAGGGCATGCACTGGATGAAGCTGACCGTCGACGGCACCGCCGGACACGGTTCGATGATCCACAAGGACAACGCGATCACCGAGCTGTCGGAGGCCGTCGGACGCCTCGGGCGGCACAAGTTCCCCGTCCGGGTCACCAAGACACTGCGGCACTTCCTCGACGAACTCGGCGACGCGCTGGGCACCGAGCTGGACCCCGAGAACATGGACGCGACGCTCGCCAAGCTCGGCGGTATCGCCAAGCTGATCGGTGCCTCGCTGCAGAACACCGCCAACCCGACCCAGCTGGGCGCCGGCTACAAGGTCAACGTCATTCCGGGCCAGGCCACCGCGCACGTCGACGCCCGTTACCTGCCCGGCTACGAGGAGGAGTTCCTCGCCGACCTGGACCGCATCCTCGGCCCGAACGTGAAGCGCGAGGACGTGCACGCGGACAAGGCCCTGGAGACCTCCTTCGACGGGGCGCTCGTGGACGCCATGCAGACCGCGCTGGTCGCCGAGGACCCGATCGCCCGGGCCGTGCCCTACATGCTCTCGGCCGGCACCGACGCCAAGTCCTTCGCGGACCTCGGCATCCGCTGCTTCGGCTTCGCGCCGCTGAAGCTGCCGCCGGAGCTGGACTTCGCGGGCATGTTCCACGGTGTTGACGAACGCGTGCCGGTCGACGCGCTGAAGTTCGGGGTGCGTGTGCTCGACCGCTTCATCGAGGCATCCTGAATCCCGTGCCGGGCCTGTGTTCCCGGGGGTCTGCCGCATTCCCAACAGCCGTGGATCCGCCCGGAATTACCCGATTGAACGACACTCCAATAATCGTCCGCGTGTGCGTGGCTGACTGAGAAGAGTGAATGCGCTCATAGGGTCGTAGCCCTAATGCCTCCTCCTCGTTACTGGTGATGCGGTCCGCTACTCGGGATCGCATTGCCAACAAGGAGAAAATAATGATCAAGAAGATCGTCGCCGCTGCGGCTGCCACTGGTGGTCTGGTTCTCGCGGGTGCGGGCCTGGCCGTCGCCGATGCGGGTGCCCAGGGTGCTGCCGTGCACTCCCCGGGTGTTCTGTCCGGCAACGTCGTTCAGGTTCCCGTTCACGTCCCGGTGAACGTCTGCGGCAACACGATCTCCGTGATCGGGCTGCTGAACCCCGCCTTCGGCAACACCTGCGTCAACAACTGATGCCGCACCTCACTTCGTGAGGTTCTGACTCCCAGCGAGTCTGAGCCTGTCGGCCCCGGAACGCTTTCTGCGCTCCGGGGCCGACAGGTCGTTCCGGAAGGTTCACGACACATCATGTGAAGGCAGGGATGCAGCAATGCGAGAGGTCACTCGCAAGGGCCTGATGACCGTGGCGGCGGCGACAGGCGTGATGGCCGCCGCCGGCGGCGGCCAGGCGCACGCGGACTCGGGTGCGAACAGCGCCGCCTCCAACTCACCGGGCGTGCTGTCCGGCAACACGGTGAGTGCGCCGGTGAGCGTGCCGGTCAACGCCTGCGGCAACACCGTGAGCGGCGTCGGCCTGCTCAACCCGGCGATGGGCAACAAGTGCGCCAACGGCGGAGGCGGCGGCAAGGACAGCGGCGGTCACGGCTCACCGGGCGGACACGGAAACCAGGGCAACCAGGACCAGCACGGTGGTCACGGCAACCAGGGCACCCATGGCGGCCAGGGAGGTCACGGCTCGTCCGGCGGTTACGCCGGGCACGGCTCGTCCGGCGGCCACGGCTCACCCGGAGGGTACGGCGGCTACAACGGTCACGACGGGTACGGCGGCCAGAGCTGGTACGGCGACTCGGGCACCCCGGGTGGCTTCGGGTACCCGGGCAGCCCCGGCGGCCACGGCGGCTCCGGTGACTGGGCCGACTGGCACGGTTGGGAGGGCTCGTACGCCGGCGGATACGCCACCGACTCGCCGGGCGTCGGTTCCGGCAACCACGTGGAGGCCCCGGTCGACGCACCGGTCAACCTCTGCGGCAACAGCGTCGACGTCATCGGCATCGGCAACGCGGTGACGGGCAACGACTGCTCGAACACCGGGGAGCACGCGGGCGGCGGCCACCCGGCGCCGCCCCCGGAGACCGACGAGCCGTGCCCGCCTCCCGGCTACGGTCACGAGACTCCGGGCTACGGTCACGAGACCCCGCCCCCGCCCGGAAAGCCGCAGCAGCCGGAAAGCCCCCAGCTTCCGGGCGGCCCCTCGCAGCCGGGACCCCCGGGAACCCCGACCCAGCCGGTGTCGCCGCTCGCACCGCCCAGTACCGCGCACGGTGTGACGCCTCCGGCCGGCCCCACGTACGTCGACCAGAGCGGTGCGCCGACCGTTCCGCAGCCCCGGGCCGCCGCGCAGCTCGCGCACACCGGTGGTGACCTGCCGCTGGGTGTCGCCCTGCCGGTGGGCGCGGGCATGCTGCTCGCGGGCACCGTCCTCTACCGCAAGGCACGCGCCTCGGCGTAGAGCCGTACGGGGATCCCGTACGCACGGGAGGAATGCGCCGCGCGGTCACCCGGTGACGTCGCGGAAACGGAGCGGGCCCCGCAGACTGCGGGGCCCGCTCCGTTTCCGCGACGTCATCTCACCACGTGGCCCGTACCTGGCGGATGATCCGCCGACGCAACCGCACCCTGCGGCTGCCGTCGCGCAGCAGGCTCAGGCGGTCCAACTCCCAGTGTCCGTACTCGGCATGGTCCGTGAGCAGACGTGTGGCCTCCTTGCGGGTGACCCCGCGTGGTACGTACACGTCGACAAATTCGTATTCCGGCATCGCATCTATTGTGCGGGCAGAGGCCCGGTACGGATAGCGTCTGCACTATGTCTGATGCTGCGCAGCCCACCGCTGCCGAGGTACGCGCCGCCGCCGAGGCGGTCAAGACCGCGCTCGACCGCCACCTGGCGGCGGTCGAACGCCGGTCGGGGGAGGACGACCCCGATGTCTATGAGGCGTTCAACCAGTTGGCCGCTGCCGCCGAGGTGTACGACGAGCTGCTCTACGACCGTTACGACGAGGTCACCCCCTTCGAGATCCCGGGTTCGGACGACGCGCTGCCGCCGTACGCGGGCCCCGAGGAGCCGAACGCGCTGAGTGTGCTCATCCGCCGCGACTACGCCGTGGTGGAGCCGCGGCGGCTGCTGGCGCACGCACAGCGGGTGGAGGCCGTGGACGACGAGGGCACCGAGGCCTCCGGCACGGTGCATGGGGCGCTGGGCATCCTGTTCGGCGAGTTCGAGCCGGACGAGATCGCCTCCCGGCACAAGGAGTTCGGCCTTGAGGAGGCGGACTCCACACTGTGGGTGACGGCCGCGGACGAGCCGACCGACCCCGGCGAGTGGCTGGAGGCTCCCTTCGACCAGGTCGACGCGGAGCGGGTGGTCTGCCGTTTCGACGTCAGCGCGGTCTTCGACGACGACGCCGACGACGTCATCGAGGACGACGACCTGCTGGAGGACGCCCTCGATCCCGACCTGGTGGCGGCGGGCCTGGACGAGGACGAGGACCTGGAACCACTGGACGCCGATCGCCTGCGCTAACCGGTCGGCGACCGGATGTGCCGACGGCGGCGGTCATGGGAAGCAGGGCTTCCCATGACCGCCGCCGTCGTTCGTCCTCGCTCGCTCGCTCGCTCGCTCGCTCGCTCGCCCGCCCCGCCCGCTCAGGCGGTCGGCTGCACCTGGGCTCCGAGCAGGCCCGGCAGCCGTGTCGTACGGGCCTTCGCCGGGACCTCCGCGACCGCGCGGGGCAGCGCCTGGTCCACGCCGTGCACCACGGAGAGATGACGCTCCGCCCGGCCGAAGGCCGTGTAGACCCAAGGCCGGGTCAGCGACGGGGCCGCGTCCCCGGGCAGTACGACGACGGCGGCCGGCCAGTGCAGCCCGACCGCCTGGTGCGCGGTGAGCGCCCACCCGTGCCGCACGCTCAGCTCGACCCGCTCCTTCGGTACGACGACGGGGGCGCCGCCGCACTCCAGGTGCAGTCCTTCCGCGTCGGCCTTGACGACCTGTCCCGGCACCGTCCGTCCCGGCGCCGGGGAGTACGCGATCCGGTCGCCCGGGTCGAAGCCGCCGAAGCGGCCCGGGCCGGGGTTCAGCCGTTCCTTGAGGGCGGAGTTGAGGGCGCGCGTGCCCGCCGCGCCGCCGTGCCCCGGCGTGATCACCTGGGTCTGCTCCGGCGGCACACCGAGTGCCCTGGGCACCGAGTCCGCGACGAGCTGCACGGTCCGGTGCACCGCCTCGCCCGCGTCCCGTACGGGGACGATCACGACCTCCTTGCCCGGCGCCTCGACCTGGGTCAGCTCGCCGACGGAGACACCCGAGACGAGTTCGCCGATCGGGCCGGGATCGGGCGTGCGCGAGACGACGTGCGGGCACGCGCGTGCGGCGAGCAGATCGGCGAAGACCCGCCCCGGCCCGGCCGACCACAGGACCGCCGGATCACCGCTCAGCAGCAGCCTGGCGCCGTCGGGCAGTGACTCCACGACCATCGCCGCGCTCTCCACGTCGAGCTGCGGTGCGTCCAGCACGACCAGCAGGTCGAGTTCGAACGCCCCCTCGGCGTCCCGCCCGGGCCCCTCGGCCCCGGCCAGCAGTCCCGCGACGGTGACGACGGATTCCCACCCCGACTCCGTGTCGGAGGTGTCCTCGGGCGCGAGAAGTGCCGCGAAACGGCGGCGCCCGTCGGGTGTGTGTGCCGCCGCGCAGACCCGCAGGCCCAGGGAACGGGCGGCGGCGACGAGGGCGGCCGGTTCGGCGCGCGCCGCGTCACCGCCCGTGTGCAGCACGAGCCCGTGCCCGGCGACGGCACGGACCAACTCGGCAGCGGAACCGGAGCCCGACGCCCCGGCCGACGACTCCCAGTCCTCGGACGCCTCCTTGGGCAGCGAGTTGACGATCCGTGCGAGCCCGTCGGCGAGGCTCTCCTCGGCGAGCGCGTACCGCTCCAGCCCGATGAGCACGCGAACGGGTCGCTCGGCGGCCTCGCTGTCCTCACGGCCCTCGTCGTCCTCGTCGTCCTGTCCGTTCGCCGCGGGCCCTGCGGCTTCCTCGACCGCGTCCTGGAACTCCAGTGCCTCGCCCTCCGCGACCGTGCTCTGTACGGCGGTGTCCGGGTCGGGCACGGCGCGCTGGGTGAGTGCGGCGGTCAGGGCGGAGGCGTCCAGCACCGTGTGTCCGGCCAGGGCGGCCTGCTCCAGCAGCCACACCGTGAGCGCCCGGCCCCGCCGCTCGTCGTCCGGACCGCACTCGGCGCCGAGCAGCGCCCGGGCGAACCCGTCGGCCTGCTCGGGCCGCACTCCGGCGACCCGGAGCAACTGCCAGGGATCCGCGCGCAGTTGCCCGTCCGCTCCGTCGCCGAGGGCGGACACCACCTGCGGCGCGAGCGTGTCCGGCGCGCCACCTTCGGCCAGGACGCCCCGCACGGCCTCGGTGGCTACCGGGTCGCCGGCGACGGGTGCGGCCGGCTGGGGCCGCCGTGCGGGAACGGCCGAGGCGGCGGCGGGGGAAGGGGAAGCCGATGGGCGGGCGGAAAGGGCTCCTGGTCCGGCCGTGGGCCAGGATTCCGGTGTGCGGAAGGCGATGGCCGCCGCGGGCTTCTCCCCGCTCTCCACGGCCCGGACGGCCGCCATCAGATCGGCGGCCGTACCGCTGAGCTTGGTGCCGCTCGCGATCGGCCCCTTCTTCTCGGCCTTGCGCCGCTCGATCCGCTCCCGGAGCTCCCGCTGAGCGGCCAGCTCGGCCTCGGCCTCGGACGGCTGCCCGGCGTCTGTACTTTCGGTGGTCTCGGTCCGATCGGTGGTCTCGGTCGACGAATCGTCCGCCGTGTCCTGGGCGGCCTCCTCGGCGGCGCCCGGGGTCCCCGGCTCGGCTTCCTCCGTGGTGTCGGGCTCCGTGGTCACAGCGTGCTCCAGTCGTGATCGGGATAGCGGTGCACGGGCGCTGACACGTCGTCGAGCGCCCGGCAGATCTCGTCAGGAAGACTAAGGGTCTCCACTGACAATGCGGCCGTGAGCTGCTGCGCGTTGCGCGCGCCGACGATCGGGGCAACCACACCGGGCCGGTCGCGGATCCAGGCGAGCGCCACCTGCAACGGCGTCACCGCCAGACCGTCGGCCGCCGTCCGCACCGCGTCCACGATGCGGCTCGCCGTGTCGTCGAGATACGGCGCGACGAAGGGCGCCAGATGCTCCGAGGCGCCCCGGGAGTCCGCCGGGGTCGAGTCGCGGTACTTGCCCGTCAGGACGCCGCGGCCGAGCGGCGAGGAGGGCAGGAGTCCGACGCCCAGGTCGAGTGCGGCGGGCAGCACCTCGCGTTCGATGCCGCGCTGGAGCAGTGAGTACTCCAGCTGCGTGCTGGACAGCCGCGTACGTATGCCCGGTGCCGAGAGCTGCCAGGTCGCCGCCTTGGCCAGCTGCCAGCCGCAGAAGTTGGAGACGCCGGCGTATCGGGCGCGTCCGCTGCTGACGGCGAGGTCGAGGGCCTGGAGGGTTTCCTCAAGGGGAGTGTCGGGGTCGTACGCGTGGATGTGCCAGACATCGACGTAGTCCGTGCCGAGGCGGGTGAGGGAGGCGTCGAGGGCGGCGAGGAGGTGGCCGCGGGAGCCGTCGACGCGGCGGTCGGGGTCGGGGACGCTGCCGGCCTTGGTCGAGATGACCAGGTCGCGGCGCGGCACGAGCCCTTCCATGAGCTGCCCGAGCAGATACTCGGCCTCTCCGTCGCCGTACACGTCCGCGGTGTCGACGAGGGTTCCGCCCGCTTCCCAGAACGCTTTCAACAGGGCCGCGGCGTCATGCTCGTCGGTGTCCCGACCCCATGTCAGGGTGCCGAGCCCGATCCGGGACACACGCAGGCCGGTACGACCGAGATGCCTCTGCTCCATGAACGCCGAGATTACTGGCCAGAGCTGACCAAGTGGGTTGCCTGTGGACAACGGTTTCCCCGCCCCCGCCGCCCCTACCCGTCCTGTCCCTGGGGGCTGCCGCCCCCGGACCCCCGCTTCGGCCCTGAAGGGGCCTCGTCCTCAAACGCCGGACGGGCTGGATGGTGCCGGCCCGGCGAGATCCACGCCCCACCGCCGCCGGAGGCCGACGCGCTAGTGTCTGTCGCACAAGGGACGTTACTGATCGGTAAGGGGAATCGGCCATGAAGCTCGGGATCAACCTCGGCTACTGGGGCGCCGGAATGGACGCGGACAATCTGGCCGTCGCGCAGGAGGCCGACCGCCTCGGATACGCCGTCTGCTGGGCCGCCGAGGCCTACGGCTCGGACGCGGCCACCGTGCTCACCTGGGTCGCCGCCCAGACCGAGCGCATCGATGTCGGCTCGGCCATCTTCCAGATTCCGGCCCGCCAGCCCGCGATGACCGCGATGACCGCCGCGACGCTGGACTCGCTCTCCGGCGGCCGGTTCCGGCTCGGCCTCGGTGTCTCGGGCCCGCAGGTCTCCGAGGGCTGGTACGGCGTCAAGTTCGACAAGCCGCTCTCCCGTACGCGCGAGTACGTGGAGATCGTACGCAAGGCGATGAGCCGTGAGCGGCTCTCCCACGACGGTGAGCACTGGACGCTGCCGCTGCCCGGCGGCCCGGGCAAGCCCATCAAGCTGACCGTGCACCCCGAGCGCGAGCACATCCCGCTCTACATCGCCGCGATCGGCCCCAAGAACCTCGAACAGACCGGCGAGATCGCCGACGGGGCACTGCTCATCTTCCCGTCCGCCGCGCACATCGAGGACACCGCCATCCAGTACCTGCGCGCGGGGCGCGAGAAGGCCGGCAAGAGCCTCGAAGGGTTCGACGTCTGTCCGACGCTGCCGCTCGCCGTCGGCGACGACAAGGACGTGGCGACGCTCGCCGACACCTTCCGGCCGTACACCGCCCTGTACGTGGGCGGCATGGGCAGCCGCAAGCAGAACTTCTACAACCAGCTCGCCCAGCGCATGGGGTACGAGAAGGAAGCCGCCGAGATCCAGGACAAGTACCTGTCCGGCGACAAGCAGGGCGCCGCTGCCGCCATTCCGCACGACCTGATCGACCAGACGACGCTGCTCGGCTCGGTGGACCGGATCGCCGACCGGATGCAGGCCTATGCGGCGGCCGGTGTCACCACGCTCACCCTCGCCCCGGCCGGCTTCACGCTCGACGAGCGGATCGCCTCGCTCCGGGCGGGCACCGACGCCCTGGAGCGCGCCGGGCTCGCATAGGGGACGTCAGCGGAAGCGGAAAGTTCCGCGGCCGTGGTGGGGGCTCGGGGGTCTTCCCCGCCACGGCCGTCACGGAGCACAACGCGCCGCGGATCCGGCGGTTACGGCCCCCGCGTCCGCCGGGGCCTTCGTACTTACGTCCTGACGCGCCTTTGCCGGTCCTTCTTTCGGCGGAGTTGTCGGGCGCAGGTGTTGCAGCGTGCCGGGTACCGCATTTGACTCGTTGTCTGACATGTTCTTCCACGTTTTTCGCGGAACACCGCAGACCTGCGAGAGGTGCCTCTCATGCTTTCGGCCAGGAGCCTGTTCCAGGAGATCCTCGACAACGACGAGTCCTTCCGCCTCTTCTGCTCCATCGCGGCCGGCGGGGAGTCCCAGGGCGGCTGGGAGAACGCCCGGATCGCCGCGCTCGTCCCGGCGAGCGAACGCGCGCTCGCCCCCAGGATCAGCCGCCACGGCGCGGACGAGGACAAGCACGGGCGGATCTTCGACGCCCTCATGAGGAAGCGCGGCCTCCAGCCCGTCGACGTCCCGGCCGACACCGACTACACGATGCTGCTGGAACGGCGGGGCATCGGTCTCTCGCACGAGAAGCTCAAGAGCGACCATCCGCTGACCGTGCCGGACATCGTCACCTACCTCGCCCACAGCCGCGTCACCGAGCAGCGCGCCTCCGAGGAGATGGAGCTGTTGCGCAGGCACTTCGGCGACCACCCCGACCTCGGCCGCGCGGTGCGGATGATCTCCCGCGACGAGGACAACCACCTCGCCTACTGCCACGAGGAACTCCTGCGCTTCGCGGCGGCCGGTCATGGCCGCGCCATCCAGCGGACGCTGCGCGAGTGCGCGCTCGCCGAGATCCGCGTCTACCGGGACGTCAGCCTCGCGGTGATGTCGCACATGGGGCGCGTCCTGGGCTGGCCGAGGCCCAAGGCGGCGCTCCTCGCGGCGGGCATCCGCGCGGTGTACGTCTACGAGCGCGCCGTCGGCTGGCGCCGCATGGTCTCCCTGCGCATGCCCGAGCGGCGCGACGCCCTGGGCGGCCCGGCGACCACGTCACCCGAGTTCGCCTGAGCCGTCCAGGGGCGGTACGGCAACCGCGCTACAGCCAGCCCCGGCGCTTGAACATCCGGTAGAGCAGGACCTCCACCACGGCCATCCCCGCGATCAGCGCCGGGTACGACCACACCCAGCGCAGCTCCGGCATGTGGTCGAAGTTCATGCCGTAGATTCCCGCGACCATCGTGGGGAACGCGGCCATGGCGGCGAACGCGGAGATCTTCCGCATGTCGTCGTTCTGCCGGACGCTCATCTGCGCGAGATGGGCCGAGAGCACGTCGGAGACCAGGCGGTCGAGGCCCTCCACGGACTCGTTCACGCGCGTGAGGTGGTCGCTGACGTCCCGGAAGAAGGGCTCGGCCTTCTCGTGCACGAAGGGAACGCGCGCGCCGAACAGGCCCGTGCCCGCGAGCCTGCCGATCGGTGCCGCCAGGGGGCCGGTGGCGCGGCGGAACTCCAGGATCTGGCGCTTGAAGGTGTAGATGCGGGACGCCGTGTGGCGCGAGCCCCCGCCGGACGGCGAGAACACCTCCGCCTCCAGCTCCTCCAGGTCGGTGCCCAGTTCGTCCGCCACTTCCACGTAGTGGTCGACGACGGCGTCGGCGATCGTGTAGAGCACCGCCGTGGGGCCGTGGCGCAGCATCTCGGGCTCCGCCTCCAGCCGGTGCCGCACGGCCGCGAGGGGGGCCTCCTCGCCGTGCCGCACGGTCACGACGAAGGAGTCGCCGATGAAGACCATGATCTCGCCGGAGGAGACGATGTCGGCCTTCGGCTCGTATCCGACCGGCTTGAGGACCATGAACAGCGAGTCGTCGTACACCTCCAGCTTCGGCCGCTGATGCGCGTGGAGGGCGTCCTCGACGGCCAGGGGGTGCAGTCCGAACTCCTGCGTGACCTTCTCGAACTCCTTCTCGGTGGGCTCGTGCAGGCCGACCCAGACGAACGCGTCCCCGACGTCGTCCGCACGGCACTCGTCGAGGGCGTCGGAGAAGTCCGCGGGCCCCTCCCTCCGGCGTCCGTCACGGTAGATGGCGCAGTCGACGATCACGATGCGCATTCTCCCGCCGCCCGGCCGGAAAAGCACTCCGGCCTCCCTCTGGGGGCCGTACGCCTACCCTGGGCCGCATGCCCACGCTGATCCTCGTCCGGCACGGACGTTCCACCGCCAACACCTCTGGCGTGCTCGCCGGCCGCACACCCGGAGTCGCCCTCGACGAGCGGGGCGCCGCGCAGGCCGCCGCGCTGCCCGGGCGTCTCGCCGAGCTGCCGATCTCCGAGGTCGTCACCAGCCCGCTCCAGCGCTGCCAGGAGACGGTCCGGCCCCTTCTCGAAGCCAGGCCGGACCTGCGCCCGCACACCGAGGAGCGGATCACCGAGTGCGACTACGGGGACTGGTCCGGGCGCAAGCTCGCCGAGCTGACGGACGAGCCCCTGATGCAGGTCGTCCAGGCCCACCCGACCGCCGCGGCCTTCCCCGGCGGGGAGTCCATGCGGGCCATGCAGACGCGCGCGGCCGAAGCCGTACGCGAGTGGAACGCGCGCGTGGAGGCCGAGCACGGCGCCGACGCCGTCTACCTCATGTGCTCGCACGGCGACATCATCAAGTCCCTTGTCGCGGACGCGCTCGGGCTTCATCTCGACCTCTTTCAACGGGTGTCCGTAGAACCTTGTTCCATCACCGCGATCCGTTACACCCGTCTCAGGCCGTTTCTCGTCCGCCTCGGGGACACCGGCGACTTCGCCTCCCTGGCGCCGCGCGAGGGACCTCCGGGGGAGGAGGCCGCGGTCGGGGGTGGTGCGGGCGCACCGTGATCGTCGTCAGCAGTAGGGTGAAGCGGTCGCGGTAGCGCCGCGGATGCCGAAAATCATTCGATTCAATGGAGACAGGACGTGTCCCGTCAGGTGTTCCTCTACGACCCCCCGGACCGCTTCGTGGCCGGTACGGTCGGGCTGCCCGGGCGCCGTACGTTCTTCCTCCAGGCCACCGCCGGCCCCCGGGTGACCAGCGTGGCACTGGAGAAGACCCAGGTCGCCGCGCTCGCCGAACGCATGGACGAACTGCTCGACGAGGTGGTACGCCGCAGCGGGGGCAGTGCCGCCGTCCCGGCCGTCGCCCCCACCGAGGTGTCCGACACCCGCCCCCTCGACACCCCTGTCGAGGAGGAGTTCCGGGTCGGCACGATGGCGCTCGCCTGGGACGGCGACGAGCAGCGCATGATCGTCGAGGCGCAGGCACTGGTGGAACTGGACGCCGAGTCCGAGGAGGACCTCGTCGAGGCCGAGGAGCGGCTCCTCCAGGACGAGGAGAACGGCCCTCCGATGCTGCGCGTCCGGCTCACCGGCGCACAGGCCCGCGCCTTCGCCAGGCGCGCCCTCGACGTCGTCAACGCCGGCCGGCCGCCGTGCCCCCTGTGCAGCCTCCCGCTCGACCCGGAAGGACACGTATGTCCGCGCCAGAACGGATACCGCCGCGGAGCGTGACGGCCACCCGTACGCCCGCCGAACTGCTCACCGAGGGTGAACTGACCGTACGCGGGCGGATCAGCGAGGCGTCGAACGCGGCGCTGTACTGCACGGTCTCGTACGAGGGTCAGGAGGCCGCCTGCATCTACAAGCCCGTGGCCGGTGAGCGGCCTCTGTGGGACTTCCCCGACGGGACCCTCGCCGAGCGCGAGATGGCGGCGTTCGAGGTCTCGGAGGCGACCGGCTGGGGGCTGGTCCCGCCGACCGTGCTGCGCGAGGGGCCGTACGGCGAGGGGATGTGCCAGCTGTGGATCGACGCGGAGGCGGACGAGGGCGGCCGGCTGCTCGCCCTGGTCGACGGTGAGGAACCCGGACCCGGGTGGAAGGCGATCGCCTTCGCCGAGGTCGGCGAGGGGAAGACGGCCCTGCTGGTCCACGCCGACGACGAGCGGCTGCGGCGGCTCGCCGTGCTCGACGCGGTGATCAACAACGCGGACCGCAAGGGCGGGCATCTGCTGCCGGGCGGCGAGGGGCGGCTGTACGGGATCGACCACGGGGTCACCTTCAACGCCGAGAACAAGTTGCGGACATTGCTGTGGGGGTGGGCCGGAGAGCCCCTGACGCCGGAGGCGGTCGCGGTGCTGACGGAGCTGAAAGGTGCCCTGGGGGAGGGCGGAGCGCTGGCGGTGCGGCTGGCCGAGCTGGTCACCAGCGACGAGATCGAGGCCACGCGCGTACGTGTGGACGCGTTGCTGGAGTCAGGGAGGCATCCGGAGCCCAGCGGGGAGTGGCCGGCGATTCCCTGGCCGCCCGTCTGACACGGCGCGGGGCTGTCGCGGGAGTCCCGTCAGGCCACCGTCAGCCCCCTCTGCACGTGGGGAGGAATCTCACAAGACCCTCTTCCCGGCCATCCGGACCCGGTCCGGCTCGTATACGGAACATCCGTCCGGTTACGCTCATGACATGCATGCCTGGCCCGCTTCCGAGGTCCCCGCCCTGACTGGTCAGGGCCGCGACCTGAGGATCCACGACACCGCGACCGGCGGTCTCGTCACCCTCGACCCCGGTCCCGTCGCCCGTATCTACGTCTGCGGCATCACCCCGTACGACGCGACCCACATGGGTCACGCGGCGACCTACAACGCGTTCGACCTCGTACAACGCGTGTGGCTCGACGCCAAGCGGCAGGTTCACTACGTCCAGAACGTCACCGACGTCGACGACCCGCTGCTGGAGCGGGCCGTGCGCGACGGGATCGACTGGGCGGGGCTCGCCGAGAAGGAGACCGCCCTCTTCCGGGAGGACATGACCGCCCTGCGGATGCTGCCCCCGAAGCAGTACATCGGCGCCGTCGAGGCGATACCCGGGATCGTCCCGCTCGTCGAGCGGCTCCGGGACATGGGCGCGGCGTACGAGCTCGAAGGGGACGTCTACTTCTCCGTCGAGTCCGACCCGAACTTCGGCAAGGTGTCCCACCTGGACGCCGCCGCCATGCGCCTGCTGTCCGCCGAGCGCGGCGGTGACCCCGACCGGCAGGGCAAGAAGAACCCGCTCGACCCGATGCTGTGGATGGCCGCCCGGGAGGGTGAGCCGAGCTGGGACGGCGGTTCGCTGGGCCGCGGTCGCCCCGGATGGCACATCGAGTGTGTCGCCATCGCCCTGGAGCACCTCGGCATGGGCTTCGACGTGCAGGGCGGCGGCTCCGACCTCGTCTTCCCGCACCACGAGATGGGCGCCTCGCACGCCCAGGCACTGACCGGCGAGTTCCCCATGGCCAAGGCGTACGTCCACGCGGGCATGGTCGCGCTCGACGGCGAGAAGATGTCCAAGTCCAAGGGCAACCTCGTCTTCGTGTCCGCGCTGCGCCGCGAGGGGGTCGACCCGGCCGCCATACGGCTCGCCCTGCTCGCCCACCACTACCGGGACAACTGGGAGTGGACCGACCAGGTTCTCGCTGACGCCGTCGCGCGGCTGGGGCGCTGGCGCGCCGCCGTGTCCCGGCCCGACGGGCCGTCCGCCGACGTGCTCGTCGAGGAACTGCGCGAGGCTCTCGCGAACGACCTGGACGCCCCGGCCGCACTGGCCGCCGTGGACCGCTGGGCTGTCCTCCAGGCGGAGCGGGGCGGTACGGACGAGGGCGGCCCCGGCGTCGTGTCCCGTGCCGTGGACGCCCTGCTGGGCGTGGCGCTGTAGAGCGGAGTCCCCGTACGGGGCGGGGCGCCGGCCGGTTCGCAGCCGCTCGGCGCTCCTGTGCGTGGGCCCGCGGCCTGGGGGAGCCGGTCGAGGCCGGTCGGCCCACGCGAGCCGTCCACAGCTGTCGAGGTGCTGTCGAGTCTCCGGGGCGGGCTGTGGCGGGAGTCGGCATGTGATGTGGTGGCAGGGTCAGTTGACCCGCAGGACCGGCCAACTGCCGGTCCCTTCCCGGAAGGAAGCCCCGTGGCACCCACACACGGTTCCTTCGCACGCCACGTCAGCCGCCGGGGACTCCTCGCAGCGGGCGCCGCCACCGTCTCCGCCGCCCTGGTCGCCTCACCGGCCGCCGCCTCCCCGAAGACCCTGCCGACCCTGATACCGCTGCCCAACGGCTTCCGCCCGGAAGGCATAGCCACCGGCGCGGGCCCCTACGCCTACCTGGGCTCGCTCGGCAACGGCTCGATCTACCGCGCCGACCTGCGCACCGGCGGCGGCGAGATCATCTCCACCGGGCCCGGTACCCCGTCCGTCGGCCTCAAACTCGACGGCCAGGGACGGCTGTTCGTCGCCGCCCGCGCCCAGGGCGCCCGGGTCGTGGACATCCGCACCGGTGCCGTCCTCGCCTCGTACGCCCTCACCACGGCGACCCCCACCTTCGCCAACGACGTGTTCCTGACCCGGCGCGCGGCGGTCTTCACCGACTCCTTCCAGCCGGCCCTGTACGTCCTCCCGCTCGGCCGGGGCGGCGCGCTTCCGGGCGCCGGCGACGTCGTACGGATCACCCTGAGCGGCGACTGGAGCCAGGTGCCCGGCGAGGTCGTCCACGCCAACGGGATCACCGCGACGCCCGACGGGAAGGCGCTGCTCGTCGTCCAGTCCGGGGTCGGCGCACTGCACCGGGTGGACCCGCGCACCGGGGTCACCAGGCTCGTCGGCCTCGGGGACGCGGCCCCGCTCACCAACGGCGACGGCCTGCTGCTGATCGGGCGCACGCTGTACGTCGTACAGAACCGGCAGAACGCGATCGACGTGTTCACGCTGTCCCAGGACGGGAGCAGCGGGGTCTTCCGGCGGCGCATCACCGACCCGGACTTCGATGTGCCGAGCACGGTGGCCGCGTACCGGAACCGGCTGTATCTGCCCAACGCCCGCTTCACGACGACGCCGACGCCCGAGACGACGTACGCCGTGGTCGCGGTGGAGCGCTGACGGACGCCGGGACGTGACGTACGGGGAAGGGCCGGTGCGCGTGGTGCGCACCGGCCCTTCCCCGTACCTGGCCGCTCACTCCTCCGGGGAGTCCTCGTCGTCCGTGCTCGGCAGCTGGGGCGGCTTCGGCGGCTGCGGTTTCGGGCGGGGCGTCGGGTTGTCCCGGAGGTACGACGCGCTGTCGGTGCCGTCCGCGGTGGCGTGGCCGCCGGAGGCCGGGCCGGGGCCCGCCGGGCCGGTGCCGTCGCGGCGGCGCAGATAGCGTTCGAACTCGCGGGCGATCGCCTCGCCCGTCGCCTCGGGCAGCTCGGCGGTGTCCCGGGCCTCCTCCAGCGTCTGCACGTACTCCGCGACCTCACTGTCCTCGGCGGCCAGCTGGTCCACGCCGACCTGCCAGGCGCGCGCGTCCTCGGGCAGCTCGCCCAGCGGGATGCGGATGTCGATCAGGTCCTCCAGGCGGTTCAGGAGGGCCAGCGTCGCCTTCGGGTTGGGCGGCTGCGACACATAGTGCGGGACCGCCGCCCACAGCGACACCGCCGGTACGCCCGCGTGTGTGCACGCCTCCTGGAGGATGCCGACGATGCCCGTGGGGCCCTCGTACTTGGTCTCCTCCAGATCCATCCGCTGGGCCAGATCCGCGTCGGACGTGACCCCGCTGACCGGAACCGGACGGGTGTGCGGGGTGTCGCCGAGCAGAGCGCCCAGGACCACCACCAGCTCCACGCCCAGTTCGTGCGCGAAGCCCAGCAGCTCGTTGCAGAACGAGCGCCAGCGCATCGACGGCTCGATGCCCCGGACCAGCACGAGGTCACGGGGCTTGTCGCCGCCGACCCTGACCACGGACAGCCTGGTCGTCGGCCAGGTGATCTTGCGGACACCGTTGTCCAGCCACACGGTGGGGCGGTTGACCTGGAAGTCGTAGTAGTCCTCGGCGTCGAGCGCCGCGAACACCTCGCCCTTCCACTCCCGGTCCAGATGCGCTACCGCGCTGGAAGCGGCGTCGCCGGCGTCGTTCCACCCCTCGAACGCGGCCACCATGACTGGGTCGATCAGCTCGGGAACCCCCTCCAGCTCGATCACCCAGCGCCTCCTTCCGACGTGCCCTCGCTTGACCACCCAACCTTACGGCGTGCGGCGGGGGCGCCCGCAGCCCCCTTGCAGGGGAGTGAACGGATCACTGCCCCGATAGACCCCCCGAAACACCATCCTTGAGCCACCCCTTACCACCCCCGCATTCATCCGAGCGGTCGGGCAGTCGGTCCTGAGGGTTCCGATACGGCTTCCGGTGTGTGTTTCCGGTGTGTGTTTCCGATACGGCGTCCGAGCGGGCTAGAGGGTCGACCTCAGCCACTGCTCCACGCTCGCGATGTGCACTGTCGCCCATGACCGCGCCGCCTCCGCGTCCCGGTCGCGCAGGGCGCCCAGGATCGCCCGGTGCTCGTGCAGGGTGCGGCTGACCGCGTCCTCCTGGGTCAGACCGCGCCAGATCCTGGCCCGGGTGGTGGGCCCGGAGAGACCGTCGAGGAGGGAACAGAGCACCGAGTTGCCGGAGCTCTGCACGATTCCCCGGTGGAACTCCAGGTCGGCGGCGACCAGTTCCTCGACCGACGGCTCACCGCCCAGCCGCTCCAACTGGGCGGACAGCGCGTCCAACTGCTGCTCGCTGATACGGGTCGCCGACATCGCGGTGGCGGCCGGCTCCAGGATGCGGCGCACGGCCAGGAACTCCAGGACCGTGTCGTCGCGGTGGAAGTCGACGACGAAGCTCATCGCTTCGAGCAGGAGTTGCGGATCCAGGCTGGTGACGTAGGTGCCGTCGCCCTGCCGTACGTCGAGGATCCGGATGAGCGACAGGGCGCGCACCGCCTCCCGCAGGGAGTTGCGGGACAGCCCGAGTTCGGCGGCCAGCTCGCTCTCCTTGGGCAGCCGGTCGCCGGGGCGCAGCGACCCGGAGACGATCATCCCCTTGATCTTCTCGATCGCCTCGTCGGTGACTGCCATGGCGGGCCTCCCAGTCGTTCAGACATCCGATGTCTCAGGCCATTATGGGGGTTCGATGGGCTGAACGGACCACAAAATGCGATGTCAGCCCGTACGGGGGTGCCCTACGGGTGGCGGGAACGGTACCTGCGGGCTGCCGGTTCGGCAGCACGTTCGGGTGTCGGCCCGGCAGTCCGTACGGATGCCGGGCCCACCGTCCTCGCCGGTGTCAGGCCAGTGTTTCCAGGTCGGCGAGTGCGGCGGCCTCGTCGAGTGTGGTCAGGGTCCGGTTCCGCATGAGGACCCTGCCGTCCACGACGGTGTCCCGGACGTCCGCCGAGTGCGCCGCGTACGCGAGCGTGGACCAGGGGTCGTGCCGGGGCCGCAGATGCGGTGCGCCGAGGCCGAGCACGATCAGGTCGGCCCGCTTGCCGGCCTCCAGGGAGCCGAGCAGGTCGCCCAGGCCCAGTGCCTTCGCGCCCTCGACGGTCGCCATGCGTACTGCCTGTTCCGCGCCGACGGCCGTGGGGTCGCCGCCCGCCTTGTGCACGAGGGCCGCCTGCCGCACCGCCCCCAGCACGTCCAGGGTGTTGGAGCTGACGGCCCCGTCCGTGCCGAGCCCGACGGTCACACCGGCGCTGAGCAGCCGGGGCACGGGCGCGATGCCGCAGCCGAGCTTCAGGTTCGAGACGGGACAGTGGGCGACGGACGTGCCGGTGCGGGCCAGCGCCGCGATCTCCGGCCCGGTCAGGTCCACGGCGTGGGCCAGCAGCAGGTCGGGGCCCAGCAGCCCGAGCGAGTCGAGCAACTCCACGGGACGCTTGCCGTACCGCACCTCGACGGTGGCGACCTCGGTCGCGTTCTCGGCGGCGTGGATGTGCAGCAGGGCGCCGAACTCCCGTGCCAGGGCGGCGATTTCGACGAGCTGCCCGGGCGAGAGGGTGTAGGTGGAGTGGGCGAAGAGGATCGGGCGGTGGCCGGGGCGGGGGGTGCCACGGGCGGCCAGGTCCTGCCGGGCCCACGCCAGCCGCTCCTCGTAGGCGATGCCGTCGGGCGGTCCCGGCACGTCCATGAAGGTGGGGCCGGTGTGCAGCCGCCAGCCCGTCTCGCGCGCCGCCTGTTCGGCCGCCTCGTGGAACCAGTACATGTCGAGCGCGGAGGTCACCCCGGCCCGTACGCTCTCGGCGACCGCGACGCGGACGGCCGCCGCCACGTTCGCAGGCGAGAGCAGCCGGGCCTCCCACTTCAGCACGCGCTCCAGGAAGCCCTGGAGGGTGACGTCGTCGGCCCGGCCGCGCAGGAGCGTCATCGCGAGATGGGTGTGCGTGTTGACCAGGCCGGGCAGGACAAGGCAGTTCGCGGCGTCAAGGGACTCGTCGGCTGTGAACCGGGTTGTCAGCTCCTCGGTGGGGCCGACGGCGACGATCTCGCCGTCCCGGACGGCAACCGCGCCGTCGTGTACGACGGTTCCGGTCTCGTCGACGGTGAGGACGTCACCGCCGTGCACCAGGAGATCGATGTGCTCGCTCATACGCCGTACTCCTCGTCGTCGGCGGCCCCGGCCTCGTTCGCGGCCAGCAGACGCAGGGCCTCCAGCGACACGACCGCGCCGCGTTCGACGCCTTCCGCCACGATCTCCCGGTGCGGGTTGTAACCGCCGGTGGCGGTCTCGTCGACGAGTTCGTCCGCGTTCGCCCCGTCGATGACGACCACTCCGCCCGCGACCAGTCCACGCAGCGAGGCCGTCACCAGCAGCGCGCTCAGCTCCATCTCGATGGCGGCGAGTCCGGCGCCCTCGTAGGAGAAGAGGGGGAGGAGACCGGGCTGGAAGGCGGCCCGCGTCCACACGATGCCCCGGTGGTGCGGGGCGCCCGCCTCGCGCGCCGCCCGCTGAAGCGCGAGCACCGCCTCGGGGGAGGACACCGCCGGGTACTCCGGGGGCAGCAACTGCTGGGTGACACCGTCGTCCCGGACGGCGGCCTCGGCGATGACGAGGTCCCCGTCGCCGATCCCCGGTTTCATCGCCCCCGCCGTACCGAACCGCAGGAAGGTCCGCACACCGGCGTCCGCCAGCTCCTGGAACAGCAGGATCGCCCCCGGAGCGCCCACCCCGTGCGAGGCGACCACCATCGGCACGCCCTTCCAACTCCCGCTGAACACGCGGTATTCGCGGTGGTACGACACCTCCTGCGCGCCCTCCAGCTTGGCGCCGACGAGAGCGGCGCGCAGCGGGTCGCCGACGACCAGCGCACGCGGCGGCAGCCCCGTGCGGGGTATCCGGGTGACGGGCAACAGGTCCTGCGTCATGAGACGGCTCCAGCGGAAGGGGACGTGGAAGGGGTGCGGCGACGGCGGCGGGCCGTCGTCAGGAAGAGGGCGCCGAGGGTGACGACGTACGGCGCGGCGTCGGTCGCCTGCTGCGGCAGACCGAGGCCCTGGAGCCGGAAACCGGCCGCCTCCGAGAGGCCGAACAGCAGCGCGGCCAGCAGCACGCCGAGCGGCAGCGCACGGCCGAGCATGACCGCGACGACCGCGATCCAGCCGCGTCCCGCCGTCATGTTCTCGGAGAACAACGTGACGTTGCCGAGCGCGAGTTGGGCCCCCGCGAGCCCGCACAGCACCCCCGACACGAGCACGGCCCCGTACTGGTACCTGACCGGGCTCACGCCGAGCGTGGCCGCCGCGTCCGGTGCCTCGCCGACCCCGCGCAGCCTGAGCCCCCACACATGCCGGGACAGCATCAGAGCGGCCACTCCGACCGCCGCCCACGCCAGATACGCGAGCGGCGAGAAGCCACCGACCAACGGCAGCCCGGCCAGTGACGGATCGTCAAAAGTGCCCTGCACGCCGAAGACGGTACGGAGGAGGAAGCTGGTCAGGCCGACTGCCAGGAGATTGAGGGCGATTCCGAGCACCACCGCATCCCCGCGCAGGGTCACCGCGCCCACGGCCAGGATCAGGGAGTACACGGCGGAGGCGAGCGCCGCCGCCAGCACGCCGAGCCAGGGGCTGCCGGTGAACCAGCTCGTGGCCACCGCGGTGAAGCAGCCCATCAGCATCATGCCTTCGAGGCCGATGTTGAAGACACCCGCCCGTTCGCAGATCGCCCCGCCGAGCGAGGCCAGCAGGATCGGCGTCAGCGCGCGCAGCGCCGACATGAGGAGATCGGAGTCGAAGAACATCAGACCAACTCCCCTTGCGAGCTTTGCGGACCCTGCGGGACGGGATTGTCGAATGGCTTGTTGTCGCGTCTGCGGGCGAAGCGCGGGAAGCGCAGCCGCGCCGCCAGGAACACGATCACGATCGCCTGGAGCACCTGCGTCAGCTCGCGCGGTACCTCGGTGGTCCGCTCCATCGACAGGCCGCCCACCTGGAGCACGGCGAAGAAGAAGGAGGCGAGGACCGTGCCGACGGGCGCGGCACCGGCCAGCAGGGCCGCTGTCAGGCCCGTCCAGGTGTAGCCGGACGCGGTGAGCGAACCGTCGAGGAAACGGTACGGGAAGCTCAACACGCCTATGGCGCCCACGAGTCCGGCCAGCGAGCCCGACACCGCCAGCAGCCGGAGCGTGAGGCCCTTGCGCTCGACGCCCGCGTAGGCGGCGAAACGGGAGTTGAGGCCGGTCATCCGCATCTCGTACCCGAACGCGGTGCGCCGGTCGGTGAACCAGTACGTGGCGGCGGCCACCACGACCAGCAGCAGCCCGACCGTCACGGTCGACGAACCGAACGCGGGCAGCGCGACCCCGACCGGGAGCTGCCGGGTCTGGGGAAGGCTGGAGCCCGGTTCCTTGAGCGGATAGCGGGCCAGATAGGAGGCGAAGGACGCCGCCGGGTAGCTGAGCAGCAGACTGCTGACCAGCAGCGGTACGCCGAACCGGTTCTCGCACAGGGCGGCCAGGGCCGCGTACCCGGCACCGGCCGCCATGCCCGCGAGCAGCGCGAGGACGACGGTGAGGGGCGCGGGCAGCGGCGAGTACAGCCCGGTCACGGCGGCTGCCATCCCGCCGAGCACCATCTGCCCGTCCCCGCCCAGGTTGATGAGCCCGGCGCGCAGCGGCACGGCCAGCGCGAGGGCCAGCCCCAGCACGCTCGTCAGGGTGGTCAGCGTCGGCCCGATGCCGTCGGCGCCGAGCGAACCGCTGAGCACCGCGCCGTACGCGGCGACCGGATCGGCGCCGGTCCCGACGAGGAACAGGGCACCGATGACAACCCCGGCGAGCACCGAGAAGGCGACGGGGGAGCGGAGGGCCCTCGCTATAAGGGTTGTTGGCGATGTTCGGGGTGCTTGTTCCATGTCAGTCCCCGACCTCCACCGGGGCCACTTGGGTCACCGGAGCCGAGCCGCCGGCGCCGCCCGCCATCGCGAGCCCCAGCGTCCGCTCGTCCGCCTCGGCCTTCTCGTACGCCGCCGTCACACGGCCCTCGTACATCACCAGGACCCGGTCAGCGAGCCCGCGGATCTCGCTCAGCTCTGCCGAGACGAGCAGGACGGCATGGCCGGCGTCGCGGTAGGCGATCAGCTGGTCGTGGATGTTCTGGACGGCGCCGATGTCCACTCCGCGCGTGGGCTGCTCGACCAGCAACAGCGGGGCGTCGTGGGCGAGTTCGCGTCCGATGAGCAGCTTCTGCAGGTTGCCGCCGGACAGCGAGGACCCGGGCACCTCCGGGGACACCGCCTTGATGCCGAAGCGCTCGATCAGGCGCCGCGCGTGACCTCGTACGGCGGCGGGCGGCAGCAGGCCACGTGCGGACAGCGACGTACGGTGGTGGCCCATCGCCAGGTTGTCCGCGACGGACGCGGCGGGCGCCGTACCGACGGCGTGGCGGTCCTCGGGGACGTACGCCAGACCCTGGGCGCGGCGCTCGGTCGCCGAGGCGTGTGTGATGTCGTCGCCGAGCAGCGCGACCCGCCCCGAGGTCACCGGACGCAGGCCTGCCAGGGCTTCCACCAGCTCGCTCTGGCCGTTGCCGGCGACGCCCGCGATCCCGACGATCTCCCCGGCGCGGACGGTGAGCCGGACGTCCCGTACGCCGTCCGTCGCGAGGTCGGTGACGTCCAGGATCACGTCGCCCGGGGTGCCGGCGGAGTGGACGCGGTCGAGTTCCACGGCGCGGCCGGTCATCGCGGCGGCGATCTCGGCGGCGGACGTCTCGGCGGTGACCAGCCGGGCGACGACGTGGCCGTCCCGCAACACCGTGACGTTGTCGCTGCCTTCGAGGACCTCGCGGAGTTTGTGCGTGACCAGGATGACCGTACGGCCTTGTGCGGCAAGGGACTTGAGGACCGCGAACAGGGCGTCCGCCTCGCCGGGGGTGAGGACGGCGGTCGGCTCGTCGAGGATGAGCGTCCGGGCGCCGCGATGCAGCAGCTTCAGGATCTCCACGCGCTGGCGCAGCCCGACGGGCAGGTCACCCACCCGGGCGTCCGGATCGACGGCGAGCCCGTGCTCCTCGGCCAGCTCACGCACCCGGCGGCGGGCCGCACCGCGGTCCACCAGGCCGAAACGGCGCGGCTCGGCGGCGTACACCACGTTCTCGGCGACCGTCAGCGAGTCGAACAGCTTGAAGCTCTGGTGAACCATGCCGAGTCCGGCGGCCATCGCGTCGCCCGGGTCGGAGAACACGACCTCGCGCCCGTCGATCCGCACCGAACCGGCGTCCGGGCGTTCCATCCCGTACAGGACCGACATGAGCGTCGACTTGCCGGCGCCGTTCTCGCCCATCAGGGCGTGGATCTCGCCGCGCCGGACGGTCAGGTCGACGGCGTCGTTGGCGAGCGTGCCGGGGAACCGCTTGGTGATTCCCCGGAGCTCGACGGCCGGCGTCTCCGGGTCAGCCGACGGCGGCGGGGTCATCGACCGTCAGCTCTCCGGACACGATCTGGTCGCGCAACGCCTCGATCTTCTTCAGGACGTCGGGGTGCTCGGCGATCACGCACTGGGACGAGTCGACGCCCTTCTCCAGCCCCGTGAGGCTGATGCCGCCCTCCTTCAGGCCGTACGAGGTGGTCGTGCCCGTCTGACCGCCGAGGACCTGCTCGACGCCCTTCTCCACGGCGATGTCCGTGCGCTTGATCACATTGTCGACCACCGTGCCGGGCGCCGAGGGGCACTGGTTGACGTCGACGCCGTACGCGAACGCGCCCTTGGCCTTCGCCGCCTCGAACACGCCGTAGTTGCCGGCCGCGGCAGCCGCCATCAGCTGGTCGTAGCCCTTGGAGAGCAGGTCGTTCGCCTGTTCCTTGGCGCGCGCCGAGTCGTCGAACGGGGACTGGCCGCCGACGAAGCGGGTGCCGGTCTCCGTCTTCGCGGCGACATGCTGGGCGCCGGCCGCGAACGGGTCGCTGAAGCGCCGGAACACGGGCGTGTCCAGCACGTCCACCGCACCGACCTTGCCGCTCTCGCTCAGCAGCCCGGCCTCCGCGCCCGCGAGGAAGACACCCTCGTGCTCGCGGAAGACCCCGCAGCTGACGTTGTCGATCGCCCTCGTCGTGCACGCGTCGATCATCAGGAACTGCTGCTTCGGATGCGCCGCGGCCTGCTGCGCGACCAGGTCCGCGAACTCGAAGCCGACCAGCACGACGACGTCGGGCTTCGCGTCGACGGCGGCCTGCACGTTCTGCTGCTGGGAGGCGGCGTCGGTGGACTCGAACACCTTCTCGGTGCCGTTGTGCGCCTTCGCGGCGGCCTTGACGCCGGTCACGGCGAGCTTGAGGAACTCGTTCTGCCCGACGGCGTCCGGCGTGACCAGTGTGAACGACGCGCTGCCCGCACTGGCGTCGGAGGAGGCGTCGTCCTTCGCGGCGGCGTTGCAGGCGGTGGCACCGGCGACGAGCAGCACGGTCATGGCGGCCATCGGGAGCGTACGACGGGATCTGCGAGGCATCGAGGGACCTTCCGGAGGTACGTACGGCACAACCCGCGTTCTGCGCTGAGCACGGGTGAGGGAGAGCGGGAAAGGCGGACGGCACAGGGGAGGCAGAGGCGGACGGGTCAGCGTCGACAGCCGTCGCTCGCGCACCGGCCGTGGTCGAGGAAGCGGCGCATGGTGAGCAGCACGCGTCCTCCTTCACATGGGCCCTACGGGTGCGGGTGCTGGACTCTAGCACCGGAGTTCGAATCCCCGCCCGGCTGTCTCGAACTGTGGTTCGCCGAGGTCATGTACGGTGTCGCGCACCGTCGGAACTTCAGGAGCGCCCCGTCATGCCCCAGGAACTGCGCGCCGTCGGCTGGACCGGAAACAGCCTCGCGCTCATCGACCAGACCCTGCTGCCGCACCGCAACGAGACCAGGGATGTCCGCGATGTGGACACCCTGGTGGACGCGATCCAGCGGCTCGTCGTACGCGGCGCCCCCGCGATCGGCGCGGCGGGCGCGTACGGGGTCGCCCTGGCGCTGCTCCAGGGCGAGCGCGAGGGCTGGACCGAGGACCAGGTGCGGGCGGCCGTGGCACGGATCCGTGAGGCCCGGCCCACCGCGGTCAACCTCATGGTGTGCGTGGACCGGGTCATGACCCGCTTCGAGGAGGGCCTGGAAGCGGTCCTCGAAGAGGCCGCCGCCGTCCAGCGCGAGGACGTCGACGGCAACCGCGCGATGGGCGCGCACGGCGCCGACTGGCTCCTCAAGCGTGTCGCCGGGACCGTCGGTGACCGCCCGCTGCGCGTCCTGACCCACTGCAACACCGGCGCGCTCGCAACGGCCGGATGGGGTACGGCACTTGGCGTCATCCGTGAACTGCACGCGCGTGGCCGGCTGGAGGTCGTGTACGCCGACGAGACGCGCCCGCTGCTCCAGGGCTCGCGCCTGACCGCCTGGGAGCTGGTCCAGGAGGGCATCCCGCACTACGTCCAGGCGGACGGGGCCGCGGCCGGCACGATCCTGCGCGGCGAGGTCGACGCGGCGATCGTCGGCGCGGACCGGATCGCGGCCAACGGCGACACCGCCAACAAGGTCGGCACGGTCGGCGTCGCGCTTGCCTGCGCGGACGCCGGAATCCCGTTCCTGGTGGCGGCCCCCACGACCACGGTCGACCTGGCCACGGCCACCGGCGACGACATCCACATCGAACTCCGGGGCGAGGACGAGGTGTTGGAGTGGTCGGGCGTACGGACGGCGCCCGCCGGGTCACGCGGCCACAACCCGGCGTTCGACGTGACGCCGGGACGACTGGTGACGGGGCTGGTCACCGAGCGGGGCGTGCTGGAGGTGTCCGCCGGAGAACTCCCGGTTGACCGCTTGAAGTGACGATTCCCCGCGCCCCCGTCAGGGGCGCGGGGCCGTATCTGTCTGCGGCTGCGCCGCGGGGCGCGCTCAGCCCCCACCGCCCCGCGGTTTGACTACCGTCCGTCCCGCGGAGCGCTGAGCTCCAACTCCAGCAGCCACTCGACGACTTCGGTGTGGTGTCGCGCCTGACGGGGGTCGTCCCCCCACACGTACAGCCCGTGTCCCGCGACCACGACGGCCGGCATCCGGGGGTCACGCGCCGCCTCCAGACGGTCGCCGAGCACCTTCATGTCCTGGCTGTTGGTGATGACAGGCAGGGGCACCTCGGCGTCGTGGGCGGGCTGGCCGACGCCCTTGAGCATCTCGATGTCCCTGAACACGATCCCGCCGGGCTCGCGCCGGCCCATCGCCACGGACGCCACGGTGTGCACGTGGACCACCGCGCCGGCGCCGGTCAGCGCGGCGACCCGGGCGTGCAGCTCGGCCTCGGCGGACGGCTTGCCGCCGTTCACCGCCGCACCCTGCGCATCCACCAACACCACGTCCGCAGGCGTCAGTTCACCCTTGTCGTGGCCGCTCGCGGTGACCGCCAGGAGCAGCGGATCCCGGGACAGCACCACGGACAGGTTCCCGGAGGTGCCCCGCATCCAGCCGAAGGAGGCGAAGCGTGCGGACTCGGCGGCGAGTACCGCCCCCGCCTCCTCCAGGTCGGGCGTGCTGATGTCGGCGGTCACGTGGCGCTCCTCGAACTGATGGAACTGGTTGAACCGGTGGAACTGATGGAACCGGTGATGCTGATCTCGTCGAACGTCCCCGCCTGAGCGTGGTCCCCGACGCCCTGCTCGTAGTAGGGCTCCCCGGGGCGCCGGATCCCGACGGTCCGCCATCCGGCGGCGCGCGCCGCGTCCAGCTCGCCCGGCCGGTCGGAGAGGAAGAGGAGCCGGCTCGGATCCGTGGTGCCGGTGGCCTCCGCGATACGTCGGTACGACTCCGCCTCCTGCTTGGGTCCCGCGTTCTCGGTGTCGTACAGGCCCGACACGAGGGGCAGGAGGTCGCCCTCCGGGGTGGACGCGAACCACGCGCGCTGCGCGGCGACCGACCCGGAGGAGTAGACGTAGAGCCGGAGACCCGCCGCGTGCCAGGCACGCAACGCCGGCAGGACGTCGTCGTAGAAGTGCGAGACGAGATCGCCGCGCGCGAAGCCCTCGGACCAGATGACGCCCTGGAGCGTCTTGAGGGGCGTCGCCTTGCGGTCCTCGTCCAGCCAGGCGTTGAGGGTCTTCTCGACGAGTACGGCGTCGGCGGCGGGCTCGTCGATCAGCTCGCGCACCTGTGCCACCGCTCGCGCCACTTCCGGATCACCGCTCCGCTCCGAGAGCAGTGCTCCGAAACGAGAGCGGGAGTACGGATACAGCACGTCGACGACGAACCCCGTGGCGCTCGTGGTGCCCTCGATGTCGAGCACCACGGCGTCCACACCGTCCACGGCGTACGTGTCGGCCCTCTCGGCGGTCCCCTCGCCGGCCCCCTCGTCCCGCAGGGTCACGCGGCGGCCCTGTCCCGCTGGAACCCGGCATCGATCGTGTCGTAGTCCGGGAAGCGGGAGGCGATGGTCGAGCCGGTGAAGTTGCCGATCCAGCCGTCCTCCTCGTGGAAGAAGCGGATCGCGGTGAAGGCGGGGCTGGTGCCCATGTCGAACCAGTGCGTGGTGCCGCGCGGTACGCCCAGCAGGTCGCCCTTCTCGCAGTACACGGCGTGGACCTCGCCGCCCACGTGCAGATAGAAGATGCCGGAGCCGGAGACGAAGAAGCGGACCTCGTCATCGTCGTCGTGCGTGTGCTCCTGGAGGAACTTCGCGCGGGCCGCCTTCGCCTTCGCCGGGAACTCCGGGTCGTCGCTGGGGTGCAGACCGAGGACGTCGACCGTGGTGAAGCCCTCCTCGGCGTTCAGCCTGTCGATCTCCGGGCCGTACGCGGCGAACACGGTGTCGCTGTCGGCGTCCGCGGGCACGTCCTCACGGATCGGCCACTGCTCGTAGCGCACCCCGATCGGGGCCAGCGCGGCGGCGATCTCGGCCGGGTCGGAGGTACGGCGTACGACGGTCTCCGGGCCGGACTCGGGCCAGGTCGTCAGCAGGGTCATGGGAGCAACTCCAGAGGGCTGGAAGGGATTTCGACAACGAAACGAAGGCAAGCGGAGGGAGGGGAGGGCCGGGGGAGGAGCGGGAGTGGGGGGAAGCAGGAGGGGCCGGGGCCGGTCGTCAGTCGCGACAGCCGCGACACGGTGCGTCGGTACAGCGTCGTACCGCTGTCGCGCCGGGTGTCGTCATCATCGGAAGCCTCACTGTCCCGGGTCGGGTGCCGGTCCCGTGATGGTAACTCCGGTCGGGGGCTCGGCAGAGTGTGACGAATCAGGCGTTCCATATGCTGAGATCTGGTGTCCAGGGCTTTGACGAATGGCTGGAAACGTTCTCATGATCTCCCTATGAAGACGCTGCTGCTCGTGCGGCGGCTGTACGTGGACTTGCTCCGGTCGACCACAGCCCGCTGTCGCTGATCCGACCTGGAGTACCCGAGACGCCCCGGCCGTGCGTGGCTTTCGTCCCACGCCGCCACATCGCGCTCAGGGCCGGACACTCCCGCGCCTACGCCTTGCGGCCAACGCGCCGCTTCATCCTCATCCCTCCCTCCCGTACTGCCCTGCACCTGGAGTCCCGCATGCCCCGCACCCGCCTCCCCCTCGCCGCGCTCTCGCTGGCCTCCGTCTCGGCGCTCTTCCTCGCGGGCTGCTCGCAGTCGACGAACGCCTCCAAGGACACCGGCGACACGGCAGCCTCCGCGTCCGCCGCCACCGGCACGAAGCCCGCCCCCTTCGACAAGGGCACGGTCAAGGTCGCGCTGGTCCGGCAGAGCGGCGCCGGCGACTACTTCGAGCAGTGGGGCAACGGCGCCAAGGCGCAGGCCAAGGCCCTCGGCATCGACCTGACCGTGTACGACGCCCAGGCCGACAACGCCAAGCAGGCCACCGACCTGTCGTCGGCGATCAACTCCGGCGCTCAGGCGATCATCGTGGACCACGGCTTCCCGTCGACGATCCAGCCCGAGATAGACAAGGCCGTGAAGAAGGGCGTCAAGGTCGTCGTCTACGACGTGGAGACCGCCACGAAGGGCGTCGTCAGCACCAAGCAGGACGACGCGAGCATGGCCCAGGCCGTCCTCGACGTGATGGCGACGGAACTCGGCAAGAACGCCAAGGTCGGCTACGTCAACGTCGCCGGCTACGCGGCCCTCGACAAGCGCGACAGTGTCTGGAAGTCGACGGTCGACGCCAACGGCTGGAAGCAGGCCTTCAAGGTCGGCAAGGTCACCGACTCGACCGCCACGGACAACGTGCCGCTGGTCTCCGCCGCGCTCACCCAGCACTCGGACGTGACGGGCATCTTCGCCCCCTACGACGAGCTGGCCAAGGGGACCGTCCTCGCCGTGCAGAACAAGAAGCTGCAGGACAAGGTGAAGGTGTTCGGCGCGGACGTCTCCAACGCCGACATCCAGAACATGACCGCCTCGGGCAGCCCCTGGGTCGCCACGGCGGGCACCGACCCGTCCGCCGTCGGCGCCGCGGTCGTCCGTACGGCCGCCCTGGAGCTGGCCGGACGGCTGAACAAGACCTCGGTCGAGTTCCCGGCCGTCGCCATCACCCAGGCCTTCCTGAAGAGCAAGAACATCCAGAACATGGACCAGCTGCGCACCGCGCTGCCCGCGCTGAACCTCTCCCAGGTCAGCACGGCCGACTGGATCGCCAATGTCGCCCACTGAGGCGCCCGAACCATCCGGGCAGGACGGCGCGGCGCCCGCGGTCGGTCTGCGGGACGTCAGCATGGCCTTCGGCGGAAAGACGGTCCTGGAGTCCGTCTCGCTGGACATCGCGCCGGGCAGGGTCGTCGCGCTGCTCGGTGCGAACGGGGCCGGCAAGTCCACGCTCATCAAGATCCTGTCCGGCGTCCACACGGACCACGGCGGCGAAGTGACGGTGAACGGGGCCCACGCTGCCCTGCAATCACCGCTCGCCGCCCGCCAGCTGGGCATCCAGACGGTGCACCAGCGGATCGGTGAGGGCATCGTTCCCGGGCTGACGGTCGCCGAGAACCTGGTCTTCGAGGAGCTCGCCCAGGCGCGCGGCAACCCGTTCCTGAACGGGCGCCGCGTGCTGGCCCGCGCCCGCGAGATCCAGTCGGCCCTGGACCTCGGCTGGAGCGACGCCCTGCTCAAGCGGGACGTCACCGAACTCGGCATCTCCGACCGCCAGTTGCTGATCCTGGCCCGCGCCCTGGCCACTCGCCCGAGGCTCCTGATCCTTGACGAACCGACGTCGGCGCTCTCGGCGGCGGAGGCGGAGCGCCTGTTCGCCCTGGTCGAGCGGATGCGCGACGACGGCATCGCGGTCCTCTACGTCTCCCACCGCCTCGGCGAGATCGACGCCCTGGCGGACCGGCTGGTCGTCCTGCGAGACGGCCGTCTCACCGAGGACCAGGTCAAGCCCTTCGACTGGGACAGCGCCCTGCGCGCCATGCTCGCCCAGGCCCAGGAGGCGACCACGGCCCGCCCCCGCGCCGAGTCTGCCCCCGGCGAGACCCTCCTGTCCCTGCGCGGCGTACGCCTCCTGGACGGACGCACCCCCCAGGACCTGGATCTGCGCGCGGGCGAAGTCACCGGCGTCGTCGGCCTGTTGGGCGCCGGCAAGACGGAACTGGCCCGCGGCCTCTTCGGCGCGGAACCCTTCGCCACCGGAGCCGTGGAACTGGACGGCAAGGCGTACGCGCCGCGCCGCCCCGCCGACGCGATCCGGGCCGGCATCCACCTCGTCCCCGAGGACCGTCACGCGGACGCCCTGGTTCCCGGCTGGTCGCTCGCCCAGAACATCTCGCTGCCGTTCCTCAAGTCCCTTTCGACGGCCGGGCTGGTGAACCGCTCCAAGGAGGACGCCCTCGGCCGCGACACCATCGAGGCACTCGGCGTCGTCGCCCGTGACGAGCACAGCACCGTCGAGGAGCTTTCCGGCGGCAACCAGCAGAAGGTCGTCGTCGGCCGCTGGCTCGCAGAACGCCCTCGCGTCCTCATCCTGGACGAGCCGTTCCGAGGCGTGGACATCGGCGCCCGGCGCGACATCGGCCGCCGAGCCCGCGCCCTGGCAGCCGAGGGCGCCGCCGTCCTGGTCCTGTCCGCCGACGTCGACGAGATCCTGGAGATCGCCGACCGGGTCGTCGTCCTCGCGGCCGGCGAGATCCACCTCGACGCGTACGGCGAGGACGCGGAACGCGACCGAGTGATCCAGACGATCTCGGCGTCGGTCTGATGAGGGGCGCTCTGTGGGTGACGGGTAGCGGAGTGACGTTGCCCGGCGGGGCTGGCGGGCGCGGAATCGCGCCCCCGAAGGGGCGCGGGGCTGCGACATGTGCGGCTCCGCCGCGTGGGCGCGACCAGCCCCCACCGGCCCGCAGTCGAACAACCACCCAACCTGCCGTCCACCCCCACGCCGGCCACACCGTCCCCGCCGCACCAGGAAGCACCCCATGACCACCAGCCAGAGCGCCGCCCCCGCGAAGACGGCGACCCCGTCCACGCCCGTCGCCGCCGCAGGCCCCCGCGTCCAGAACGCGGTCATCAAGTACGGCTTCATCTTCGTCACCGTCACGCTCTTCACGTACTTCGCGCTGAGCGAGCCGTCCTTCCGCGACTCCGCGACCCTCCTCGACACCCTTCGCTACGTGTCCGTCGCCGCGATCCTCGGCCTCGGCGTCACGCTCACCATGGCCGTCGGCGGAATGGACATGTCGGTCGGCGCGGTGGCCGGGCTCGGGGTGACCGTCGCCGCGAAGACGATGGTCACGTACAACCAGGTCGGCGTGGTCGCGATCATCGCGGTGATCGTCGCGGGAGCGCTCGCGGGACTGCTCAACGCCCTGCTCATCGTGGTCCTCAAGATCCCCGACATGCTGGCCACGCTGGGCACCATGTTCGTCATCCAGGGCACCAAACTCATCCTGGTCGACGGCCAGTCCATCACCCCGGGCATGACCCAGTCCGACGGCACGACGGCCCCCGGCAGGTTCACCGACGGCTTCCTGCGCATCGACCGGGGCTCGATCCTCGGCATCCCCATCTCCGTGGTGATCTTCGGTGCCCTGACGGTCGTGGCCTGGATCTTCCTGGCCCGCACCCGCTGGGGCCGCGTGCTGTACGCGATCGGCGCCAACCCGGAGGCCTCCCGCCTGGCGGGCATCCGCGTGGGCGCGTACCGGGCGCTGGCGTACGTCCTTTCCGGCGTCCTGGCGTCGACCGGCGGCCTGATCCTGGCGGCGCGCATCGGCCAGGGCGATGTCTCCGCCGGTACGTCCCAACTCCTCGAAGCCGTCGCCGTCGCCCTGGTCGGCACGTCCGTCCTCGGCCGGGGACGCCCGAACGTCTGGGGCAGCGCCCTGGGCGCGGTCCTGATCGGCATCATCACCACCGGCCTGACCATCAAGGGCCTGCCGTACTACACACAGGACGTGGTCGAGGGCGCCGTCCTGATCCTCGCCCTGGTCTTCAGCTTCACCCTGTCCAAGCGCCGCACCGCATAAGGAAGTTCACGATGGGCTACCGCATCCTGGAGCCGGCCGACGTCCCCGCGTACCTGAACGAGCGCGGCCACTGGCCCGACCCGTCGGACATCCAGGTCCGCGAGGTCTCCGACGGCAACATGAACCGCGTGTTCCTCGCCAGGTCCACCGACGGCACCCGCAGACTGGCCGTCAAGCAGGCCCTGCCCTGGGTCCGGGTGGCGGGCCCGTCCTGGCCGATGAGCCCGGAGCGCGCCGACGCCGAGGCTAGGGCGTACGAGCAGGTCGCGAAGGTGGCGCCCGACAAGATCCCGGCGATCCTCGGCTACGACCCCGAGAACTACGCCCTCGTCATGGAGGACATGTCGGACCTGGAGGTCCTGCGCACGCTCCTCAACGAGGGCGCGTCGTACGGTCCGCACACCTCCGCCAGGATCGGCGAGTTCGTAGCCCAACTTGTCTTCGCGACAAGCGACTTCGGCATGGAGTCGGCAGACCGCAAGGCACTGCTGGCGGCCTCGGTGAGCCCCGAGCTGTGCAAGATCACCGAGGACGTGGTCCTCGCCGAGCCGTACATCGAGCACGAACACAACCACTGGCACGAGGCCTTGGACGACCTGGCGACGGAGTTCCGCGCGGACACGAGGCTCCGCACGGAGGTCGCCGACCTCCGCCACACCTTCATGACCAGCGCCCAGGCACTCCTCCACGGCGACCTGCACACCGGTAGTGTCATGGTCGGCGAACGCGAAGGCGCCCCGGTGGTACGGGTCTTCGACCCCGAGTTCTCCTTCGTGGGCCCGATCGGCTACGACCTCGGCCTCTACTGGGCTAACGCCCTGGTCTCCGAGGAACGGGCGCGCGCACTGGGTTCGTTGAGCGACCACTCCGACCAACTGGCCCTGTCCTGGGAGGCCTTCGAGTCCGAGTTCCGCGCCCTGTGGCCGACCAGGATCGACACCTTCTTCGACGACGCGTACCTCGACCGCTTCCTCCGCAGGATCTGGACGGAGGCGGTGGGCTACGCGGGCACGGAAATCATCCGCAGAATCATCGGCTTCGCCCACCTGACAGACCTGACAACGCTCCCTGACCCGGTCCCGGCATCCCGCAGGGCGTTGCTGCTCGGCCGCGAACTGATCGTCCGCCGCGCCGAGTTGACCAACCCGCACGATGTACGAGCGGTAGTGGAGGCGCCCTGAAGGGGCGCGGGGAACTGCGCGACCGGCCACAACGCACCCGCAGACAAAACACCACGCGAAAGGGGGCGGCTCTCAACGAGGAGCCGCCCCCTTTCACGCCGTACCGTTACTTCTTGTCGAGCAGATCCTGAACCTTCGCCCGGACTTCGTCCGTAGCCAGCCCCCGGATCGTCAACGTGGTCCGCCGGCGCAGCACGTCATCCGCAGTCTCAGCCCACTCACTGTCCCGCGCATACACAACCTGTGCCCAGATCTCCGGCGCGTCAGCGTGCACCCGCTCACCCAGTTCAGGGTTCTCGTTCGCCAGCCGTGCGATGTCGAACGCCAGTGACCCGTAGTGCGTCGCAAGGTGCTTCGCCGTGTCGGCGGCCATACGCGGACCCGGTGCCGGGCTGTCGACCAGCAACCGGTGCGCGACGGCGCGCGGGTTGGCGACACCGGGAAGCGGCAGGTGCTTCGGCAGGGACGAGACAGGCTCGAAGTCGTCACCCAGCGGACGGCCGGGCAGCTTCTCCAGTTTCTCCATGACCGTACGGCCGATGTGCCGGAAGGTCGTCCACTTGCCGCCCGAGACGGACAGCATCCCGCCCCTGCCCTCGGTCACGACCGTCTCCCGCTTGGCCTTCGCCGTGTCACCGGGGCCACCCGGCAGCACCCGAAGTCCCGCGAAGGAGTACGTGATCAAGTCGGGGGAGAGCTGCTGGTCGCGCACGGAGAACGCGGCCTCGTCGAGGATCTGAGCCGTGTCCTTCTCGGTGACCGCGACGTCCGCCGGGTCGCCCTCGAACACCTCGTCGGTGGTGCCGAGCAGGAGCATGTCCTCCCAGGGGAGGGCGAAGGTGATGCGGTACTTGTCGATCGGGGTGGCCAGCGCCGCCTTCCACGGAGACGTCCGCTTCAGGACCAGGTGCGCGCCCTTCGACAGCCGGATGGACGGCGCCGCGTCCGGGTTCTCCATCCTGCGCAGGTGGTCGACCCACGGGCCGGTGGCGTTGAGCACGAGCCGGGCGTTGACGCCGAAGTCGTCGCCGGAGAGACGGTCGCGCAGGTCGGCACCGGTGACCCGGCCCCTGGTGAAGCGCAGCCCCGACACCTCGGCGTGGTTGAGCACGACAGCGCCCGCCTCGACGGCCGCACGGACCGTCATCAGCGCCATGCGCGCGTCGTTCATCTGACCGTCGCCGTACACGGCCACGGCCTTGAGGTTCTCGGTGCGCAGCTCGGGCACGTCCTGCGCGGCCTTGGCCGGCGACAGCAGGTGGCCGACGCCGTCACCGAAGGCGGACAGGGCGGAGTAGGCGAAGACGCCCGCCCCGAGCTTCGCCGCGCCGTGCGGCCCGCCCTTGTACACGGGGAGGTAGAACGTGAGCGGGTTCGCCAGATGGGGGGCCACCTGACGGGACACCGCACGGCGCTCGAAGTGGTTCTCCGCCACCAGCTTCACCGCGCCGGTCTGCAGATAGCGCAGACCGCCGTGGAGAAGCTTGGACGAGGCGGAGGAGGTGGCGCCGGCGAAGTCGCCGGCGTCGACCAGAGCCACCCGCAGCCCGGACTGCGCGGCATGCCAGGCAGTCGAGATGCCGAGGATGCCACCGCCGATCACGAGAAGGTCGTACGTCGCCTTGGAGAGCTGCTCCCGGGTCTCGGCGCGGCTCGGGTTGGAGCCGAAGGCCGGGTGCGTACCGAGGGCAGGCACGGACTGCAGGGTGGACTGGCTGGTCATGTGTTTCTTACTCCTCGACAGAGCTGTCTTCGAGCCAGCCCATGGACCGCTCGACGGCCTTGAGCCAGCTCTTGTACTCACGGTCGCGCTTGGCCGCGTCCATGTTGGGGGTCCACTCGGCGGCCCGGCGCCAGTTGGCGCGCAGGTCGTCGGTGTTGGTCCAGAAGCCGACGGCGAGACCGGCGGCGTAGGCGGCACCGAGGCAGGTCGTCTCGGCGACCATCGGGCGCACCACCGGCGCGTCCAGGAAGTCCGAGAGGGTCTGCATCAGCAGGTTGTTGGAGGTCATGCCGCCGTCGACCTTGAGGGCCGCGAGCTCGACGCCCGAGTCCTTGGTCATGGCGTCCGTGATCTCACGGGTCTGCCAGGCGGTCGCCTCCAGCACGGCGCGCGCGAGGTGCGCCTTCGTGACGTACCGGGTCAGGCCGGCGATCACACCGCGGGCGTCGGAGCGCCAGTACGGGGCGAACAGACCGGAGAAGGCCGGCACGAAGTAGGCGCCGCCGTTGTCCTCGACCGACGACGCGAGCGTCTCGATCTCGGCGGCGGTGGAGATCAGGCCCATCTGGTCGCGCATCCACTGCACCAGCGAACCGGTGACCGCGATCGAGCCCTCCAGGGCGTAGACCGGGGCCTGGTCGCCGATGCGGTAGCCGACCGTGGTCAGCAGGCCGCTGTAGGAGTTGATGATCTTGTCGCCGGTGTTCATCAGCATGAACGTGCCGGTGCCGTACGTCGACTTGGCCTCGCCCTCGGCGAAACAGGTCTGGCCGAACAGGGCCGCCTGCTGGTCGCCGAGCGCGGAGGCGACCGGGATGCCGCCGAGCAGGTCGCCCAGCTTGCCGCCGGTGACCTCGCCGTACACCTCGGCGGAGGAGCGGATCTCCGGGAGCATCGACAGCGGGACACCGATCGACTCGGCGATCTTCGGGTCCCACTCCAGCGTGTGCAGGTTCATCAGCATGGTGCGGGAGGCGTTGGTGACGTCGGTGACGTGGTGACCGCCGTTGACACCGCCCGTCAGGTTCCAGATGACCCAGCTGTCCATCGTGCCGAAGAGGATGTCCCCGGCCTCGGCACGCGCACGCAGGCCCTCGACGTTGTCGAGCAGCCAGCGGGCCTTGGGGCCGGCGAAGTACGAGGCCAGCGGCAGGCCGGTCTCTCGGCGGAAACGATCCTGCCCGACATTGCGACCGAGCTCCTTGCAGAGCGTGTCGGTACGGGTGTCCTGCCAGACGATGGCGTTGTGGACGGGCTGACCGGTGTTCTTGTCCCAGAGCAGCGTGGTCTCGCGCTGGTTGGTGATGCCGATGGCCTTGATGTCGTCGCGGGTGATGCCGGCCTTGGAGATGGCTCCGGCGACGACCTCCTCGACGTTCGTCCAGATCTCGGTGGCGTCGTGCTCCACCCAGCCCGGCTTCGGGAAGATCTGCTCGTGCTCCTTCTGGTCGACGGAGACGATCCGGCCGTCCCGGTCGAAGACGATGCAGCGGCTGGAGGTGGTGCCCTGGTCGATGGCCGCGATGAACGGGCCGGCGGTGTGCGCGTCGGTCACTGTGTGCTCCTGAGAGGTCCGTGGGTGAGGGACTGGCTTACGGCGTTGCTGCTCGAGGCTGCCTTGATTGTTCTAGCTGCTCTAAGCAAAAGCGACGTTGTAGATGCCCGCAGCGATGGCGCCGCCGATCAGCGGACCGACCACCGGGACCCAGGCGTAGGACCAGTCGGAGCCGCCCTTGTTGGGCAGGGGCAGGAGTGCGTGCACGATGCGCGGACCGAGGTCACGGGCCGGGTTGATCGCGTAGCCGGTCGGGCCACCGAGGGAGAGACCGATCGAGACGACGACGAGCGAGGTGATCAGGGCACCCAGGACGCCCAGTCCCTTGCCGCTGTCGTTGAGGCCCTGCGTGAGGACGGCGAGCACCAGCACGATGGTGCCGATGACCTCGGTGGCGACGTTCTGCCAGGCCACGCGGATCTCGGGACCCGTGGAGAAGATTCCCAGGACCGGACCGGCCCCCTTCTCCTGCGCCTCGACGGACTTCTCGGCCGGAGTACCGACGATCTCGTTGTCGGTCAGGTGCGCGAGGAACTGGCCGTAGTAGACGATCCAGACCAGGGCCGCGCCGATCATGGCGCCGAGCAGCTGCCCGCCCCAGTAGACCGGGACGTCGCTCCAGTCGATGCCGTCCTTCTTGAGCGCGAGCGCGAGGGTCACGGCCGGGTTGAGGTGGGCGCCGGAGAGCGGCGCCGAGGTGTATACGGCCGTCAGTACGGCGAAACCCCACCCGAAGGTGATGGCGAGCCAGCCGGCGTTGCGGGCCTTGGAGGCCTTCAGCGTGACGGCGGCACAGACGCCGCCGCCGAGCAGGATGAGTATGGCGGTACCTATGGTCTCGCCGATGAAGATGTCGGAGCTGGACACCCGCGACTCCTTTGTCCTTCGTTCCAGGGGGAGAGCTGCCGGCCCTTGGCGTTGTCACACTCTAACGCCTATTGCCGGTCGGTGTTCGACAATGTCGACCGATGGACGGGAGTCTTGCTCTGGTGTTACAGGCGCGTCAAGAGCTCTGTTATCGAAAACACGATCGTTATTGATTGGTGTGAGCTATCGATCTTGCGCCGGTCGCGACCCGCGTCCGACCGCGCACGCCCCGCACACGAAAAGACCGGAACATCCAAGATGTCCCGGCCGCTCTCGTATGAACCTTCAGAAACTGTCGGAGCGTCAGGCCAGTCGGACACTCAGACCCGCCAGCGCGTCCGACCTGTCAGAACCGTCCCGCGCCCAGATCGCGTGACACCGCGCGGGCGCAGTCCCGCACCGCCGCGATCAGCTCCGGGCGCAGCTCACCCTCCCGGCAGAGCCGTTCCACCGCGCCGGTCACGCCCACCGCGCCGACCGGCATCCGCCGCCGGTCGTGGATGGGGGCGGCGATGGACGCCACGCCCTCCCAGGTCTCCTCCACGTCGGCCGCGTACCCGCGCGCGCGGGTGAGGTCCAGGACGCCCTCGAAGCCGTCCAGGTCGCTGATCGTCCGGTCGGTGAACGGCTTGCGCTCGGCCTCCAGGACCTCGCTGTGCGCGACCGGGTCGTAGGCCGACAGGACCTTGCCCAGGGCTGTGGAGTGCAGGGGCTGCATGGCCCCGACCTCCAGTACCTGCCGGCTGTCGTCGGGGCGGAAGACGTGGTGCACGATCAGCACGCCCCGCTGGTGCAGGACGCCCAGGTGGACGCTCTCGCCGCTGGAGCGGGCCAGGTCGTCGGTCCACACCAGGGCGCGTGCGCGCAGCTCGTGGACGTCCAGGTAGGTGGTGCCCAGGCGCAGCAGTTCGGCGCCCAGCTGGTAGCGCCCGGACGCGGCCTCCTGTTCGACGAAGCCCTCATGCTGGAGGGTGCGCAGGATGCCGTGGGCGGTGCCCTTGGCGAGGCCGAGGGACGAGGCGATGTCCGAGAGGCCGAGCCGACGCTCGCCGCCCGCGAGGAGCCGCAGCATCGCCGCCGCCCGTTCGAGCGACTGGATGTTCCGTGCCATCGCCGTCCTGCCTCCGTCCCCTTCGACCGCCAGCAACCGGCGTTCGCTGCCGCCGTTCGGCAATGTCGAACACTACCGGTCCATGTCGACCACCCGCCAATGGCTCGTCGACACCTGTTACATCTCGCGCACATCCATGTCACGCCCTGCCCACGCCGTGAGCGGTCGGCCCCGGCGCACGCGCCACGTCCGTCCGTCCCGTGGACGCCCTGACCATACGGCCCCGTACCGGGCTACCCTGGCCGCGTGCGTCTTCCCGGGGAAGGCGCAAAGCCGACAGCCGTCGCACTCCAGGGAGCCCTTACATGGCCGCCTCGTCGTCCGCCCCTTCCACCGACAACAGGACCCGTGTGTCCGCCCTCCGGGACGCACTCGCCACCCGAGTGGTGGTGGCCGACGGTGCGATGGGCACCATGCTGCAGGCTCAGGACCCGACGATGGAGGACTTCGAGAACCTCGAAGGCTGCAACGAGATCCTGAACCTCACCCGTCCCGACATCGTCCGCTCCGTCCACGAGGCGTACTTCGCCGTGGGCGTCGACTGCGTCGAGACGAACACCTTCGGTGCCAACCACACAGCGGCGGCCGAATACGACATCGCCGAGCGCGTGTACGAACTGTCCGAGTCCGGTGCCCGCATCGCCCGCGAGACCGCCGACGACTTCGGCGCCCGTGACGGCCGTCAACGCTGGGTCCTCGGCTCGATCGGCCCCGGCACCAAGCTGCCCTCCCTCGGACACATCGACTACCTCACCCTCCGCGACGGTTTCCAGGCGAACGCCGAGGGACTCCTGGCGGGCGGCGCCGACGCCCTGATCGTGGAGACCACGCAGGATCTCCTCCAGACGAAGTCGTCGATCGTAGGCGCCCGCCGTGCCATGGAGGCGACCGGCCTCGACGTGCCTCTGCTGGTCTCGATGGCCTTCGAGACCACGGGCACGATGCTCCTCGGCTCGGAGATCGGTGCAGCACTGACCGCGCTCGAACCGCTCGGCATCGACATGATCGGGCTGAACTGCTCGACCGGCCCCGCCGAGATGAGCGAGCACCTGCGCTATCTGTCCCGCCACTCGCGCACCCCGTTGCTCTGCATGCCCAACGCAGGCCTGCCGATCCTCACCAAGGACGGCGCACACTTCCCGCTCGATCCCGAGGGCCTGGCCGAAGCCCAGGACACCTTCGTACAGGACTACGGCCTGAACCTGGTCGGCGGCTGCTGCGGTACCACCCCGGAGCACCTGCGAAAGCTCGTGGAGCGCGTGCAGGGCGCCACGCCCGTCGAGCGCCACCCCCAGCCGGAGCCCGGCGCCGCCTCGCTCTACCAGACGGTCCCGTTCCGCCAGGACATCTCGTACATGGCGATCGGCGAGCGCACCAACGCCAACGGTTCCAAGAAGTTCCGGGAGGCCATGCTCGACGCGCGCTGGGACGACTGCGTCGAGATGGCCCGCGACCAGATCCGCGAGGGCGCGCACATGCTCGACCTCTGCGTGGACTACGTGGGCCGCGACGGCGTCGCCGACATGGAGGAGCTCGCGGGCCGCTTCGCCACCGCCTCCACGCTGCCGATCGTCCTGGACTCCACCGAGGTTCCCGTCCTCCGGGCGGGCCTGGAGAAGCTGGGCGGCCGGGCCGTCATCAACTCGGTGAACTACGAGGACGGCGACGGACCGGAGTCCCGCTTCGCGAAGGTCACCAAGCTGGCCCAGGAGCACGGCGCCGCGCTGATCGCGCTGACCATCGACGAAGAGGGCCAGGCCCGTACCGTCGAGCACAAGGTCGCCATCGCCGAGCGACTGATCGAGGATTTGACGACGAACTGGGGGATCCGCGAGTCGGACATCCTCATCGACACCCTCACCTTCACGATCTGCACCGGCCAGGAGGAGTCCCGCAAGGACGGCATCGCCACGATCGAGTCGATCCGCGAACTCAAGCGCCGCCACCCGGACGTACAGACCACCCTCGGCCTGTCCAACATCTCCTTCGGACTGAACCCGGCCGCCCGCGTCCTGCTGAACTCCGTCTTCCTCGACGAGTGCGTCAAGGCCGGCCTGGACTCGGCGATCGTCCACGCCTCGAAGATCCTGCCGATCGCCCGCTTCGACGAGGAGCAGGTGACCACCGCCCTCGACCTGATCCACGACCGGCGGACCGAGGACTACGACCCGCTGCAGAAGCTGATGGCCCTCTTCGAGGGCGTCAACACCAAGTCGATGAAGGACGGCCGCGCCGAGGAACTCCTCGCCCTGCCCCTGGACGAGCGACTGCAGCGCCGCATCATCGACGGCGAGAAGAACGGCCTGGAGAACGACCTCGACGAGGCCCTGACGACCCGCCCCGCCCTCGACATCGTCAACGACACCCTCCTGGAGGGCATGAAGGTCGTCGGCGAGCTCTTCGGCTCCGGCCAGATGCAGCTCCCGTTCGTGCTGCAGTCCGCCGAGGTCATGAAGACGGCCGTGGCCCACCTCGAACCGCACATGGAGAAGACGGACGACGAGGGCAAGGGCACCATCGTGCTCGCCACGGTCCGCGGCGACGTCCACGACATCGGCAAGAACCTCGTCGACATCATCCTCACCAACAACGGCTACAACGTCGTCAACATCGGCATCAAGCAGCCGGTCTCCGCGATCCTCGAAGCGGCGCAGGAGCACAGGGCCGACGTCATCGGCATGTCCGGACTCCTGGTCAAGTCCACCGTGATCATGAAGGAGAACCTCCAGGAGCTCAACCAGCGCAAGCTGGCCGCCGACTATCCGGTGATCCTCGGCGGCGCGGCCCTCACCCGCGCCTACGTCGAGCAGGACCTGCACGAGATCTACGAGGGCGAGGTCCGCTACGCCCGTGACGCCTTCGAGGGCCTGCGCCTCATGGACGCCCTGATCGGCGTCAAGCGCGGCGTCCCCGGCGCCAAGCTGCCCGAGCTCAAGCAGCGCCGCGTCCGCGCGAGTGCCGCCGTAGAGGTCGAGGAACGCCCCGAGGAAGGGCACGTCCGCTCCGACGTCGCCACCGACAACCCCGTCCCCACCCCGCCCTTCCGGGGCACCCGTGTCATCAAGGGCATCCAGCTCAAGGAGTACGCGAGCTGGCTCGACGAGGGCGCCCTCTTCAAGGGCCAGTGGGGCCTCAAGCAGGCCCGCACCGGCGACGGCCCCACCTACGAGGAGCTGGCCGAGACCGAGGGCCGCCCCCGGCTGCGCGGTCTCCTGGACAAGCTCCAGACGGAGAGCCTGCTGGAGGCGGCCGTCGTCTACGGCTACTTCCCGTGCGTCTCCAAGGACGACGACCTGATCATCCTCGACGACCAGGGCAACGAACGGACGCGGTTCACGTTCCCCCGCCAGCGCCGGGGCCGCCGGCTGTGCCTTGCCGACTTCTTCCGCCCGGAGGAGTCCGGCGAGATCGACGTCGTGGGCCTCCAGATCGTCACCGTCGGCAACCGGATCGGCGAGGAGACCGCCAAGCTCTTCGAGGCGAACTCCTATCGCGACTACCTCGAACTGCACGGCCTGTCCGTCCAGTTGGCCGAGGCCCTCGCCGAGTACTGGCACGCACGCGTCCGCTCCGAACTCGGCTTCGCCGCCGAGGACCCCGCCGATGTCGAGGACATGTTCGCCCTCAAGTACCGGGGCGCCCGCTTCTCCCTCGGCTACGGCGCCTGTCCCGACCTGGAGGACCGCGCCAAGATCGCCGACCTCCTCAGGCCCGAGCGCATCGGCGTCCACCTCTCCGAGGAGTTCCAGCTGCACCCCGAACAGTCGACCGACGCCATCGTCATCCACCACCCCGAGGCGAAGTACTTCAACGCCCGCTGAGTCTCCGGCGCACGCTGATCGGACAAGACGTACACTTGACGGTCCACCGCAGGCCGGTTGCCCTCTGTGCACTCAGGGGCAACCGGCCTGATCGTCCCTCAAGGAGGTGCGCCAGGATGACCAGCACGGTTCCCGCACTCGGAACCCGTTCGGCCGAAGGCTCAGCACTGCAGGCCGTACTCCTCGACATGGACGGCACCCTGGTGGACACCGAGGGCTTCTGGTGGGACGTCGAGGTCGAGATCTTCGCCGGTCTCGGTCACACCCTCGACGACTCCTGGCGCCATGTGGTGGTCGGCGGTCCCATGACCCGCAGCGCCGGTTTCCTCATCGAGGCCACCGGTGCCGACATCACCTTCGCCGAACTCTCGGTACTGCTCAACGACGGGTTCGAGGACCGTATCGACCGCGCCCTGCCCCTGATGCCGGGCGCCGCCCGCCTCCTCGCCGAACTCTCCGCGCACGAGATCCCGACGGCCCTCGTCTCCGCCTCGCACCGCCGGATCATCGACCGCGTCCTGGGCTCCCTGGGCCCGCAGCACTTCGCCCTGAGCATCGCCGGCGACGAGGTGGAGCGGACGAAGCCCTATCCCGACCCCTATCTGATCGCCGCCGCCGGACTCGGCGCCGACCCGGCGAGATGTGCCGTCGTCGAGGACACGGCGACCGGGGTGGCAGCCGCCGAGGCCGCCGGCTGCCATGTCGTGGCCGTGCCGTCGGTCGCGCCCATCGCCCCCGGCACGCGCCGCACGATCGTGACCTCCCTGGAAGAAGTCGACCTGCCCTTTCTGCACGGGCTGATGAGGAACGCCTGATGACGGAAATGCCCTGACGCGTTTACCGAGTGTGCCCGATCGAATGCGGATAACGCGCGGATGAACGGGCGGGCCATCACATGAGAATTGAGCCCCCTCGCGAACTCTGCCGGTGCCGAATTCACCTAAGTGTCCAGTGGTCCCGAACGTGTGAGGTTCGCCACGCGTCAGGGTCTCGACAGGCGACAAGTGCCGTGTACACGCACTCCGTTCGGGGGCTCGTGGCATGCCTTTGTGTCCCGTTTGGGGAGAGCCTGCGCTGAATCCTTCCGCCGTCGGTTTTTCGGTGCGTCCACGCCCGGTTTCGCAGCGTGATGAGCCCTCAACTCCGGCTGCATGCGGGCCCCTCCGCGGTCCGGACTAACCTCGTCGGGAGAACATCGACACAATCCCTTACCCGCGTGCGCCACCCCATGCCCGCCGGGTCCCGGGGATCGACAGCCTGGAGAACCCCGAGCATGAACCGCAAGACCTTGGTGCTGCCGACAGTGGTCGGCCTGCTCGCTCCGGTGCTGGCCGCCTGCGGCGGAGTCGACGGCGGGGGCAGCAGCGGTGACGCGATCGTCGTCGGCACCACGGACCGGTTCACCGCCTCGAAGGAGGCCCCGGCACCGATCGACCCCGCCTACGCCTACGACGTCGGCACCTGGAACATCCTGCGCCAGACCGTGCAGACCCTCATGGTCCAGCCGCGTGGCGACGGCGAACCGGCGCCCGAGGCCGCCGAGAAGTGCGGGTTCACCGACAGCGGCAACGAGCGCTACGCCTGCACCCTGCGCAAGGACCTCAAGTTCTCCAACGGCGAGGCCGTCACGGCGTCCGACGTGAAGTTCTCCATCGACCGGGCCCGGCGGATCCAGGCCGACAGCGGTGTGTTCGCCCTGCTGTCCACGATCGACACCGTCGAGACCAAGGGCGACCGCGAGGTCATCTTCCACCTCAAGACCGCCGACGCCACCTTCCCGTTCAAGCTGTCCACCCCGGTCGCGGGCATCGTCAACCCGGACGACTACGCCAAGGACAAGCTGCGCGACGGCTTCGACGTCGACGGCTCCGGCCCGTACACACTGCACGCCGAGGTAAAGGACGACGAACTCGTCAAGGCCGTCTTCACCAAGAACTCTTATTACAAGGGTCAGTTGACGCCGAAGAACGACAAGGTCGAAATGCGTTCCTTCGCGGACGCGGCCGACATGGGCACCGCGCTCTCCAAGGGCGACATCGACCTGATGACCCGCACGATGTCTCCCGAGCAGATCAAAAAGCTCGACGACGACTCGGCCGGCGACATCGACCTCGTCGAGATGCCCGGTCTCGAAATCCGCTACCTCGCCTTCAACACCGACGCACCCACGGTGAAGACGAAAGCGGTCCGCCAGGCGATGGCCCAGATCATCAACCGCGCCGAACTCGTCTCCAAGGTGTACGGCGACGAGGCCCAGCCGCTCTATTCGCTGGTCCCGGCCACCATCACCGGCCACTCGAACTCCTTCTTCAACAAGTACGGCGAGCCGAGCGACATCAAGGCCAAAACCCTGATGGAGAACGCCGGTGTCACCACCCCGGTGAAACTGACGCTGCACTACACGACCGACCACTACGGCTCGGCGACCAAGCAGGAGTTCGAGGAACTGCAGAAGCAGCTCAACGCGAGCGGACTGTTCAAGGTCACCATCAAGGGCGCCCCCTGGTCCACCTTCCGCCCGGCCGAGAAGGAAGGCGAGTACGACGTCTACGGGATGGGCTGGTTCCCGGACTTCCCCGACGCCGACAACTACCTCGCGCCGTTCCTCGACAAGGACAACTTCCTCAACCTGCCGTACGCCAACGCCAGGATCCGCGACAGCCTGATCCCCGAGTCCCGTCGCCAGGCCGACCGCCTGACGGCCTCCACGAGCCTCACGGACATCCAGGACATCGTGGCCGACGACGTACCCGTGCTGCCGCTGTGGCAGGGCAACCAGTACATCGCCGCACGCGACGGCATCACCGGCGCCGAGTGGGCCCTCAACTCCGCGTCCACGCTCCAGCTCTGGGAACTCGGCCGCGGTGTGAGCAACTGACCCGCGCACCCGTCCGACGCGTATGTCCCGACCCGGGACCGGGACGGTCCCGGGTATCCAAGACCCGACGACAAGGCACTTCCACGTGAACCTGCGTAACCAGTGGCCAGTCCTGCCCATCGTGGCGGGGCTGGCCTCCGGCCTGCTGACCGGATGCGGCTCGGAGAACGGCGACTCGGGAGCCGACGGCTCCACGGTGGTCATGGGCATGTCTGATGACGTGCTGGCGACCGACCCGGCCTCCGGCTACGACCCCGGCTCCTGGCTGCTGTTCAACAACGTCTTCCAGTCGTTGCTGAGCTTCCCCAACGGGGGCACCGAACCGCAGCCCGAGGCGGCCAAGGAGTGCGCCTTCAGCGACTCGCAGACCAGGGTGTACAAGTGCACCCTGCGCGACGGCCTGAAGTTCAGCAACGGCTCCGCGCTCACCTCGGAGGACGTGAAGTTCTCCTTCGACCGCATGCTGAAGATCAACGACGCCGCGGGCCCCGCGATCATGTTCCCGATGCTCGGCTCGGTGGCCACCCCGGACGAGAAGACCGTCGTCTTCAACCTCAAGGTGCCCGACGCCACCTTCCCCAGCAAGATCGCCTCCGGCGCCGGCTCGATCGTCGACCACCGCCAGTACGACGAGGACGGTCTGCGCAAGGACGGCGAAGCCGTCGGCTCCGGCCCCTACAGGCTCGACTCGTTCGACGACGACAGCGCGGTCTTCTCCGTCAACCCGAACTACAAGGGCACCGCCGAGGTCCATAACTCCGGTGTCACCCTCAAGTTCTTCCACGGCGACCAGACCAAGCTGAAGCAGGCGATCGTCGACAAGGACATCGACATCGCCTACCGAGGCCTCAAGGCCGGCGACATAGCCGACATCGAGAACGCCGGCGGCAACGAGGGCATCGACATCGTCGAGGGCACCAGCGCCGAGGTCCAGCACCTCGTCTTCAACATGGACGACCCGGTCGCCGGAAAGATCGGCGTACGCAAGGCCATCGCCCACCTCCTCGACCGCGAGGCCCTCGTCGACCAGGTCTACGAGGACACGGCGACCCCCCTCTACTCGATCATCCCGGCCGGTATAGCCGGTCACAACACCGCCTTCTTCGACACCTACGGCGCCCGCCCCTCCAAGGCCAAGGCCCAGGCGGCCCTCCAGGCCGACGGCATCACCGACAGGGTCAAGCTGACCCTCTGGTCGACCCCGTCCCGCTACGGCCCCGCCACCGACGACGAGTTCAAGGCCATCGCCAAGCAGCTCAACGCCAGCGGCCTGTTCGAGGCGACCGTCAAGTCCGTCCCCTTCGCGCAGTACGAGAAGGACATCGAAGCCGGCAAGTACGGCGTGTACGTGAAGGGCTGGGTGCCGGACTACCCCGACGCCGACAACTTCACCGCCCCCTTCTTCGGCGAGGGCAACGTCCTCGGCAACAACTTCACCAACAGCACCATCACCGACACCCTCGTCCCCGGCACCGCCGCCCAGAGCGACCGCGCAGCGACCGACGCGGACTTCGGTGAACTCCAGGACATCGTCGCCAAGGAGGTCCCGATCCTCCCCGTCTGGCAGGCCAAGCAGTACGCCGTCGTCCGCGACAACGTCTACGGCCTGGAGTACTGCCTCGACGCCTCGACCGTCTTCCGCTTCTGGGAGATCAACAAGGGCTGACACGGCCCGCACACGAACGAGGGCGCCCCTTCCTTCCCGGAAGGGGCGCCCTCGTCGTCGTACACACGTACACGTCAGTCCGGCTACTGCGCGCCGGGGCGCACCAGCCCGCTCTCGTACGCGTACACCGCGGCCTGCACCCGGTCGCGCAGCCCCAGCTTGGTCAGCACATGCCCGACGTGCGTCTTGACCGTCGTCTCACTGACGAACAGATCGGCGGCGATCTCCGCGTTCGACAGCCCCCGCGCCACCAGCTTCAGCACCTCGACCTCACGCTCGGTCAACGTGTGCAGCGCGTCCGGCACCGGCTCGTCACCCGACGGCAGATGCCCCGCGTACTTGTCCAGCAGACGACGCGTGATGCTCGGCGCGAGCATCGCCTCGCCCGAGGCCACCACCCGGATCGCCTGCACCAGCTCGTTCGCCGGCGCGTCCTTGAGCAGGAAGCCACTGGCACCGGCCCGCAGCGCCTCCACCACGTACTCGTCGAGATCGAAGGTCGTCAGCACCAGCACCTTCGCCGGCCCGTCCCGCCCCGGCCCGGTGATCTGCCGAGTCGCTTCCACACCATCCATCCGCGGCATACGGATGTCCATCAGAACCACATCGGGCTGCAGGGCACGCACCTGGTCGATCGCCTGAAGACCGTCTCCGGCCTCGCCGACAACCGCGATGTCCTGCTCGGCCTCCAGAATCATCCGGAACCCGGTACGCAGCAGCGGCTGGTCGTCGACAAGTAGGACGCGGATGGCCACGTAAGTCTCCTTCGTTAGTCCACCGTCATTCTGCCCTGTGCCGCAACGCGCCCCGAAAGGGGCGCGGGGAACGGCGCGACCAGCCCCCACCGAGCCCGCAGCTGACTACGGCGCTTTTGGCGGAGCCACCCGCACCGGCAACGGATAGGCCGGGGGAGTCCCCCCGAACTCCGGACACACCGCCTGGTGATCGCACCAACCGCACAGCTTCGTCGGCCGGGGCCGCCACACCCCCGTCTCCGTGGCCTCCCGGATCGCCTCCCACAACGCCAGCAGCTTCCGCTCCACCCGCTCCAGATCGGCCATCACCGGGTCGTACGTCAGCACGTCCCCACTGCCGAGATACACCAGCTGAAGCCGCCGCGGCACCACGTTCTTCAGGCGCCACACGACGAGCGCGTAGAACTTCATCTGGAACAGCGCGCCCTCCGCGTACTCCGGACGCGGCGCCTTCGCCGTTTTGTAATCGACGATCCGCACCTCGCCCGTGGGCGCCACATCGACCCGGTCGATGATCCCCCGCAGCTTCAGCCCGGAATCCAGCTCCGCCTCGACGAACAGCTCACGCTCGGCCGGCTCCAGCCGCGTCGGATCCTCCAGCCCGAACCAGCGCTCCACCAGGCGCTCCGCCTCACCCAGCCACCGCGCCAGCCGTTCCCCGTCCGGATCGTCCGCGAACAGCTCCACCACCTCCGGCCGCGATTCCCGCAGCCGGTCCCACTGACCCGGGATCAACGACTTCGCCTGCGGCGCCGTCCGCTCGGCCGCCGGCGCGTCGAACAGCCGCTCCAACACCGCGTGCACCAGCGTGCCTCTCGTCGCCGCCTCACTCGGCTTCTCCGGCAACCGGTCGATCACCCGGAACCGGTACAGCAACGGACACTGCATGAAGTCACTGGCCCGAGAGGGCGACAGCGACGCCGGCGCGGAGGGCAGCGCGACCGGCGAGACGGACCCGGCGACGCCCTCGGTGCTCATTTCCATGACGACGACCATACGGCCCGCCACTGACAGTGACCCACCCACCGCCACACCCCCACCACAACACCCCGGCGAACACAGGGGTGCCGGGGCGGAACCCGTCACGACGGCCGCATACCATCGACCCGAGGCCCTTCCGCCCCGGAGCGGAAAAGGGAGACACATCCGACAAGGGGACACCGTGGACGAGAGCGGCGGGAGCGGACAGCCGCGCTCCGGCAAGGACCAGGCGACCGACCGCCACACCGGCGGTACGGCGCCGACCACCGACCCCGCCCACCCCGAACCCGCGACGACCGACACCCGGGTCGCGGAGACCGGGAAGCCCGACGCGAAACCCACGCCGCCCGACGAGCCCAGCGACACCGACGAACCGGCCGCCCCGCGACCCCCGAAACCGGACGCCCCCGCCGACACCCCCGGCCGCACAGGTCCCACCGCCCGTCTCACCAGGTCCCGCGCCCCCCGGAAGCCCAAGGACCCTGGCGGCGGACTCCTCATGGGACGCCCCTTCGGAGTGCCCGTCTACGTCGCTCCCAGCTGGTTCCTCGTCGCCGCCCTCATCACCTGGGTCTTCGGCGGCCAGCTCGACCGCGTCCTGCCCGAACTCGGCGCCGTCCGCTACCTCGTCTCCCTCTTCTTCGCTGTCGCCTTCTACGCCTCCGTCCTCGTCCACGAACTCGCCCACACCGTCGCCGCCCTCCGCTTCAAACTCCCGGTACGCCGCATCCAGCTCCAGTTCTTCGGCGGCGTCTCCGAGATCGAGAAGGAGTCCGAGACCCCCGGCCGCGAATTCGTCCTCGCCTTCGTCGGCCCGCTCCTCTCCCTGATCCTCGCGGGCGTCTTCTACGTCGCCCTCCAGACCGTCGAACCCGGCACCGTCCCCGGCGTCCTGCTGGCCGGCCTGATGATCTCCAACCTCATCGTGGCCGCCTTCAACCTCCTGCCCGGCCTGCCCCTCGACGGCGGCCGTATGCTCCGCGCCGTCGTCTGGAAGATCACCGGCAAACCCATGACCGGTACGATCGCCGCCGCCTGGGTCGGCCGCGCCCTCGCAGTCTCCGTCCTCATCGGACTCCCGCTGCTCACCCAGGCCGGCGCGCTCGGCGCCGACGCCGAGGACAGCGTCGGCATGGACACCGTCACCGACGCCCTGCTCGCCGCGATCCTCGCCGCGATCATCTGGACCGGCGCAGGCAACAGCCTCCGCATGGCCCGCCTGCGCGAACACCTCCCGGAACTGCGCGCCCGCAACCTCACCCGCCGCGCCGTCCCCGTCGAGACCAACACCCCCCTGTCCGAGGCCCTGCGCCGTGCCAACGACGCCGGCGCCCGCGCCCTGGTCGTCGTCGACCCCGACGGAGAACCCCTTTCCCTCGTCCGCGAGGCCGCCATCGTCGGCGTACCCGAACACCGCCGCCCCTGGGTCTCCGTCAGCGGCCTCGCCCAGGACCTCACCGACGGCATGCGGGTCTCCGCGGAACTCTCCGGCGAGGAACTCCTCGACGCCCTGCGCGCGACCCCCGCCACCGAGTACCTGGTCGTGGAGGACTCCGGCGAGATCTACGGAGTCCTCTCGGCGGCCGACGTGGAACGCGCCTTCGTCAAGGCGATGGCCCGCCCGAACCAGAGCACGGCTCCGCGGCGAGGGTGAGCGGGATCCCCGCCCGCGACGGGGCCATGTACCGGGCCCCGTCCTCCCCTCCGCCGAGCAGGACGGCCGACACCCCCCACGCCGCCGCCACGGCGAAGCCGGTCACCCTCGGCAGCACGGCGCCCGGCGGGACACCGCACGCCCACCGCACAAGCGCAACCGGCACCGGCCGTCAGGGCGAATGCCCGCAAACCGGTCGCGAGGTCGACGTCGGGCAGCCCCCTCCCGCCGAGCCGTGGGGCGGGACTCCCGAACCGGCCCCGCACCCACAAGCCCGATGGTCAGCGGCCCCCGACAACACCGGTAGGCTCTTCACATGTCCGAACCGACCGGTGCCGCCCGCAGGCGCGGGCCCTTCAAGGTCGGGGACCAGGTTCAGCTGACCGACCCCAAGGGCCGCCACTACACGTTCACGCTCGAAGCCGGAAAGAACTTTCACACCCACAAGGGTTCTTTCCCGCACGACGAGCTGATCGGCGCACCCGAGGGCAGCGTTGTCCGCACCACCGGAAACGTCGCCTACCTCGCGCTGCGCCCCCTGCTCCCCGACTACGTCCTGTCCATGCCCCGCGGCGCCGCCGTGGTCTACCCCAAGGACGCGGGGCAGATCCTGGCCTTCGCCGACATCTTCCCCGGCGCACGCGTCGTCGAAGCGGGAGTCGGCTCCGGCTCGCTCAGCAGCTTCCTGCTGCGCGCCATCGGCGATCAGGGCATGCTGCACTCCTACGAGCGCCGCGAGGACTTCGCCGAGATCGCCCAGCAGAACGTCGAGCGCTATTTCGGCGGTCCCCACCCCGCCTGGCAGCTCACCGTAGGCGACCTCCAGGACAACCTCAGCGACACCGACGTCGACCGCGTCGTCCTCGACATGCTCGCCCCCTGGGAATGCCTGGAGGCCGTCTCCAAGGCGCTCGTCCCCGGCGGCATCGTCTGCTGCTACGTGGCGACCACCACCCAGCTCGCCCGGACCGTCGAGTCCATCCGCGAGATCGGCTGCTTCAACGAGCCGAGCGCCTGGGAGTCGATGGTCCGCAACTGGCACATCGAGGGCCTCGCCGTCCGCCCCGACCACCGCATGATCGGCCACACCGGCTTCCTGCTCACCGCCCGCCGCCTCGCCGACGGCGTCGAGCCGCCCATGCGCCGCCGCCGCCCCTCCAAGGGCTCCTACGGCGAGGACTACACCGGCCCCAACGCCGACGGCGGCAACGGCCGCTGACGCGTCAACGCACCGACACCGTGGCCGAGTTCCCGCACCACACCGGGAACTCGGCCACAACTCTTTCCCGTTGACGCCACCACGGCACCGGCGCTGCCACCGAACACCCCCTCACCCCGCCGTTCCCCCGCACTGTGACGTGTGGCACTATGCGGGACACCCCACCGCCACAGCCCTCCACGGGAGACACTCCGAGTGCAGCAATCCGCCGTCCCGGAACTGGCACACACGCACACCCGCCCCATCCACTGGCTCGCCACGGCCACCGCCCTGGCCGGCGTCGTCGCCCTCTCCTCGGCCCTGCAGCCGGGCTCCGCCACCGCGGCCCAGGCAGCCGGCCCCGCGGGAAGACCCGCCGCGGTCGCGGCACCCCCCGACCCCGCCGGAGTCGACTTCCCCCTCCAGTGCGGCCCGCTCCCGATCCTCGTACAGAACAAGGCCACCGGAGACCTCGACGGCGACGGCAGGCCCGAAACGGTCGCCTCCGTGCGCTGCGACGCCGGCTCCGGCACCCCGCCCAACGGCGTGTACGTCCTCACCCGGGCCGCCGACGCCGGGCAGCCACGCATCGTCGCGACCCTCGTCGACCCCAAGGACCGCCTCACCGTCACCGACCTGACCGTCAGCGGCGGCGCCGTCACGGCCACACTCCTCGGCTACTCGTCCCTCGACGTCCCCCGGTGCTGTCCCGACGTCGACGAGCTCGCCAAGTGGCAGTGGAAGAACGGCGCGTTTCTCCGCTCGACACCCGCCGGAGCACAGAGCGTGTGACGCGAGAACAACTGATCGGCCGGTGACTGCCGCGGAAGCGCGTACACCCAGGATCCTGTGAGGAACCAGACAGCGCCGAGGACAGGAAATCAGCCAGTGGTGGCGCGGAGTGGTCGGACCATCACTCCGCGTCCGGGCCGAAAACCTCGACCCTGTCCGAAACCCGACGTACGTGAATACAGTCGCCCGGACACTCCTTCGCGGAGTCCACGACATCCGTCAGCAACGGCAGCGGCACCGGCGTCGTCGCCCCCGGGGCCTGCAGCAACTCGTCCCCGGGACTCTTCACGTACGCCAGCCCGTCGATGTCCAGCTCGAACACCTCCGGCGCGTACTGGACACAGATTCCGTCCCCCGTGCACAGGTCCTGGTCGATCCAGACCTCCAACGCCTCGCTGCCGGCCACGGCCTCCTCCTGCACGGTCACATCTCCTGCCGTTTCTGTCCCGAGCAAGACAATCCGACGGCAAGTCGGCCCAGCTCTGACGGGTGTTGAACACTTCGACCCTACCTCCGGCCGCTTCCCAATCATGTTCTGTGGGTATTCCCCTGGCGTGAGGGAGAGCGCAAGGGTGAAGATCGGACACACCCCGACAGTCTTTGTGATCTAGGGGTTTCAATCGACACCCACCCAGGTAGGGTCTGGAAGCGTCCAGCTCCCCTTGGAGGAGGTGAGGACCGTGGCAGCCCACGACGACGACATGAACCGCGGCATCCGCCCGGGACGAGGGTCCGACGACCCGTCCGGGCAGATTGCCTACCTTGAGCAGGAGATCGCCGTCCTGCGGCGCAAGCTCGCCGACTCTCCGCGACACACGAGGATTCTCGAAGAGCGGATCGTCGAACTGCAGACCAACCTGGCCGGCGTGTCCGCGCAGAACGAGCGGCTCGCCAACACACTCCGAGAGGCCCGCGACCAGATCGTGGCCCTCAAGGAAGAGGTCGACCGGCTGGCACAGCCCCCGGCAGGCTTCGGTGTCTTCCTGGTCGCCAACGAGGACGGCACGGCCGACATCTTCACCGGAGGCCGCAAACTCCGCGTGAACGTCAGCCCCAGCGTCGAGCTCGAAGAGCTCCGGCGCGGCCAGGAAGTGATGCTCAACGAAGCTCTCAACGTGGTCGAGGCCATGGAGTACGAGAGCGTCGGCGACATCGTCACCCTCAAGGAGATCCTTGAGGACGGCGAGCGCGCCCTGGTACAGGGGCACACCGACGAGGAACGGGTGGTACGGCTCGCCGAGCCACTCCTGGACGTCGTCATCCGCCCCGGCGACGCCCTCCTGCTCGAACCCCGCTCCGGCTACGTCTACGAAGTCGTACCGAAGAGCGAGGTCGAGGAACTCGTCCTCGAAGAAGTACCCGACATCGGCTACGAGCAGATCGGCGGCCTGGGCAACCAGATCGAAATGATCCGTGACGCCGTCGAACTCCCGTACCTCCACCCCGACCTCTTCAAGGAGCACGAACTCAGGCCGCCCAAGGGCGTCCTGCTCTACGGGCCCCCCGGATGCGGAAAGACACTCATCGCCAAGGCCGTCGCCAACTCGCTGGCCAAAAAGGTCGCCGAAGTCACCGGCCAGGCCCAGGGCAAGAGCTTCTTCCTCAACATCAAGGGCCCCGAACTCCTCAACAAATACGTCGGCGAGACCGAGCGACAGATCCGCCTCGTCTTCCAGCGTGCAAGGGAGAAGGCCAGCGAGGGCACCCCCGTCATCGTCTTCTTCGACGAGATGGAATCCCTCTTCCGCACCCGCGGATCCGGCGTCAGCTCGGACGTGGAGAACACCATCGTCCCCCAGCTCCTCGCCGAGATCGACGGAGTGGAAGGCCTCCAGAACGTGGTCGTCATCGGCGCCTCCAACCGCGAGGACATGATCGACCCCGCCATCCTGCGCCCCGGCCGCCTCGACGTGAAGATCAAAATCGAACGTCCGGACGCCGAATCCGCCAAGGACATCTTCCAGAAGTACCTCACCGAGCGGCTCCCGCTGCACCCCGAGGACGTGGGGGAGCACGGCGGCGACAAGGTGGCCACGGTCCAGAGCATGATCCAGACGGCCGTGGAACACATGTACACGGAATCCGACGAGAACCGCTTCCTGGAAGTCACCTACGCCAATGGTGACAAGGAAGTCCTGTACTTCAAGGACTTCAACTCCGGCGCCATGATCGAGAACATCGTGGGCCGGGCCAAGAAGATGGCGATCAAGGACTTCCTCGACCACAAGCAGAAGGGCATCCGCGTCTCCCACCTCCTCCAGGCATGCGTGGACGAGTTCAAGGAGAACGAGGACCTCCCCAACACCACCAACCCCGACGACTGGGCCCGGATCTCCGGAAAGAAGGGCGAACGGATCGTCTACATCCGTACGCTCATCACCGGCAAGCAGGGCGCGGACACCGGACGCTCCATCGACACGGTGGCCAACACCGGTCAGTACCTGTAAAAAACGGGGTGGCTGCGGGTGCCCTCACCGGGTACCCGCAGCCAACTGTTTTTCAGGCCACAGCCGGAGCGAGGCAATGACGCAAATGATCTCCCCACCAGCGCAAAGGCGTTCTAGGCTCTTTCGTACCGCCGAGTCGCGCAGTGCGGGGACGGGCACCGCACACGCACCGGAGCACCAGCGGTACTTGAGCGGCGTCCCCGACCGAGGACACCGCCGGGCAAGGAGGGCCGCATGACCGTACGGCGAGTAATGGGCATCGAGACGGAGTACGGGATCTCCGTCCCCGGCCACCCCAACGCCAATGCCATGCTCACCTCGTCCCAGATCGTCAACGCCTACGCGGCGGCGATGCACCGGGCCCGCAGGGCCCGCTGGGACTTCGAGGAGGAGAACCCGCTGCGCGACGCCCGAGGCTTTGACCTCGCCCGCGAGGTCGCGGACTCCAGCCAGCTCACCGACGAGGACATCGGCCTGGCCAACGTCATCCTCACCAACGGCGCGCGGCTGTACGTCGACCACGCACACCCCGAATACAGCTCCCCCGAAGTCACCAACCCCCGCGACGCCGTCCTCTGGGACAAGGCCGGCGAACGCATCATGGCCGAAGCCGCCGAACGCGCCGCCCAGCTCCCCGGCGCCCAGCCGATCCACCTCTACAAGAACAACACCGACAACAAGGGCGCCTCCTACGGCACGCACGAGAACTACCTGATGAAGCGGGAGACCCCCTTCTCGGACATCGTGCGCCACCTCACGCCGTTCTTCGTCTCCCGCCAGGTCGTCACCGGCGCCGGCCGCGTCGGCATCGGCCAGGACGGCCACGAACACGGCTTCCAGCTCAGCCAGCGCGCGGACTACTTCGAGGTCGAGGTCGGCCTGGAGACCACCCTCAAGCGCCCGATCATCAACACCCGGGACGAGCCCCACGCGGACGCGGAGAAGTACCGCCGCCTCCACGTGATCATCGGCGACGCGAACCTGTCGGAGATCTCGACCTATCTGAAGCTGGGAACGACGGCCCTGGTCCTTTCCATGATCGAGGACGGCTTCATCGCCGTCGACCTGGCGGTCGACCAGCCCGTACGCACCCTTCACCAGGTCTCCCACGACCCGACGCTCAAGCGACTGGTCAAGCTCCGCAGCGGGCGGACGCTGACCGCCGTACAACTGCAGATGGAGTACTTCGAACTCTCGCGCAAGTACGTGGAGGAGCGGTACGGGGCCGACGCCGACGACCAGACGAAGGACGTCCTCGTCCGCTGGGAAGACACCCTGAACCGCCTGGAGAACGACCCCATGAGCCTCGCCGGCGAGCTCGACTGGGTCGCCAAGCGGGAACTCATGGAGGGCTACCGGCGCCGCGACGACCTCGACTGGGACGCCGCCAGGCTGCACCTGGTCGACCTCCAGTACGCCGATGTACGGGCCGAGAAGGGCCTCTACAACCGCCTCGTGGCCCGTGGACGCATCAAGCGCCTGCTGGACGAGAACGAGGTCGAGCGGGCCCGCACGAAGCCCCCGGAGGACACCCGCGCCTACTTCCGCGGACGCTGCCTGGAGCAGTACGCGGACGACGTCGCGGCGGCCTCCTGGGACTCCGTGATCTTCGATCTGCCGGGCCGGGACTCGCTCCAACGCGTCCCAACCCTGGAGCCGCTTCGCGGAACGCGTAATCACGTGAAAGAGCTCCTGGACCGCTGCCGCACGGCAGAAGACCTGGTCAGGGTCCTGTCGGGCCACTGAGCGGGCCTCTGGTCCGGTGCGGCCGGGCAGGGTGGAAAGTGTGGCGTCCGGGAATCATCGAGGTGGCTCCCGGACGTTGTGGCAACAGCGGGGCCAATGTCGGACCCTGCTTGTAGGGTCTGATCAAGAACGTCGAACCGAGCGGGGTGAGGGTTATGGCGACCAAGGACACCGGCGGCGGACAGCAGAAGGCGACGCGCAGCACCGAGGAGGTCGAGGAGGCACCTGAGGCACAGGTATCCGAAGACCTCAAGGAGCGCCAGGAGAAGCTGAGCGACGACGTGGACTCCGTCCTCGATGAAATCGATGACGTACTAGAGGAGAACGCCGAGGATTTCGTTCGCTCATTTGTGCAAAAAGGTGGGCAATAGAGGGCGATAGGTCAATAGGCCTTCGAAATGAAGGTTGCGGGGGATGGTTGATGAAACGCCGGGCAAGCGGTGCGCGGGCTGCGAGAGGGACTTGCCTGTTGCCGCTTTCGCGCGGGACAAGAATCGACGCGATGGCCTTCAGGTGCGGTGTCGGGAGTGTGTGGCGGAGTACAGCGCTGAGCACTACCGGCGCCGCCGGGAGGCCGTAGGGAAGTCGGTGCGGGAAAGGGTGGACGCCCCGTCCGGACACAAGCTCTGCCGAACGTGCGGAGAGATCAAGCCGCACAGTGAGTGGCACCGCGATGGGACTGCCTCGGACGGCTTGTCCACACGCTGCAAGGCGTGCCGGGCGACTCGGGGGCGAGAAGACCATCTGATGCGAAAGTACGGCCTCACCGAAGCTGAGCGTGACGAGTTGATCGTCTCGCAAGGTGGCGTCTGCTGCATATGTTTGTCTGCTCCGCCTGCACATGTGGATCACTGCCACGAGACGGGTAGGGTCCGAGGCGTACTGTGCTTCAGCTGCAACGCAGCGCTGGGGCAGTTCAAGGATCGGCCCGACGTCATAAGGCGGGCTGCGACATACGTGGAAGGAAACGCGTGGAAGCCAACACTCGTAGCACCGGGCGTCTACCGGCTGCCTTCCTGACGCCCGGGTCGTCGTCCTTCATGGACTTCCTCTCCGACCATCAGCCCGAGATGCTCCCGGGCAAGCGGCAGTTGCCGCCCACCCAGGGTGCGACCGAGGCGCCGCACGGCACGACCATCGTGGGCGTCACCTTCCCGGGTGGTGTCGTGCTCGCCGGTGACCGGCGGGCGACGATGGGGAACGTCATCGCGCAGCGGGACATCGAGAAGGTGTTCCCTGCGGACGAGTACTCGGCTGTCGGTATCGCCGGCACCGCCGGTCTCGCCGTCGAGATGGTGAAGCTGTTCCAGCTGGAGCTGGAGCACTTCGAGAAGGTGGAGGGGGCGCAGCTCTCGCTGGAGGGCAAGGCGAACCGGCTGTCCACCATGATTCGTTCGAACCTCGGTATGGCCATGCAGGGTCTTGCCGTGGTGCCGCTGTTCGCCGGGTTCGACGTGGACCGGGGGAAGGGGCGCATCTTCTCGTACGACGTGACGGGTGGGCGTTCCGAGGAGCACGGTTACGCGGCGACTGGGTCGGGGTCGATCTTCGCTCGCGGTGCGATGAAGAAGCTGTACCACCGTGATCTGAGTGAGGCGGACGCGACGACGCTGGTCATTCAGGCGCTGTACGACGCTGCGGACGACGATTCGGCGACCGGTGGTCCCGATGTCGCGCGTCGGATCTACCCGATTGTCACCGTGATCACCGAGGACGGTTTCCGCAGGCTGACGGAGGAGGAGGCCGCCGAGATCGCCCGTTCGATTCTGGCGCGGCGTCTGGAGCAGCCCGACGGCCCGCGTGCCGAACTGCTGTAGTACCTCTCGCTGTTCAGGTGGTCCAGTGACTTCGACAGAAAGGGACGGTTAATCCGGTGTCGACGCCGTTCTATGTCTCACCCCAGCAGGCGATGGCCGACCGGGCGGAGTACGCCCGTAAGGGCATTGCCCGTGGCCGCAGCCTGGTTGTGCTGCAGTATGCCGATGGCATCGTGTTCGTCGGCGAGAACCCGTCCCGTGCGCTGCACAAGTTCAGCGAGATCTATGACCGGATCGGCTTCGCGGCTGCCGGTAAGTACAACGAGTACGAGAACCTGCGGATCGGTGGTGTGCGGTATGCCGATATGCGTGGGTACACGTACGACCGTGCCGACGTGACGGCTCGTGGTCTGGCGAATGTGTACGCGCAGACGCTGGGCACGATCTTCTCTTCGGCGGCGGAGAAGCCGTACGAGGTGGAGTTGGTCGTCGCGGAGGTCGGTGAGACGTCTGACGGTGATCAGATCTACCGGCTTCCTCATGACGGTTCGATCGTCGATGAGCACGGTTCGGTGGCGGTCGGTGGCAACGCCGAGCAGATCAGCACGTATCTGGATCAGCGTCATCAGGACGGCATGTCGTTGGCCGAGGCGCTGAAGCTGGCGGTTCAGGCTCTGTCGCGCGATACGAACGGCACCGAGCGGGAGATTCCGGCGGAGCGGCTGGAGGTGGCGGTGCTGGACCGTACGCGTCCGCAGAAGCGGAAGTTCAAGCGGATTGTCGGTCGTCAGCTGGGGCGGTTGCTGGAGGCCGGTGGGGCGACCACGGAGGCGGAGAGCGCCGACGAGGAGTAGTCGTCCGGTGGGCGGTTGTGTTCCGCCTTCTGTTTTCTGTTTTTCGCATTTCTGTTTTTCGCACCCCGGTCGCTTCTGGCGGCCGGGGTGCGGGTGTTGATGGGGGTTCAGGGCCGGCTGCGGGGCGGCGCCGTGGAGTCTCGTACGACGAGTTGGACCGGGATGTCGCCCTGGGTGGGGGTGCGGCCGTCGAGCACGGCGAGGAGGGCCTGCATGCCGCGTTCGCCGAAGAGTTCGGCGTCGAGGCGGACTGTCGTCAGCTCGGGGTCGATGGCGGTGGCGAGGGCGAGGTCGTCGAGGCCGGTGACGGAGAGGTCGTCGGGGATGCGCAGGCCGAGGCGGCGGATGGCCTTGTAGGCGCCGGTGGCGAGTTTGTCGTCGTCGCAGACGAGGGCGGTGGGGTGGGGGCCGGGGCCGGTGAGGGCGGCTGTGGTGGCCTGTTGGGCGCCCTCGATGGAGATGGGGGCGTGGATGGTGCGTACGCGGGTGTCGGGGACGCTGGCGAGCCGTGTGGCGAGTTCGTGGGCGCGGACGGCGAAGGTCCAGGAGGGGATGTCGGCGGCGAGGTGGAGGAAGTGGCGGTGGCCGAGGCCGAGGAGGTGGTCGGTGACCTGGCGTACGCCGTCGGCGATGTCGAGGTTGACGGTGGCGGCGCCGAGGCTGCCGTGGGGGTCGCTGTCGAGCATGACGAGGGGGAGTTGGTCGCCGCGGATGGCGGTGAGGGCGTCGGCGGCCATGGAGGAGGCGAGGACGCCGTCGAGGGCGGCCCGGGCGGAGTGGAAGGGGTCTCGGGCGGGTCCGATGCCTTCGGGGGAGGGATAGAGGACGACGCCGAAGCCGTGTTCGGCGGCGATGCGGGCGGCTCCGGTGTAGACGCCGGCGAAGAACTCGGTGGTGAGGGCGGGGACGACTAGGAGGACGGTGCGGGTGTGGCCGAGGCGTAGGTTGCGGGCGGCGAGGTTGGGGCGGTAGCCGAGGTCGCGGGCGGCGGTGCGTACGCGTTCGGCGGTGGTCTCGGAGACCCGTCCGCGCCACTTGTCGCCGAGGACGAGGGAGACGGCGGCCTGGGAGACGCCCGCGGCCCGGGCGACGTCACGGCTGGTGGGTCGGGTGCTGCCTCGTGCCACCGTGGGCCTGCTCCTTCGTGGGACGTGTGGACGTGCGGACTGGGCACATGGTACGTATGACGGGCGACGTTATACGTAACACTTCCGGCGTCGCGGCTGACGGGAAGGGCTGGTCATGGCGGCGGGATACCTGGAGATCCTCAGGGCACGGCATGCGGTGCGGCTGCTCGTGGGCACCCTGGTGGGCCGGTTGCCGAACGCCACGGCGGCGATCGCGATCGTGCTGTTCGTCCGGGCCGGGGGCGGCACCTACAGCCTCGCCGGCGGGCTCGCCGCGGCCTACGGGGTGGCCAATGCCGTGGGGCAGCCGCTGCTGGGGCGGCTGGTCGATCTGTACGGGCAGCCCCGGGTCCAGTTGTCGGCCGCGCTCGTGTCGGCGTCCGGCATGGCGGTGTTCGCGTTCGCGGGTACCGATCCGCTGCCGCTCGCGTATGCGGCCGTGGCGGTCGCCGGGCTGTTCACGCCTCCCTTGGAGGGTGGTCTGCGGGCACTGTGGCCCGCTGTCCTCCGTAGGGAGGACCAGGTGCACACGGCGTACGCGATGGACGCGGTGGCGCAGGAGGTCATGTTCACCGTGGGGCCGTTGCTGGTGACGTTGTGCGCGTCGCTGTGGTCGGCGCAGGCCGCCCTGCTCGTGCTGAACGTGATCGGGGTCCTGGGGGCGCTCTCCGTGGTGCTGTCGCCGCCTTCGCGGGAGTGGCGTTCGGCGCCGCGTGAGGCGCACTGGCTGGGTGCGCTCCGGTCGCCGGGGCTGCTGGTGATGCTGGGGGCGTTCCTGTTCGTGGGGATCGCGCTGGGGTCGATCACGGTGGCGTCGGTGTCATACGCGGACGACCACGGTGGTGACACGGTGTACGGCTGGCTGATGGCGGCCGTCGGACTGGGCGCGCTGCTGGGCGGGACGGTGTACGGGGCGCGGCGGTGGAGTGGGCCGGCGGAGCGGCGACTGACGGTGCTGGTAGGGCTGCTGGCGGTGTGTTACCTGCCCTTGACGCTGATGCCGGGTGCGGTCGCGATGACGTTGCTGATGGTGCTGGCGGGTGTGTTCCTGGCGCCGGCTCTCGCGTGTGTGTTCGTGCTGGTGGACCGGCATGCTCCGCGGGGGACGGTCACCGAGGCCTTCTCGTGGCTGGTGACGACGTTCACCGTGGGTGCGTCGCTGGGTACGGGGCTGACGGGGCCGGTCGTCGAGTGGGGCGGAACGCTGTGGGGGTTCGTCGTGCCGGGGGGTGCCGGGGCCGTGTCGTTGCTGGTTCTGCTGGTCACCGGGCGGGTATTGGCGGCTCCCGTGGGGGGTGCGGTGGTTGCGGTCTCATCGGAAAATGATCCAAACCGTGCTGCCGGAACCCGTTTCAGCTCGGGGGATCGGGCGTAATGTTCAGTCATGGACCGCCGCATTTTCGGGCTGGAGAACGAGTACGGCGTCACGTGTACGTTCAGGGGACAGCGGCGTCTGTCTCCCGACGAGGTGGCTCGGTACCTCTTCCGCCGTGTCGTGTCATGGGGCCGTAGCAGCAATGTCTTTCTGCGAAACGGCGCACGCCTCTATCTTGACGTGGGATCACATCCGGAATACGCGACACCGGAATGTGACAACGTGACGGAACTCGTCACCCACGACAAGGCCGGCGAGCGCATTCTCGAAGGACTCCTGGTGGACGCCGAACGACGCCTGCACGAGGAAGGAATCGCGGGCGACGTCTACCTCTTCAAGAACAACACGGACTCGGCGGGCAACTCGTACGGTTGCCACGAGAACTATCTGGTGGCCCGGCACGGGGAGTTCTCCCGGCTCGCGGACATCCTCATTCCGTTCCTCGTCACCCGCCAGCTTCTGTGCGGTGCGGGCAAGGTGCTGCAGACGCCGCGCGGTGCCGTGTACTGCGTGAGTCAGCGGGCGGAGCACATCTGGGAGGGCGTCTCCTCGGCGACGACCCGGTCCCGGCCGATCATCAACACACGTGACGAACCGCACGCGGACGCCGAGCGCTATCGCCGGCTGCATGTCATCGTCGGCGACTCGAACATGTCCGAGACGACCATGCTTCTGAAGGTCGGTGCCACCGACCTCGTGCTGCGCATGATCGAGGCGGGCACGGTGATGCGGGACCTGACCCTGGAGAACCCGATCCGGGCGATCCGCGAGGTCAGCCACGACATCACGGGCCGCCGCAAGGTGCGGCTGGCCAGCGGCCGGGAGGCCTCGGCGCTGGATGTGCAGCGCGAGTACTACGAGAAGGCCGTGGACTTCGTCGAGCGGCGAGGTATCCGTACGGGCACGGTCGAGCAGGTGCTGGAGCTGTGGGGCCGGGTGCTCGACTCCATCGAGGCCGAGGACCTGGACCGGATCGGTACCGAGATCGACTGGGTGATGAAGTACCAGCTCATCGAGCGGTACCGGGCCAAGCACAACATGACGATGTCGCATCCGCGCGTCGCCCAGATAGACCTCGCCTATCACGACATTCACCGCAGGCGGGGTCTTTACTACCTGCTGGAGAGGAAGAACCAGGCCGCGCGGATCTGCAACGACTTGAAGATCTTCGAGGGCAAGTCGGTTCCGCCGCAGACGACTCGGGCGCGGCTGCGCGGTGACTTCATCAGGCGGGCTCAGGAACAGCGCCGTGATTTCACGGTCGACTGGGTGCATCTGAAGCTCAACGACCAGGCGCAGCGCACGGTGTTGTGCAAGGACCCGTTCCGTTCGGTGGACGAGCGGGTGGAGAAGCTGATCGCCGGAATGTGACCGGCTGCCGGTCGGCCGGTGCGTAAACCGTGTGGGATCCCGGTGCCCGGAGGTGTTCGCGCCTCCGGGCACCGGCGTTTCCTCGCGCTGCCGTGACCGTGTGTGCTCCGACGGCGTGCCTGTGCCGCTCCGTGCCGGGGGGCGCGTAGGTCGTAGAGTGGCGGCCATTGTCCCCGCCCCCGATCCCAGTTGGACTGATGAACTACAACACGAAACGACGCATCGTCGCGCTGCTGGCCGTTCCCGCCCTGTTGTTGACCGCCGCCGCGTGCGGATCGGACGACAAGAAGAAGGACGAGGCGGTGGTGGGCGGCGTCGCCGAGGTCAAGGGGAAGGTCGGGGAGAAGCCCGAGATCTCTGTGCCCAAGGGTGACAAGCCGGCCGGGAAGACCGTGGTCAAGACGGTTTCGGAGGGCAGCGGAAGTCCGATCAAGGCCTCCGACTTCGTCCGGCTGGACTGGACCGTTGAGAAGTGGGGCGGCGCTGAGGAACTCGGTGGCACCTGGGCCGCCGCGGCAGACGGCGCGACGGCCCGACGGCAGTCCGTCGAGCAGGTCGGCAAGCAGAGCCAGCAGTTGCCCGAGAAGGTCCTCGACGCGGTGAAGGGCAAGAAGCCCGGCAGCCGGATCCTGGTGCAGGGCACCGCGGGTGACCTGATCGGCCAGAACTTGAACACGTCCGCCGGGCTCGCCGCGACGGACGTGCTGGTCTGGGTGGTCGACGCGGTCGGTGCGGGCACCATCGACGCCAAGGCCGAGGCCAAGGGCGAGCAGGCGGCCTCCGAGGCGGGCCTGCCCAAGGTCGAGGCCCCGTCGCAGAAGGCGGCGGTCATCACCATCCCCAAGGGGGCCAAGGCTCCCAAAGCCCTTGAGCAGCAGGTGCTGATCAAGGGCAGCGGCAAGAAGGTCGAGGCCGGTCAGGGGCTCGTCGCCCAGTACACCGGGGTCAAGTGGGAGGACGGGAAGAAATTCGACTCCTCCTGGGACCACGGTGGCGCCACCGCCTTCCAGATCGGCACCGGCTCGGTGGTGGCAGGCTGGGACAAGGGCCTCGTCGGCAAGAACGTGGGCGACCGGGTGCTCCTGGTGATTCCGCCCTCCCTCGGTTACGGCGCGAGCCCCGACAGCGAGCTGGCCAAGAACACGCTGGTCTTCGTGGTGGACATCCTCGGCGCCGTCTGACCGCGCTCGTCTGTGAGACTGTTCCCGACGCAGGTCACGCAACAAGGAGAGATGAAGTGAGCATCGAGAAGCCCGAGATCGACTTCCCCGGTGGCGAGCCCCCGGCGGACCTCCAGATCAAGGACATCTGGGAGGGTGACGGCGCCGAAGCGGTGGCGGGTCAGAACGTCACCGTCCACTACGTGGGTGTTTCCTTCAGCACGGGCGAGGAGTTCGACGCCAGCTGGAACCGGGGCACCCCGTTCAAGTTCCCGCTGGGCGGGGGCCGGGTCATCAAGGGCTGGGACCTCGGTGTGCAGGGCATGAAGGTCGGCGGCCGGCGTGAGCTGACCATCCCTGCCCACCTCGCCTACGGCAACCAGAGCCCCACGCCGGCGATCAAGCCGGGCGAGACGCTGATCTTCGTGGTGGACCTGGTCGCGGTCTGACGGTCCGGTCCGATCGTCGTACGACAGTCGAATGTGATCGGGGTCAGGTCGGATCGTCGTACGACGTGGGTACGGGGTCCGACCGGACTTGATCATCCGGGGTCCATGCCTGTCCGGGCATGGGCCCTCGGCTTTTGCCGCGCCACTGCGGGGCGGTACGGTCATCCGTCGTAAGCACCATAGGGAAGGCGAAGGGCGTCGATGGCCATTGCCAAGGCAGAGCGGCTGATGAACCTGGCGCTGTGTCTGCTCGGGACACGCAGGCCCCTGAGCAAGCGCGAGCTGCGTGACTCCATCGAGGCCTACCTCGAAGCGGGCAGCGACGACTCCTTCAACCGGATGTTCGAGCGCGACAAGGACGATCTGCGCGAACTCGGGCTGGTCATCGAGACGGTGGAGAACCTCGACGGTGAGGTCGGCTACCGCGCCGGCCGTGACAGCAACCGGCTGCCTCCCATCACCCTCGACGCCGAGGAGGCCGCCGCTCTGGGCCTGGCCGCCAAGGTCTGGCAGCAGGCCCGCCTCGCCGGTGCGGCCAGTGGCGCGCTGCAGAAGCTGCGCGCGGCCGGGCTGCCCGAGGATGTCGACCCCTACGAGGCCCATGGCGCCCTGGAGCCGCGGATTCCGGTGCACGAGGCCGCCTTCGAGCCGCTGATGCTGGCCTGCCGGGACCGCCGCCCGGTCGCCTTCGACTACCGCAAGGCCACCGCCGCCCGCCCGGAGCCCCGCCAGGTGGAGCCGTGGGCGCTGGAGTGCTGGCGTGGCCACTGGTATCTGGCGGGCTGGGACCGCGACCGGGGCGCCGAACGTGTGTTCAGGCTGTCGCGGATCACCGGCAAGGTCCGCAGCCGGAGCGCGAAGTTCACCGCCGACGTGCCCGATGTCGTCACGGTCCGCGAGACCGTCGCCAGCTGGGCGGGGGAGAGCGCCGACCGTTCCGCGCTGATCAGGCTGCGGGCGGGCGCCGGTTACCCCCTTCGGGCGAAGGCGTCCCAGGTGCGGGAACTCGGCGACGGCTGGGACGAGTTGGAGATTCCGTACGGGCACGGGCTGGACGCCTGGCTGGTGGAGTTCGGGCCCGACGTGGTGGTCCTGGAACCGGCCGAGCTGCGTGCCGATGTGGTGGACCGGCTGCGCGCCGTGGCCAAGGGCTGAGGGGGAGCACAAGCAAGTGGCAGGCAAACCGGCCAGACCCGTGAACGCCATCGACCAGACGCGGCGGATGCTGTCTCTGGTGACGTATCTGCGTGAGCGGCCCGGCGCGCGCGTCGGCGATGTCGCGCGCGCGTTCGGGATCACCGAGGACGAGCTGGTCTCGGACCTGGACGTGCTGCCCATGTGCGGCACCAGCTTCCGCGGCGGCGATCTGCTCGACATCGACACCGACGGCGAGCGGATCTGGTGGCACAACCCCGCCGCCCTCGGCGAGGAGGCCGCCGAACCGCTCAGGCTGGCCGCCGACGAGGCGACCGCGCTGCTGGTCGCCGCCCGCGCGGTGTCCACTCTGCCCGGGCTGCGGGAGAGTGACCGGCAGGCACTCCTGCGGGCCACCGCCAAGGTGGAGACGGCGGCCGGCGAGGCCGCCGGGGCCAGCGCGCGGCTGTCGGTGACCTTCGAGTCGGAGGGCGGCGTCTTCGCGGACGTCGACCGGGCGATCTCCGAGCGCCGCCGCCTGTGGATCCGCTACTATTCGCCCGCGCGCGACGAGGTCACCGAACGAGAGATCGACCCGATCCGCCTGGTCAGCGTCGGGCACACCTATGTGGAGGCCTGGTGCCGGCGCTCCGAGGCCCGCCGCACCTTCCGCCTCGACCGGGTCGCCGAGATCAGGATCCTGGACGAGCCGGCCGCCCCGCCCGAGATAGAGCTGCGGGACCTGTCGGAGGGGCTGGTGCAGCCCGCCGCCGAGGATCCCGAGGTGGTCGTCGAGGTCGGGCCCGGCGGGCGCTGGGTCGCCGAGTACTACCCGCACGACAGTGCGGATGAGCTTCCCGAGGGCGGGCTGCGTATCACCCTGCGCACCCCCGATCCGGCGTCGCTGCGGCGCCTGGCACTGCGGCTCGGCCGCGACGGGCGCATCGTCTCGCCGCAGGACCTCGCGGACAGTGCCCGCCAGGCCGCCCAGGAAGCGCTGGCGGCGTACGACGCCCCGCAGGTGCCCGGGTCGCGGGCGTCCGGGGCGCACGGAGTTGAGGACGGGCTGTACGACAGGCGGGAGCAGGGGCGTTGAGCGAGTCTCCGATGTCAGGTGTTCGGGACATGACCGTGGCCGCGGCCTTCGCCGGCATGAGAAGAGTCGCCCCTGTCGTGTTCCGCGCCGCCTGCCCGGACTGCCGCGGCAACTTCGAGCTCACCGCGAGCGCCCTGCGCCTGGCCATCGGCGCCACCAGCCGTACCACCTTCTACTCCTTCACCTGCCCCGACTGTGACGTGACCGTCCGCAAACCGGCCGGAGAGCGTGTCGTCGAGCTGCTCACCGGCGGCGGGGTCAGGACACTGCGGCTGGCCGGGCCGTCGTGACGACCTGGGCGGCTCGCGGCCGGGACCCGGTGAGGGGCTAGGCTCGGCGCCATGTTCTGGCCGATGTTCGCGATCGCTGTGGGGTTCCTGGGACTCGCCGTTCTCGGGGTGCTCGCCGTCCGGGTCTTCCTGGAGGCGCAGCGTCTGGGAAGGCAGGTCACGGACTCGGCGCGGCGCATCAACCGGGCCGCCGAGGACCTGGAACGGGCCACCGTGCACACGGCACGCTCTGTGGACGCACTGTGACTGTCCGGCGGCTCCTCTGTGAGTCCATGGGTTGGTGTGTTTTGGGCGACTTCGCCCTGTCACCTTGTCGGTGTCGGCAGGTACGCTGCTGATCGCGGCCGGAAAACGAGGCCCGGACCGCGAACCGGGAGTACGCACAGGGATTGCCTCAGGTTTACCCCCGAGCGTTACGATCGCTGTGAACACGACGGTCGGACCCCTGTCCGAACGATCGGACAGCACCCCACCCAGCCGCCTCGGTGAGAAGGTAAAGACTTATGTTCGGAAGGCTCGGAGCCCCCGAGATCATTCTCATCCTCGTCGTCATCATCCTGCTGTTCGGCGCGAAGAAGCTTCCGGACATGGCGCGCTCGCTCGGCAAGTCCGCGCGCATCCTGAAGAGCGAAGCCAAGGCGATGAAGTCGGAGGGTCAGGAACCCGCCCCCGCCGGTCCGCCGCACACCGACGAGCAGCCCCCGGTGCAGCGCACCATCCAGGCCGCCCCCGGTGACGTGACGAGCTCGCGCCCGGTCACCGAGCCCACGGACACGACCAAGCGCTGACGCTGACGCAAGGCCGGACGCCTCCGGCCTGCCGCACGAGATGAGGACGTGGGTTGCTCAAGTCTGCCCGCAACAAGGAGAAGGAGAGGGATCCCGAGGGGCGGATGCCCCTCGTGGAGCACCTCCGCGAGTTGCGAAACCGCCTCGTGAAGAGCCTGCTCGCGATCGTCGTCACGACCGTGATCGCGGCCTTCTTCTACAAGGACATCATCCAGTTCTTCACGGACCCGATCCTGGATGCGGTGGGGTGCCCGTACAGCTTCGCGGAGCTGGCCGAGGCCACCACTGACACGACCCAGTGCGCGCGCATCGTGCAGAACGGTCTGCTCAGCCCCTTCACGCTCGCCCTCACCGTGTCGTTGTCGTCCGGCGTCGTGCTCGCCACCCCGGTCTGGCTCTACCAGCTCTGGGGCTTCGTGGCTCCGGGCCTGCACCGGCACGAGAAGAAGTACAGCCTCGCCTTCGTGGGGGCGGGGTTCCCCCTGTTCCTGATGGGGGGCTACTTCGCCTACTGGTCACTGCCCAAAATGGCGTCCGTGATGCTGGAGTTCTCCATCATCGGCAGTGACAACCAGCTGCCGCTCGACGACCTGCTGCAGCTGATCATGCGGATGATCCTCGTCTTCGGTCTCTCCTTCGAGCTGCCACTGCTGCTGGTGATGCTGAACTTCGGCGGCGTCCTCTCGGGCAAGAAGATGGCCGGCTGGTGGCGGGGCATGATCATGGGCATCACGGTGTTCGCCGCGATCGCCACCCCCAGCACCGACCCCATCTCCATGCTGGCGCTGGCGGGCCCCATCTGGGTCATGTACTTCGGTGCGTCGGCCATCGCCCTGGCCAACGACCGGCGCCGTGCCCGCCGCGACGCGGAGGGGCCGGACGACGACGAGGCCTCCGACCTGGACCTCACCCCCGAGGACATCGGCGAGATCGAGACCGTCTCCGCCAGCCGCGCCGCCCTGCCCGAACAGACGGGCACGGAACGGGTCAACGGCTACGACGACGTGACCTGAGGCTCTCCCTCACCACCCCCGACGCGGAAGCGGCCGGGGCGCCCGCCCGGCGCCCCGGCCGCTTCCCTGTTGCCGGGACGCCGCGCCCACCCGCCCGCTACCGGGGCGCTGTTGGGCTGAGCTGCGCGGATCCCGGGTTTCCCAGGCATCGATCCGGATAATGATCGTCCTGTTGTCAGTGGGGGCCGGTAGTCTCGAAAGCACGATGACAGAGGACCTCTCACCGGCCGAGCGGTATGCGGCAGCACGCAAGCGCGCTGTCGAGCAGGCCACCGCACTCGCGTCCTTCCGCGAGATGTACGACTTCGGCCTCGACCCCTTCCAGATCGAGGCCTGCCAGGCGCTCGAGGCCGGGAAGGGCGTGCTGGTGGCCGCCCCCACCGGTTCGGGCAAGACGATCGTCGGCGAGTTCGCCGTCCATCTCGCCCTCCAGCAGGGCAAGAAGTGCTTCTACACGACACCCATCAAGGCCCTGTCGAACCAGAAGTACTCCGACCTGTGCCGTCGCTACGGCGTGGACAAGGTCGGCCTGCTCACCGGCGACAACAGCGTCAACTCCGATGCCCCGGTGGTCGTGATGACCACCGAGGTGCTGCGGAACATGCTGTACGCGGGCTCGCAGACCCTCCTGGGCCTCGGCTATGTGGTGATGGACGAGGTGCACTACCTCTCCGACCGCTTCCGCGGCGCCGTGTGGGAGGAAGTGATCATCCACCTCCCCGAGTCGGTCACCCTAGTCTCGCTGTCGGCGACCGTGTCCAACGCCGAGGAGTTCGGCGACTGGCTGGACACCGTGCGCGGCGACACCCAGGTGATCGTCTCCGAGCACCGGCCCGTACCCCTGTTCCAGCACGTGCTCGCCGGACGCCGGATGTACGACCTCTTCGAGGAGGGCGAGGGCAGCCGGAAGGCAGTCAACCCCGACCTCACCCGGCTCGCGCGGATGGAGGCCCAGCGGCCCTCCTTCCAGGACCGCAGGCGCGGGCGTGCCATGCGCGAGGCCGACCGTGAGCGGGAGCGCAGATCCCGCTCACGCGTGTGGACGCCGGGACGCCCCGAGGTCATCGAACGGCTCGACAACGAGGGCCTGTTGCCCGCCATCACGTTCATCTTCAGCCGCGCCGCCTGCGAGGCGGCCGTACAGCAGTGCCTGTACGCGGGACTTCGGCTGAACGACGACGAGGCGCGGGAGCGGGTGCGTGCCCTGGTCGAGGAGCGCACCGCCTCCATCCCCGACGAGGACCTCCACGTCCTCGGGTACTACGAGTGGCTGGAGGGTTTGGAGCGAGGCATCGCCGCCCATCACGCGGGCATGCTGCCCACCTTCAAGGAGGTCGTCGAGGAACTCTTCGTACGAGGCCTCGTGAAGGCCGTCTTCGCCACCGAGACCCTCGCGCTCGGCATCAACATGCCCGCCCGCTCGGTCGTGCTGGAGAAGCTCGTCAAGTGGAACGGCGAACAGCACGCCGACATCACCCCCGGCGAGTACACGCAGCTGACCGGCCGCGCCGGCCGCCGCGGCATCGACGTCGAGGGTCACGCCGTCGTGCTGTGGCAGCGCGGGATGAGCCCCGACCACCTGGCGGGACTGGCGGGCACGCGCACGTACCCGCTGCGCTCCAGCTTCAAGCCGTCGTACAACATGGCGGTCAACCTCGTGGAGCAGTTCGGGCGGCACCGCTCGCGCGAGCTGCTGGAGACCTCGTTCGCGCAGTTCCAGGCCGACAAGTCGGTCGTCGGGATCTCCCGGCAGGTGCAGCGCAACGAGGAGGGTCTGGACGGCTACAAGGAGTCCATGACCTGCCACCTGGGCGACTTCGAGGAGTACGCGCGACTGCGCCGCGAACTCAAGGACCGGGAGACCGACCTGGCTCGGCAGGGCGCCGCCCAACGGCGCGCCGAGGCCGCCGTCGCGCTGGAGAAGCTCAAGCCCGGCGACATCATCCACGTCCCCACGGGCAAGTACGCGGGCCTCGCGCTCGTCCTCGACCCGGGGCTGCCCGCCGGCCGGTCCAACGGCCACCGCGGCTTCGAGCAGCACGACGGGCCGCGCCCGCTGGTGCTGACGGCCGAACGGCAGGTGAAGCGGCTGGCGTCGATGGACTTCCCCGTGCCCGTCGAGGCGTTGGAGCGGATGCGGGTTCCCAAGTCCTTCAACCCGCGTTCGCCGCAGTCCCGTCGAGACCTCGCTTCCGCGCTGCGCACCAAGGCCGGGCACATCGCGCCCGAGCGGGCCCGTAAGCAGCGGGCCCAGGCGGCCGACGACCGTGAGATCGCCCGGCTGCGCACCGCGATCCGCGCCCACGCCTGCCACGGTTGCAACGACCGCGAGGACCACGCCCGTTGGGCCGAGCGCTATTACCGGCTGCTGCGCGACACCTCGCAGCTGGAGCGCCGTATCGAGGGCCGTACGAACACCATCGCCCGCACGTTCGACCGCATCGTCGCCCTGCTCACCGAGCTGGACTATCTGCGCGCCGACGAGGTGACCGAGCACGGCAAGCGGCTCGCCCGGCTCTACGGCGAACTCGACCTGCTGACGAGTGAATGCCTGCGCGCGGGCGTGTGGGAGGGGCTGGCGCCCGCCGAACTCGCCGCTTGCGTCTCGGCGTTGGTGTACGAGTCCCGGGCCGCCGACGACGCCATGGCACCGAAGGTGCCCTCCGGCAAGGCCAAGGCAGCGCTCGGCGAGATGGTCCGGATCTGGGGCCGGCTCGACGCTCTGGAGGAGGAGTTCCGGATCACCCAGAGCGAGGGAGTCGGCCAGCGCGAGCCGGATCTCGGCTTCGCCTGGGCGGCCTACGAGTGGGCCTCGGGCAAGGGCCTCGACGAGGTGCTGCGCGAGGCGGAGATGCCGGCCGGCGACTTCGTGAGGTGGTGCAAGCAGGTCATCGACGTCCTCGGGCAGATCTCGGCCGCGGCGCCGGTCTCCGGTACAGAGGGGTCGACGGTCGCGAAGAACGCGCGCAAGGCCGTGGAGGGGCTCCTGCGGGGAGTCGTCGCCTACTCGTCGGTGGGGTAGCCCCCGGCGGCTCGGCGGGTTGTGGTTCGGCTCGGTGGGTGCGTGCGGTTTCCCTGTTACCCGCTCGCACCTACCTGGTGGAATCGCGGGCCGGCTCTGCGCCGCGCCCCATCGTGGTGCGCGTGCTGCCGGTCAGGGACGGTCGTTCAGGTATGCGCGCCAGCCGCCGTACGTCGTGATGTCCTCGGCGCCTTCGAGGGCGGCCGGTTCGCAGAGGAAGCCGGATACGTGGGTGCCGTCGGCGAGTTCGACGCGGCCCAGGGCCATCGGGCGGGGGAGGGCGGCCAGGAAGCGGCCGAGGCCTTCGGCGGGGAGGCGCCACACCTCGGCCTCGATGGCCGCCCCGCCGGTTTCCCCCTCGCCGACGTGGACGAGGCCCGGCTTCGGCGGGGTCATGGGGAGGGCGTGCAGACGGTAGACGGGTGCCGTCGTGGTCGTCCGTTCCAACCGGGCGCCCAGGGCGAGGAGTTGGGGGTTCAGCGGTTGGCCCGCGAGATGCGCGCCGACCACCGCGAGACGGGCCTCGGGCTGGAGCAGACGGGCGATCGCGGCGAGCCGTTCGTCGGTGAACGCCGGGCCGATGAGCATCACCCCGAAGGGGAGACCGTCGACCTCGCCCGCGGGTACGGCGATCGCGGCCTGGTCGAAGAGGTTGGTGGAGTTGGTGAAGCGGCCCAGGCGGGCGTTGGCGCCCAGCGGGTCGGCGGCGACCTCGGCGAGGGTGGGGTGACCGGGGGCTGTGGGCAGCAACAGGGCGTCGGCGTCGGCCAGTTCGGCGAGCGCGCTGCTGCGCAGGGTGGCCAGCCGCTCCTGGTCGGCGTAGAGCTGGTGGGCGGGGATGTCGCGGGCACGGGTGATGATGCCGGCGACGGTGGGGTCGAGGGTGGCGCCCGCTTCGCCTCCTTCGGCGAGCAACCTGTCGACGAAGGCGCCGACAGCTGTGTAGCGCTCCGCGACGAACGCGCCCTGGTACAGCATGGCGGCGGCCTCGGTGAACGGGGTGAGGTCGAGCGTGCGGACAAGGACGCCCGCGGTGCGGAGGCGCGCCACCGTGGCCTCGTACGCCTGTGCCCAGCCGGGGTCGAGTTCGCCGAGTTGGGCGAGCGGCGGCACCGCCACGCGCCAGGGGCCGGGGGCGCGTTGGGGGAGGGGCGGCAGGTCGCGGGCGGGCGGGGACGCCATGTGCGCGAGTGCCTGCTCGGCCTCGGGGAGCGTACGGGCGAAGACGGTCACACAGTCGAGGGAGGCGCAGGCCGGGACGACGCCGGTGGTGGGGACCAGGCCTCGGGTGGGCTTGAGACCGACGATGCCGTTGAAAGCGGCGGGGACGCGGCCGGAGCCGGCGGTGTCGGTGCCCAGGGCGAAGTCGACGAGGCCCAGCGTCACGGCCGTGGCGGAGCCGGAGCTTGACCCGCCGCTGATGCGGGTGGGGTCGTGGGCGTTGCGGACGGGGCCGTAGGGGGAGCGGGTGCCGACCAGGCCCGTGGCGAACTGGTCGAGGTTGGTGGTGCCGAGGAGGAGGGCGCCGGCGTGTCTGAGGCGGGCGACGACCGGGGCGTCGGCCTCGGGGTGGTAGGCGTAGGCGGGGCAGCCGGCGGTGGTGGGGAGGCCCTGGACGTCGATGTTGCCCTTGGCGGCGAAGAGTTTGCCGGCGAGGGGGAGGGGGGCGCCTGCGGCGAGGCGTTCGTCGATGGCCCGGGCCTCGGTCTCGACCTCGGCCTGGGGGCGCAGGTCGATCCAGACCTCGGGGCGGGCTACGGCGTCGATGCGGGCGTAGGCCATACGGACTCGGGTCAGGGTCGACATCTGTGCTCCTCGGTTGCGGTGGTTCGGTCGGCTGTGGGCCGGTGGTCGGGTGTTTGTTTCGCCCCCGCGCCGCCCCTACCCGCCCCATCCCTGGGGGCCTGCGGCCCCCAGACCCCCGCTGTCGGCCTGGACGGCCTCGTCCTCAAACGCCGGACGGGCTGATATCCAGCCCCTCCGGCGTTTGAGGAGCGGGGGTTCGGGGGCGGAGCCCCCGATGGGGGTCCCCCTCTGGGGGAGGGACGGGTAGGGGCGGCGGGGGCGAGAATCTACTGGGCCGTATGTCAGGTGTTCGGAGTCAGGATCATCAGCGCTGTGCCCGCCTCCACCTGCGCTCCCGGCCTCGTCAGGATCTCGTGGACCACTCCCGTTATCGGGGCGTGCACCCGGGACTCCATCTTCATCGCCTCCAGGGCCAGGAGCGGCTGGCCCACGGTCACCTCGTCGCCCGGCGACACGTTCAACTGCCATACCGAGGCGGCGAATTCGGCCTCGATCAGGTGGCCCCCGGCCGGGACCGTCACCTCGGGGGACGGCTCGGCCGGTCCCGTGGCCGCCTCCGCCCTCGTGAACTCGCCCGCCGCCTCCCACGCGTCCCGTTCCGCCGAGAACGCCACGCCCTGCCGGGAGCGGAACTCCGCGATCGACGCGGCGTTCTCCGTCAGGAACTCCTCGTACTCCGCCAGCGAGAAGACGCCCTCCTCGATGCGGGGGACGAAGCGGCCCGAGGTGATGTCGGCGCGCAGGTCGAGGAGTTCGTCGGGCTCGACGGCGTACCACTTGATGCGGTCGAAGAACCGCAGCAGCCACGGTGAGCCCGGCTCGAACGCGCCGCGCTGCTGCCAGCCCGACCACACCTGGGTCGTACGGCCGACGAACTGGTAGCCGCCGGGGCCCTCCATGCCGTAGACGCAGAGGTAGGCGCCGCCGATGCCCACCGAGTTCTCCGCCGTCCAGGTGCGGGCCGGGTTGTACTTCGTCGTCACCAGGCGGTGGCGGGGGTCCAGCGGGGTGGCCACCGGGGCGCCCAGGTAGACATCGCCCAGGCCCAGTACGAGGTACTCGGCCTCGAAGACCGTGCGGTACACGTCGTCGACCGCGTCCAGGCCGTTCACCCGCCGGATGAACTCGATGTTCCACGGGCACCAGGGGGCGTCGTCGCGGACGCCCGCCATATAGCGGGCGATCGCCTCGCGGGTCGCCGGGTCGTCCCAGGAGAGGGGGAGGTGGACCGTGCGGGAGGGGACCGTCAGACGGTCCGCGGGGGGTAGGGCGGTCGCCGTCTGCCGTATGGCGGCGAGCAGTTCGGGCTGGGGGAGCAGGGCCGGGTTCGCCTGGATCTGGAGGGAGCGGATGCCCGGCGTCAGGTCCGTCACCCCGTCGAGGTCCAGCGCCGTCACCGCCTCCATCAGGGCGTGGACGCGCATCCGTAGCGCCAGGTCCAGCTGCATGGGCCCGAATTCGACCAGCAGGTTGTCGTCGCCGCTGCGGCGGTACGTGATGTCGCCGTCCCGGGCCAGGACGCCCCCGTCCACAATCGCCGCCCGCCGCAGGCCCGTTGTGTCCACCGGCGCGAAGCGGACCGTGTCGCCGGGGCGCAGCTGGCCCAGTTTCCAGCGTTCCGTGCTGAGGACGGTCGCCGGGCACACGAAGCCGCCGAGCGAGGGGCCGTCCGGGCCCAGCAGGACCGGCATGTCGCCCGTGTAGTCGACGGCGCCCACGGAATACGGCGTGTCGTGGATGTTGGACGGGTGCAGGCCCGCCTCACCACCGTCGGTGCGCGCCCAGCGGGGCTTGGGACCGACCAGCCGTACGCCGGTGCGGGCCGAGTTGAAGTGGACCTTCCAGTCGGCAGCGTAGAAGTCGTGGATGTCCTCCTCGGTGAAGAACTCCGGTGCCGCGTGCGGGCCTTCGACGGCGCCGATGTGCCAGGGCGAGGCGAACTCCGGGCGGTCGGCCGGTGGAACCGGGGCTCCCGACGCCGTCGCCGCGCCGCCGTGCAGGACGTCGCCCGTGCGCAGTGCCCGGCCCCCGTGGCCGCCGAACCTGCCCAGCGTGAAGGTGGCCGCGCTGCCGAGGAACGGGGGCACGTCCAGCCCGCCGCCCGCGAACAGCACGTACGTCCGCAGGCCCTGTTCCGCCGGGGCGCCGATCGCCAGTACGGCACCCGCCGGTACCGTCACCGGCTCCCACTGGGCGACCGGCACGCCGTCCAGCGTGACCGGCGCCGGGGCCCCGGTCACGCACACCGTCGTGGGGTGCGTGAACCTCAACGACGGGCCCTGGAGGGTGCATTCGAGGCCGGGGGCGCCCTCGTCGTTGCCCAGGGCGCGGTTGCCGAGCCGGAACGAGCGGTCGTCCATCGGGCCGCACGGCGGCACGCCCACCTGCCAGTAGCCGGTGCGGCCCGGCCAGTCCTGAACCGTGGTGAGCGTCCCGCCCGAGACGACCTCGACGCGCGGAGTCGGATCGCTCACCCCGGCGAGGGTCGCCGTCGAGTGCGTCGCGGAGCGGAAGTCACGGTTCGCCAGCGCCGCCCGCACCAGGCCGAGGTTGGTCTCGATGCCGTCGACCCGGGTGCGGGCCAGCGCCTCGTCGAGCCGGCGCAGGGCGTGCTCCCGGTCGGCGCCGTAGGCGATCACCTTCGCGAGCATCGGGTCGTACGACGTGGTCACCTCGGTGCCCGTCTCCACCCAGCCGTCGATCCGCACCCCGCCGGGGAACTCCACCCGCGTCAACAGGCCCGCGCTGGGCCGGTGTTCGCGTGAGGGGTCCTCGGCGTAGACACGGGCCTCGACGGCGTGACCGCGGGGCGTGCCGGGGTCCCGTACGACGTCCCGCTCACCTTGGGCCAGCCGCAGCATCCAGGCGACGAGGTCGACGCCGTAGATCTCCTCCGTGACCGGATGTTCCACCTGGAGCCGGGTGTTGACCTCCAGGAAGTAGGCCTCCTCGCGGGCGGCGTCGTACACGAACTCCACCGTTCCGGCGGAGCGGTAGCCGACGGAGGCGCACAAGTCACGGGCGGAGGCGGCCAGTCGCGCCCGGACGCGTGCGGGGATCCCGGGTGCCGGGGCCTCCTCCACCACCTTCTGGTTGCGGCGCTGGAGCGAGCAGTCGCGGTCGCCGAAGGTGACGACCCGGCCCTCGCCGTCGCCGAAGACCTGTACCTCGACATGGCGGGCCCGTTCGACGAGCCGTTCCAGGAAGACGCCGGCCGAGGAGAAGGAGGCGGCGGCGACGCGCTGCACCCGCTCCCAGGCGTCGGTGAGTTCGGCGGCCGAGGCACAGGCCGACATGCCGATGCCGCCGCCCCCGCCGGTCGCCTTGAGCATCACGGGATAGCCGATGGCGGCAGCCTGTTCGTACGCCTCGTCGAGCGAGGCCAGCAGTCCGGTGCCGGGTGCGAGGGGCACTCCCGCCGCCTCGGCCGCGGCCCGGGCCGTGTGCTTGGCGCCGAACAGCTCCAGTTGCCCCGGCGTCGGTCCCACGAACACGATCCCGGCGTCCTCGCAGCGCCGCGCGAAGTCCGCGTCCTCGGACAGGAAGCCGTACCCGGGATGGATCGCCCCCGCGCCCGTCTCCTTGGCCGCCGCCAGCACCAGGTCGGCGTCGAGGTACGACTCCTTCGCGGGCGCCGGACCGAGCCGCACCGCCTCGTCGGCGAGCCGGACGTGCGGCGCGGAGCGGTCCGGATCGGAGTGGACCGCGACCGTGCGAAGCCCCAACTCCCGTGCCGTACGGATGATGCGAACGGCGATCTCGCCCCGGTTGGCGACCAGCAGCGTGTCGAAGCTCATGGCGTGCCCGCCTCGGTGCCCGCCTCGGTGATGGTCATCTCCACCGCGGTCGGGTCGAAGCCGTTGCAGGGGTTGTTGATCTGGGGGCAGTTGGAGACGAGGACCAGGACATCGCACTCCGCGCGCAGCGTGAGCGAGAGTCCCGGCGCCGAGAGTCCGTCGACGATGCCCAGCGTGCCGTCCTTCTCCACCGGCACGTTCATGTACCAGTTGATGTTGGAGACCAAGTCCCTTTTGCCCAGGCCGTGTCGGGCGCCCTCGGCGAGGAAGTTGTCCACGCACGCGTGCTGCGACCAGGTGTGGTGGCCGTACCGCAGGGTGTTCGACTCCTTGGAGCAGGCGCCGCCGACCGTGTCGTGCCGGCCGACGTCGTCGGCGGCCACGGTCATCAGGGGTGTGTGCTCGTTCGACATCAGGACACTGCCCGTGGTGAGGAAGACGCCGCCCTGCGCGTGGATCGTGTCGGGCGCGCTGTAGCGCACGGACGTGTCGTGGGCGTCGTACACGAGGAAGTCGACGGCCTGGTTGCCGTGCAGGTCGGTGATGGTCAGTGTGCCGCCTGCACGGACGACGGACGACCAGGCGGCGCGGGCCGGAACGACGGTCTTCCGGACGATCGGTGTGGTCATGCGAGCCCCCTCGCGGCAAGGAATTCGGTGGTGTTCAGGAACGCGCGGCGCCCCTCGGGCGTGGCCTCCCACAGCGGGTCGCCTGGGCGGGTCGCGCCGGCGCGCCAGGCCAGCACCTCCAGTGGGGTGCTGACGTAGTCGTCGCGCGGGTCGGCGGGGTGCGGGACGTTCGCGATCAGCACCGTGACGTCCTGCTCGGCGCGCAGCGTCACACTGCCGCCGGGCCCGGCCGAACCGGTGAAGTCGAGGGCGCCGTCCTCGCGTACCTCGACACCCTGGAAGAAGGAGAGCGAGGGCGGCAGATCGCGCGGCTGGAGGCCGTTCTTGGCAGCGGCCAGCTTGAACAGCTCGCGGCCGGCCGGGGAGGGCGACTGCGGGGTGCCGTCGCCGTACCGGTTCGTGTTGCGTACGAGGGTCGAGGTGCCGCACAGCGCGTCGTGGCGCCCGGAGGTGTCGGTGACCAGCGAGGCGAGGACGCGGCCCTGGTCGGACAGGAGCAACTGGCCCTCGCCGAGGTAGGCATTCCACTGGACCTTGACCGTGTCGGCGACGTTCAGGCGCTCCCAGGGCCGGTCGGCGGCGAAGAGCAGCAGATGGGCGCAGGCGTCGCCGCGCAGGTCGGTCAGGCGCAGCTCGGTGCCACGGGCCAGCACCCGGTGCGTGTAGTTGCCGCCCGCAACCGTCTCGGCCCACACCAGATGGCCCGCCGCACAGGGCGGCGCCGGCCAGTCGGCGGCCGGGACGACAGGCATGGCCTCGGCCCGGGCGCCCTCCTGGGCGCGGGCGTGGTCACGGGCTCCGTACGTGGTCGATGTCCCCATCGGGGGTCCTCCGGCTCCGAATTCGTGCTGCTTCTCGTGCTGCTTCTCGGGGTGCGTCTCGCGTCTCGTCGGGCTTGTGCCTGTCCCGCTGCCTAATTTCTGTCGCGCGACAGAAATTAGGCGGGCGGCGAGACGCTGGAATTGCCCGTGCGTTGCCACCCGGTTACCGATTGCTCACGGAGATCATCGGACCGGCCGGTATGCGAGGATCGAACGCATGGGAACGACGGGCGGGCCGGGCGGACGGCGGGTCGGCAGGCCGCGGGTCGCGCAGCGGCCGGACAGCGGGCTCACCCCGCGTGCCGAACTGCTCACCGCGGCAGCGGAGTTGTTCACCACCCGGGGCTACGCGGCCACCACCACCCGGACCATCGCCGAGCGGGCGGGGATGCGCCAGGCGTCCATGTACCACTACGTCTCCGGCAAGGAGGAGCTGCTCGCCGAGCTCCTGGAGTCCACCGTCACGCCCTCGTTGGCGTACGCCCGTGGGCTGCTCGCCGATGACGCGGCCCCGCCGGAGAGCCGGTTGTGGGAGCTGTGCCGCGCCGACGTCGAGTTGCTGTGCGGCGGCCCGCACAATCTCGGCGGCCTCTACCTCCTCCCCGAAGTGCGCGCCGAACGCTTCGCCGGCTTCCATGCGGTGCGTGCCGAACTGAAGGACGCCTACCGGCAGTTGCTCGCCGCGACGGCCGCCGGGGGTGTGCTTGCCAAGAGCGAGCTGGACCTGCGGACGGATCTGCTCTTCGGGCTCATCGAGGGCGTCATCCTCGTGCACCGCTCCGACCCCGAGCGCCCGGCCTCCGTCTTCGCGGAAGCCACGGCGGACGCGGCTCTGCGCATCGCCGGTATCTGAGCGCCGCTGCGGACTCCGGGGCCTCGGGCCCTTCCGGGTACCCGCATTCACTCGTCACGGTGAGTGGTTCTCGTACGTCCGTACGTCGTGACTCGCTGTGTGCGATTGCATCCGCAGCGTGTAAATGGGTCGAGGGTACTCCACTTGCGAGGAGCAATTCAGGGGCTTGCCGAATATGACACGGCGTTGATCCGGTCGGACTAAGCTCGCCCGCAGCGCACCGAGTTGGGATGTATTCGTGCGCTTGTTCCCAAAAATACCGAAGATCCAGACAATTCCCAGACGTACCCCACAGCAAGCTCCCCCAACCCCAGCCGACTTGTCTCAGAGGGCATACATGGTGAGTGTTCAATCGCCTCCCGGTGGCCGTGAACTTCCCTACGCGCGCGTGTTGTTGCTACCTGCCATAGCAATGGCCGGGGCGACCGGAGCCGCCGTCGCCCTGGTGACGGGGCCGGCCCGTGTTGCCGTCGGCTGGTGCGGAGCCATCGCCACGGTCCTGGTCCTCGCGGTCGCCGCCGAAGTGGTCCGCCGCGGCCGTACCGTCCGTAGCCTGCGGGCCGAGCACGCCCGTCACACCGCGTATCTGGAACGGCGCATCGCCGCCCACGACGAGGACTTCGACCGGTTCGGCAAGGAAGTCCTGCCGCACGGACTCCATCTGCTGCGCGTCACCGGTTCACCCACAGGGGTGATTCGCGAACTGCGTGGGCCGGACTCTCCGTACGGCGCACTCCCGGTGCCGCAGCGCAGGCTGCTGGAGCACATCCTGGAGATCATCGACCGCGAGGAGGCCATGCGGGACGGATCGCAGCGCGCGTTCGTCAGCATCGCCCGGCGTGTTCAGGCGATCGTCCACCAGCAGGCCAACGAACTCCGGGAGATGGAGGAGGACCACGGCCGCAACCCCGAGGTCTTCGACGACCTCCTGCGCATCGACCACGGCACCGCGCTGATCGGCCGCCTCGCCGACTCCATCTCCGTGCTCGGCGGTGGCCGCCCCGGACGCCAGTGGCCCCAGCCCGTCGCGCTGTACAGCGTGCTGCGCGGTGCGATGTCCCGGATCCTGGAGTACCGCCGCATCGACCTGACCTCCATCGCGAAGGTCAACGTCGACGGCAACTCCGTCGAGCCGCTCATCCACGCGGCGGCCGAACTCCTCGACAACGCCACGCGCTACTCACCGCCCCACACCAAGGTGCACGTCACGGCGACCGAGGTGCAGACCGGCATCGCCATCGAGATCGAGGACGCCGGCGTCAGCCTCAGCGAGGAGTCCCGCAAGCGGGCCGAGGGCATGATCGCCCGCGCTCAGGCCGGCTTCGACCTCAACGACCTCGGTGAGTCCCCGCGCCTCGGCCTCGCCGTCGTGGGGCGCCTCTGCGAGTCGTACAAGATGCAGATCTCGCTCAGGCAGTCCGCGTACGGCGGTGTCCGCGCCGTCCTGGTCGTGCCGTCCGACATGCTCACCAGCGATCCCGCCCCGGGCCTCGCCCACGGCATCGGCGCCACCGCCGCACCCAAGATCGAACTCGGCGCGCTGGAAGGCCCCAAGCGCCCGCCCAAGAAGCGCCGCCCCACGACGGGCCCGCGGATCCCGGCGTCGGTCTCCATGGAGGACGACGTCCCGGAGGTCACCGAGTGGACCGAGAACGGTCTGCCCCAGCGCCGCAGCCGGGTCAAGACCCCGCTCAGCGAGCGGTACGCCCGCTCCCGGGCCGCCGAGGCCGAGATGGACGCCGACCCGGAGCTCCGGAAGCTGTGGGAGCCCGAGTCGCAGAAGAAGGACAAGGAAGAGGAACCCCTGCCGGGCCTGTGGGTCGAGGCCTTCATGGAGGGCCTCAAGGGCGACCCGGACCCCACGGCCTTCACCAGGAACCCCGACGACCCGACGACGTTCTCGGGTCACCCGGACGACGCGGTCGACTTCACCGGGTTCCCGGCTGGCGGCTCCAGAACCCCCGAAGGCCACCCGGACGACCGGGCGGCCTTCGGCGGCCACCGGGAAGACCCGACCGCAGCCAGCGCGACCAACCAGCAGCCGGCCCACGCCGAGGCCGACGACGAGGGGGACCTCAAGTGATCTCGCAGCGAGCCAACTTCGACTGGATGCTCAAGGAGCTCGCCGACGGCGTACCCGGTATCCAGCAGATCGTGGTGCTCTCCGCCGACGGCCTGCGCATCGCGCGCTACGGCGGCGACCCCGACGCCGCCGACCGTGTCGCCGCCGCCTGCGCGGGGCTGCAGAGCCTCGCGGGCGCCGTCGCACACGAGATCCCGGACAGCGACGGCATGATGCGCATGGTCATCATCGAGGTCACCGGCGGCTACTTCTACCTGATGGCCGCCGGCCCCAACGCCTACCTCGCGGTCCTCGCCAACGTGATCGCCGAGCCCGGCAACATGAGCAACCACATGCGCGACCTGGTGGTCCGGATCGGCGCCCACCTCACCAGTCCGCCCCGGCGGAACGGGCAGACCGTATGACTCCTCCGCAGCGCCGCCGGCGCTACCCGATCAAGCAGGAACCTCCGCCGGAGCAACTCCAGCAGAGCGCACCCGGTGCGGAGGGCGGCACGGGCCAGGAGGGCACGAAGGGCAAGGAGGGGGAGCGGAAGAACCCCGAACGGCTCTATGTGCTCACCGGCGCGACCCCGGGCGGCGAGCGCGCCTCCCTCGACCTCGTCACGTTAATCGTGGCGTGCGCCGAACCCCCGCCCGCCGCCCCGCCGGAGCAGTCGGCGCTGCTCCGCCTCTGCAAGGCCCCCCTGTCGGTGGCCGAGCTCTCGGCTTACCTCAACCTGCCGTTCAGCGTGGTGACCGTCCTGCTCACCGAGCTGCTGACGGCCGAACTGGTCCAGGCGCGCGATCCGCTCATCCGCCAGTCGCTGGCCGACCGTTCCCTCCTCGAAGCGGTGATGCATGGACTTCAAAAGCTCTGACACCATCACGGGTCCACGGACCGAGGACCGCCTGCCGCACAGCACCCAGGCCGCGGTGAAGATCGTCATCGTGGGCGGGTTCGGTGTCGGCAAGACGACCATGGTCGGCTCGGTCAGCGAGATCAGGCCGCTGACCACCGAAGAGACCATGACGCAGGCCGGCATCGGCGTCGACGACAACTACGGCTCCGATTCCAAGACGGCCACCACCGTGGCCATGGACTTCGGCCGCATCAGCATCACCGACCAACTGGTGCTGTACCTGTTCGGCACCCCGGGCCAGGAACGCTTCTGGTTCCTGTGGAGCGGCCTGTTCGAAGGCGCCCTCGGCGCGGTCGTCCTGATCGACACCCGGCGCCTGGAGGTGAGCTTCGACGTCATAGGGCGACTGGAGGAACGGGGCGTGCCCTTCGTCATCGCCGTCAACTCCTTCCCGGACGCGCCCCGCTACCCGATCGAGGACCTGCGCTCGGCCCTCGACCTGGCCCCGGAGATCCCCATCGTGGAGTGCGACGCCCGCCGCCGGGCCTCCAGCCGGGACACGCTCATGACCCTGATGCGGTTCCTGCACTCGCTGGAGCTGACGAAGGCGTCCGTCTGAGGGCGGCAATTCACCACCAGCACATCACCAACTCACCTGACACCTGATCCACTTCAGTTTCGGAGCGATCACTGTGACGCCTGAGCCCCACTCCCTGACCGACACGGACGACACCGCCCTGAGCCCGCCCCCCGGCTGCCCCGCCCACGGCACCGGCCCCGGCGGACTGCGCCGGCTGTACGGCCCCGAGGCGGAGGACCTGGGAGCCGTGTACGAGAAGCTGCGCGCCGAACACGGGGCGGTGGCTCCTGCGCTGCTCCATGACGATGTGCCGATCTGGGTGGTGCTCGGGCATGGCGAGAACATGCACATGGTGCGCAGCCCCTCGCAGTACAGCCGGGACACCCGGTTGTGGACCCCCTTGCGGGACGGCACGGTCAAGCCGGATCACCCGCTCATGCCGCACATCGCATGGGAACCCATCTGCTGCCATGCAGAGGGCGACGAACACCTGCGGCTGCGCGGAGCAGTCATCGGGGCCATGTCGACCATCGACCACCGGGGCATCCGCCGTCACATCAACCGCGCGACCCAGGACCTCGTCAACAAGTTCTCCGAGGATGGAAGGGCCGACCTGGTCGGCCAGTTCTGCGAGCATCTGTCGATGGCGGTGATGTGCGAGATCCTTGGCATGCCTGACGAGTACAACGACCGGATCGTGCATGCCGCTCGTGACATGCTCAAGGGCACCGAGACCGCCATCGCCAGTAACGCGTACATCATGGACGTGCTGACGCGGCTCACCGTCCGCCGCCGGGCCGACCCCGGGGAGGACTTCACCAGCCACCTGATCAACCACCCGGCGCGGCTCAACGACAAGGAGGTCGGCCAGCACCTGCGCGTCGTCCTGATCGTCGCGTACGAGACCACCGCCAACCTCCTCGCCAACGTACTAAGGGTCGTGCTCACCGACCCGGGGTTCCGCGCTCGGCTCAACGGCGGCCAAATGACGGTGCCTCAGGCAGTCGAGCAGTCCTTGTGGGACGAGCCGCCGTTCAGCACCATCCTGGGCTACTTCGCCAAGCAGGAGACAGAGCTGGGCGGCCAGCGCATTCGTAAGGGCGACGGCCTTCTCTTGGGCATTGCGCCGGGCAACGTAGACCCGCGTGTCCGTCCCGACGTCAAGGCCAACATGCAGGGTAATCGCTCCCACCTCGCCTTCAGCGGCGGTCCCCACGAGTGCCCGGGCCAGGACATCGGTCGAGCCATCGCCGATGTCGGCGTCGATGCACTGCTGGACCGCCTTCCAGACATCCAACTCGACTGCGAAGAGCACGAGTTGCGCTGGCGGGCGTCCATCTCGAACCGGCACCTGGTGGAGCTGCCGGTGAGGTTCGCGCCCAAGCCCCAGCGGGACGTCACGGTGCGACCCGCGCACACGCTGTCGGCACAGCGTCCCAGTAACGGGCAGGTCGGCACGCCGCAGCGGCAGACGAGGGCTTCGGAGTCCGCCGTGCCGCCCACTGCCCCGACGCCGACGCCGACGCCGACGCCCGAACCGGCCCCCCGACCGGGCATGTTCCGGCGCCTCCAGCGCTGGTGGCGCGGCGATTGAGCCGACCGGGCGCCGGGACTACCCAGCCCACTCCTCGTACGCCGACCAGGCCCGCAGCACGCGCGGGCTGACGAACCGGTGCTCGCGCCCCGTGACGGGATCAGTGAACTCCAGCATCCGCGCCAGCAGTTGGAGCGGCCGTCGGAAGTCGCTGGCCGCCCCGGGGCCGGTCACCACCGGATAGAGGGGATCGCCGAGGATAGGCACCCCCAACGCGTTCATGTGCACCCTCAGCTGGTGCGTCTGTCCGGTACTCGGCATCAGCCGGTACCGGGCATGCTCGTGCCCGTGCTCCAGCAACTCGACCCGGCTGACGGCGTTGGGCTCGCCCTCGACCTCGCGGGCCGCCATGACCCCGCGCTCCTTGACGATCCGGCTGCGCACGGTGCGGGGCAGGACCAGCCTTGGATCGTACGGCGCCACGGCCTCGTACTCCTTCGCCACCCTCTTGTCCCGGAACAACGACTGGTACGCACCGCGCTCTTCGGGCCGCACGGTGAACAGCACCAGCCCGGCCGTCAGCCGGTCCAGCCGGTGCGCCGCGCCCAGCGTTGGGATGTCCAGCTGTCTCCGCAGTCGCGCCAGGGCTGTCTCGGCGACGTGGCTGCCGCGCGGGGTGGTGGCCAGGAAGTGCGGCTTGTCGGCCACCACCACGTGCTCATCCCGATACACGACGTCGACCGTGAACGGCACCTGCTCCTCGTCGGGCAGCTCCCGGCAGAACCAGACGAACATCCCCGGCACGTATGCCGCGGTCCGCGCCACTCGACGCCCGTTGGCGTCCACGATCCTCCCCGCGTCGAACATCCCGTCGATCACGCCGGCTCCGGCTGTGAGGCGTGCCACGAGATGGTCCCGCACGGTGGCCCACGCGTCCCCGGCGGGCAACCGCACGCGCACGGCATCCACCCCGTTGCGCTGCGGCAGGGGAGAGGGCGGGGGCGGAGTGCGGCGTCTCATCACGATCAAGCGTACGAGGTGGTACTGACAGCGGGGCGAGGCGATGCCGATTCCGGCGTCAGGGGTGGGTGGGCCGGGTGCGCAGTCGGCACGACGCGGTGGGCCTGCAGTGGGTGCGATGTCGAAAGCGGTCGGCCACGTTTGGTTTGGGCGGCCGACCGCTCGTACCGGCTGATTATCAACAGTCTTGGCTCATTCGTCGCGGAAGCTCAGCCACTCCATCTCTCCGGTATAGCGGGGAGAACTCCGGCACCAGTAGTAGGAGGACGCGCAGCTCGATCGCAGGTCGTCGACAAAAGCGTAGGTCTTCGCCCGGTCTGCCAGGGAAACACCGCGAGTTTCCAGCGCAGCCGACAACTGGGCTTCCGCTGTGAGAAAGTCAGTGAAGTGCTCACCCAGCATGGACACCACCGTGTTGATCGCCTCCGAGCGTGAGTAGCCACGCTCGCGCTCGACGACGAGGACCATATTGTGGGGTTCTCCCTGAGCTGCCTCTTTCTCGAACGAGAACAGATCATCGACCAGGTTGAGACACCACACATTCGCGTCATAGAGGGTTTGGAACACCGGATCGGCATGTACTTCGGGCGTCAGCTCGAAACCCCGGAGGCGCTCGGTCATGTCGAGTATGGGAGGCATGTATCCGGACCGGTATCGGATATCGCGGTACTCCTCGATCGTGGGGAGGTGACCCTCCGCGATATTGGCAACCTCCGTCAGGAGGGCGTCGAACACCTTTGTCCAGTTGTCTGCCGCACGTCTGCAGTATCGGGCTGACATCCCCTTGCATTGGCGGTCCCACACATCGGCGAAGAAGTCGACTCGGCCATCGCCGTTTCCTCCGGTACCCTCTACGACGCCAGTGAACGTCTTGATCAGCTTCTCTGCGTCCTGTGCATTGAGGCCATCGAAGGCATCGTCGACCAGGAACAGCCAGGCGAAGAAGTCCAGCCCGAGGTCCAGTTGTTCTCCGTTTGCCTCAGGCCACCACCCTCCGACGATGTCGGGGCACCGCTGGGCCAGGTAAACTTTCTCAGGCAGGCAGAAGCTCCGCAGTCGCTGTACATGTTCTGGCAGAGCTTCTGCCAGCCGGGGGTTCATCCGCAAGGCGAATGGAACGTCGAGCTCAAGAGGTGGCATAGCGATGTCTCCTCATAGCGAGTAGCTGACGATCTTGGGGCGCGCGTCTCCTGGATTACGGGGTTCGGAAAGCTCGGGACTGGACAGGTGCAGTCACTACTGCGGCGACCTGTGTCGTCGACGGTCGGGCAGGGAATCGTCTCCACTTCCTGCTGGATGCTGTCCGGGGAATCGATCTTCCAGCCACCACCCACTTCGCGCTGACCTGCGTCCACCTCGGCGGACCTTCGCCGGCGTTGGGCCGGGGGCCGCCTCGAAACGCTCCCGCTGATCAGGGGCGCAGGCCAGAATCTTGTGCATGGTGTACGAGATCTACGTCCGCCGACGCCGATTCGGTCAGTGCGAGGACACCTGCCTATAGCCGCGGACCATTGATTGAGCAAGATCCACGTCTTCGGCGACTGTCCGGATGGCCTTGTTGATAGTGAGCAGGTCGCGCTTTCCGGCCAGATTCGCACCCTCATACGATACAACCGCATCGGGTCGATCTCCAGAGTCGCATCACCGAGACGCCGCTGGGGGCTACTCGCCGTGGCCGCCCGGTCGCCTCTCGGCTCGACCGGCTCGTCGCAGTGATCCCGAGTCGCGCTGACGACCGTCGAGGGCATCCGGACCTCACCCCCACGGGGCCGGGTGCGACACCCTTTCATGCCGTCAACTCGCCCTGACAGCCCATTGCTTCGCAGCATGCGACGGCTCCCGGTAGTCGGAAAAGGGAGTGCGCTCCGGCGCATGGAGCGGTCTTGTGCGCGGCCTCACTCCACACTCTGCCCAGTGCGCCGCCCAGGTCAGGCCGTTCTGCGAAAATCGGGAGAGGGGTACGTCAAAGGCCGAGGCGCGGGCTGGTCGAACGCAGAACCCGCTTCGCGAAGCTCCAGCACATTCCGCCCATGCCCGGGCCCGGCGGCGCCTGGGTGAAGAACGGCCTGCCACGGGCCGTGCACGGTGCCGCAGCCGTGCGCAACGCTGTCACCACGACGATCACGACCCTGCCCGAGCAGCTTCGCAGGGCGTGACCTGGGGGACCAATGTGCGGAGATGGCCCAAACGCGCCCAACTGCACATCGACATCAGCCTGTTCGTCTACCTCGCGTGCCCGCACAGTTCCCGGCCGGGGTACCAACGAGAACATCAACGGCCTGCTGCGACAGTTGAGGCAGACACGGAGACGCGTACCCGACCACCGGGTCAGGTCCGTTCGTCGGGCAAGGCGTGGCAGGCCAGGCCAGGGCAAAGAGGGCGGACGGGCACTCGACGGGGCCCGAGCACCCACTCCCTCCCGGAGCCGGCGCGAAGTGACCGCCGGCTCCGAGGCTCATGTGCGTTTACGCCGAGCCTTCTTGTACGCCTGCCAGAGCTCGGTTGCCTTCTCGCACTGGACCTGCCCGTACCCGCAGTCCGCGCACCCCGTCATGTGGTGCATGAAGGTCCCGTACGCCTCCTCCCCAGGAAGGTGATCCGGAACCACTAGCCGTTGCGGACGTCCGGCATTGCCGGACGTGTCGTGCCTCTTCCCTTGACTGTCCATCATGGCGTGACCTCGCGGTGGTTGGGATGGCGGCGCATCTCGACCTCGAACATGGTGGCGCGTCGAATGTCTCTGGTCTCCTCCGCTTGAGCGCGCTGTTTGTCAAGGGCAGTGCACACGTCACAGCCGGGCGCAGGCCGGGGCGGCTGGGTCAGGTCGGGCAGTGTGATGGGGGGACCGGGCGTCGTCTGCTGAGGTCTCATGCTCTGAGACTCCCGGAAGTGGCCTGTTGCGCATCAGGACAGAAGGAGGGCAGTTACCGACAGCAGACCGGACAGTTTCACCGGACGGGCCACAACGGTAGGACTACCGTCGAGGGCACACGCACGAGGGGACACAGCCATGCCGAAGCAGCGGAACACCGCCTTAGAGACGCTGCTCATCGAGTTCGGGTATACGCACGAGCAGCTCGCCGATGAGGTCAACCGCATTGCCCTGGACGAGTTCGGCACCTCCGCGAACTGCACCGACCGGCATGTACGCCGCTGGATCGCGGGCGAGGTGCGGTGGCCATGGTCCCGATACCTTCGCCCCCTCCAGGAGATCTTCGGTCGCGCCCCGGAGGTCATGGGGTTCGTGCCACGCAGCAACGTGCGGAACACCGTCACGGCTGCGCTGTCTGCCCCTGCCGTGGAGCACCACGCCGTGCAGCGCCGTACCTTCATCGCCGGTGCCCTCATCACCGTGCTCGGTACCGACGAGGCGCCCCAGCGGGGCCGCCTGGGCATGGCCGACGTCGACCGGATCCAGGGCACCGTCACGCGGCTCGACGCCCACTTCAACAGGCTCGGCGGCGGGGCCCTCGTCGAGGTCGCCACCGACTACCTGGCACGACTCCAACGCGCCCTGGACCACTGCACGTTCGGTGAGCGCGTCGAACGGGCCCTGATGCGGGCAGTGGCCGACGTGGCGGCCTGCGCCGGATGGTCGGCCCACGACTGCGGGGAGTACGCGAAGGCGGCGCAGTTCCGCAACGAGGCGCTACAGGCCGCTCTACTGGCACGCGATCCGGTCGCCGTGACCCGTGCATGGTCCGACCTTGCCGCGCAGGCCGAGCATGCCGGACGCGCCGTCGAGGCCGCTCGGATCAACAAGGCCGCCCTCTCCGAGCGCCACCTACGCACTCAGCCTCTGATCTCCGCGCTCCTCCACGCACGGCTGGCCGACTGCCTAGCGCAGATCGACGACCGATCGGGCATGGGCCGTCAACTTGCTGCCGCCGAGCGTGCCTACGACCGCGCGGACCCCGAAGGCGCCCCGAGTTGGCTGGCTTTCCTGACGCCGGCGGAGCTGTCCGGGCTCGGCGCGATTGCCCACCAGAGCGCAGGCCAGTACGCCCGCGCGGAGACACAGACAGTGCAGGCCCTCGATCTCCTCAACAGCCGCTTCACTCGAAATCGCGCCTATTACACGGTGCTCCTCGCCGAACTACAGCTCACACAAGGCGACATCGAGAAGGCTGCGGCAACTGTCGCGGACGTGCCCGCATCCGATGTGGCCAGCAGCCGCATCACCGCCCGTCTCGACCGGGTGGCCAAAGCGGCCCAGCCGTAGGGAGGAAGGAAGCCCGTGACCACGCCCACGCCACTCGACCTTCACAAGTACGGCCCAGGGGACGCACCCGAGATCCGTGAACTTCTCCTCGACGTTCATGACGAGGTGTACGAGGGCGTGGACGACCCGCTCGCCGGCCGGGACGCCTTCGCCAAGTTCCTGGACCACTGGTCCGCGCGCCCTGGCTTCGCCTGCGTTGTCGCGTACGACAAGGGCCAGCCGATCGGCTACGCATACGGTGCGCCCCTGGGTCCGGCCACGACCTGGTGGGACAAGGTGACTCCAGCCTTGCCACAGGCGTTCACCAAGGAGACCGGGGCGCGCACCTTCGCCTTGTCCGAGCTGATGGTTCGGGTGCCGTGGCGCCGTACGGGGGCCTCCCACCGGATCCACGATGCGCTGCTTGACGACCGCCCCGAGGAACGGGTGACGCTACTGGTGCACAAGGAGCACGGCAAGGTGCGTGCTCTGTACGAAGGATGGGGCTATCGGACGGTCGGTGAGGCGGTGCCGTTCGACGGTGCCCCGCAGCTGTCCGCCATGGTCTTGGGAACGTGAAGGTCGATCAGGTGCGGCTCGGCGACTTGAAGCCGAGCCGCACGGTCGACACGTACACGGACCGCTGGCCGACGGGCGTGGACATCACCGCAGACTCTATGGAGTCGGTTCTCGGAGAGGTTCCGGAGAGTGCGGTTTCGGAGCGGAGCGCCCTCGTCGCGCCCTCACCGCCCGGTACACCACCCCACCCCCCACCGCGACCACCAAAAACAGCACAGTGAACCACTGGAAGTACCAGTGCCCGCCCGCCGGGTCGTACACCGCTGCTCGGGGCCAGGCCAGGTTGATGGTCATGAAGAGGCCGTAGAGGAGGGCGAGGGCGTTGACGGGGATGCCCCAGCGGCCGAGGGAGAAGAGGGGCTTGCCGGTTTCGTCGGTGCCGTCGGCGGTGAAGGTGCCCTTCAGCCGCTGGACCAGGAGTGGGCCTGTCACCATCGCGTACGCCAGGTACAGCATCACGATGCAGGTGGTGCCGATGGCCAGGAACGCTTCTGGGGAGGCGAAGTTGAGGAGGAGCAGGGCCGCCGCCAGGACGCCGACGACCAGGGCCGGGGCGCTCGGCATGCCCGTGCGCGGGTTGACCTTGGCGAGGCGGGCCGAGAAGGGCAGCTGGCCGTCGCGGGCCATCGAGAACAGCATCCGGCAGGCCGACGTCTGGATCGCCAGGGTGGCCACCGCGATCGCGACCACGACGTCGACCAGGAGGGCGCGGCCCACCCCGTCGCCAAGGCTGCTCGTCAGGACGTAGCTCAGGCCCTCGACGCCGAGCCGGCCGTCGGTGAGGCTCGGCGCGGCCAGCAGGCCGGCGAGGATGATCAGGCCGCCCAGCAGGCCCGCCGAGGCGAGCGCGGTGAGGATCGTGCGGGGGGCGGTGCGCCGGGGATGGTGCGTCTCCTCGCTCATCTCGCCCGCGCTGTCGAACCCGATCATCACGTACGCCGCAGTGAACGACCCCACCAACAGGGCCCCGGTCAGGCCGGACTCCAGTGCCGTACCCGTGTGGAAGGTGATGCCGGGAGTGCGCTCGGAGTGGGTGAACAGGAGCACGATGATCAGGACGGCGCCGATGATCTCGGCGGTCACACCGACCCGGTTGATCAGGGACATCACGCGGTTGTCCAGGACGTTCACCAGGGTCGTCAGGGTCAGGAGGAGCACGCCGAGAATCGCCGCGTTGGCCGCGCCGCTCGCCGAGGTCGGGGCCGGGTCGTCGCCGACCAGCTGGAAGCCGGACCAGATGGCCGGCAGGACGACCTGGAGTGCGAGCGCTGCCGCCGCGACCACCACGACCTGCCCGATCACCATGATCCAGCCGGCGAACCAGCCGAAGGTGAGGTTGGAGAGCCGGGACGACCACTGGTAGATCGCGCCGGAGATCGGATAGCGCGCGGCCAGTTCCGCGAAGCACGCGGCGACCAGCAACTGGCCGATCAGTACGGCCGGCCAGGCCCAGAAGAAGACGGGGCCGCCGAACGCGTATCCGAAGGCGAAGAACTGGAAGACGGTCGTCAGGACCGAGATGAAGGAGAACCCGGCGGCGAACGAGGCGTACCTGCCGAGGTTGCGGTGCAGCTCCTGGCGGTAGCCGAACTCGGTCAGGGAGCCGTCGACGGACGGGTCCGGTGGATCGGGGCGTATGTCGGAGGGAGCGGTCGTGGTCACGGCGGGACCTGCCTTCGGCGCGGTATTCCTGTCGGGTGACAGAAATTAGGGACGCGCTGTTTCGCAGGGATATCGCGGCCGTGACGAGGCGGGACCCAAGTCCTCACTTGGCGGTGGCGGCTCGCCGACTGGGCGGTGTGGCGAGGCTCGGCGGCGTGGCGCCGGCATGGAAGGACGTTCCCGCGCGGTGTCTTCGGAGCTGGGGCTGGGGCGAGGACGGGATGCTGTGGTGTGTGTGGGCGTGCAGTCGCTCTCCCGCCTGCTCCAGAGCGAGAACGTCAACGTGGCGCTGGGGGAGGGGGGTTCATCGCTGCCTGACCGCCCTGACCGCCCTGACCGCCCTGACCGCCCTGACCGTAAAACCCGTTCAGTCGGGGCGGTGCGCCGCCGGTCCGGCTCCACACGGGGCCGGACACGTGGGGCCCGGGCGGTCGCGGGCCCCTGAATCACAGAGGAACTCGTCGGACTTGCGGAAACTCAGGAGGCCGCCGGTTCGGCGGGCTCCTGCTCCGCCTCCACCTGCGCGTTCCAATCCCGCTTGGACGCCTGCCAGCCGTCCTCGTTGTGGCCGAGACGCCAGTAGCCGGAGATCGAGAGATCTTCGCGCGGGATCCCGTGTTCCACCCGCAACAGCCGGCGCAGCTCCTTCACGAAGGCCGCCTCGCCGTGCACGAACGCGTGCATCCGGCCGGCGGGGAACTCCAGGGCGCGTACGGCCTCGACGAGGGCCTCGCCGAGGGGCCGCTCGCCGCGGTGCAGCCAGCGGACCTCCACGTCCGAGTCGATCTTCTGCTCCTCCCCGGGGCCGGCGATCTCCACGAAGGCGTACGCCTTGGCGCCGTCGGGCAGCGCCTCCAGGGCGCAGGCGATCGCGGGCAGCGCGCTCTCGTCCCCGGCGAGCAGATGCCAGTCTGCGTCGGGGTCGGGGGCGTAGGCACCGCCGGGGCCGCCGAAGACCACCGTCTCGCCCGGCTGGACGCGCATCGCCCAGGGGCCGGCCAGGCCCTCGTCGCCGTGCAGGACGAAGTCGAGGGTCAGCTCACGCAGTTCGGGGTCCCAGGCGCGCACCGTGTAGGTGCGGGACACGGGCCACTGTTCGCGCGGGAACTCCTCGCGGATGCGCTGCAGGTCGAAGGGCTGTGGATAGGTGACGCCTTCGGCCGGGAACTGCAGCTTCACGTAGTGGTCGGTGCGGGTGCCGGCCGAGAACTCGGAGAGGCCGTCGCCGCCCAGAACCACGCGCTGCATATGGGGGGTCAGCCGCTCGGTGCGGACGACCTGCGCGGAGTGGAGCTTCGGAGCCCTGCGTTCCGGGCGCTCTGCCATGACGGCCTCCCTGTTCCTTGCTTAGGCTTACCTAAGTTAGCATCTCCCCTTGGTGAAGCCCTGTGTCCCGAGGTGATCGATTTCGCAAAGTTCGCCGCAAAACGAGAGAGATGCTCCCGGGAGCGGTGGTGTGGTTCTCCTCGTGCAGGGCCTCGTGCCTGGTGATGGGGCACGAGTGCATCGTGCCCCAGGAACGGTGAGCGGGTTCTTCAGTGGCCGAGTGTCGTGAGCAATCTCTCCAGCGAACCCCCAAGTCCCCAGCGGGCGGCGAGCGCGTCGAGCGCCGCGGGGTCGCGAGGGGTGCGCGGCACCGCTGTGTTGACGTCCGGCAGGGGCACATCGCCGGCCACCAGGACGACCTTGGGTGCGACCTCGACGTACGGCCGTGACTCGTCGAGCCGCTTGCGCTGCGATGGCGTCAGCTTCGCCTTCGGGTCGTCGACCGCGGCCATGATCCCGGCCAGGTCGCCGAACTGGGCCAGCAGCTTCGCTGCCGTCTTCTCGCCGATACCGGGCACGCCCGGCAATCCGTCGCTCGGGTCACCGCGCAGCATTGCCAGCTCCGCGTACCCCTTCCCGTCCACCCCATACCTCTCCCGCAGCCACGCCTCGTCCGTCAGCTGCAGGGTGCCCACGCCCTTGAGCGGGTACAGGACACGCACTCCGCGCGCGTCGTCGACCAGTTGGTACAGGTCCCGGTCGCCGGTGACGATGTCCACGGGGCCCTCGGTGCGGGCGGTGAAGGTGCCGATCACGTCGTCCGCCTCGTACCCCGCGACGCCCACGCGCGCGATGCCCACCGCGTCCAGCACCGCTTCGATGACCGGCACCTGCGGAGACAGGGTGTCCGGCACCTCCTCCTCGTCCGGCCCCGTCTCGCGCTCCTCGGCGACGCGATGGGCCTTGTACGAGGGGATCAGGTCGACCCGCCACTGCGGACGCCAGTCCGCGTCCATGCAGGCGACCAGGAGGTCCGGCCGATGGTCCTTGACCAGCCGGTCGATGAATTCGAGCAGCCCGCGCACGGCGTTCACCGGCGTGCCGTCCGGAGCTCTCACGGAATCCGGGACGCCGAAGTAGGCGCGGAAATAGAGCGAGGCGGTGTCGAGGAGCATCAGTCGTCCGGTCACGCCTCGCATCATGCCGTACGCCACTGACAGTCACCCCTCGCACCACTTCCCGGCACTCCCAGGGGTTCCGCCGACGGGCCTTCCGTTACCTATGCGAAGCCTTGTGAACTGGCCCACTTCTCCGTTTGCCCATGTGGAGCAGGGGCAGGTGCGGCCACGGACAAAACCGGTTGTTCGCGCAACCGTCGTAAGCGAAGAGCGCGACCGAAGTGACACGACGAAGTGACACGCCCGAAGTACACGACCGAGGAGCACCCTTGTCATCCAGGCTTGAGGCCGAGCATCTGTACAAGGTGTTCGGCAGACGACCCGGCGACGCGGTGACACGGCTCGAACAGGGAGCCGACCGCGACGAACTGCGTGACGACGGCACCACCGCAGCCGTCATCGACGCGTCCTTCAGCGTGGAACCCGGCGAGATCTTCGTCGTCATGGGCCTGTCCGGCTCCGGCAAGTCGACGCTGCTGCGCATGCTCAACGGACTGCTGGAACCCACGGCCGGACACGTCCGCTTCGACGGCCAGGACATGACCGCGCTCGGCGACCGCGAACTGCGCGCGCTGCGGGCGAACAAGATCAGCATGGTCTTCCAGCACTTCGCGCTCTTCCCGCACCGCAGTGTCCGCGAGAACGCGGCCTACGGCCTGTCCGTGCAGGGCGTGCCCCGCGCCGAGCGTGAACGCCGCGCCGACGAGGCGCTCGCCCTGTGCGGTCTGGCCGGCTGGGAGGACTCGTGGCCCGACGAGCTGTCCGGCGGTATGCAGCAGCGCGTGGGCCTGGCCCGGGCGCTCGCCACTGACGCCGACCTGCTGCTCATGGACGAGTCGTTCAGCGCGCTCGACCCGCTGATCCGCCGCGACATGCAGGACCAGCTCCTGGAACTCCAGAAGACTCTCAAGAAGACCATCGTGTTCATCACCCACGACCTCAACGAGGCCATGCGTCTGGGCGACCGCATCGCCGTCATGCGTGACGGCCGCATCGTCCAGACGGGCACCGCGGAGGACATCCTCGTGCGCCCGGTCGACGACTACGTCGCCTCCTTCACCAAGGACGTCGACCGCTCCCGCGTGCTCACCACGGGCGCAGTCATGGACCCGGAGACACGCGGTGACGAGGCCGACTGCGACTGTCCGACGGTGACGCCCGACACGCCGTTCACCGAGCTCTGCGCGCTGAGCGCCCGGCTGTCCCACCCGGTCGCGGTGCTCAGTGAGGACGGCGAACTGGTCGGTGTCGTACGGCGTCAGCGCCTCGTCGGCTTCCTGGGAGACCGGCAGGGCGCCCCCGAGCCCTGCGGCAACCCGAGTGTCCCCGCCCACGTCGACGGGAAGGTGACCGCCCGTGCCTAGGCTCCAGCTCGGCGACTGGGTCGACGACGGAGTCAGCTGGCTCGTCGACCACATGTCCTGGCTCTTCGACGCGATCAAGATGGTCGTGGAGGGCCTGTACGACGGCATCTACGCGGTGCTCACCGCCCCGGAGCCCCTCCTCCTGGCAGGCATCCTCGCGGTGGCCGCCTGGTGGCTGCGCGGCCTGGTCGCGGGCGTCCTCGCCTTCGCCGGATTCGCGCTCGTCGACTCCATGGCGCTGTGGGACAAGGCCATGTCGACGCTCGCCCTGGTGCTCGTCGCCACCCTGGTCGCCCTGGTGATCTCGATCCCACTGGGCATCTGGGCGGCCCGCTCGAAGACGGTCAGCGCCGTCGTACGGCCCGTCCTGGACCTGCTCCAGACGATGCCGTCGATGGTGCTGCTGATCCCGGCGATCCTGTTCTTCGGCATGGGCGTTCCGGCGGGCGTCGTCGCCACCCTGATCTTCGCGCTCGCGCCCGGCGTACGCATGACCGAACTCGGCATCCGGCAGGTCGACGCCGAACTCGTCGAGGCCGCAGAGGCGTTCGGTACCCCGCCCCGCGACACGCTGCTGCGCGTGCAGCTGCCGTCCGCGCTCCCGACGATCATGGCGGGTGTCAACCAGGTCATCATGCTCGGCCTGTCCATGGTCGTCATCGCCGGCATGGTCGGCACCGGCGGGCTCGGCGGCGCCGTCAACGAGGCCATCGGCCAGCTCGACATCGGCCTCGGCTTCGAGGCCGGCCTCGGCATCGTCGTCCTCGCCATCTACCTCGACCGGATGACCGGCGCCCTCGGCGCCCAGATCTCCCCGCTGGGCCGTCGCGCCGCCGCGAAAGCCCGTACCGCGGGCACGCCGAAGCTCTGGAACCACCGCCCCCGCCCGGTCGTCGCGCTGGCCGGCGTGGTCGTCCTGGCGCTCGTCGCCGGCGGACTCGGCATCTTCGGCTCCTCCGCGCAGACCACCGCGGCCACCGGGACGGACGTGGGCCAGGGCAAGAAGGTCACCATCGGCTACATCCCGTGGGACGAGGGCATCGCCACGACCTTCCTGTGGAAGGAGCTCCTGGAGGAGCGCGGCTTCAACGTCACGACCACCCAGTACGCGGCCGGCCCGCTGTACACGGGCCTGGCCACCGGCCAGATCGACTTCCAGACGGACGCCTGGCTGCCCGTCACCCACGCCGAGTACTGGAAGAAGTACGGCGACCAGCTGGAGGACCTGGGCAAGTGGTACGGGCCCACCTCACTGGAGCTGACCGTCCCCTCGTACGTGAAGGGCGTCGACTCGCTCGCCGACCTCAAGGGACAGTCGTCGAAGTTCAAGGGCCGGATCGTCGGCATCGAACCGAGCGCCGGAATGATGGGCCTCCTCAAGGACAAGGTTCTGGGGGAGTACGGCCTCGACGGCGAGTACGAGGTCGTCGACGGCTCCACCCCGGCCATGCTCGCGGAGCTCAAGCGCGCGTACGCCAAGAAGGAACCGATCGTCGTCACCCTCTGGTCGCCGCACTGGGCGTACAGCGACTACGACCTGAAGAAGCTCAAGGACCCCAAGGCCGCCTGGGGCGAGGGCGACGGCGTGCACACGCTCGCCCGCAAGGGCTTCGCCGACGACAACCCCGAGGTCGGCGACTGGCTGAAGAACTTCTCCATGACGGAGAAACAGCTCACCGGCCTGGAGGCGCGCATCCAGCAGGCGGGCAAGGGCGGGGAACAGGACGCCGTGCGTGCCTGGCTGAAGGCGAACCCCGGGCTCGCCGAGAAATGGGCACCGGTCGGCAGTTCCGAGGGCAAGAGCGGCGCGAACGGGGTATCGGACAACTGAGGGAGCCGCTCTCAGGAGGGGTGGGTCGAGCCGGGAGGCACGCGCGCGTGCGGGTGTCTCCGGTGCGGCCCACCCCTCGCGGCGTTCCCGGACGGACACGTTCCGCGTACGAGAAGGATCCGGCCAACCACGGAGCGCTAGGCCATCACCTTGGCTCGACCACCGTGTGGACGGGTCCCGCTGGTCAGGTCCGCGGCACGCGCGCGTGGACGGGCACCGGGAGGGGCCGGGCGACCCCTCCACTGGCGCGAACCGTGGGGGTCGTGCCCGACGGAGGGTGACACCGATGTGACGGGCGCGTGAAACGGTTTGACGAACATGCGTAGGGTGCAAGGAAGTCATCAGAGAACGCGTCGTGCATGGTTCGGAGACGATCCGGCGAACAGCCACCGAACACGCGGCGCGATGCGCTGTGATGGGACGTACGCCACCGGGACGCGACGACGAGCCGAGGAGGGAGCCGGAGCTATGGGCGACCACAAAGAACAGCCCCTTCGGGTGGGCGCGGCCGTCCGGCGGCGGCGGCGGACGCTGGAGCTCACCCTCGCCGTCGTTGCCGAACGCAGCGGCCTGTCCGTGCCCTTCCTGAGCCAGATCGAGAACGAGCGGGCGCGGCCCAGCCGCAGCTCCCTGGAGAAGGTCGCCGACGCCCTGCGCACCACCGCCGTCGAACTCCTCGCGGCGGCCGACCCGGCGTGCAGCGTCGACGTCGTCCGCGCCGACGCCCTCGAACCCGTCCCCGACGAGCCCCTCGTGCGCTCCCTCGTCCGGGGCCACCAGCAGCTGCACGCCATGGAGTTCACGGGTGACCACGACGCCGGCCGCGAGTTCCAGCACCGCAACGACGAGTTGATGTACGTCGCCGACGGCGCCGTCGAGATCGAGGCGGAGGGCCGCGCACACCGGCTCGGCCGCGGCGACACGCTGTATCTGACCGGCGGGGTGCGGCACCGCTGGCGTGCGACCGTGCCGGACACCCGGGTGATCGTGGTGGCGGTGGCCGAACACATCGAGCCGGTGCAGGACGGGCGGCGCTGAAACGCGGTCGCTGAGGCACTCGGGCGCCGGAACGCCCCTCACCCACCCTCGCGGCTGCTCCACGACCCGGCGTTCGCCGTCAACCCGTATCCGCTGATCGGCAGTTGGAGAGCACGACCATGAGGGTGATCTCGTTGGTGCCGTCCCTGACGGAGGCGGTGGCGGTCACGGTGCCCGGCGTTCTGGTCGGTGCCACGGACTGGTGCACCCACCCGGCCGACCTCGGCGCCGACGTCGTACGCGTCGGCGGCACCAAGAACCCCAAGGTCGAGCGGATCGTCGACCTCGCGCCGGACCTGGTCGTCGCCAACGAGGAGGAGAACCGCGAACCCGACCTCGCGGCCCTGCGCACGGCGGGCATCGAGGTGCTGCTCACCGAAGTACGGACCGTGCCGCAGGCGTTCCGGGAGCTGGAGCGGGTGGTGACGGCGTGCGGCGCGGCGTCGCGGCCCCGGTGGCTGGACGAGGCGGAGACGGCGTGGTCGGCGCCGGAGCGATGGTGGAGGACGGCCGCCGACGGTCGCACGAGTGCTGTCGTGCCGATCTGGCGGCGCCCCTGGATGGTGCTCGGGCGGGACACCTTCGCGGGTGACGTGCTGGCGCGGCTGGGCGTCGACAACGCGTACGCGGGCCACAGTGAACGCTATCCGCGCGTACCCGTCGAGGAACTGCGGGCCGCCGCGCGTACCGGGACGGTCGTGCTGCCGGACGAGCCGTACCGCTTCACGGCCGAGGACGGTCCCGAGGCGTTCGAGGGGCTGCCCTGCGCGCTCGTCAGCGGGCGCCACCTCACCTGGTACGGGCCGTCCCTGGCAGAGGCGCCCCAGGTGCTGGGCGAGGCCCTGCGAGCAGCTCACCGCTGACCAGGCCCCGGACGGTACGGACGGCGGCGCCGGCCCAGGCGGCGACGAGCAGCGCGTACAGGGCGACGGCGAGGACGTCGAAGGCGCCGAGCCCGGTCTGCCGGCCGAGACTCTCCGCACCGGTGACACAGGTGCCCACCGGGAAGGTGAAGGCCCACCACGTCATCGCGAAGCCCATGCCCCGGCGCCGGGCGCGCACCACCAGGGCCCCGGCGAGGCCGAGCCACAGCAGGGCGAAGCCCATGACGGGCGCGCCGTAGAGGACGGCGGCGGCAACGGCGGCGGCATGCGGGAGGTGGACGACGTCCGGGGCGAGGTCGGCGAAGTGGCCGGCGGCGGTGGTGGACTGGCCGAGCGGGCCCAGGACCAGGAACAGGGTCGGGGTGAGGGCGAGCGGGAGCGGACCGCTCGTGACCAGGCGCGCGAAGACGACCGGCAGCATCACGAGGGTGGCGAGCAGGCTCAGGCCGAACATGGCCAGGCAGGCGAACAGCAGTGTCCGCTGCCCCTGCCCGGGCGGGAGGTGGGGGACGAGAAGGGGACCGAGCGCCGCGGACACCATGGGCGCGACGACGGGGAGCAGCCAGACGGGGCTGGGTGTTCCCCGTCGTACGACCAGGAGGTACGGGACGGCGACGGCGGCGGCGAGTCCGACGACCGTCCCGGCGGTGAACAGGACCGCGTCCAGGGCGAGCGCGGCCGGGAGGCCGATCCAGTCCCGGCCGACGACGAGGGCGCCACCGCCGACGGCCGTCAGGGCCATGGCGAGGCAGCCGTAGAAGGGTGCCGTCGCCGGGTCGAGGAGGTGGGTGCGGGCCTGGTCGCCGTGGTGGGCCCAGTGCAGGGCGCGGGCGCAGAGCAGCGCGAGCAGCAGGGCGAGGGAGAGGACCCACACGGCCGTGCAGACGGTACGCAGTCCAGGGATGCCGTCCGCGCCGGGGAGACCGGCGCCCGCGGTGCCCACGATCGTCGTGCCCATGACGGGGGCGTACCAGTTGGGGCCGAGATGGCGGAGGCTGCCGAGGCGCGCTGACAGGCGCCGGGGCTGTGAGGGGGACTGGGGCCGGGACTGGGATTGGGATTGAGATCCGGGGAGTGGGCGGGCGAGGGAGGGTGCTGCGGGGGCCATGTCCTCACCGTCGCGCGGGGTGAGGGCGGTCACCAGGGGGTTCCGGTGAATGAGGGCATAAGCTGGATCTATGGGTGATGTGGAGGGCAGGGCCGTGCAGTCGTCGGGGGTCGCGCGGCGGGTTCCCGACCTCGGGGCGATGGAGCTGCTGCTGGCCGTGGCGCGGCTGGGGAGCCTCGGGCGGGCCGCGCAGGAGCTGGGCGTCACACAGCCGGCCGCCAGCAGCCGCATCCGGTCGATGGAACGCCAGCTTGGCGTGGCTCTCGTGGACCGCTCGCCGCGCGGGTCCCGCCTGACGGACGCCGGTGTGCTCGTCACGGACTGGGCCCGGCGGGTCGTGGAGGCGGCGGAGGCGTTCGACGCCGGGGCGCAGGCCCTGCGTACGCGACGCGACTCCCGGCTGCGGGTGGCGGCCAGTATGACGATCGCCGAGTACCTGCTGCCGGGCTGGCTGCTGGCACTGCGCGCGCTGCGGCCCGAGACGGCGGTGTCGCTGCTCGCGGGGAACTCGGCGGCGGTGGCCGAACGGGTCCTGTCGGACGAGGCCGACCTCGGTTTCGTGGAGGGGACGGGCGTACCGGGCGGGCTGGACTCGGTGGTCGTCGCGAAGGACCGGCTGATCGTGGTGACGGCGCCGGGGCACCCGTGGGCGCGGCGGCGGAAGCCGGTGGGTGCGGAGGAACTGGCGGTGACGCCGTTGATCCTCCGGGAGGAGGGGTCTGGGACGCGGCAGGTGCTGAACACCGCGTTGGGCGGGTTGGCGCGTCCGCTGATCGAACTGTCGTCGACGACCGCGGTGAAGGCGTCGGCGGTGGGTGGCGCGGGGCCCGCGGTGCTCAGTGAACTGGCGGTGGGGGAGGAGTTGGCGACGCGGCGGCTGGTGTGTGTGCCGTTGGACGGGGTGCGGTTGGACCGTGACCTGCGGGCCGTGTGGCCGACGGGGCATCGGCCGGTGGGGCCCGCGCGGGAGTTGCTGGGGTTGACGCGGGGGTGAGGCGTTGGCGGGCGGTGGGTTGTTCCGCCCCCGCCGCCCTTACCCGTCCCGTCCCTGGGGGCTGCCGCCCCCAGACCCCCGCTGTCGGCCTGAACGGCCTCGTCCTCAAACGCCGGACGGGCTGGACAGTCAGCCCGTCCGGCGTTTGAGGAGCGGGGGTTCGGGGGCAGCGCCCACCAACGCCTCCATCACCCTCAGGTCCTCACCCATCTCGGGGTGCCACTGCACCCCCAGTAGCCACTCGGAACCCTCCGCCTCCACCGCCTCCACCGTCCCGTCCGCCGCGTACGCCGATGGCAGCAGTCCCCTGCCCAGGCGGTCCACCGCCTGATGGTGGAAGGTGGGTACCGATGTCTCCTCCGGTACCGCTTCCGCGTACCGCGTGCCCGGTACCGGCTTCACGGTGTGGTGGCCGAAGACGCCCGGTGTCTCCGCGTGGCCGTCGATGTGCTGGACCAGCGTGCCGCCCAGGGCGACGTTCAGCAGCTGCATGCCCCGGCAGATGCCCAGCAACGGGGTGCCGGTCGCCAACGCCGCCTCGATCAGGGCCAGTTCCCAGGTGTCCCGCGCCTCGGCGGGCGGGCCCGTCCGCGGGTCGCGCGCCTCGCCGTACCGGGCCGGATCGACATCGGGACCGCCCGCGATCACGACACCGTCGAGCCGGGCGACCGTCGCGGCGGCGTGTGCCGGGTCGTCCGGCGGGAGCAGGGCGGCGATGCCCCCGGCCCGCTGCACGAGCCGCGGATACCCGGCCGGCAGCAGCGCCGTGGGCAGCTCCCACGCACCCCAGCGCGTCCTGGACTCCAGGTACGTGCTGACACCGATGAGCGGTCGTCGTCCGGTCGTGGTCACGAGGGCCCTCCTGGCATCCAATGGCGTACGGCCATACCTTTGCCGACCCTCGCCCCGGGTGGCAACCCGGGTCACGCCAGGAACCCCCGCAACAGCGCCGCCGTCCCCGCACAGTGCTCCCGCATCATCTCCCGCGCCCCGTCCGCGTCCCCGTCGAGCACCGCGTCCACCAGCGCGGCGTGCTGCCGCTGCGAGTGCTCCAGGTTGCGGACCAGCAGCGGGATGCAGTCCAGCAGGTCGTTCACCGTCGCCCGTACCGCCGCGTACTGCGAGGTCAGCGTCGGGGAGCCGCACAGCTCGGAGAGCGTGAGGTGGAGCAGCGTGTCCAGGCGGCGGTAGTCCGGCAGCGGCGCGTCCTGGGTGCGCGCCAGCGCCTCCCGCAGCCGGGCCGCCTGCTCGGCCGACAGCCCGTGCCGCGCGCACAGACCCGCCGCGCCCACCTCCAGCACCTCCCGGAAGCGAAGGACGTCCTCGATGTCGACCGCGCTGATCCGCCGCCGCAACTCGACCTCGCCGCCCGCGCCGTCCCGGGGGAGCACGAACGTGCCGCCGTACCGGCCGCGCCGCGACTCCACGAGCCCCTGGTCCTGGAGCACCTTCAGCACCTCGCGCAGCGTCACCCGGCTGATTCCGAGCCGCTCCGCGAGTTCGCGCTCGGCCGGCAGCCGCTCGCCGCCCGGTACCAGGCCCAGTCGTACGACCTGGAGGATCTGTTCCAGCGCCTCCTCGAACCCGTTGCCCGCCCGCACGGGCCGCAGCACCGGCGTCAACCGGTCCTCCAAGCCGCCCTCCGCGTCCAGCGACATCTCGTCGTGCCCCCTTCCCAAGCAATGGTTCTCCGCAATACCTTATGGCTTCCGGCCCGGCCGAAGAAGCGCGCAGAAGCCGAAGGAGCTTTCCCGTGGCAGACCGCACACCCCCGCTGAGCGTCGAGGAGCTGCACGCCCTCGTCGCGAGCGGAGAGATCGACACTGTTGTCCTGGCGTTCCCCGACATGCAGGGGCGGCTCCAGGGCAAGCGGTTCGCCGCCCGTTTCTTCCTCGACGACGTCCTGGAGCACGGCACCGAAGGCTGCAACTACCTCCTCGCCGTCGACACCGAGATGAACACGGTTGGTGGCTATGAGATGTCCAGCTGGGAGCGGGGGTACGGCGACTTCGCCATGCGTCCCGACCTGTCGACGCTCCGGCGGCTGCCCTGGAACGCCGGTACGGCGTTCCTCGTCGCCGACCTCGCCTGGAACGACGGCTCCCCGGTGGTCGCCGCACCCCGCCAGGTGCTCCGCCGCCAGCTGGACCGGCTCGCCGAGCACGGGTTCAGCGCCAAGGTGGGCACGGAACTCGAGTTCATCGTCTTCAAGGACACCTACGAGCAGGCCTGGGACGCCAACTACCGCGGACTGACCCCGGCCAACCAGTACAACATCGACTACTCGGTCCTCGGCACCGGCCGCATCGAGCCCCTCCTGCGCCGCATCCGGAACGAGATGACGGCCGCCGGGCTGACCGTCGAGTCCGCCAAGGGCGAGTGCAATCCGGGCCAGCACGAGATCGCCTTCAAGTACGACGACGCCCTCGTCACCTGCGACCAGCACGCCGTCTACAAGACCGGCGCCAAGGAGATCGCCAGCCAGGAAGGCGTCTCGCTCACCTTCATGGCCAAGTACAACGAGCGCGAGGGCAACTCCTGCCACATCCACCTCTCGCTCGCCGACGCCGACGGCACCAACGTCATGGCCGGCACCCCCGCCGATCCGGGCGGCATGTCCGAGGTGATGCGGTACTTCCTCGCCGGGCAGCTCGCCGCCCTGCGGGACTTCTCGCTCCTCTACGCGCCCAACATCAACTCGTACAAGAGGTTCCAGCCGGGCTCGTTCGCCCCGACCGCCGTCGCCTGGGGCTACGACAACCGCACCTGCGCGCTGCGGATCGTCGGCCACGGCCGGTCCATGCGGTTCGAGAACCGGCTGCCCGGCGGCGACGTCAACCCGTACCTCGCCGTCGCCGGACTGGTCGCCGCCGGCCTGTACGGCATCGAGCAGAAACTGGAACTGCCCGAGGCGTGCGCGGGCAACGCGTACGCCGGCGAGTACGCACATGTCCCCACCACCCTGCGCGAGGCCGCCGAGCTGTGGGAGAACAGCCCCATCGCCAAGGCGGCCTTCGGCGACGAGGTGGTCGCCCACTACCGCAACATGGCCCGCGTCGAACTCGACGCCTTCGACGCCGCGGTGACCGACTGGGAGCTTCGCCGCTCCTTCGAACGTCTCTGAACGTCTGTGAAATGTCTGTGAGAGGTCCTTTCTTGTCGTACGAGCATGAGCACGAGCTCGAAGTACTCAATCCCGCGACCGAGGAGGTCGTCGCCACCGTCCCCGCCGCCACCCGGGAGGACGTCGACGCGGCCGTCGTCCGGGCGACGCGGGCACAGACGCGCTGGGCGGCCCTCCCGCCCGCAGACCGTGCCCGTCTGCTGCGCCGCTTCGCGGCCACCGTCGACGAACACCTCGAAGAACTGGCCCAGTTGGAGGTGCGGGAGGCCGGGCACGTCATCGGCAACGCGCGCTGGGAGGCGGGCAACGTCCGCGATCTGCTCGACTACGCGGCGGGCGGCGTCGAGCGGCTGACCGGACGGCAGATCCCGGTGGCCGGCGGCATCGACATCACCCTCCTCGAACCGCTCGGCGTCGTCGGCGTCATCGCGCCCTGGAACTTCCCCATGCCGATCGCCGCCTGGGGCACGGCTCCCGCGCTGGCCGCGGGCAACGCGGTGATCCTCAAGCCCGCCGAGACCACCCCCCTGACCGCTCTGCGCCTCGCCGAACTCGCCCTGGAGGCAGGGCTGCCGGAGGGCCTCTTCCAGGTGCTGCCGGGCCACGGTCCCGTCGCGGGCAGCGCACTCGTCGAGCACCCGGGCGTCGCGAAGATCGTCTTCACCGGGTCGACAGGTGTGGGCAAGCAGGTGCTGGCGAAGGGGTCGGCGCTCCTCAAGCGTGTCACCCTCGAACTCGGCGGCAAGAGCCCCAACATCGTCTTCGCCGACGCGGACATCGAGGCCGCCGCGGCGGCAGCGCCCATGTCGTTCCTCGACAACTCCGGCCAGGACTGCTGCGCCCGCACCCGCATCCTCGTCGAGCGCTCCGTGTACGACCGCTTCCTCGGCCTCCTCGCCCCCGCCGTCGAATCCGTCCTCGTCGGCGACCCGGCGGACGAGAAGACCCAGATGGGCCCGCTGATCTCCAGGGCCCAACTGGACCGCGTACGCGCGTATGTCACCGACGACCTGCCAGGCATCCGGGGCGAGGCGCCCGAGGGCCCCGGCTTCTGGTTCCCGCCCACCGTCCTCACCGACGTCGACCCGCACGCGCGTGTAGCCGTCGAGGAGGTCTTCGGCCCCGTCGCCGTCGTCCTCCCCTTCGACGACGAGGCGGACGCCGTGGCACTCGCCAACGGCACCGACTACGGCCTCTCGGGCTCCATCTGGACCCGGGACGTCGGCCGCGCCCTGCGCGTGTCACAGGCCGTCCGGGCAGGCAACCTGTCCGTCAACTCGCACTCCAGCGTGCGCTATTGGACCCCCTTCGGCGGCTTCAAGCAGTCCGGGATCGGCCGTGAGCTCGGCCCGGACGCCCTCACCGCCTTCACCGAGACGAAGAACGTCTTCATCAGCACGGAAGGCCCCGCACAGTGACCGCAGAGAACATTTGCAGGCGTCTCGTCGGCCGTACCGCCGTCATCACCGGTGCCGGCAGCGGCATCGGCCTCGCCACCGCGCGCAGGCTCGCCTCCGAGGGCGCCCACGTCGTCTGCGGCGACGTCGACGAGACACGCGGCAAGGCCGCCGCCGACGAGGTGGGCGGCGTCTTCGTCAAGGTCGACGTCACCGACCCCGAGCAGGTCGAGGCACTGTTCAAGACCGCGTACGACACCTACGGCAGCGTCGACATCGCGTTCAACAACGCCGGTATCTCGCCGCCCGACGACGACTCCATCCTGGACACCGGCCTGGAGGCCTGGAAGCGCGTCCAGGAGGTCAACCTGACCTCCGTCTTCCTGTGCTGCAAGGCCGCGATCCCCTACATGCGGCGCCAGGGCAAGGGCTCGATCATCAACACCGCCTCGTTCGTGGCGAGGATGGGCGCGGCCACCTCCCAGATCTCGTACACCGCGTCCAAGGGCGGCGTCCTCGCGATGACCCGCGAGCTGGGCGTTCAGTTCGCCCGGGAGGGCATCCGTGTCAACGCCCTCTGCCCGGGGCCGGTGAACACCCCGCTCCTCCAGGAACTGTTCGCCAAGGACCCCGAGCGCGCCGCCCGCCGGCTCGTCCACATCCCGGTCGGACGGTTCGCCGAGGCCGACGAGATCGCCGCCGCTGTCGCCTTCCTGGCCAGCGACGACTCCTCGTTCGTCAACGCCACCGACTTCCTGGTCGACGGCGGCATCGCGGGCGCGTACGTCACACCGGTGTAGCAACAGCCGTACGCCTGACGGGTTCCGGAAGACGGGGGAGCAGCCGGACCGACCACCGGCGCGCACCCGAAGTGCCTTCGCCCCCTCCGCACCGGGCGGGGGCGGAGGGTGTCCCGGGACACTTGGTCCGCCGGCCGGTGCGGAGGGCCGGCCGTGACCGGCCGGGCAGCGGCGCGGGCCGTCATGAACGAAGTCTGCCGGGCACGATTACCGCAGGGCAGAGGGACGATCCGGGCAGAAGCCCCGGTGCCGCGGACTGGTTCCCGTTCGGCGGGTGTCAACCCGTAGAGTGACGCTTCACGCAGGGAGGAGCCTTCGCGCGCGGAGGTACGCGTCCGGATGGCCGCCCGCCCGCGCGGGTATGCCTGCCCGGGACGGCCGCGTCCCGCGCCGCACCGACTCCGCGGCCCTGCGCCGGTACGAGGAAACGGGGGGTGCATGAGCACGGAAGCGCGGCGCGCCTCCATCCCCCCGCGCCCGGCCACCCCTCCACCGCCGACCGGGGCGCCGGTCACGGACGGTACGGGTGGCACGGCCGACGAGGCGCAGGGTGCGCCGGGGACCGGCAGGAACGGCACGGGGAGCGACGCCCGGGAGTCCGGCGTGACCGGGGACGCGGCGAGCGGGTCCGGGCGTACGCCCGGTGCACCTGGTGCGACCGCCGGCGGCCCCGTGACATCCGGCTCGACGACTCCCGGCGCACCGGTCTTCCCCACGCCGACGTCGAACACCGCGACGGACGCTGCCCCACCCCCGTTCCCGCACCTGCGTGCTCCCTCCCGGGAGGCCAGCGACCCCATAGCCCCGCCGCCCTCCGCCACCCGGCTCCCCGACGCGCCCCCGGCCGACCGCACCTCGGCGGCACCGCGCCCCCACCCCGACCTGCCGCCGCGCCCGACCCACCAGCCGCCCGTGGCGCCCTGGCGCCCGGCCGCCCTCGCCGACGCCGAGTCGGAGACCACCCGGCGCCTCCGTAAGGCCCCTCCGCGACCGAGCGACCAGCCACGCACCGACGAGACGCCCCCCGGCCCGAACGGCAGGCCCGCCCCCGGGCACCAGGCGCGCTCCACCGACCAGCCTCCCGCCGCCCCCAAGACCGGACCACGCACCCCGGACCAGCCCCTCGCCCCCACCGGCCGCCCGTACCGCCTGAGCCAACCCGGGACACCGAACACCCGCCCGGCCACCGCGACGCCGTCGCCGCCGGCTGGTCCTCCGCGGCCTGTGGATGTGCCGTCGGCTCCCGTGGGGCGTCCGTTCGTCTCGGATTCGTCTCAGGCGCCGGGCATGCGTCCGGGTGCCTCCGGGACGGCGTCGGTGTCGGCTGGTGTGTCGCGGCCCGTGGATGTGCCGTCGGCTCCCGTCGGGCGTCCGTTCGTCTCGGACCCGACTAAGTCGCCGAACGCCCGTCCGGGCGCCGCCGAGACGCCGCCGATGCCCGCCGGTCCGTCGCGCCCCGCGAACGCCCCCTCCGGCCGCCCGTATCTCCCGGACCCGCCTGTGGCCGACCCGCCCCAGGCGCCGAACGGCCGTCCGGGCGCCGCCGGTACGCCGTCGGCGCCCTTCGATCCTCCGCGGCCCGCCGACACTCCCGCCGGTCGCCCGTACCTGCCGGACCCGTCCGTGGGCCACTCGCCCCAGGCGCCGGGCAGCCGTCCGGGCACCGCCGAGACGCCCCCGGCCCCCGTCGGTCGGCCGCGTCCGGCGAGCGTGTCCTCCGCTCCCATCGGCCGCCCGTATCTCCCGGGCCCGTCCCAGGCACCCGGCAGCCGTTCTGGCGCCGCCGGGACGCCCCCTGCCCCCGTCGATCCTCCGCGGCCCGCCAACACCCCCGCCGGTCGCCCGTACCTGCCGAACCCGGCAGTGGCCGACCCGCCCAAGGTGCCGGGCGCCGCCGGGATGCCTTCGGCGCCCACCGAGCGGCCCGGCCCCGCGAACACGCCCCCCGCGCCCGGCACGCCCGACCCCGCCCTGTCCTGGAGCTCCTCCTACGGCGCCGCCGGTGGTGTCGGCTCCGGGCGGCCCGTCGTCTCGCTCGCGCAACCCGACGTGTACGGCGGTGGGGAGAGGTCCCGCTCCTTCAGTTTCAGCGGCAGGGCGCTGCTGGCCGTCGCCTGTGCCGTGCTCGGACTCGGGCTCATCGGCGGTGCGCTGACCGGGAGTTGGCTGACCGGGGAGGCCTCGGGGGACGCCGGTTCACGCACCGCGTTCAGCGCGGCAGGGAGTCTCTGGCACAGCGTCCCCGTGGACCGGCTCTTCCCACCCACCATCGAGGGCGACGGAGCCGGCCCCGGGGGCGCCGACCGGACCTGGACCCGGATCGCCGTCGCCCCGGACAGCGGCTGTGCCGACGCCTTCGACCCGTTGCTGGGCAAGGCCCTCGCGCCGGTCGGCTGCCAGCGCCTCCTGCGCGCCACCTACACCGACGAGACGCAGAGCTACGTCACCACCGTCGGCCTCCTCTTCACCAGGGCCGACGTCACCGCGATGCGCGCCCTGCGCACCCGCTTCAGCAACGAGAACCTCGACCGCCGTACCGACCTGATGCCCCGCCCGTACGCCGCGAAGAACACCGTCGCCGACGACTTCACGGACGCCCGGCGAGCCTCCTGGACCATCTCCGTCCTCACCGACGCCCCCGTCATCACGTACGCCGTCTCCGGCTGGGCCGACGGCCGCACCGTCGACGCCCCGCAGCCCGCCGAGGAGGCCATGGCGTCCGGCGCCACCACGGCCCTCGCCCAGGCGGGCCTCGGCCACGAGGCGAAGGGCCTGGCCGACCGCGTCGAACGGGCCCTCCGGAAGACCGTCAGCTCGGCCCCGAAGCTGCCGTCATGACCCGCACCCGCACGGCCCGAAGCGGGCTCCTCGTCCTCCTCCTCGCCGGTTCCCTGACCCTCCTGCCCGCCACCAGCGCGTACGCCGACAGCATCCGGGCCCAGCAGTGGGCCCTGGACGCCATGCACACGCAGGAGGCCTGGCGGACGACCAAGGGCAAGGGCATCACGGTCGCCGTGCTCGACACCGGCGTCGAGGCCGACCACCCCGACCTCGTCGGCAACGTCCTCGAAGGCAAGGACATGGTCGGCTTCGGAGCGAGCCGGGGCGACGAGTCCTGGGCCAAGCACGGCACCGCCATGGCCGGCATCATCGCCGGTCACGGCCACGGCTACGACAACGAGGACGGCGTCCTCGGCATCGCCCCCCAGGCCAAGATCCTGCCCGTCCGCGTGATCCTCGAAGACGGCGACTCGGCCCGCGCCAAGGCGCGCAACACCCGCGGCAACGCCCTCGCCGAAGGCATCCGCTGGGCCGCCGACCAGGGCGCCGACGTCATCAACCTCTCCCTCGGCGACGACTCGAAGTCCGCGCATCCCGAGCCCGCCGAGGACGAGGCCGTCCAGTACGCCCTGAGGAAGGGCGCCGTCGTCGTCGCCTCGGCCGGCAACGGCGGCGAGAAGGGCGACCACATCTCCTACCCGGCCGCCTACCCGGGCGTCATCGCGGCGACCGCCGTCGACAAGTACGGCACCCGCGCCTCCTTCTCCACCCGCCGCTGGTACGCCACGGTCAGCGCCCCCGGCGTCGACGTCGTCATCGCCGCCCCCGACCACCGCTACTACGAGGGCTGGGGCACGAGCGCAGCCGCCGCGTTCGTCTCCGGCGCGGTCGCCCTCATCAAGGCCGCCCACCCCGGACTGACCCCGGCCCAGATCAAGAAGCTCCTGGAGGACACGGCCCGCAACGCCCCGGACGGCGGCCGTGACGACTCACGCGGCTTCGGCTTCATCGACCCCGCCGCCGCCATCAAGGCGGCAACCAAGCTCAAGCCGGAAGGACTCACGCCGACCGCGTACGGCAAGGAGTACTTCGGCGCGGGCCCGGACCCGGCTCCCGAAGAGGACGACACCTTCAACTGGGCCGGACCCGCCGCCGGCGGCCTCGGTGTCGTGCTCCTGGTCGCGTCGGTCTCGCTGTGGCGCGGTCGCCGCAGGACGGCCGACCACTCCGCCTACGACTCGTACGACGACAGCTTCTGAGACGCTCGCGTGCGATGACCTGACCTGACCTGACCGCTCGTCAGGACTGGTCGGCCGTACCGGAGTCCACGGCGAACACCGACACCGCCGCCCGCGCCGCCGACTCCACCAGTGAAATCCCCTTCGCCTTCGTCGTGTTGCCCTTCGACACCACCGCGACCAGGAACTCCCGCCCGTCCGCCGTCGTCACCCGCCCGATGCTGTTGACGTCCCACAGCCCGGTCGCCGTACGCGGCAACCACCCGTTCTTCAGGGCGAACCGGCGATCGGCGGTACTCGCGGCCCCCGCGGCCGACACCCCCCAGTCCTGGTCCTCGGCTATCGACCCCATCAGCCCCTGGAGGTACGTCCGGGACGCCTCGTTGAGCTCCGAGGCCTCCCCGCTGTCCCCGCTGGCCCCGTTCTCCGCGAACACCTGCTGGAGCAGGGTGAGTTGGTCGGCCGCCGTGGTCTGGGTCAGGCCCCACAGCATGCCCGACCCGCCCTCGGTGTCCGTCAGTCCGAAGCGCTTGTTGGCGGCGGCGAGACCCTCCGCCCGGCCGATCGCCGTCCACAGGGCCGACGCCGACGCGTTGTCGCTGACCTCGATCATCGAGGTGGCGTACCGCTTCTCCTGCGCGGTGAGACTCCGGCCCTCGTCCTGCGCCTGGAGCAGCAGCGTCGCCAGGATGTCCACCTTGACGATGCTCGCCGTGTCGAACGCCCCGTCCCCGTAGGCGGCGCTGTCGCCCGACGCGACGTCGAACACGGCCACGGACACCTCGGCCCCGTCCTCGGCCGCCGCGGTCACCGGCCTCATCGCATCGGACAGCAGCGTGTCCGGTGCCACCGTGGGATCCGCTGCCACCGTGGGATTCACGACGGGTTTCACCGACGTCTCCTCGCTCGCTCCGGCCGCCACGGGCGCTGCCGCCGCCGACGTTACGCGGCCCACGTCCGCGTGAGCCTGTGCCTGTGCCTTCACATACGCGGTGCCCACCCCCGTGCCACCCATGACCACCGCGGAGGCGAGGACGATGCGGACGAGCGACCGACGCCGGGGAGCTCTCTCAGAGGCCATGCCGTGATGCTGGCGGCCCTGACTGTGCGGTTGATTAGCCGAATGTTAGATGTGTGTCAGCGATGACTGAGAATCCCGTGAATCCGGTGAACGGCGGGTTTCCGGGGCGGCGAAAGCCCAGGAGCGATCCCCCGATAGGGTCGGTCACCGTGGCGAACAAGAACATTCCCGACTCCGGCTTTCCCGACGACGACGGCAGTGCCGACCCCCGGCTGAGCGCCGCGCTGGCGGCCTGGGCCGAGGACCGCACCGCCGTCGGACCGGTGCTGGCGGCCCTCAAGGGGGCCCGGCTGCTCGTCCCCGTGGTCGCCGTACTGGGGGAGGTCGAGGAGGACGAGAACGGGCTGCGCCACGAGAAGACCAGCGACATGGCCGTACCGACCCTTAGAGCCGGCGACCGGACCGCCCTGCCTGCCTTCACGTCCACCGACTCGCTCGCCCGCTGGGACCCGGCCGCCCGCCCCGTCGCCGTACCCCTGCACCAGGCCATCCAGGCAGCCGTGCACGAGAAGGCGGACACGATCGTCATCGACCTGGCCGGACCCGTGCCCTACGAGCTGAGCGGTCCCGCGCTGCGCGCGCTCGCCGAGGGGCGTACGACGGCGGATCCGCTCGCCGATCCCGCGGTGGTCGACGCCGTACGGGCCGTCGTGGCCGCCGAGCCGGCCGTGGTCCGCGCCCACCTGGGCCCGGGAGAGGCCGACGGCACCCTCGCGCTCGTACTGGACCCCGCGGCACCCCCGGCCGCCGCCGCCCGTGCGGTCGCCGGGCGCCTCGCCGCAGACGAAACGCTCAGGGCCCGCCTGGTGCGCGGCCTCGACCTGGCACTCCTGCCGGCCGGAGCGACGCCGCCCGGCGAGCCCCTCTACGTGCGTTCCCTGACCGGCTCCTAGCCGTAGACCGGACCCGTGTACTTCTCGCCGGGGCCCTGGCCCGGGTCGTCCGGGACGAGGGACGCCTCGCGGAACGCCAGCTGGAGCGACTTCAGGCCGTCGCGCAGCGGGGCCGCGTGGAAGGAGCTGATCTCCGTCGTGCTCGCGTCGAGCAGACCGGCGAGGGCGTGCACCAGCTTGCGGGCCTCGTCCAGGTCCTTGTACTTGTCGCCCTCGTCGGTCAGACCGAGCTTCACGGCGGCGGCGCTCATCAGGTTCACGGCGACCGTCACGATCACCTCGACCGCCGGGACCTCGGCGATGTCGCGGGTCATGGCGTCGAAGTCGGCGTTCTGGGGAGGGGTCTCACTCATGACCCACACGATAGGCCCAGTCCCGCAACGGCCGGGGCGCGGGAGCCCTGTGCCCGCGGGTTAGCACCTACTCCCTCTTGGTGTTAACCTTTTGGAACGACCGGCTGGGCATTTACGTGCCCGGCCCACAAGTGGAGGCTCCGATCTCCCACCCGACCGTCCTCACGGATGGCGGGTCACCCGGTCAGGCGGCCACCATCGTTCCGTACGGACGATGGAGTCGCCCGATGTGCGCCCCGCGGTTGACCGCGGCGGTGTTCCGGTATGCCATTGGAGCCCCGCCTGTGTCCCGGCGGGGCATTTTTCATGTGCCTCGGTGGTTGGTCCCACTGTCATCAGAGACATACGCGGCTGTCCGCCAGACCGCCGTGTGGTGCTACCGAGGAGGATCCATCAGCACCGAGCCCCGCATCAACGACCGGATTCGCGTTCCCGAAGTGCGACTTGTCGGTCCCAGCGGCGAGCAGGTCGGGATTGTTCCGCTTGCCAAGGCCCTGGAGCTTGCGCAGGAGTACGACCTCGACCTGGTCGAGGTGGCGGCGAGCGCGCGCCCGCCGGTCTGCAAGCTCATGGACTACGGGAAGTTCAAGTACGAGTCGGCCATGAAGGCCCGTGAGGCGCGCAAGAACCAGGCGCACACGGTCATCAAGGAAATGAAGCTCCGGCCGAAGATCGACCCGCACGACTACGACACCAAAAAGGGTCACGTCGTCCGGTTCCTCAAGCAGGGCGACAAGGTCAAGATCACGATCATGTTCCGTGGTCGCGAGCAGTCCCGGCCCGAACTGGGCTACCGACTGCTGCAGCGGCTCGCGACGGACGTCGAGGATCTCGGGTTCATCGAGTCGAACCCGAAGCAGGACGGCCGGAACATGATCATGGTTCTCGGTCCGCACAAGAAGAAGACCGAGGCGATGGCCGAGGCCCGTGAGGCCCAGGCGGTCCGTAAGGCAGAAGCGAAGGCCAACCCGGGCAAGTCGCAGAACGCCGCGGAGAGCGACGGAGTCGACGAGGACTTCGTTGACGACGTGGACACCGCCGACGACGTGGACAGTGCCGAGGAGACCGCCGAGGCTCCGGCTCCGGCGTCCGCCGAGGTGTGATCCCGGGGCTCACGCCCTGGGATGCCAACCCATACACATGACGTTCCACCGTGCCCGGTTTCACGACCGGGCACCGGGACGGCACTGACGAGGAGAGAACGGCGCTATGCCGAAGAACAAGTCGCACAGCGGTGCCAGCAAGCGCTTCAAGATCACCGGCTCCGGCAAGGTGCTCCGCGAGCGTGCCGGCAAGCGCCACCTGCTCGAGCACAAGTCGTCCCGCGTGACGCGCCGCCTCACCGGCACCGCCGAGATGGCCCCGGGCGACGCCAAGAAGATCAAGAAGCTTCTCGGCAAGTGACGTACCGGCGCCTGTGCGCCGCAAGTACGTCTGAAGACCGGGACCTCATCGAAATCGGGCCGTGTGACCACACCCACGGCCCCGCTGCAAGGAGTTAAAAGTGGCACGCGTCAAGCGGGCAGTAAACGCCCACAAGAAGCGCCGGGCGATCCTCGAGGCCGCCAAGGGTTACCGCGGTCAGCGTTCGCGCCTGTACCGCAAGGCCAAGGAGCAGGTCACCCACTCCCTGGTCTACAACTACAACGACCGCAAGAAGCGCAAGGGCGACTTCCGTCGGCTGTGGATCCAGCGCATCAACGCCGCTGCCCGCGCCAACGGCATCACCTACAACCGCTTCATCCAGGGTCTGAACGCCGCGAACATCGAGGTCGACCGCAAGATCCTGGCCGAGCTCGCCGTCAACGACGCCCCCGCGTTCGCCGCGCTCGTCGAGGTCGCGCAGAAGGCCCTGCCGTCGGACGTCAACGCGCCCAAGGCGGCGTGACGCCGGCGCTGGCCTTGAGCCGCGTGTGATGTGATTCCGGGCCCACAGGTGTTCGCCGCCTGTGGGCCCGGGCGTTTTGGGGTGCGTTGTCGGGTGCGGGCCCGGTGGGGCTTCTCGCGCAGTTCCCCACGCCCCTGAAAAGCAGGGGCTGCGCCCGTGCTTTTCGGCCCGCAGGGGCCGTGTCCTTCAGGGGCGCCGGGAACTGCGCGACCAGCCCCCCCACGCACCCGCACCCGACAACGAACCGACCCCTCGAAAAGGTGCCCCATGCCCGCCACCCCCGAGTTGATCTCCCCGCGCTCCGCCCGTGTCTCCGCCGCGCGGCGGCTCGCGAAGCGGAACTTCCGGGGGAAGGAACGGCTGTTCCTCGCCGAGGGGCCGCAGGCCGTGCGGGAGGCGGCCGGGCACACGGACACCCTGGTCGAACTGTTCGCGACGGTCGACGCCGCGGAGCGGTACGCCGACATCGTCGGGGAGGCGCGCGCCTCCGGAGCCCGTGTGCACCTCGCCGACGAGGACGTCATCGCCGACATCACCACCACCGTCACGCCACAGGGGCTCGTCGGGATCTGCCGGTTCGTCGACACCCCGTTCGCGGAGATCCTCACGGCACGGCCCCGCCTCGTCGCCGTTCTCGCGAACGTGCGCGACCCCGGGAACGCCGGCACCGTACTGCGGTGCGCGGACGCCGCGGGCGCCGAGGCGGTCGTCCTCACCGACGCCTCCGTGGACCTGTACAACCCCAAGGCCGTACGGGCCTCCGTGGGCTCCCTGTTCCATCTGCCCGTGGCCGTCGGTGTGCCCGTCGAGGAGGCGGTGGCCGGGCTCAGGGACGCCGGCGTACGGATTCTGGCCGCCGACGGCGCGGGCCCGGACGACCTCGACGACGAGCTGGACAAGGGGACCATGGGCGGGCCCACCGCCTGGGTGTTCGGGAACGAGGCCTGGGGGCTTCCGGAGGAGACGCGCGCACTGACCGACGCCGTCCTGCGCGTTCCGATCCACGGAAAGGCGGAAAGCCTGAACCTGGCGACCGCCGCCGCCGTATGTCTCTACGCGTCCGCCCGTGCACAGCGCGCCTCCGGAGGGTGCCGCTCCGTCACCGAGAGCTAGTAGGGTGACGGGCTCGGGGGCCCACTGCGCCAGTCCGAGAGGTGGGGTTCGGGGATGACTGTCGGCACGAGCGGAACACTGGGGGCATGGGAATTGCGGAGCCAACCCGCCTCCCCGCACGGTGATCCCGCCGGGCCAGGAGCTGGGCCCGCAGCCGGACTCGGAGCCGAGCTGGGCATCGACCCCGACGATCTGCCCGACGGACTCGTCGTCGCCGACGAGCACGGCCGGGTGATCTGCTTCAACGCCGCCGCCCAGCGCATCACCACCGTCCCCGCCGCCGAGGCCCTCGGCCTGCGGCTCGACCGGGCCCTTCCGTTGGAAGACCTGGAAGGCCGCCGCTGGTGGCAGCTCACCGACCCGTACGGCGGGCTCGCGATCAGGAACGGCCAGCCCGAGCGGAACCTGCTGCTGCCCGGCGGGCGCGAGGTGCTCGTCTCGGCGCGCTACCTCCGTACGCACCCCACCGGACCGATCCGCCGGGTCGTCGTCTCCCTGCGTGACACCGAGGCCCGCCGCCGCACCGAGCGCAGTCACGCCGAACTGATCGCCATCGTCGCCCACGAGCTGCGCTCACCGCTCACCTCCGTCAAGGGTTTCACCGCGACCCTGCTCGCGAAGTGGGAACGGTTCACCGACGACCAGAAGAAACTGATGCTGGAGACCGTCGACGCCGACGCCAACCGCGTCACCCGGCTCATCGCCGAGCTGCTCGACATCTCGCGCATCGACTCCGGACGACTCGAACTGCGCCGCCAGCCCGTCGACATGGGCGCCGCCGTCGGTCGGCACATCCAGGCGTACGTGGCCGCGGGCCAGACCGCCGACCGGTTCCTGCTCCGGATAGAGCAGCCGCTGCCCGCGCTCTGGGCGGATCCCGACAAGGTCGACCAGGTGCTGAGCAACCTGCTGGAAAATGCGGTGCGCCACGGCGAGGGAACCGTCACCATCGAGGTCACGGCCGCGCTGTCCCCGCGTGAAGGGGACGCCGACCAGAACACGGCAACGTCGGTCACGGTGAGCGACGAAGGGCCCGGCATCCCGGAGGAGTCCATGAACCGCGTCTTCACCCGCTTCTGGCGGGGCAGCAAGCGCGGCGGCACCGGTCTTGGGCTGTACATCGTCAAGGGCATCGTCGAGGCCCACGGCGGCTCCATCACGGTCGGCCGCGCCCCCGGCGGCGGCGCCGAGTTCCGATTTATGCTGCCCGTGAGCACCCCGGCGTACCTGCAGTAACGCCGACGAGGCCCCACGGGCGCGTTCCCCCACCTCACCCCCGTTAGAATCGGCCTTTGGCACCTTTGCGTCCCTCTCTGTGGACCATTCGTCTCCGAGCCGTAGACGGGGACCATCCGCCAGCCAACCGGAAGCACGGGAAGAGATGTCGGCACCGAACAAGTCGTACGACCCTGTAGAGGTCGAGGCCCTGAAACCGGAAGCGATCGAGCGCATGCGGGACGAGGCGCTCGCCGCCTTCGCCGCCGCGGACTCTCTCGACGCGCTCCAGGAGGCCAAGGTCGCCCACACCGGCGGAACCTCGCCGCTGGCCCTCGCCAACCGCGAGATCGGCGCGCTGCCCCCACAGGCCAAGGCCGCCGCGGGCAAGCTCGTCGGCCAGGCCCGGGGCGCCGTCAGCAAGGCGCTCGCCGGCCGCCAGACCGAGCTGGAGGCCGAGCGGGACACCCGCGTGCTGGTCGAGGAGGCGGTGGACGTCACACTGCCGTACGACCGCGCGCGGGCCGGCGCCCGCCACCCGCTGACCACGTTCATGGAGCGCGTCGCGGACGTCTTCGTCTCCATGGGGTACGAGGTCGCCGAGGGCCCCGAGGTCGAGGCGGAGTGGTTCAACTTCGACGCCCTGAACTTCACCCCGGACCACCCGGCCCGGCAGATGCAGGACACCTTCTTCGTCGAGGGCCCCAAGGGCACTGCCGGCGACGAGTCCGGTGTCGTGCTGCGGACGCACACCTCGCCCGTGCAGGCCCGCTCCATGCTCGACCGCGAGCCGCCGGTCTACATCGTGTGCCCCGGCCGCGTGTACCGCACGGACGAGCTGGACGCCACGCACACCCCCGTCTTCCACCAGATCGAGCTCCTCGCCATCGACGAGGGCCTGACCATGGCCGACCTCAAGGGCACCATGGACCACATGGTCCAGTCGCTCTTCGGCTCGGACATGAAGACGCGGCTGCGGCCCAACTACTTCCCCTTCACCGAGCCGTCCGCCGAGATGGACATGCTCTGCTACGTCTGCAAGGGCACGTCCGTCGGCAACCCCGACCGCCCCTGCCGGACCTGCTCCAGCGAGGGCTGGATCGAGCTGGGCGGCTGCGGCATGGTCAACCCGCGCGTGCTCGTCGCGTGCGGCGTCGACCCCGAGAAGTACAGCGGATTCGCCTTCGGGTTCGGCATCGAGCGGATGCTGATGTTCCGCCACAACGTCGAGGACATGCGAGACATGGTCGAGGGTGACGTCCGGTTCACCCGGCCGTTCGGGATGGAGATCTGATGCGGGTCCCGCTTTCTTGGCTGCGGGAGTACGTCGACCTGCCGGCGACTCAGACCGGCCGGGACGTCCAGGAGAAGCTCATCACGGTCGGCCTCGAGGTCGAGACCGTCGAGCAGGTCGGCGCCGGTCTCAAGGGTCCGCTGGTCGTCGGCCAGGTGCTGACCATCGAGGAGCTGGAGGGCTTCAAGAAGCCGATCCGCTTCTGCACGGTCGACGTCGGCACCGCCAACGGCACCGGCGAGCCCCAGGAGATCGTCTGCGGCGCGCGCAACTTCGCCGTCGGCGACAAGGTCGTCGTGGTCCTCCCGGGCGCCGTCCTGCCCGGCGACTTCGCGATCGCCGCGCGCAAGACGTACGGCCACACCTCCCACGGCATGATCTGCTCCGGCGACGAGCTGGGCATGGGCGACGACGGCACCGGCGGCATCATCGTCCTGTCGCCGGAGCACGAGGTCGGCACCGACGCCATCGAACTGCTCCAGCTCGTCGACGAGGTCCTCGACATCGCCGTCACGCCCGACCGCGGGTACGCGCTCTCGCTGCGCGGCATCGCCCGCGAGACCGCCATCGCCTACGGTCTGCCGCTGCGCGACCCGGCCCTGCTCGACGTACCGGCGCCCAACGCGTACGGCTACCCGGTCGAGGTCGCCGACCCGTTCGCCTGCGACCGCTTCACCGCCCGCACGGTGACCGGGCTCGACCCGGACGCGAAGTCCCCGATCTGGCTCAGGCGCCGCCTCCAGAAGGCGGGTATGCGCCCGATCTCGCTCGCCGTCGACATCACCAACTACGTGATGCTGGAACTGGGCCAGCCCCTGCACGCGTACGACCGCTCCCGCGTCCAGGGTGCGATCGGCGTGCGCCGGGCCGAGCCGGGCGAGAAGCTCACCACCCTCGACGGCGTCACGCGCACGCTGGACGCCGAGGACCTGCTCATCACCGACGACCGGGGCGCCATCGGCCTCGCGGGCGTCATGGGCGGCGCCAACACCGAGATCGACGACACCGAGGGCACCACCACCGAGGTCGTCATCGAGGCCGCCCACTTCGACGCGATCACCATCGCGCGCACGGCCCGCCGTCACAAGCTGGCCTCCGAGGCGTCCAAGCGCTTCGAGCGCGGCGTCGACCCGCAGGCCGCGTCGGCCGCCGCCCAGCGCACGGTGGACCTCCTGGTCCTCCTCGCCGGCGGCACCGCCGACGCGGGCGTCACCGAGGTCATCTCGCCGTCCGCGCCGCGCACGATCTCCATCCCGGCGAACCACCCGGACAGGGTGGCAGGCGTCGAGTACGGCCGCGAGACCGTCGTACGCCGTCTCCAGCAGGTCGGCTGCGACGTGTACGGGCAGGACGAGCTGATCGTCACCGTCCCGTCCTGGCGCCCCGACCTGACGGACCCGAACGACCTCGCCGAAGAGGTCATCCGGCTGGAGGGCTACGAGAACCTGCCCTCCACCCTGCCCAAGCCCCCGGCGGGGCGCGGTCTGACCGACCGGCAGCGACTGCACCGCCGGGTCGGCCGTGCGCTGGCCGGGGCGGGCTATGTCGAGGCGCTGAACTACCCGTTCATCGGCGAGCAGGTCTTCGACCAGCTGGGCCTGGCCGCCGACGACCCGAAGCGCAAGGTCGTCAAGCTGGCCAACCCGCTCTCCGACGAGGAGCCCGCACTCCGTACGACGCTGCTGCCGGGCCTGCTCGGCGCGCTGCGTCGGAACGACGGGCGGGGCAGCCACGACCTGGCCCTGTTCGAGACAGGGCTGGTGTTCCATCCGCAGGACGAGCTGCTGGTCGCCGGGCGTCTTCCGGTCGACCGGCGTCCCACGGACGAGGAGATCGCGTCCCTCACGGCCGCGCTCCCCGTCCAGCCCCGGCATGCCGCCGTCGTCCTCGCGGGCGCGCGCGAGCAGGCCGGCTGGTGGGGGAAGGGCCGCCCGGCCGACTGGGCCGACGCGATCGAGGCGGCACGGAGCCTGGCTAACGAGGCCGGCACCGAACTCCTCGTCCGCGCGGGCCAGTACGGCCCGTGGCACCCCGGCCGCTGCGCCGAGCTGGTGGTGGTGGCCGACGGCACCGAGCAGGTCATCGGGTACGCAGGCGAGCTGCATCCGCGCGTCCTGAAGGCCCTGCATCTGCCCGCGCGCACCTGTGCGATGGAGCTGAACCTGGACGAGCTGGAGGCGGCGAGTTCGGGCGTGCCCAAGGGCCCGAAGATCTCGACGTTCCCGGTCGCCACGCAGGATGTCGCCCTGGTCGTCGCGCGCGAGGTTCCGCACACGGACGTCGAGGCGGCGCTGCGGGAAGGCGCGGGAGCCCTCCTGGAGTCCATCCGCTTGTTCGATGTGTACGAGAGCGGTGAGCAGTTGGGGGAGGGGCGGAAGTCCCTCGCCTATGCGTTGCGCTTCCGCGCGGCCGACCGGACCCTGACTGTCGATGAGGCGTCGGCCGCACGGGATGCGGCGGTTGCTCTCGCGGGTGAGCGAACCGGGGCGGTGTTGAGGAGCTAGGTCCGTTTGGGGGCGTTTCGGCTGCGGGTGCGCTGTGGCTGGTCGCGCCCACGCGGCGGAGCCGCAATCGACACAGCCCCGCGCCCCTGGGGGGTGGGGCTGTGCCCCGCCCCCTCACACACACATACCACCATCGGTCACTTCACTCCTTCGGGTGACAAGTTGGGGCGATCTGGCCCGTTCGGGGCATGTGGTCGACAGAATCGGACCGGTCTTTCGAGGCCGGTCCGATTTGCGTTGTCAGGGCCTGACTGGGGGGCCATCGGCATGATCCGTATCAAGGCTGGGGTTTCCTGTGGGGCTCGGCTCCGGACGGAGCGGCTGCGGGCCGCGTTGGTGGGGCGGGGGTGCAGGTTCCGGATCAGGAAAGCGGGGCCGGGGTGCCGGAGGCGGCGTCGGCCGCCCGAACGGCAGGTCGCCCGGCGCATCGAGCGGTGGCCCCTGCGCCGGGTGCTCTCGGTCGCGCTGCCCACGGTGTGGGGTGCCACGGCGATCACGTACAAACTGACCTGTCCGGTCGCCCAGCAGAACGGGCTGGGGGCGCGGATCGTCACCAGTGCCGTCTTCTTCGCCGTCGGGACCGGGCTCGTACTCCACGTCCGCCGGGCGTTCCTGCGCGAGTTGAGGCTGGCCCGGCAGGTCGCCGGGGCGGCGCAGAGCGTGCTGCTGCGTCCGCTGCCACAGCGCATCGACGGTCTGCGGGTCGCCGCCGCCCAGCTGTCCGCCGACCGGGGTGCCGTGGTCGGCGGGGACCTGTACGAGGTCATCGCCACCGAGCACGGTGTACGGGTCGTGATGGGCGATGTGCGCGGACACGGCATCGGCGCCATCGGGACCGTCGCCGCCGTGCTCGGCAGCTTCCGTGAGGCCGTGCACGACGAGGTCGAACTGGGCGGCGTACTGAGGAGGTTGGAGCGGGCGCTGGCCCGGCACCTGAGGGAGCGCGCACGTGCCGAGCACCCCTCGGCGGGGCTCTCGGCCGCGCTGGACCCCGACAGTCCGGTCGCCGAGGAGTTCGTCACCGTACTGCTTCTGGAGATCCGCGGGGACGGCGAGGTGCGCGCCTTCAACTGCGGCCATCCGTCGCCATATCTGCTCAGTGGCGGCCGAGCCGACGTCCTGATGGCCGGTGAGCCCATGCCTCCGCTGGGCCCGTTCCCCTTGCCGGCCGAGCTGTCCGCCGAACACTGCGGCCAACTCCTGCCCGGCGAGGCCCTGTTGCTCCACACGGACGGGGTCGAGGACGCCCGGGACGCTCATGGCCGGTTCTTTCCCCTGCCGGCGGTCCTGGCGGACGCCGTCCGTACCCAACCGGTCTCGCCGCAGGCGGTGTTGGGGGCCGTCTTCTCCCGCCTGTTGCGGCATGCGGGCGGCTCTCCGGCGGACGACGTAGCCGTACTCGTACTGCGAAACGACCGCACCCAGGTCCCCAGGCGGCAACAGGAACCTCCGGTAGCCCACCAAGTCACGTGAACTGCGGGTCTTCAGGGGCGCGAGGAACCGCGCGACAAGCCACGACGCACCCGTAGGCAACCCACGACCGAAGCTGCCCGTGCTCAACCGGCGGGGCCGAGCCGCCGCACTTACGAGGGGGAGCCGGCGGCCCGGCGGCCTCTTGCGAGGCATTTCAGTCAACCGGACAGGGACTCTCCGCGACAGCGTGCACACGCTACGAATTCGCGTACTTCGATCACACCCCGTGTGAAGCCGGACACACTACGCTGACGGGCACGGTAGGTGCACCGTCGGCACCGAGCCACCGGAGGGCATCCATGCAGCCCAACACCCTGCTCGACGCGATCCTCGACGAGGCGGGCATCTCGCACGCGGGACTCGCCGCGCATGTCAATCAGGCGGGCCGGGCGCGCGGCCTGGCCCTGAGGTACGAACACACCGCTGTGGCGCGGTGGTTGAAGGGGCAGCGCCCGCGCGGCCAGGTTCCCGACCTGATCTGCGAGGTGCTCGCCACCCGGCTGCACCGGCCGGTCAGGCTGGACGACATCGGCCTCGGAGTACCGGGTGACACCGCCGGGCCGCTCGGCACGGCCGGTACCTCGCTGTCCGGGTTCGTCGAGCGGGCGACCGCACTGTGGCGCTCCGACGAGCAGCAGCGCCCGCACATCCTCGGCGCCCCCGCCGTCACCGGCACGCCCGCGGTGATGCCGGTGTGGGAGTGGGAGAACCCGCCCGAGGACGTCGACGTGTCGCGCGGCGGCAGACACCGGGTCAGCATGGCCGACATCGAGATGCTCCGCTCGGCCCGCGCGCACTACGAGCAGATGTACCGCAAGGCCGGCGGAGTCGCGACCCGCACCCGGATCGTCGGCTTCCTGAACGCCGAGACCGCACCCCTGCTGCGCGGCAGCTACACCGACGCCACCGGCCGCCAACTGCACCGGGCCACCGGCGGGTTGGTGGCGATCGCCGGTATCTGCGCGTACGACTCCGATGCCCACGGCCTCGCCCAGCGCTATTTTCACCAGGCGCTGCGGCTGGCGAAGGCCAGCGGGGACCAGGGACTCGGGGCGTACGTCATCGGGCTGCTGGTCAACCAGGCGCTGTTCATGCGGGAGTTCAGGCAGGCCGTCGCCTTCGCGGAGGCCGCGCTGCGTGCCGCGGGCAAGCACATCACGCCGGCGCTGGCCTCCGATCTCTACGCGATGCAGGCCAAGGCGTACGCACACCTGGGCGACGGCAGCAGCGCGCTGTCCTGCATCCGGCGGGCCGAGCAGGCCGCCGAACGCATCCGGCGCGGGTACGAGCCCGACGAGACCGGCTATGTCCAGCCGGGGTTGGTCAACGTGCAGGTGGCGGAGGCACTGTTGTTCCTCGGCGATCTATCGGCGGCGGGGGAGCATGCGACGGCCGCGGTGGACACCCCGGCGCACGACCGGGGCAGAGTGCACCGACTCGCCATGCTCAGTCAGATCGAGCTGCGCCGGGGCAACGCCGACAAGGCCGTGGCCACCGCGGTGCAGATGGCCGAGCAGGCGCGCGGAATGGAGTCCCAGCGGCTGCGCGACAGACTCCGGGCGGTACGCGAACACCTGGTGCGCAACGGCTGCGCGGGCACGGCCGAGGCGGCCGAACTGATCGACGGCGCACTGCGCGTACCGCTCTGACACCCTTCGCCGGGCACCTTTGGCGCCCGGATTCGCGGGTACCCGTGCACCGAGTCGCATCCTGTGTGCCTGCTGTCAGAACGTTCCTGCTGCCATATTGCCATCTACTCGGCGGAAGGTGGCAGAACCGTGCAGTGGACGAAACAGAACGAACAAACTGTGTATGAAAACCGCTGGTTCAGGGTCAATCTCGCAGATGTCGAGCTGCCGGACGGGCGGCATCTCGACCACTTTCTGATACGGCTGAGGCCCGTCGCCGTGGCCACGGTGGTGAACGAGGCCAACGAGGTGCTCCTGCTCTGGCGGCACCGGTTCATCACGGACAGCTGGGGGTGGGAACTCGCGGCCGGGATCGTGGAGGACGGCGAGGACATCGCCTTCGCGGCAGCCAGGGAACTGGAGGAGGAGACGGGCTGGCGACCGGGACCGCTGCGGCATCTCATGAGCGTCGAGCCGTCCAACGGACTCACCGACGCCCGGCACCACATCTACTGGGCCGAGGAGGGCGAGTACATCGGCCACCCCGTGGACGACTTCGAGTCGGACCGCCGGGAGTGGATCCCCCTCAAACTCGTCCCCGACATGGTCGCCCGCGGGGAGGTCCCGGCCGCCAACATGGCGGCCGCGCTGCTGCTGTTGCACCATCTCAGGCTCGGCGAGGACGCCTAGGACACCTGGGACACGCTCAGCGTCCGAGGATCTGCCAGACCGTCACGGCCAGCGCCCCGAGGGCGGCGAGGGCCGCGACGGCCGGCAGGGGCCATCGGCCGTGTTCGAGGTGGACGACGCGTGTGCTCAGGTCGTCGACTTCCTTGTCCGTCTCCTTCGTGCGGTGGCTGAGCAGAGCCAGCCCTCCCTCGACGCGTGCGTACGCGACATCGAGGCGGCGGCGTAACTCTGCGAGTTCCCCATGGGCCGTGGGATGTTCGGGATCGGCGGTCACTTGTCCGCTCCTTTCCGTAGTCGTCACATCCCTTGAATGTGCATGATGAGTCAACTCGCCTGGTGGGCGCGTGGGGAGAGTGTGCGTGCGGCATATGCGTGTCCGGCGCGCACACGGTGTGTGAATGCCGCGGGCCCGGCACTCCGAAGAGTGCCGGGCCCGCACAAGCCCAGCCATGACGCTGGGTGATGCTCAGCCGTAGGTGTAGAAGCCCGAGCCCGACTTCCGGCCCAGCCGGCCCGCGTCGACCATGCGCTGGAGCAGCGGGGGAGCGGCGTACAGCGGCTCCTTGTACTCCTCGTACATCGAGAAGGCGACCGAGGCGACCGTGTCCAGGCCGATCAGGTCGGAGAGCTTCAGGGGGCCCATCGGGTGGGCGCAGCCCATCTCCATGCCGTTGTCGATGTCCTCGCGGCTGGCCATGCCCGACTCGAACATCCGGATCGCGGAGAGCAGGTACGGGATCAGCAGGGCGTTCACCACGAAGCCCGAGCGGTCCTGGGCGCGGATCGCGTGCTTGCCGAGGGCCTTCTCGGCGAACAGCTGGGCGCGGGCGAGGGTGCCCTCGGAGGTGGTGAGGGCCGGGATCAGCTCGACGAGCTTCTGCACCGGCGCCGGGTTGAAGAAGTGGATGCCGACGACCTGGTCGGGCCGGGAGGTGGCAACGGCCAGCTTCACCAGGGGGATCGAGGACGTGTTGGAGGCGAGGATCGCGTCCTGGCGGGTCACCACCTGGTCGAGCACCTGGAAGATCTCGGTCTTCACCTGCTCGTTCTCGACGACGGCCTCGATCACCAGGTCGCGGTCGGCGAACTCGCCGAGGTCGGTGGTGAAGCTGAGCCGCGCCAGCGTCTCGTCCCGCTCCTCCTCGGTGATCTTGCCGCGCTCGGCCGCCTTGGAAAGGGAGTTGAACAGCCGGGTACGGCCGAACTCCAGGGCTTCGCCGGTGGTCTCGGCGACTTTCACGTCCAGCCCGGAGCGGGCGCACACCTCGGCGATGCCCGCTCCCATCTGGCCGCAGCCCACAACTCCGACGCGCGAGATCTCTCCCGCTGGGCTGTCCGTCACATCGTCCCTTTCACTGATCTTCCTCAGGGCCGTCCGGCCTTCGCTGGCCCGCCGTCGTCCGGGGTCTTCCGTCCGTCCGGGGCCTGCGCCAAACCTGCACGTTACCTGCGGCGGCCATTGCCCCATTGTCCGGGCCTCCCATGGGAGTGTGGCCCCGGACGGGTGAGGACGGTTTGTGACGTGTCCGACACAGCGCACAGCGGAGGTACGGAAATGAGTGGGAAGGCGCGGCACGCGCGCATGTCACGGCGGGCGTTCGCGGTGACCGCCCTGTCGACCCTCGTCGTGGGCGGGGCGGTCACGGGAGCCGCACTGGCCGGTGCGGAGCCGAGCCGGTCGAACGGCAAGGGAGGGCGGGCGACCCGCGAACTGCGGGGCATGTGGCTGGCGACGGTCGCCAACCGGGACTGGCCGTCCAAGCAGGGGCTGACCGCCACCCAGCAGCGCGCAGAGCTGATCACCCACCTCGACACGGCGGTGAGCCGCCGCCTCAACGCGGTGTTCTTCCAGGTCCGCCCGACCGCCGACGCGCTGTGGCCCTCACCGTACGAGCCCTGGTCGCAGGTCCTCACCGGAACCCAGGGGAAGGACCCCGGCTGGGACCCGCTGGGCACGGCGGTCCAGGAGGCACACGCCCGCGGCCTCGAACTCCACGCCTGGTTCAACCCGTACCGCGTCGCCAACCACACCGACCCCACCAGGCTCATCGCCTCCCACCCGGCACGCAGGCATCCGGACTGGGTGGTGCCGTACGGCGGCAAGCTGTACTACAACCCCGGTCTGCCGGAGGTCCGCCGCTTCGTCCAGGACGCGATGCTCGACGCGGTGCGGAAGTACGACATCGACGGCGTCCACTGGGACGACTACTTCTACCCGTACCCGGTCGCCGGCCAGGCCTTCGACGACGACGCCGAGTACGTGAAGTACGGCGGCGCCTTCCCCGACCGGGCCTCCTGGCGGCGCGACAACATCGACAAACTGGTCCAGGAGACGGCCGCCCGCATCAAGGCGGTACGCCCCGGCGCCGACTTCGGGATCAGCCCCTTCGGCGTCTGGCGCAACGTGGCGACCGACCCGCTCGGCTCCGACACACGGGCGGGTGTGCAGACGTACGACGACCTGTACGCGGACACCAGGAAATGGGTGCGGCAGAACTGGATCGACTACATCTGCCCGCAGATCTACTGGAACATCGGCTTCGCCGCCGCCGACTACGCCAAGCTGCTGCCCTGGTGGGCCGGGGTCGCGAAGGGTACGGGGACGAAGCTGTACGTCGGTGAGGCGCTGTACAAGGCGGGCGACCCGGCGCAGCCCGCGGCCTGGCAGGACCCGGCCGAGCTGTCCCGGCATCTGACCCTTGCCCAGGGCCACCCCGAGGCGAAGGGGCACGTCTTCTTCTCCGCCAAGGAAGTGGGCACGAACAGGATCGGGGCCATGGCCCGGGTGGTCGCCGACCACTATCAGCAGCCGGCGATGCCCCCGCGCTGATGTGCTGATGTTCAGCGGTTTTGGAACGGTTGCTCTCTAGCGGTCCTCGCCCTTGTGGCGGACCTGGCAGTCGGGGCCGGGGGACATCACTGCCTCGTGCCCGTCCGGGAAACGGACGCGGTACGGGGGATTGCCCTCCTGGCCCATGACCTCGACGACTTCCGTGACCTGGTCGTGCTGGCCGACCACCCTGCCGTGCTGGACAAGCTGGTCGCCCACGGTTGCGCGCATCTGCGGGTCTCCTCTCGGCTTTCAGCCACGGGCCCGCTGGGTGACGGCGATACAGACGAGCACGGCCGCCGCCGTCAGCGGAGCGGCCGGCGTCAGCTGCTCGCCCAGCAGCAGGACCGACCACACCAGTGTGAGCAGGGGCTGCGCCAACTGCAACTGGCTGGCCTTCGGAATGCCTATCGCCGCCATGCCCCGGTACCAGACGACCAGGCCGAAGAACTGCGAGCCCGCCGCCACCCAGAGCAGCCCGAGCACGCTGTGGGCGGTGAGCCGCACAGGCTCGTACGACAGCGTCAGCGCGGCGGCGGGCACGGTGAGCGGCAGGCACAGCACCAGCGCCCAGGCGATGACCTGCCAGCCCGGCATGATCCGGGCCAGTCGGCCGCCCTCGGTGTAACCGGCGGCGCAGACCAGCAGGGCGCCGAAGAGATAGGCGTCGGCACTGGTCAGGGCGCCGCCGCTCTGCTGGACGGTGAACGCGAGGACGGCCGCCGCGCCCACCAGCGCCGCCGCCCAGAAGGTGCGCGAGGGGCGGGTGCCCATGCGCAGCGCCGAGCAGAGGGCCGTCGTCAGCGGCAACAGGCCGACCACGACGGCGGCGTGCGCGGTGGTCGAGGTCCGCAGGGCGAGCGTCGTGAGGAGCGGGAAACCGACGACGACCCCGGCGGCGACGACCGCGAGCCCCGCCCAGTGGCGGCGAGCGGGGAGCGGCACCCGCAGTGCCAGCAGACAGCCACCCGCGATGACCGCCGCCAGGACGGACCGCACGGCCACCAGCGACCACGGGCCGAAGCCCTCCAGACCCCAGGCGGTGGCCGGGAAGGTGAGCGAGAAGGCGGTGACGCCGAGGGCGGCCTGAAGGGTTCCGGCGCGGCGGGTCGGGGAGCCCGCGGGCAGCGGACCGGTGGGGGCGCCCGGGGTCTCCGCGCGCCTGTTGACCGCTATCGGGGTAGGGGCGGTAGCGCTATTGTGTGCTCTCATGCAAGAGCGTAGCAGTGTGGATGAACTGGTGAATCGGCTGCGACGGGAGGTGAACCGCTACTCTCCTGGTGGAAAGCTGCCGTCGAGCCGGGTGCTCGTGGAGCGTTTCCGGGTGAGCCCGGTGACCGTCTCCCGGGCGCTCGCGCAGCTGGCCGCCGAGGGTCTGGTCGTGACCCGCCCGGGGGCCGGCGCCTACCGCGCCGAGGCACGTCCCGCGTCCGGCCCCGGCGGGGACACCTCGTGGCAGGAGGTCGCCCTGAGCGCGGACGGCGCCGCCGACCTCGTACCGCGCACGGTGGACGCTGCCGGTGTCGTCGTCTCGCTGGCCGCGCCGCCGCCCGGCGTGATCGAGTTCAACGGCGGCTATCTGCATCACTCCCTCCAGCCCGAGCGGGCGATGGCGGCGGCCCTGTCGCGGGCCGGACGCCGTCCCGGGGCGTGGGGCCGGCCGCCCCTGGACGGGCTGCCGGAGCTGCGCGAGTGGTTCGCGCGGGGCATCGGCGGTGCCGTCACGGCGGCCGAGGTGCTGATCACGGCGGGCGGTCAGGCGGCCCTGACGACAGCCCTGCGCGCTCTCGCCCCGCCCGGGGCTCCGGTACTGGTCGAGTCGCCCACCTACCCCGGCATGCTGGCGATCGCCCGCGCGGCCGGTCTGCGCCCGGTGCCGGTCCCGGTGGACGCGGACGGGGTACGTCCACCGCTGCTGGCCGACGCGTTCCGGGCGACCGGCGCCCGGGTGTTCGTCTGCCAGCCCCTGTTCCAGAACCCGACCGGTGCCGTGCTCGCGCCGGAGCGGCGCGCGGAGGTACTGCGGATCGCGCGCGAGGCCGGTGCCTTCGTGATCGAGGACGACTTCGTACGGCGGCTGGTGCACGAGGACGCGGCGCCGCTGCCGCGTCCGCTCGCGGCGGAGGACCCCGACGGTGTGGTCGTCCACGTCGGCTCGCTCACCAAGGCGACCTCACCGAGCTTCCGGGTGAGTGCGCTCGCCGCCCGGGGCCCGGTACTGGAACGGCTGCGCGCCATCCAGATCGTCGACACCTTCTTCGTCCCGCGGCCGTTGCAGGAAGCGGCCCTGGAGCTGGTCGGCTCACCGGCGTGGCCCCGCCATCTCCGCTCGATCTCAACGGAGTTGAGGATCCGCCGGGACGCCATGACGTCCGCGCTGCTGACCACACTCCCTCAACTCTCCCTGCCCCACATCCCCTCGGGCGGCTACCACCTCTGGCTGCGCCTTCCCGACGGCACTGGGGGCACCTCCCAGGCTTTCGGCTCCGGGGGAGATTCGGCCCTCGTCGCGGCGGCCCTGCGCGCGGGCGTCGCGATCACCCCCGGCCGCCCTTACTTCAGCGCCGAACCACCGGCGGCACACGTGCGGTTGAGTTTCGCGGCCGTGGCAGGGACGGGGGAGATCGGGGAGGGGGTACGGAGGCTGCGTACAGCCTGTGAGGAGGTGCTCTGACGAGGTGCTCTGACGAGGTGCTCTGACGAGGTGCTCTGACGTGGGGCGGGCCGTGAGAAAACGGTTCGACACGGTGGGCCGGGACGGGGGAACCTCCCGCCATGAGCGACGACGACGTACCCGCCCTCCCCGAGGGTTACGAGATCTCCGTCGACCCCGCCCGGGTCGATGTCGAGCGTGTTCACCGGTGGCTGTCGACCGACGCCTACTGGGCGCTGGACCGCCCCCGGGAGAAGTTCGACGAGGTGATCCCGCACTCGCTCAACTTCGGGGTGTACGACGTGACGTCGGGGGAGCAGGTGGCGTACGCCCGGGTGGTGACGGATCAGGGGCTCTTCGCGTGGCTGTGCGATGTGTACGTGGACCCGTCGGTGCGGGGCACGGGGATCGGTACGGCGATGGTGCGCGAGGTGCGCGATCACCTCGGGGCGCTCGGGGTGCGCCGCATCCTGCTCGCCACGCACGACGCGCACGGGGTCTACGAGAAGATCGGTTTCCGGCCGCTCGACAAGCCCGACCGGTGGATGGCGCTCCACTTCGCGTGAAGCCCTCATGGAGCAGACGTAAAGCCTCTGTGACGATCGGGTGGGGGTCGGTGCGGACCCTCGATAACTCCTGAGTAACACCCCTTGACCTGCGTTGTTTCCCGGCCCACCATCGCCGCATGCAACTTCGGGTCACGTTCGTCGCCGCCGCGCGCAGCTCCCCGCTGCTCGCCGAGCGCTTCGACGACGACCGGCCGCTGGACCAGGCAGGCTGGGACGAGGTGCAGCGCGCCGCCCAGGATCTGCTGCCGCTGGCGGCGGCCGAGCTGCGCTACTGCTCGCCGACGCCCCGCAGCCGGGCCACCGGGGACGCGCTCGGCTACGGGCCGCTCGTCCAGTTGGCCCTCCGCGACTGCGACATGGGCCGCTGGCGCGGACTCACCCTCGGCGAGGCGATGGCCCGGGAGCCCGAGTCCGTGGACGCCTGGCTCGCCGACCCGCGCGCGACGCCCCACGGCGGTGAGTCTCTAGTGGACTTCGTCTCGCGCGTCGGCGGCTGGCTCGACACCCGGCCCGCCGACGACAACGGCCGGATCGTCGCCGTGGCCGAACCCTCGGTCATCCGGGCCGCCCTCGTCTACGCCCTGAAGGCACCGCCCTCGACCTACTGGAACCTCGACGTCCGCCCCTTGTCCACGACCGTCGTCACGGGCCGTACGGGCCGCTGGAACCTGCGTTTCGAAGGTGCTTTCCCGCAGGCGACGCGCGGTTAGCCGCCCGATCGGGCGCGGGCGTATTCCGTCGTGAGGACGAGGTCCTTGGCGGGGCCCGCCACCCGCCACACCGTCCGCCAGCGGTCCCCGTCGAGGACCGTGAACTCTCCCCGGTAGAGATCGGCCGCGCAGAGGTGGCCGGTGATCCATCGGCCCGAGGTGAGGTCCAGGTCGTGGAACGGGCGGCCGTCCGCGAAACGGACGTCCGCCGTGCCGGGCGTGGTGCCCGGGAGGAAATGGAGGGTCCGCTCGGTGGGGCGGGCGACGCCCCGCCACACGAACGTGCCGGACTCGTGGTGCAGCAGGCCGCGCGGGCTCCCGCCGTGCAACGGGCTGAACGTCGTGGTGCCGGTGAAGGTCCCCTCGTCCGTGCTCGCGAGATCCCGCACCGACCGTTCCAGCCGCCAGCTCCCCGCCAGATACGGCAGCACATCAGGCACTGGCCGGAAGTCGCCCATGTCGCCGCCTCTCCTGAACCTCCGGTTGTCGCGCGCCCCATTGACGCACTCCGGTCACATACCTATGTTGCCGTTCGAAGTGCTGATCGTTGTCCGGTATCCCGAACTGCATCGACAGAGCCGCGGAGTATCCATGTCACGCACAAGCACCCGCTGGAGACTAGGTCTCACAGTCACCACCGCATTCCTGGCGGTATCGGCGGTCGTCCCCGCCCCGGCCGGCGCCGTGGACGTCACCGACTACGCCATCACCGTGGACCGGGCCACCAAGGGCGCCAGGATCGACGACACGATGTACGGCGTCTTCTTCGAGGACATCAACCGCGCCGCCGACGGCGGCCTGTACGCCGAACTCGTGCAGAACCGGTCCTTCGAGTACTCCACCGCCGACAACCGCTCGTACACGCCCCTCACCTCCTGGGCCGTCAGCGGTACGGCGACGGCCCAGGACGACGAGGGCCGTCTGAACACCCGTAACCGCACCTACCTCTCCCTGGGCGCCGGCTCGTCCGTCACCAACTCCGGTTACAACACCGGGATCAGGGTCGAGAGCGGCAAGAAGTACGACTTCTCCGTCTGGGCCCGAGCCGACCGGGCCGGCGCGCTCACCGTGTCCCTCGCCGACGCCGAGGGCACCCTCGCCGAGGTACGCCAGGTCACGGTGAAGGGCGGCTGGGCCAAATACCGGGCGCGGTTCACCGCGACCCGCTCCAGCACCGCCGGGCGGCTGACCGTCGCGACGGACAACTCCGTTGCCCTGGACATGATTTCGCTGCTCCCCCGGGACACCTACAAGGGGCACGGGCTGCGCGAGGACCTCGCCGAGAAGATCGCCGCGCTCGACCCCGGCTTCGTCCGCTTCCCCGGCGGCTGCCTGGTCAACACCGGTTCCATGCAGGACTACAGCGAGGCGTCCAACTGGGAGCGCCGGCGCTCGTACCAGTGGAAGGACACCGTCGGACCGGTCGAGCAACGCGCGACCAACTCCAACGTCTGGGGCTACAACCAGAGTTACGGGCTCGGCTACTACGAGTACTTCCAGTTCTCGGAGGACATGGGCGCGATGCCGCTGCCCGTCGTCCCGGCACTGGTCACCGGCTGCGGGCAGAACCAGGCCGTCGTCGACGAGGCGCTGCTCAAGCGGCACATCCAGGACACCCTCGATCTCATCGAGTTCGCCAACGGGCCGGTGACCAGCGAGTGGGGTCGCAAGCGGGCGCAGATGGGCCACCCCGAACCCTTCCGCCTCACGCACATCGAGGTGGGCAACGAGGAGAACCTGCCGAACGAGTTCTTCGCCCGCTTCACGGAGTTCCGCACCGCCATCGAGGCCAGGTACCCGGACATCACCATCATCTCCAACTCCGGCCCGGACGACAGTGGTTCGACCTTCGACACCGCCTGGAAGCTCAACCGGGACGCCAACGTCGACATGGTCGACGAGCACTACTACAACAGCCCGCAGTGGTTCCTCCAGAACAACGACCGCTACGACTCCTACGACCGCAGCGGCCCCAAGGTCTTCCTCGGGGAGTACGCCTCCCAGGGCAACACCTTCAAGAACGCCCTCACCGAGGCCGCGTTCATGACCGGTCTGGAGCGCAACGCGGACGTCGTCAAGCTCGCCTCGTACGCCCCTCTGCTGGCCAACGAGGACTACGTGCAGTGGCGCCCCGACATGATCTGGTTCAACAACCACGCGTCCTGGGGCTCGGCCTCGTACGAGGTGCAGAAGCTGTTCATGAACAACGTCGGCGACCGCGTGGTGCCCACCACCGCCACCGGCACGCCCTCGGTGAGCGGCCCGATCTCCGGAGCCGTCGGTCTGTCGACGTGGGCCACCACGGCGGCGTACGACGATGTGAAGGTCACCGGCGCGGACGGCACGGCGCTGCTGACCGACGACTTCTCGGGTGACGCCTCCCGGTGGACCCATACCGGGGGCGGGAGTTGGGCGGTCCAGGACGGGCAGTACGTCCAGACGGACGTCGCCGCCGAGAACACCATGGTGTCCGCGGGCGACCCCGCCTGGCACGACTACGACCTGCATGTGAAGGCCACCAAGCAGTCCGGCAGGGAGGGCTTTCTCGTCGCCTTCGGCGTCAAGGACACGGGCAACTACTACTGGTGGAACCTGGGCGGCTGGAACAACACCCTGAACGCCGTCGAACAGGCAACGGACGGCGGCAAGTCGACGCTCGTGTCCAAGGCCGGCTCGATCGAGACGGGCCGCGCGTACGACATCGACGTGAAGGTGCGGGGCCGACAGGTCACCCTCTATCTCGACGGCCAGGAGTGGGGCAGCTTCACCGACGACAAGCCGGCCGAGCCGTTCCGTCAGATCGTCACCAAGGACGCGAAGAGCGGCGACCTGATCGTCAAGGTCGTCAACGCCCAGGCGGCGCAGGCCCGTACGGCGATCGACCTCGGCAAGGCGAAGGTCGGGTCCAAGGCCGTGGTGACCACGCTGGCCGCCGCGCCGGACGCGGTGAACAGTGAGACGGCCACACCGGTGGCGCCGGTGAAGTCGACGTTCACGGGTGTCGCGAAAAAGTTCACGTACACGTTCCCGGCGAACTCCGTCACCTTCCTGCGGATCAAGAAGGGGTGACGGGGAGAGCGCAGAGGGGCTGACCGGACGGGCGGTCCAGGTGCCGGAGGGTGCCTGGGCCGCCCGAACCGGGTTCAGCCGGTCGTATCCGCCGCCGCGACGAACGCCCCGTCGACGCGTACCGGCACCACCGCGCTCACCTCCACCTCCGTCGCGATCGCCACGTCCTCGGGAAACCCGCCGTCGACCAGTTCCCGCCCCGAGGCGCTCGCGAGCACATCGGCGGCGACGTCCGGAGAGGCGGTGAAGGCGGTGGCGACAGTGCCGGCCTCGGGCGAGAAGGACGTCCGGCCGCTGCCGTGGATGTCCAGCGAGGCGACTACGGCGCCCGCCCCCAGCAGGTCCTCCAGGGCCGGTCGCAGGCTGCCGTCCGGCCAGCGCTCACCGGCGGCGATCACCCCGACCGGCCGCTCGGCGGCTCCGTACCCCTGTTCGGTGAGCCACGCGCCCACCGCGGTGGCGTTGCGCAGGCAGGCGGCCACCACCCTCGTCCGGTCGTCGGCCGCCGCCGAGATGGCCGAGCCGTTGGGCGACGGCAGCACCAGCCGGGCGGCGAAGGGCGCCCGGCGCAGCGCCGCCGGGGAGAGAGACCAGGGGGTGTCGGGACCGACCGCCCTGCGGCCGACGGCGAGCCGGGCGTCCTGCCGCTCGGCGAAGGCCGCGGCCGTGCCGTCGCGCCACGGGTAGGGGAAGACGCGGGCACCGGCCTCGACGGCGACCGAGACCGACGTCGTGAACGACAGCACATCGACGACGACCAGGCAGGACACCTCGCGGGCGAGGTGCCGCGCGCCGGCCGGCCCCCACTCGAAGCGGACCCCGTACCCGGACTGGAGAAAGTCCTCACGCATACCGATGATCATGCCATGGCCATGATCATCGGTAGGGTGTTCGTTCGGGCCTGCCCGGCGCCGCATATTGATCCACCATATTGCATAAACGTGCAGCGATACGTATAGTCATGCCATCAAGGAGGAGGGTTCCATGGCGGTACGTGTGGCGGTGGCCGGAGCGAGTGGGTACGCGGGCGGAGAACTGCTGCGTCTGCTCCTTGTCCACCCCGAGGTCGAGATCGGCGCCCTGACCGGCAACTCCAACGCCGGACAGCGGCTCGGCTCGCTGCAGCCGCATCTGCTGCCGCTGGCCGGCCGTGTGCTCCAGGAGACCACACCCGACGTGCTCGCCGGGCACGATGTCGTCTTCCTCGCGCTGCCGCACGGGCAGTCCGCCGCCGTCGCCGAGCGGCTCGGGCCGGATGTCCTCGTCGTCGACATGGGCGCCGACTTCCGGCTCCACGACGCGGCCGACTGGGAGAGGTTCTACGGCTCCGCGCACGCCGGGACCTGGCCCTACGGCCTCCCCGAACTGCCGGGTGCCCGCGCCGCGCTGGAGGGGTCCAAGCGTGTCGCGGTGCCCGGTTGCTATCCGACCGCCGTCTCGCTCGCCCTCTTCCCGGCGTACGCCGCCGGCCTCGCCGAGTCCGAGGCCGTGATCGTCGCCGCCTCCGGGACCTCCGGCGCCGGCAAGTCGGCCAAGACCCACCTGCTGGGCAGCGAGGTCATGGGGTCCATGTCGCCGTACGGCGTCGGCGGCGGTCACCGGCACACACCTGAGATCGTCCAGAACCTCAGCGGCGCGTCGGGCTCGCCCGTCGCCGTCTCCTTCACGCCCACCCTCGCCCCCATGTCCCGCGGCATCCTCGCCACCTGCACCGCCGCCGCCCGGCCCGGCGTCACCGCCGAGTCCGTGCGCGCCGCCTACGAGAAGGCGTTCGCCGACGAGCCGTTCGTGCACCTCCTCCCGGAGGGGCAGTGGCCCGCCACGGCGTCCGTCCACGGTTCCAACGCCGTTCAGGTGCAGGTCGCGTACGACGGGTCCGTGCGCCGCATCATCGCGATCAGCGCCATCGACAACCTGACCAAGGGCACCGCGGGCGGTGCCGTCCAGAGCATGAACATCGCCCTCGGGCTCGACGAGACCACCGGGCTTTCCACGATCGGAGTCGCACCGTGAGTGTCACGGCAGCACAGGGGTTCACGGCGGCGGGCATCGCCGCCGGGATCAAGGAGAACGGCAACCCGGACCTGGCCCTCGTGGTCAACAACGGGCCCCGCCTCGCCGCCGCCGGCGTCTTCACCTCCAACCGCGTCAAGGCCGCACCGGTGCTGTGGTCCGAGCAGGTGCTGAAGGGCGGCATCGTCTCCGCCGTCGTCCTCAACTCCGGTGGCGCCAACGCCTGTACGGGCCCGAAGGGCTTCCAGGACACCCACGCCACCGCCGAGAAGGTCGCGGACACCCTCGGCCTGAACGCCGGAGAGGTCGCGGTCGCCTCCACCGGACTCATCGGGCTGCTTCTTCCGATGGACAAACTCCTGGCGGGAGTGGAGAGCATCACCGGTCAACTCTCCGAGCACGGTGGCGAGAAGGCGGCCATCGCCATCAAGACCACCGACACCGTCCACAAGACGGCCGTCGTCAGCAAGGACGGCTGGACCGTGGGCGGCATGGCCAAGGGCGCGGGCATGCTCGCCCCCGGCCTCGCCACCATGCTCGTCGTCCTCACGACGGACGCCGACGTGGACAGCGAGAACCTGGACAGGGCGCTCCGCGCGGCCACGAGGACGACCTTCGACCGGGTCGACTCCGACGGCTGCATGTCCACCAACGACACCGTGCTGCTGCTCGCCTCCGGCGCCTCCCAGGTCTCCCCGGAACAGGCCGAGTTCGCGGAGGCCGTACGGGCCGTCTGCGACGACCTCGGGCAGCAGCTCATCCGGGACGCCGAGGGCGCCAGCAAGGACATCAAGGTCGAGGTCGTGGGCGCGGCCAGCGAGGACGACGCCGTCGAGGTGGGGCGCTCCATCGCCCGCAACAACCTCCTCAAGTGCGCCATCCACGGCGAGGACCCCAACTGGGGCCGCGTCCTGTCCGCCATCGGCACCACTCGGGCCGCCTTCGAGCCGGACCGGCTCAACGTCGCCATCAACGGCGTCTGGGTCTGCAAGAACGGCGGTGTCGGCGAGGACCGCGACAAGGTCGACATGCGCTACCGCGAGGTCCACATCGTCGCCGACCTCGCCGCCGGCACCGAGACCGCGACCATCTGGACCAACGACCTCACCGCGGACTACGTCCACGAGAACAGCGCGTACTCTTCATGAGCACCACGCGGAAGCACACCGCCCTGCCCAAGGCCAGGATCCTCATCGAAGCGCTGCCCTGGCTGACCCGTCACAACGGCAAGGTCGTCGTCATCAAGTTCGGCGGAAACGCCATGGTGAACGACGAGTTGAAGGACGCCTTCGCCCAGGATGTCGTCTTCCTGCGCCAGGCCGGCCTCAAACCCGTCGTCGTGCACGGCGGCGGCCCGCAGATCAGCGCCGCCCTCGACAGACACGGCATCGTCAGCGAGTTCAAGGCGGGCCTCAGGGTCACCACCGAGGACGCCATGGACGTCGTACGCATGGTGCTGGCCGGGCAGGTCCAGCGGGAGCTGGTCGGGCTGCTCAACCAACACGGGCCGCTCGCCGTCGGGTTGACCGGCGAGGACGCGCACACCATCACCGCCACCAAGCATCTGCCCGAGATCGACGGAGAGTTGGTCGACATCGGGCGGGTGGGCGAGATCACCGCGATCGACACGGGCGCGATCGAGGCACTGCTCGCCGACGGCCGTATCCCGGTCGTCTCGTCGATCGCCCGTAGCCAGGACGACGGACATGTCTACAACGTCAATGCTGATACGGCGGCTGCGGCACTCGCTGCGGCACTGGGCGCCGAAACCCTCATGGTCCTCACGGACGTCGAGGGCCTCTACGAGGACTGGCCCAACTCCGACGAGGTGATCAGCCGCCTCACCGCTTCCCAGCTGGAGAAGCTGCTCCCGGAGTTGAGCTCCGGCATGGTGCCGAAGATGGAGGGCTGTCTGCACGCCGTGCGCAACGGAGTGAACACCGCCCGCGTCATCGACGGCCGGGTCCAGCACTCGATCCTGCTGGAGATCTTCACGGACGAGGGTATCGGCACGATGGTCGTGCCCGATGCGGAGGAAGAGGGGGATGACGCATGAACGCCGGCCAGGACCCGAGCGCGAACCAGGAGCTGACGCAGCGGTGGCAGGGCGCGCTCATGAACAACTACGGCACCCCCCGGCTGCCCCTCGTCCGCGGCGCGGGAAGCACGGTGTGGGACGCCGACGGCAAGGCGTACGTCGACTTCGTGGGCGGCATCGCGGTGAACGCGCTCGGCCACGCCCACCCCGCGATCGTCGAGGCGGTCTCCACCCAGATCGCCTCCCTCGGCCATGTCTCGAACCTCTTCGTCGCCGAACCGCCCGTCGCGCTCGCCGAACGGCTGCTCCAGCGCTTCGGCCGGCACGGCAAGGTGTTCTTCTGCAACTCCGGCGCCGAGGCCAACGAGGGCGCCTTCAAGATCGGCCGGCTGACCGGGCGGGGGCACATGGTGTCCACCGAGGGCGGCTTCCACGGGCGGACCATGGGCGCCCTCGCACTCACCGGCCAGCCCGGAAAGCGTGAGCCCTTCGTGCCGCTGCCGGGTGACGTCACCTACGTCCCGTACGGCGACGCGCAGGCACTGGCCGCCGCCGTCACCGACGAGACCGCCCTCGTGATCATCGAGCCCGTCCAGGGCGAGAACGGTGTCGTGGTCCCGCCCGCCGGCTACCTGAAGGCGGCGCGCGCGATCACCGCCGCGACCGGCGCCCTGCTCGTCCTCGACGAGGTGCAGACCGGCGTCGGCCGTACCGGACACTGGTTCGAGTACCAGGCCCACGAGGGAGTCCTGCCCGACATCGTCACCCTCGCGAAGGGCCTCGGCGGCGGACTGCCCCTCGGCGCGACCGTCGCCTTCGGCCGCGCCGCCGACCTGCTCCAGCCCGGCCAGCACGGTACGACGTTCGGCGGCAACCCGGTCGCCTGCGCCGCGGGACTCGCCGTACTCGACACCATCGAGAACGAGGGGTTGCTGGAGAACGTCAAGCGGCAGAGCGAGAAGTTGCGGGACGGAATCGAGGGTGCGGGCCACCCGTTGATCGATGGTGTCCGGGGTGCGGGACTTCTCCTGGGTATCGTGCTCAACGAGCCCCTCGCGCCCCAGGCGCAGCAGGCGGCTCAGGACGCCGGGTTCCTGGTGAACGCGCCCGCTCCCGATGTCATTCGGCTCATGCCGCCGCTGAACATCGGTGACGCCGAAGTGGACGCGTTCCTCCAGGCACTTCCCGGAGTGCTCGACGTGGTTGACGGGAAGGACTAGCCGGGGAATGAGACGACGACGATGACGCAGGCGCAGGATCACGAGCACGCGGGGCCTGCCGTACCGCAGACCCGCACCGCACGCCACCGCCGGATCGTGGACATCCTCAACCGGCAACCGGTGCGGTCGCAGAGTCAGTTGGCGAAGCTGCTCGCGGACGACGGGCTGACCGTCACGCAGGCGACGCTCTCCAGGGACCTGGACGAACTGAACGCGGTGAAGATCCGTAACACCGACGGCGATCTCATCTACGCGGTGCCGAGCGAGGGCGGGTTCCGTACACCGCGCGCTCCGCTGGGGGAGTCGGCGAAGGAGGAGCGGATGCGGCGGCTGTCCGCGGAGTTGCTGATCTCCGCGGAGGCGTCCGCGAATCTCGTGGTCCTGCGGACCCCGCCGGGGGCTGCGCAGTTCCTGGCCTCGGCCATCGACCAGGCCGAGTTGCACGACATCCTGGGGACGATCGCCGGGGACGACACGTTGATGCTGATCAGCCGGGATCCCGTGGGGGGTCAGGCGTTGGCCGATCACTTGTTGGCGCTGGCTCAGAAGAACCATTGAGCGGCCGAGTTCTGGGTGCGGGGCCGCTGTGGCTTGTCGCGCAGTTCCCCGCGCCCCTGGTAGGACTCCCTCAGCCGAGTCGTCTGGCCAGGCCCCCGGTGCACCTGACCTCGTCGCCCGCCGTGATCAGCAGGGCCTCCACGTCCGGTAGCGACTCCAGCCAACTCAGCGCCTGCCTCGACCCCATCGCGAACGCCGCAGTCGCCCAGGCGTCCGCCCATGTCAGGTTCGGGGCCACCACCGTCACCGCCAACAGGTCCGTCACCGCGGATCTGCCGGTGCGGGGGTCGACGATGTGGGTGCCGCGTTCCGCCGTGCCGGAGGTGGCCACCGCCAGTTCGTCGGCGCCCGCCGCCGAGACCACGGCCGCCAGGCCGCCGGGGCGGAGCGGGTCCGACACGCCTACCCGCCAAGGGCGTTGGGGGCCAGGCGCACCGCACAGCTGGACGTCCCCGCCGCCGTTGACGCTGACCCCGCTCACGCCGGCCGCGGTCACCGTTCTGGCCGCGCGTTCCGCCGCCCAGCCCTTGACCAGTCCGGTCGGGTCGATCTGCCCCTGGTAGGTGTGACTGAACCACCCCTCGCTGACCCGTTCCGCCTCGGCGCACAGGTCGAGCACCTCGGCGACCTCCGGGTCGCAGTCGGCGACGGAGATCTCGCCGCGCGCGAGCCGGGAGATCTGGCTGTTCTCGCGATAGGTGCTGAACACCTCGTTGACCTTGTGCAGTCCGGCGATAGCTGCTGCCAACGCCACCTGGACCGCACGGGGTTCCCCGCCGCGGACGTCAAAGGAGAAGACGGTCCCCATGACCTCCTCCGCATGACGCACCGCGACGGGAGCTTCCGCGGGATCAACCACCGGCCTGGTCCAGGGCCGACTGGAGGGACTTCTTGTAGCCGGCGCTGGTGTAGCTGGCGCCGGACACCGCGTCGATGTCGCCATCGCCCGCCGTCACCGCCTCCTGGTTGAGCTTGGGGATCGCGTCCCCGGAGATCTGGTCGCTCCGGCCGCCACTGGGCGCCTGGACCGCCGACGCCGAGGTGATCCTGCCCTTGGTCAGCGTGACCCGGACCTGCACCGGGCCGTACTCCGTCTGGACCACGCTTCCGGTGTACGTGCCGCCCCCGTTGGAGGTCGCACCGCCTTCGGCCGCACCGCCTTCCGCCGCACCGCTCGCCGCGCCACCCGAATCCGCTGCCGAGCCGGGGGCCGGGGCGGCCGGAGCAGCGTCCGCGCCCGTCCCCTTGTCCGGTTCCGCGGCGGGAACCTTGTCCAGGGCCGACTGCAGCGACTTCTTGTAGCCCGCGCTGGTGTAGCTGGCGCCCGAGATCGCGTCGATGTTCGCCGTGCCGGCGGCGACCGCTTCCTGGTTGAGCTTGGGGATCGCGTCGCCGGAGATCTGGGTGCTCTGGCCGCCGGTGGGCGACTTCACCGCCTCCGCCTTGGTGATCTTGCCGCCGCTGACCGTGATGCGGACCTGGACGGGACCGTACTGGGTGTCGACCGCGTCGCCGGTGACCGTGGCGGCCTGGGCCGCACCGCCGCCCCCGGTGGCGCCCGTACCGGCACTGGCCTTGTCCAGGGCGGACTGCAGCGACTTCCCGTAGCCCGCGCTCGTGTAGGTGGCGCCGGAGACCGCGTCGATGCCCTCGGTGCCGGCGGCGACCGCCTCCTGGTTGAGCTTGGGGATCGCGTTGCCGGAGATCTGGTCGCTCTGACCGCCCTTGGGCGACTGCAGCGCCTCCGCCTTGGTGATCTTGCCGCCGCTGACCGTGATGCGGACCTGGACCGGACCGTACCGGGTCTTGATCGTGTCGCCGGTGAAGGTGCCGTCCTTGGGGGCCGCACCGCCCTGGGCCGACTCCTGTGCCGCGGCCGTCTGCTGCGGCAGAGCGCCGGCAGCCTGCGCGGACCCGGGGTCCGACGACGGCTTCAGCGTCAGCAGCAGCACGATTCCGGAAACTGTGGCGGCGCTCGCCAGCATGACGCGCCGAAAGGGGTGACTCTTCTTCATCGCTCCTGGCTCCCGTCGCTCACATCTCGAACGACTCGTGGTGGATACGGCGCGCCGGAACACCCGCGCCGCGAAGTGCCTCGTACACACCCTGCGCGAAGCCGGGCGGCCCGCACAGGAAGACGTCGTGGTCGTCGATGTCCGGCAGCTTCCGTCGCAGCGACTCGGGCGAGATGTCCGGGCGCTCCCCGTCGGGGCTGTTCACCGCGTACATGAGACGGGCGCCGCGCTCGTTGGCGATGGTCGCCAGCTCGTCCCACAGGGCCAGGTCCTGGGTGCTGTTGGCCCGGTAGAGAAGGGTCAGGTCGCCCGCCGCGCCGGGCAGGGTCTCGAACAGGGCGCGCATCGGGGTGATGCCGACACCGCCGGCCACCAGCAGCACCTTGCCCTGGCTGCGCTTGGAGGCGGTCAGAGCGCCGTACGGGCCCTCGGCCCACACGCGGGTGCCGGGCTCCAGGTCGCGCAGGGCCGAGCTGTGGTCGCCGATCGCCTTCACGGTGATGCGCAGCATGTTGGGGCGGGGTGCCGCCGACAGCGAGTACGGGTGCGAGCTGAACCGCATACCGGGGGCCAGGAAGCGCCAGCGGAAGAACTGGCCCGCCTCGGCGCCCATCCGGTGCAGCTTCCGGCCGCTCATCAGCACGGACACGATGCCCGGGGTCTCCTCGATGACCGCCTCGACCCGCAGCCGGTGGCGCATGTTCAGCCGGATCGGCGTGACGATGCGGTACCAGAGGACCAGCGCGGTCACCGTGCCGTACAGCGCGTACCAGGCGGTCTTCGCGGCCGGCTCGACGACGAACTCGTTGCCCGTGGACAGCTGGTGCCAGAAGGTCAGGAACGTTGCCGCGTACGTCAGCAGGTGCACGTGGTACCAGAGGTCGTACGGGATCATCCGCCGGACCGGGCCGATGGAGATGAGCCCGATGAACACCAGCACACCCGTGCCGATCGCCGCCTTGCCCATGTCGGGCAGCTGGTTCACCGAGTCGACCGTCTGCTGGACGATGCCGGAGAACGTGTTCCCGGCCTGGAGGGCGTACCCGTACATGATCAGAACGACGTGCGCCACGACCAGGCAGAGCGTGTACCGGCCGCTCATCGCGTGCCAGCGCGCCACCCGGTCCGACCCGACCCGGCGTTCCAGCGCGGGCACCCGGGCCATCTGGAGAACCACCAGCGCCATCAGGTAGCCGCCGAGCAGACCGGTGATCCGGCCGGCCGCGATGATCTGGGCGGTGGTGTCGGCCAGGGAGGGCGTGTTGCTCCACCAGAGCCAGATCACTCCGGCCGCGCCCGCCGCTACGGCGAGCAGCAGCGGGACGGCGGGGGAGCGGCGGGGTCGGATGCGGCGCATCGTCTGGCGCCGCGCGGCACGTCCGCCTGCGATCGTGGTGGTCACGGTTCCTCCGTGGGACGGGGTCGAGAGAGGCTTGGCCCCTTGGCCCACACATACGTGCCACGGCCGCTGAGTGTTCAGTGACCCGATAAGTCCACAGTTAAATGGGGTGACGGCCGGTAACACCCCGTTCCGGCGATGCACCGGAGGCGCCCAGAGGAGGCCCCCAGAGCCGCCCGGCGACGCCCGGAGAGCCGAGTGAGGCTCAGTAGCGGACGATGGCGGTCGGCCCGCTCTCCGTACCGATCGCGATGTGCGGCCGGCGGGCCGGATCGGCCCACGCCAGGATCGCCCGCATCGCCTCCGCCGGCACCGACACACAACCTGCCGTCGCGGCACGCCCGTTGACGTGCAGGAAGATGCCCGCTCCGCGCTCTCGTACCGGCTTGGCGTAGTTGAAGGCGATGACATACGCGTGGGCGTACTGCTGCGTGTACGAGATCAGGTGCTCGGACTCGGCCGCCCGGCAGTCGGCGGGGCGGGGCTCGGTCCAGCGGTTGTAGGAGCGCGAGTCGTTGTCCTGGCACCACCAGGAGTTCTGGCGCACGGGCCGGTAGGCCACCTTGGTGCCGCTGGGCGCCGCCTTGATGCCGAAGGCGTACGGCAGGTCGTACAGCCCGGTCGGGGTGGTGTTCGTGCCCTGTCTGCGGGAGCCGCCCTCGACGAGCCCGTTCGCACCGAAGCGGGCGGGCGCGGAACCGGCCTTCGTCCATGTCCCGTCGCGCAGGTTCCACCAGGTGAGCGTGCCCGAGGTCGCCTTGGTGCGCGGCGCCTGAGCGGTGATCAGCTGGGAGCCGCCGCCGGTGTCGGCCAGCAGGGCGGGCAGCGGCGGCGCGGCCGTGGGAGGGGCACCGGGGGCGAGCAGGAGAAGGGACGCGGTGGCGAGGACGACGGCGGCTGCGGGACGCATGGCTCAGACCGTACTGGGCGGGAGCGGCAACGGCAGCCCCGGTAGTCCGTCCAGGCTCGTCGCGATGTGGTCCTTCTTCTCGAAGTAGGCGCTGAGCGAGGCGTCGTCCTCACGCGCGAAGCGTCTGGCGTGCAGATCGCGGTCGCCGTCGTACGACATGAAGGGCACCGAGTATCCGCAGCTGTCCCGGACGAGTTCGGCGTGTACGACGATGATGGCGCGCAGGCCGTGCGCGGTGGCGTCGATGTCCGGGAAGCGGGCGAGGAGTTCGGGGAAGCGCGGGTCGTCACGGAAGACCGGCTCGCCGCGGCCGTGCACCCGGACGATGTTCGGCGGGCCCTCGAAGGCACACCACATGAGCGTGATCCGGCCGTTCTCGCGCAGATGGGCGACGGTCTCGGCGGTGCTGCCCGCGAAGTCGAGATACGCCACGGCTCGCTCGTCGAGGATCACGAAGGAGCCCTTGAGGCCCTTGGGGGAGACGTTGACCGTACCGTCGCCGGACAGCGGGGCGGTCGCGGTGAAGAAGAGGGGCTGCGCCTCGATGAACGTACGCAGGCGGCCGTCGATGCGTTCGTATGTCTTTCCCATGACCGATCATTGTCCGGGAAAGTCGTTCGCCTGTCTAAGGGTTTGGGCGACGTGTCCACGGCTGTGGCGCCGTGGCGCTGTGCAGGCCCGTGGCCGCCCCGGCCGGCGCTTGCGTCGGGGCGGCCACAGTGCCTGTCACGTCACTTGGTGAACGTGCAGGCGGCCAGCGAGTCGAGGCCGGTCGGCTTGGCGGCGGTGCGGCCGATGGCGGTGGCGATGCGGTTGATGGTCGCCACGCGCTTGTCCTTGAGCGGGCCCACGATCGCGTTCTGGACGAAGTTGGGACCGCCCTGGCCGACCGTGTTCACGAGCCGCGTGTTGGCCTCGCTGATCTGCGTGTTGAGCAGGGCGAGGTTGCGGGTGACCTCGGCCTGCGCCGACGCCGGGATCGCGGGCAGGCGCGAGGCCACGTCCGGGCAGCTGATGGTGCCGGCGCCGTTGTTGTTGCCCGCGTTGCCGGCATTACCCGTGTTGCCGGTGTTCCCGGCGTTACCCGTGTTGCCCGCGTTACCGGTGTTGCCGCCCGCCTGCGGCGCCGCTGCGGCCCCGGCGCCGTTGAGGGTGCAGGGCGCCAGGGCGTCGAGGCCGACCGGCTTGGCGGCGGTGCGGCCGATGGCGGTGGCGATGCGGTTGATGGTCGCCACGCGCTTGTCCTTGAGCGGACCGACGATCGCGTTCTGGACGAAGTTGGGACCGCCCTGGCCCTGGGTGTCGACGATGCGCTTGTTGGCCTCGGCGATCTGCGTGTTGAGCAGGGCGAGGTTGCGGTCGACCTCGGCCTTCGCCGACGCCGGGATCGCGGGCAGTCTGTTCGCGACCGCCGGGCAGTTCACCGTCGCGGTCGCGGCCTTGGTGGTCGCCTTGGCCGTGGTGTTGTTCTTGGACGTTTCCCCGGCAAGGGCGGAGCCGGCGACGATCGCGCCGGACAGAGCCACCGCGGCGGCGCCGCCGATGATGCCCACACGACGCTTGTTGTACTTCGGAAGAGCCCTGGACATGCGGATGCCTCACTCGGGTCAGGGGGTGGCTGTGTGGTTCCAGTCGGTGTACAGACGCGGCGCCTGCGTCTGGCGTGAGGTACGGGTAAGCGGTTTCGCATGTTCAAAGGCTCGTCAAAGATCCCTGGAAATTCTTCGAGATTGACGAACCATGCAGAGTCCTGCATACTCATGCATGTCAGCGAATGCACTGTGAGGAGAAAACCCGTGACCGAGCGCGTCGTACTCGCCTACTCAGGCGGTCTGGACACCTCCGTCGCCATCGGCTGGATCGCCGAGGAGACGGGCGCCGAGGTCATCGCCGTCGCGGTCGACGTCGGCCAGGGCGGCGAGGACCTGGACGTCATCCGCAAGCGCGCGCTCGCCTGCGGTGCCGTCGAGGCCGAGGTCGCGGACGCCCGGGACGAGTTCGCCGAGGAGTACTGCCTTCCGGCGATCAAGGCCAACGCCCTCTACATGGACCGCTACCCGCTGGTCTCCGCCCTCTCCCGGCCGACGATCGTCAAGCACCTCGTCGCCGCCGCCCAGAAGCACGGCGCCACCACGGTCGCCCACGGCTGCACGGGCAAGGGCAACGACCAGGTGCGGTTCGAGGCCGGCATCGTGGCTCTCGCCCCCGACCTCCAGTGCATCGCCCCGGTCCGTGACTACGCGATGACCCGCGACAAGGCGATCGCCTTCTGCGAGGAGAAGCAGCTCCCGATCGCCACCACCAAGAAGTCCCCGTACTCCATCGACCAGAACGTCTTCGGGCGCGCTGTCGAGACGGGCTTCCTGGAGGACATCTGGAACGCCCCGATCGAGGACATCTACGAATACACCTCGAACCCGGCCACCCCGCGCGAGGCCGACGAGGTCGTCGTCTCCTTCAAGGAGGGCGTCCCGGTCGCCATCGACGGCAAGCCGGTGTCCGTCCTCCAGGCGATCCAGCAGCTGAACGAGCGGGCCGGCGCCCAGGGCATCGGCCGGATCGACATGGTCGAGGACCGTCTCGTCGGCATCAAGTCCCGTGAGGTGTACGAGGCTCCGGGCGCGATCGCCCTGATCACGGCCCACCAGGAACTGGAGAACGTCACGGTCGAGCGTGAACTCGCCCGCTACAAGCGCCAGGTCGAGCAGCGCTGGGGTGAACTGGTCTACGACGGCCAGTGGTTCTCCCCGCTCAAGCGCGCCCTGGACGGCTTCATCAACGAGGCCAACCAGCACGTCAACGGCGATGTCCGGATGACCCTGCACGGCGGTCGCGCGACGGTCACGGGCCGGCGCTCGGACACCTCCCTCTACGACTTCAACCTCGCCACGTACGACACGGGCGACACCTTCGACCAGGCCGCGGCCAAGGGCTTCATCGACATCTACAGCCTGTCGTCGAAGATCGCGGCCAAGCGCGACCAGGCGTAACCGATACCGTTGTTGGCGCCGCCTCCCCTCCGTACGGGTGGGGAGGCGGTCGCACATCCGGGATGTGGAGCTGGACGTGCATCCCGGAACGCGTATCCAGAACCTGAGAGCAGCAACACCCTCCGAGGAGCAACGCAAGTGAGCAGCAACAGCGGTGACGTTCGGCTCTGGGGCGGCCGTTTCGCCGACGGTCCCGCCGAGGCCCTGGCCAAGCTGTCCGCGTCCGTCCACTTCGACTGGCGGCTCGCGCCCTACGACATCGCCGGATCGCGTGCCCACGCGCGCGTGCTGCACAAGGCGGGCCTGCTCACCGAGGACGAGCTGACGCGCATGCTGGCCGGGCTCGACCAGCTCGAAGCGGATGTCGCCGACGGCACCCTGGTCGGCACGATCGCCGACGAGGACGTCCACACGGCCCTGGAACGCGGTCTGCTGGAGCGTGTCGGCCCCGACCTCGGAGGCAAGCTCCGTGCGGGCCGCTCGCGCAACGACCAGGTGGCGACGCTCTTCCGCATGTACCTGCGCGACCACGCCCGGATCATCGGCGGTCTGATCGCCGACCTCCAGGACGCGCTGATCGGCCTCGCGGAGGCCCACCCGGACGTGGCGATGCCCGGCCGTACCCACCTCCAGCACGCCCAGCCGGTCCTGTTCGCCCACCACGTCCTGGCCCACGCCCAGCCCCTGTCCCGGGACGCGGAGCGCCTGCGCCAGTGGGACGAGCGCACCGCGGTCTCCCCGTACGGCTCGGGCGCCCTCGCGGGCAGCAGCCTCGGCCTGGACCCGGAGTCGGTGGCCAGGGACCTCGGCTTCGAGCACGGCAGCGTGGGCAACTCGATCGACGGCACGGCCTCGCGGGACTTCGTCGCCGAGTTCGCCTTCATCACGGCGATGATCGGGGTCAACCTCTCCCGGATCGCCGAGGAGATCATCATCTGGAACACGAAGGAGTTCTCCTTCGTGACCCTGCACGACGCCTTCTCCACGGGCTCGTCGATCATGCCGCAGAAGAAGAACCCGGACATCGCGGAGCTGGCGCGTGGCAAGAGCGGCCGTCTCATCGGCAACCTGACGGGTCTCCTGGCCACCCTCAAGGCCCTGCCCCTCGCCTACAACCGCGACCTCCAGGAGGACAAGGAGCCGGTGTTCGACTCCTGCGACCAGTTGGAGGTCCTGCTCCCCGCCTTCACCGGCATGATGGCCACGCTCACCGTCCACCGCGAGCGCATGGAGGAACTGGCCCCGGCCGGCTTCTCCCTCGCCACCGACATCGCCGAGTGGCTGGTCAAGCAGGGTGTCCCGTTCCGGGTCGCCCACGAGGTCGCCGGCGAGTGTGTGAAGGCCGCCGAGGCGGACGGGGTCGAGCTGGACGGCCTCACCGACGACCAGTTCGCGAAGATCAGCGCCCACCTCACCCCCGAGGTCCGCACGGTCCTGAACGTCAAGGGCGCCCTGGCCTCCCGCAACGGCCGCGGCGGCACGGCGCCGAGCGCGGTGGCGATCCAACTGGCAGAGGTGAAGGCGAACGTGGCGGCCCAGCACGCATGGGCAACGGCCAAGGGAAAGTAACCCCTGAAGGGCCGCAGGCACCTTCAGGGGCGCGGAGAACTGCGCGACAAGCCACAACGAGCCCGCACTCGCCAACGCACCTGAAGAACCGAGCTCTGAGGCACGAGGGGGGTCGAAGGGGCACAGCCCCTGAAGGATGGGACGGGTAGGGGCGGCGGGGGCGAAAAACCCCCGGCGCCCCTCGCGCAGCAAACGCCCCGAAGGTCATCGCGGGTTACGTTGGTCGGAAGCCGTACCGGACCCGACCGAACGGAACCCGCGATGCCCTTCACCCGACTGGCCACAGCGACAACCCCCACCTGCCACCTCGGACTCGGCCTCGCCGCAGTCGCCCGCCCCGGCTACATCAACCTCAACCGAGACGAAGACCTCGGAGAGAACCGCAGCGTAGAGACCCTCCGCACCCGCACCCACGAACTCCTCGACGCCGCATACGCCCAGGGCGTGCGCTACGTCGACGTGGCCCGCTCCTACGGCCGCTCCGAGGAGTTCCTCGCCGACTGGCTGACGACGCGCCCCGACATCGACGACATCGTGATCGGCAGCAAGTGGGGCTACACCTACACCGCCGACTGGGCCACCGACGCCGAGCGGCACGAGGTCAAGGACCACGGTCTCGCGACGTACGAGCGGCAGCGCGCCGAGAGCGGCCATCTTCTCGGTGACCGGCTCGACCTGTACCAGATCCACTCCCTGACCCCCGACAGCCCGGCCCTGTCGGACAAGGAACTTCACGTCCGTCTCGCCGAGGCCGCCGCCGAGGGCCTGACCGTCGGCTTCTCCACCAGCGGCCCCGCCCAGGCGGACACCGTCCGCGCCGCCCTCGCCGTCACGGTCGACGGTGAGCCCCTCTTCCGTACCGTCCAGTCGACGTACAACGTCCTGGAGACCTCCGTCGGGCCCGCGCTGGCCGAGGCCCACGACGCCGGACTGACGGTGATCGTCAAGGAGGGCATGGCCAACGGCCGCCTCGCCGCCGGGCAGGCGCCCGACACCGTACGGGCGGTCGCCGAGGAGACGGGACTGGGCGCGGACGCCGTCGCCCTCGCGGTGGTACTGCGCCAGCCGTGGGCCGGGGTGGTGCTGTCCGGCGCGGCCACGGCGGCCCAGCTCGCCTCGAATCTGCACGCGGCGGTCGTCGACCTCGACGAGGACCACCTGGCGCGCCTGGCCGCGCTGGTGGAGGAGCCGCGCGCCTACTGGGAGCGACGCGGGCAGCTGCCCTGGCACTGATGCTCTTCGTCGAGTGAGCAGCCCTGACACGCGCATGCCTGGGATGAGACAATGATGTCTCATATGGTCTAGTGTTGTCTCATGTCCGTCGATCGTGAACACGTGCTGCGCAGCGCAGCCGCCCTCCTCACCCGGAAATCCACGTCCACCATGGACGAGGTCGCCAAGGCGGCCGGAATCAGCCGGGCCACGCTGCACCGCCTCTTCGCGGGGCGGGACGCGCTCGTACGGGCACTCGAAGGGCTCGGCATCGAGGAGTGCGAGGCGGCTCTGACCGCCGCGCGACTCGGCGACGGCACCGCCCAGGAGGCCGTGCGCCGCCTGGTGCGGGAGCTCGAACCGGCCGCCGGACTGCTCGCGTTCCTCTACACCGAGAACCAGCTGTTCGAGGGCGAAGAGCAGAACGAGGGCTGGGCCCGGATCGACGCCGCCATCGCCGCCCTGTTCCGGCGCGGCCAGCAGAGCGGCGAGTTCCGCATCGACCTCACCCCGGCCTGGCTCACCGAGGCGCTCTACGGGCTCATGGCCTCCGGCGCCTGGGCCGTGAGCGAGGGCCGGGTCGCCCCCAAGGACTTCAAGCACATGATCGTCGAGCTGTTGCTCGGCGGCGCACTACGGAGAGAGGAATCATGACCAGCACCCTGCGGCCGGCCCACGCGACGGAGGAAGGGAAGCGTCCCGGCCGCTGGCTCGCGCTGTCCGTCCTCGTGCTGGCCGTGCTGCTGGTGGCCGTCGACGCGACCGTTCTCGGTCTCGCGAGCCCCTACATCAGCGAGGACCTGAAGCCGTCCGGCACCCAGTTGCTGTGGATAGGCGACGTCTACTCGTTCGTCATCGCGGGCCTGCTCGTCTCCATGGGCAGCCTCGGTGACCGTATCGGCCGCAAGCGGCTGCTGCTCATCGGCGCGACCGCGTTCGGCGCGGTGTCCGTGCTCAACGCCTATGCGACGACACCGGAGTTCATGATCCTGGCGCGGGCGCTGCTCGGCGTCGCCGGCGCGACCCTGATGCCGGCCACGCTCGCCCTGATCCGCAACCTCTTCCACGACCCGCGCGAACGCAGCCTCGCCATCGGCATCTGGGGCGCGACGGCCTCCGCCGGTACCGCGGTCGGCCCGGTCGTCGGCGGGTTCCTGCTCGAACACTTCTGGTGGGGCTCGGTCTTCCTGATCAACCTGCCCGTGATGGTGGTCCTCGTCCTCGTCGGTATCAAGCTGCTCCCCGAGTCGCGCAACCCGGCGCCGGGTCCGTGGGACGTGCGAAGCGTCGTACTGTCGCTCGTCGGCATGATCGGCATCGTGTACGGCATCAAGGAGGCGGCGTCACACGGCTTCTCGTGGGCGGCGCTGGGCGCGGCGGCCCTGGGTGGCGCGGCTCTGTACGGCTTCGTGCGCCGTCAACTCACCCTCCCCATCCCACTCCTGGACATGCGGCTGTTCCGCGACCGGGGGTTCAGCGGGGCCGTACTGGCCGACCTGCTGACCATCCTCGGACTGTCCGGGCTGGTGTTCTTCCTCTCGCAGTATCTGCAACTGGTGCAGGGCCGGGGGCCGTTGGAGGCGGGCCTCGCCGAACTCCCTGCGGCGATCGGTGCGGTGGTGGCGGGTCTGCTCGCCGGTGCGGCGGCCCGGCGCTACTCGGTACGGGCCGTGGTCTCGGGCGGCCTCGCGGCCATCGGCCTGGCCCTGGCGGCGCTCACCGTCGTGGACCGGTCGACCGGCTATCCGCTGCTCGGCACCGCGCTGCTGGTCGTGGGCGTGGGTGCCGGCCTCTCGTTCACCGTGACCTCCGACGTCATCCTCGGCAGCGTTCCCAAGGAGCAGGCGGGCGCGGCAGCCGCGGTGTCGGAGACGGCGTACGAACTGGGCGCCGCCCTCGGCATCGCCCTCCTCGGCTCGATCGTCACCGGTGTCTACCGAGACTTCGACGCCCCGACCGGCACCCCGCCCGAGGCCCACGAATCACTGGGCGGCGCGGTGGAAACAGCGGCGAGCCTGCCGACGCACACCGCAGAGGCGCTGCTGAACGCGGCCCGCGAAGCCTTCACCGACGGAATCGCCCTGGCAGCGGGCGCGGGCGCGGTGGTCCTCCTGGCAGCGGCGGGCGCGGCCTGGGTACTGCTGCGAGGGCAACAACTTGAGGGACGGGAGCACTGAGGGGCGCGGGGAACGGCGCGACAAGCCACAACGAAGCCGCACCCGACGAACACCCGCAGCAGCCCCCGTTACGCGGCCTTCGCCTTCGTCGCGTACATATCCACGTACTCCTGCCCAGACAACCGCATGACCTCGGTCATCACCGAGTCGGTCACGGCCCGCAGCACATACCGGTCCCGGTCCATCCCCTCGTACCGGGAGAACTCCATCGCCGCACCGAACCGCACCGTGACCCGCCCCGGCCGGGGCATCCCGGCGCCGCCGGGCTGCAACTTGTCCGTGCCGATCATCGCGAACGGCACGACGGGCGCGCCCGTCATCAGGGTCAGCCGGGCGATGCCGGTGCGGCCCCGGTAGAGGCGGCCGTCGGGGGAGCGCGTGCCCTCGGGGTAGATCCCGAACATGCGGCCCTCCTCCAGCACCCGGCGGCCGGTCATCAGTGCCGCGACACCGCCGTTGGCCCCGTCCCGGTCGACCGGGACCATGCCGACGCCGGTGAAGAACCAGGCCATGAGGCGGCCCTTGAAGCCCTTGCCGGTGACGTACTCGTCCTTGCCGATGAACACGACCTGCCGGTCGCAGACCAGCGGAAGGATCATCGAGTCGATGAACGTGAGGTGGTTGCCGGCCAGGATCACCGGGCCGTCCCCGGGGATGTGCTCCATGCCTTCCACCCGTGGGCGGAACATCAGGCGCATGATCGGTCCGAGCAGTGCCTTGATGAGCGCGAAGCGGGACAACGGGCCCTCCGGTGTCAAGGGATCGGTATAAGTCTGTGCAGGTGAGGACGATACTCGCGCCTCGGGGGGTAGTGCACATCGGGTTCACCGAGTACTTACGCACTGTTGACCCGCGTTTACCTGCGATGGCGCGGTGTTGCCGGCAGGTGACGGTCCGCCACGAATGTGACGGACATCGCCTGAGAACGCATGGACACCCACTGGAGCGCGTACCCATGGAATCCGCATCAATCCAGTGTCCATGCGGACCGACTGCCCCAGCACCGCCTTTCGCACCTGCCTGTACGACATCCAGCGTGACCCGCGTGTTCCGCCCGAAGCCTCCCTGTCGCCATGTACACGCACCTACGATCGGTCCGTTTGGACAGATGACGGTGCGGCAGGAGAGGTGCTCATGGGCACGCTGGAGTCGAACGGACATGCGCAGGGGGAGCCGACGGGGGCGGGGCGGCGGACGCTGCTCGGAGCCGCGATGCTGGGTGCGGGCGGCGCGGTCCTCGGGCTGCCCGGCGCGGCGCGAGCCGACGCCCAGGACGCCGGGCCGAACGCGCACCGGGACGTCAAACACGGAGGCGGTGGCTTGAAGAGCCTGCCCGTACCGACGATCATCGGCCACCGGGGTGCCAGCGGCTACCGCCCGGAGCACACCTTCGGGTCGTACCAGCTCGCCCTCGACCTGGGCGCGGACATCGTCGAGGCCGGTGACCTGGTCCCCACCAAGGACGGTCACATCGTCTGCCGCCACGAACCCGAGATCGGCGGCACGACGAACGTCTCCGACCATCCCGAGTTCGCGAGCCGCAGGACCACCAAGGTCCTGGACGGTGTCGCCGTCACCGGCTGGTTCACCGAGGACTTCACGCTCGCCGAGCTGAAGACGCTGCGCGCGATCGAGCGCATTCCGGCCAACCGCCCGCACAACACCCTCTACGACGGCCGCTGGGAGATCCCCACCTTTGAGGAGGTTCTCCGCTGGCAGGACGAGCAGACCCGCAAGCGCGGCAAGCAGGTCTGGATCTACCCCGAGACCAAGCACCCCACCTACTTCCGGGCGCTCGGCCTGGGTCTGGAGGAGCGGGTCGCGAAGCTGCTGCGCAAGCACGGCAAGGACAAGAAGAACTCGCCGGTCATCCTCCAGTCCTTCGAGCCGACCAGCATCCAGCGCCTGAACCGGCTGGTGGGCAACCCGCTCGTCGTCCTCCTCTCGGCGGCGAGCACCCGCCCCTGGGACTTCGTGACGACCGGCGACCCCCGCACGGTCGCCGACCTGGTCAAGCCGGCCGGTCTGAAGGAGATCGCCTCGTACGCGCAGGGCATCGGCCCGACCCTCGACCTGGTCATCCCCAAGGACTCGACGGGCGCCCTCACCTCGCCGACCGCCCTGGTCGCCGACGCGCACAAGGCGGGCCTGATCCTGCACCCGTACACCATGCGCAACGAGAACCCCTTCCTGCCGGCGAACTTCCGCAAGGGCACGGACGCGGACGCCTACGGAGACGCCTTCGGCGCGTACCGGACGTACTTCGCGACGGGCATCGACGGCGTCTTCACGGACAACCCGGACACGGGCGTGCTGGCCCGCGCCGACTTCCTGAACGACTGAGGCGACTGGGACGGGTGAGGCGACCGACAGGGCCGAGCAGGCCGAGGGGGCTCGTCAACGGCTGAACGCCCGGCCCCGGTTGGGGTGACAACCGGCCGCTCCGGCAACCTCCCGCCGGGGCGGTCGCGTCGTGCCGCATATGACCCACGACATGGTTTCCGCCCTGCGCCCCCTGCTCGCCGCCGAGGCCTCGGCGGAGGCATATGCCTACGGCGCCGAACCGGGCGACCTGGAACAGGCCGTCTGGCTCCGCCTCCTGGAGCGCCTCGACTCCGACGGCCCGCCGGCCGACCCGCAGAACTGGCTCCGCCGGGCCGTCCGCTCCGAGGCCCGTCGCAACCGCCGTACCGCCCGCATCGAACAGCCCTACGGAGACCAGCCCGCGGCCGACGACGGGCCGGGCCCGGAACAGCTCGCCCTCACCTCCGCCCGGCACCGCGCCCTGCGGGAAGCGGTCCGTCGGCTGCCCGGCCGCTGCCCGAGCCTGCTGGAGGCCCTGCTGTCGCCCAAGGACCTCACATACCGGGAAATCGCGGGGGAGTTGGGTATCTCACAGGGAAGTCTTGGTCCGGAACGTTCCAGATGCCTGGGATGTCTCCGTCGTTTGCTGACGCCGGAGGTTGCGGCTCGCGAAGCGCGGGGATAGGAGTGAGGACATACGACTGAGCAGGTGAGCGGGAGGCGTGCACACATGGGCATGAGCGTGACCATCTCCGTGGCGACAGAACGGGACGCCGAACAGATCTTCCGGCTGCAGTACCTGTGCTTCCAGAGCGAGGCGGCTCTGTACGGCAACTACCGGATCGATCCGCTCGTCCAGACCCTGGACTCCGTGCGGGAGGAAGTCGGCGCGGACTGCGTCTTCGTGGCCCGGCTGGGCGAGGAGGTGGTCGGCTCGGTGCGCGGCACGCCGAACCCCGACGGCACGGCGGCCATCGGCAAGCTCTGCGTCCACCCCCGCCTCCAGGGCCACGGCATCGGAGCCCGCCTCCTGCGCGCGGCCGAGTCGGCGCTCGCGGAGGAACGCGGCGCCAAGAGGTTCCGCCTCAGCACGGGCCACCGCAGCGACAAGGGCCTTCGCCTCTACCGCCGCGTCGGCTACGAAACGGTGGGCACGGACAAGGGCACCGACGGCGTACCGATGATCGTCCTGGAAAAGCCGGCGGGAAGCTACGCGGCAACTGCCTAGACGAAGGTCCAGAGGGGCGCGCCCCTTAGGGGCGCGGGGAACTGCGCGACAAGCGCCCACGGGCCCGCAGTCGCGCAGAACCTCAGCCGGCCTCCCCCTGAGGCGACCGCGCTCGACGCAACCAGTACATCGCGGAGATCGGCAGCAGCACCGGAATGAACAAGTACCCCACCCCGTAGTCGGACCACACGGTCGAGTCGGGAAACGCGGACGGCTCGACCAGGGTCCACGTGCCCACGACCAACACCCCGACAAGCTCCCCGGCGCAACAGGCCAGCGCAGCGCGCCGCGCCGTCTCCCCACCCCGCACCAGTGAGTACGTGATGAACCCGTACACCACACCGGCGACAGCCGACAGCGAGTAGGCGAGCGGTGCGTGCCCGAACTCGGTCGAGATCTGCACGGCGGACCGCGACACCGCCCCGACCACCATCACGCCGTACAGCCAGACCAGCAGCATTCCCGGCCCGCTGATGAGTCGCGCCTTCTCTGCCGTGGCCATCTCACCCTCCCCAGATGTCATAGAGCCGCACCTCCAGCACCGCCAGCACCACACCGCCGGCGGCCACCGTCACCGAGCCCCAACGGGTGCGCTCCGCCAGCGACATGAACCCCGTCACCGGCACGCACGCCAGCGCGCCCAGCAGATACGCGACGAAGATCGTCGTACCCTGCTCCGGCTTCTCGCCCCGGGCGAGCTGGACGATGCCGACCACCAGCTGGACCGCGGTGAGCAGGGTGACCACGCCCATGCCGATGAAGTGCCAGTCCTTGGTGGGCTGATCGCGAGAGGCGGCCCAGCCGCACCAGGCGGCGAGCGCGAGAGCGGCGACGGCGGTCGCGACCGTCAGGGCATCAAGCATGCCGCGACCCTATTACGGCGCAAAATGCCTGGTGCGCTCGGCCCTGTCTCGCGCGGCCGGGGCGACAGCGGGTGACTGACCCGCGTCCACGGCTGTCCGGAATATGGACAACCATGGACGGACAGTTCTTGGCCGCGCCCATACGTCTGCTTTACTGATCGCATGACCACTACGAGCAGCCGCATCCTTGCGACCGAGGCGACCCTGACGCCCGGTGCTCGTTGTATGTGTCGAATGCGCGCCTTCTAGAGGGCCCCCGCACCACCCCCTGAGTCTCGCGCCCCGAAGCGAGCCGCCGTGGCATGTCCGTACGCCGCAGCCGTATGACTCCTGCGACTCATGCACAGGCATTCGCGTACGTGACCATCCCGAGCCGCGCACACCCCTTTCCCGTGTCCGGGCACACCCACGCCCGCGCACTCGACAGTGACGGAAACCCCTGTGATCACCACGTCCGGCCTCACGAAGGTCTACCGCTCGCGCGGTCGTGAAGTCACCGCCCTCGACGGTGTCGACCTGCACGTTCGCGAAGGCGAGGTGTACGGCGTCATCGGCCGGTCCGGCGCCGGCAAGTCCTCGCTCATCCGCTGCGTCAACCTCCTGGAACGCCCCACCGCCGGTACGGTCACCGTCGCCGGGCAGGACCTCACCGCCCTGGCCGGGCACGGGCCCAGGGCGGGCCGGGAACTGCGCCGGGCGCGCAGCCGTATCGGCATGGTCTTCCAGCACTTCAACCTGCTCTCCACCCGGACCGTCCAGGACAACGTCGAGCTGCCGCTCGAAATCCTCGGTACGTCGGGCGGGGAGCGGTCCCGCAAGGCGCTGGAGCTGCTCGACCTCGTCGGCCTCTCCGACAAGGCCAAGGCCTATCCGGCACAGCTCTCCGGCGGGCAGAAGCAGCGGGTCGGCATCGCCCGCGCCCTCGCCGGCGACCCCAAGGTGCTCCTCTGCGACGAGGCCACCAGCGCCCTCGACCCGGAGACCACGCGCTCCATCCTCCAGTTGCTGCGCGACCTGAACCGGCAGCTGGGGCTCACCGTGCTGCTCATCACGCACGAGATGGACGTCGTCAAGTCCATCTGCGACTCGGCCGCCCTCATGGAGAACGGCCGGATCGTCGAGTCGGGCACCGTCAGCGAGCTGCTCGCCACCCCCGGCTCCGAACTGGCCGCCGCGCTCTTCCCGGTCGGCGGCGATGTCTCCGGGGACGACCGCACGGTCATCGACGTCACCTTCCACGGGGACGCCGCCGCCAGGCCCGTCATCTCGCAGCTCTCCCGCACGTACAACATCGACATCTCGATCCTCGGCGCCGCGATGGACACCGTCGGGGGCAGACAGGTCGGCCGGATGCGCATCGAACTGCCGGGCGGTTACGAGGAGAACGTCGTGCCGGTCGGCTTCCTGCGCGAGCAGGGACTGCAGATCGATGTCGTCGAGCGGGCGGACCACGAGTCCGTGCTGGTGAAGGACGGTGCCAAGTGACCTGGTCCGAAATGCGGCCCCTGCTGGAGCAGGCGTGTGGGGACACCCTCTACATGGTCGGCTGGTCCACGCTGATCGCCGTCGTCGGCGGGCTTCCGCTGGGCATCCTGCTGGTCCTGACCGACCGCGGCGGACTTCTCCAGAACGTCCTCGCCAACAAGGTCGTCGGGCAGGTGGTGAACGTCGCGCGCTCGATGCCGTTCATCATCCTGATGGTCGCGCTGATGGGCTTCACGCGGGCCGTCATCGGCACGACGATCGGCCGTGAGGCCGCCATCGTGCCGCTCGCCATCGGTGCGATCCCGTTCTTCGCCCGCCTCGTCGAGACAGCTGTCCGCGAAGTGGACCACGGGCTCGTCGAGGCTGTGCAGGCCATGGGCGGCAACACCTGGACCGTCGTCCGCAGGGTCCTCGTACCGGAGTCCCTGCCCTCGCTGATCTCGTCGGCCACCACGACCGTCGTCGCTCTCATCGGCTACTCGGCGATGGCCGGCACGGTCGGCGCGGGCGGCCTCGGTGACATCGCCATCCGCTACGGCTACCAGCGCTTCGAGACCGGCCTGATGTGGATCACCGTGGCGATCCTCGCGGTCGTCATCTCGGTCATCCAGTTCGCCGGCGACCTCGCGGCCCGCAGGCTGCACCGGCGCGGCGGCGGTTCCGGGGCGGGGCCCGCACTCCGGCTGCCGAAGGCCAGGCCCGAGGAGACCGCGGCGACCGAGGAACCCGCCGCCGCGAACGTCGGCAAGGTCGTCTGACGGCTGTCCCGGATCCACCGGGTACCCAGCTCACCACTCCCACCCCACCCGCAGATTTCCCCGTACCACCCATCACGGGGACAGTCACACCCCTAGGGAAAGGCACTTTTCGTGCGTAACGTCATAAAGGTCACGACCACTGCCCTGGCCGCCGGAGCCCTCACCCTGGGTCTCACCGCCTGCGGCTCGGACAAGGACGCCGCCTCCGACACCAGCGGCCCCCTGGTCGTCGGTGCGAGCACCGTCCCGCACGCCGAGATCCTCACCTACATCAAGGACAACCTGGCCGAGAAGGCGGGACTCGACCTGGATGTCAGGGAGTTCACCGACTACGCCACACTGAACCCGGCGACCGAGGACGGGTCCGTGGACGCCAACTACTTCCAGAACCAGCCGTATCTCGACGAGTTCAACCAGAAGAACGGCACCGACATCGTGCCGGTCGTCACGGTTCACCTGGAGCCGCTCGGCCTCTACTCGAAGAAGCTGACGTCGGCCGACGAACTGAAGAGCGGCGCCACCATCGCCGTCCCGAACGACACGGTCAACGAAGCGCGGGCCCTCCAGCTCCTCGACGCGGGCGGGATCATCACCCTCAAGGACGGCGCGGGCAACGACGCGACCCCCAAGGACATCGCCGAGAACCCCAAGAACATCGAGTTCAAGGAGCTGGAGGCGGCCCAGACCCCGCGCTCCCTGGACGACGTCGACGCGGCGGTGGTCAACGGCAACTACGCCCTGGAAGCGGACCTCTCGCCCGCCGACGACGCCCTCGTCCCGGAATCCCCGAAGGACAACCCGTACGGCAATTTCCTCGCGGTCAGGAAGAGCAACGAGGACGACCCGCGAGTCGCGAAGCTGGCGAAGCTGCTCACCTCCGCCGAGGTCAGGAAGTTCATCGAGGACACGTACGACGGCTCCGTGATCCCCTCCTTCTGATCGGCTTCCGATCCGGCCGCCCGTCGGTACCCGCCACCTCGGTACTTACCGACACGTACGGGGTCCGCTCCCTCACCGGGTGTGGACCCCGTGATGCGGTTCCGGCGCCGCATGCTGCATGCTGGGCAGTTCAGCAGGCCTTGCAGGTTCGAAGGTTTCGAAGGTTACGGAGTGGCGCATGACGAGCACCTTCCCCAACATCTCCATCAGTACGGAGCGGTTGGTACTGCGCCCCCTCGACGAGGACGACATCCCCGCGCTGGCCGAGATGATGAACGACGAACAGGTCGCCACCTGGACCGACGTCCCCCAGCCCTTCACCGAGGACGCGGCCCACACCTGGATCACCGAGTACGCGCCGGCCGAACGCACCGAGGGCCGTGGCCTCGACTTCGCCGTCACCGAGTTCCTCACCCAACGCCTGGTCGGCATCATCCAGTTGTCCAAGACGGACTGGCACATCCGGTCCACCGAGCTGTCGTACATCATCGCCCCCTGGGCACGCGGCGAGGGCTACGCCTCCGAGGCCGCGCTCGCCACCTCCCAATGGGTGCTCGGCGACCAGAAGTTCGAGCGCGTCGAACTGCGCACGGCCGCCGACAACACCGCCTCCCAGCAGGTCGCCCAGAAGATCGGCTGTATCAGCGAGGGCGTCCTGCGCGGCGCCTGCATAGCCCACGTCCGTACCGAGGACGGCACCTGGACCGACGAACGCACCGACTTCATCGTCTGGAGCCTGCTCCCCGAGGACCTCGAAGGAGCCGGCGAGGAACTGGCCGACACCAGCGGTTTCACGTCGTACTCCGACTGGAACTGAACCGAGGGGGACGCGACCGGACACTCCGGGGACACCCGATACCCTCACGGAGTCCCGATACGGCCGAATCCGTACGGGATGCCCCCAGGTCCCCTCAGCTGCCCGACGACCGCGCCGAACCCTCTGGAGACTGACGACGATGGCCGACCGCGTCACGGTGATCGGCTGGGACGGCTCGCCCCTGAGCGCCACGGCGCGCTCCGCCCTCGGAGCCGCCACGCTGGTGGCCGGCTCGGCCCACCATCTCGCACTCCCCGAAGTGCCCCCGGCCGCCGAACGCGTCCGCCTCGGCAGCGTCGACCTCGCGGCCCCTCGCATCGCCGGCCATCGCGGCTCCGCCGTCGTCCTCGCCGACGGAGACCCCGGCTTCTTCGGTGTCGTACGCACCCTGCGCAACCCCGAGTTCGGCCTGGAGGTCGAGGTCGTCCCCGCCGTGTCCTCGGTGGCCGCCGCCTTCGCCCGCGCCGGCATGCCCTGGGAGGACGCCCAGGTCGTCGTCGCCCACCGCCGCACCCTGCGCCGCGCGGTCAACGTGTGCCGCGCGCACACCAAGGTCGCCGTCCTCACCTCACCCGGCGCGGGACCCGCCGAACTCGGCCTGCTCCTCGACGGAGTGCACCGCACCTTCGTCATCTGCGAGGAACTGGGCACCCAGCGCGAACAGATCACCGTCCTCACCTCCGACAAGGCCGCCGACCGCTCGTGGCGCGACCCGAACGTCGTCATCGTCATCGGCGGCCCGGCCACGTCGAGCGGCGACAGCGACTGGATCGCCGGCCGTGACCCGGCGGCGGGTCCACGCGGCTGGGCGCTGCCCGCCGAGGCGTACGGGCACGGCTCCGCCGGGTCTGCCGAGGGCGAGACGGAACTGCTGCGTGCCGCCCAACTCGCCCGTCTGGGACCGCGCGTGGGCGACCTCGTCTGGGACATCGGCTGCGGCAGGGGAGCCTTCGCCACCGACGCGGCCCGCAGCGGCGCAGCCGTCATCGCCGTCGACCGGAACGTGGATGCCTGCGCCCGCACCGATTTCACCGCCCGACGCTTCGGCGTCCAGCTCCAGATCGTGCGCGGCGAGGCCCCGCACGTCCTGGAGGACCTCCCCGAGCCCGACGTCGTCCGCGTCGGCGGCGGGGGAGCGGCGGTGGTCTCGGCGGTCGCCGACCGGCGCCCGCAGCGCATCGTGACGCACGCGTCGACCCGCGACGCGGCCGAACTGGTCGGCCGCGACCTGACCGAGCACGGCTACCGGGTCGAGTGCGCCCTCCTCCAGTCCGTCGAGCTCGACACCCGGGCCTGGACGGAGACGGAGCGGAGCGTCGCGTTCCTGCTCAGCGGAGTCCTGCCCGACCGTGCCCCCTGAGGGCGGTTGCGGTCCCGTGATCCTGTTGTCGTACTGCGCGCGGTAGGCTGGCCGACTGTTGCACTGCACTCGGTGGCCCGGCACTTCGTAGCCCAATGTCCGGAAAGCACACCCATTTTGGGGTGAGTGTGGTACGGCGGAACCGTTGGGGCGCGCAACGTGGCGCAGTCCACAGCGGTCCGTGGCGGATCAAGGTGCCGCTACGGCGGAACGGCCGCAAGAATGCCAGTTGATGGCGACAATGCCAGTTAGTGGCTTTGTCGTCTTTCTGGGACGGGTCGTTCGTGCCGCTGGGCGCGCATGCTCGTTCTTCACTACGGGGCGACCGGTGAGCCGTTACGGGCGAGCTGGTCGTAGAAGCACTAACCGATGGGCGAGGGGTACGCATGACCGACACCGGCCAGGTCCCGGCCGAGGGACTGCCGGAGAACGCAGGCATGGTGGAACAGCCGGGCGTTCCCACGCACGGTGCGTACACCTACCTCTCCGAGACCACCGCCGAGGACGAAGACCTGCTGCTGCTCCCGGGCGCCCAGAGCGCGTGGGGCAACGAGGTCGCTCCGCCCGCCCCGGCGCCCGTCGTCGAGGCCGTGCACGAGCCCGGCCCGCACGAGACCGGTGGCCGCGACAGCGGCTCGGTCGACCTGAGCGCCGTCCGTCTGGCGACCCAGAGCTCCGTCTCCCAGGTCGCGGCGCCGATCGCGCCCCGCCGCCCGCTCCACCTCGGCCCGCCGACTCCCGACGCCTCCACGAGCCCCGTCCGTTCCCTCGCCGACCGTGGCCCGGCGGGCATGCCCGCACCGGCACGCCAGTTCGGCACCCCCGCGCGGGCCCCCGGCCCCGAATACCTCGACGCGCCCCCTCTGCTGGCCGAAGCGGCCCCGCAGGGCGCGGCTCCGTGGGGCGCCCAGGCCCCGGCCCAGACGGCGGTACAGACCGCGCAGGCGCCGCTGGTGAGCGAGGTGGCGCACCCTGCGGAAACGGTTGTTCCGCTTCTGGCCGAGACCCCCGCACCGGAGCCGGCGCCCGAGACGGCCGAGGTCCCGGAGCAGGCGGAGCCCGAGCCGGCGCTCCAGGAGACGACTCCGGAAGCTTCGTACGAGGAGCCGGAGGGCGCTTACGAGACGCCCGAGCCCGCCGCTCCCTCGGCGGCCCACTCGCCGGAGAACGCGTACGCCTTCGAGACCCCCCAGAGCCCGGACTCCGACGTGGCGATTCCCGCCGCCGGGGACCCCGAGGTGGACGCCGCCTTCCCGGCGACCCCCGTGACCCCCGAGGCGGCGCACGCTCCGTACGAGACCGAGGGCGCCATGGCGCAGCCCGAGGACGCCCTGGTCGTTGCACCTGAGGCGGAATCCGTGGTCGCGGAGGCGGAACCCGTACTGGACGCGCCGGTCGCACCGGAGGAGCCGGCCGTACCTGACACGCAGCTCGTCCCGGACGTTCCGATGGCGTCGGAGGCCCAGTTCGCCCCCGAGGCCTACGAGGAGACCGCCGCGCAGATCGCCCCCCAGGCCGCCCCCGAGAGCGAGCCGCAGGCGCTGGACCCCGGCGCCTACGCCGAGGCCCCGGCCGCACCCGCAGGGGAGGTGGAGACTCCGTCCGTCGCGGAGGAACTCCCGCTCGCCCACTTCGTGGACCCCGCGTCCCAGCCGGCGGACAGCGCCGCCCAGGTCACCGAGGCCGGCACGCTCGCGGAACCCCTGTACGAGGCAGTGCCGGCGGAGGCGTCCGCTCCCGTAATGGAGTCCGTCGCCGTAGAAGGCCAGGCGGAAGAACAGACAGCAGAACAGACAGCAGAACAGACAGAAGGCCAGGCGGAAGGACAAGCAGCCGAACCCGAAGCCGCCTTCGGACAGGCCGCCCCGAGCGACCAGGCGCCCACTCCGGCAGGGCCGGCAATTCCCGACCCGGAACCGGTCGTCGCCGTCGTACCCGCCGCCGAGCAGTACACGGAACCCGGCGAGGAGCCCACCCCGTTCGCGGAGCCGGCCGAGCAGCCCGAACCGTTGGCGGAGCCGGCGTTCGCCGAGCCGGTGGGTGAGTTCGTTCCGGTGGACGGCACCGTGCCCACCACCCCGTACCTGGTCCCGACGCCCCCGCACGGGCTAGTCCTCCTCCCGGAGGACGCGCACACGCCCGCACCGGCGATCGCCCTCCGGACGCCGCAACCGGAGCCGGAGGCGGCGGAGGCCGAGGTCCCGGCTCCCCAGGAGGCGGAACCGACCCCCGAACCCGTGGCGGCGGCCCTGGATGAGGAGCCCGAACCCGCCCTCCTCGTCCCCGCCCCCGACCTCGACGCCGTACAGGTGGCACAGCAGGCGGAGGACCTCGACACGAGGGTCGCCGAGCAGGAAGAGCACGAAGAGAGCCCGGTCACGGCGGAGAACGTACGGGAGTCCACCGGCCCCGCCGCTCCCGGCTACGACGACGCCGAGCGCGAGGCCGTGCTCAAGGTGATGCGTGAGCGCCGGGACATCCGTAACGGATTCCGCAGCGACCCGATCCCGCACGACGTACTGCTGCGCGTGCTGGAAGCGGCCCACACGGCGCCGTCCGTCGGCCACTCCCAGCCCTGGGACTTCGTCGTGATCCGCTCGGCGGAGACCCGCGGCACGATGCACGAACTGGCCGAGCGTCAGCGGGAGGCGTACGCCAGGTCGCTGCCCAAGGGCCGGGCGAAGCAGTTCAAGGAACTGAAGATCGAGGCCATCCTCGACACCCCGGTGAACATCGTCGTGACCGCCGACCCGACCCGCGGCGGCCGTCACACCCTCGGGCGGCACACACAGCCGCAGATGGCCCCCTATTCCTCCGCGCTCGCGGTCGAGAACCTGTGGCTCGCCGCCCGCGCCGAGGGCCTCGGCGTCGGCTGGGTCAGCTTCTTCGACGAGCGCGAGATGGTCCGGGCACTGGGCCTCCCCGAGCACCTGGAGGTCGTGGCCTACCTCTGCGTCGGCTACGTCGACGAGTTCCCGGAGGAGCCCGAACTGATGCAGGCGGGCTGGTCCAAGCGCCGCCCCCTGTCGTGGGTCGTCCACGAGGAGACGTACGGCCGTCGCGCGCTGCCCGGTGCGGAGCCGCACGACCTGCTCGCCGAGACGGTCGCCAACATCCGCCCGCTGGACGCCAAGGCGCTCGGCGAGGCGTGGGAGCGCCAGAAGCGCATGACGAAACCGGCGGGCGCGCTCGGCATGCTGGAGATCATCTCCGCGCAGCTGTCCGGGTTGTCCCGGATGTGCCCGCCCCCGATCCCCGAGCCGGCGGCGGTCGCGATCTTCGCGGGCGACCACGGAGTGCACGCCCAGGGCGTCACCCCCTGGCCCCAGGAGGTGACCGCCCAGATGGTCGCCAACTTCCTCGGTGGCGGCGCGGTCTGCAACGCCTTCGCGAACCAGGTGGGCGCCGAGGTCTGCGTCATCGACGTGGGCGTCGCCTCGGACCTGCCCGCCACCCCCGGCCTGCTGCCCCGCAAGATCCGCGCGGGCACGTCCGACATGACGACCGGCCCCGCGATGACCCGCGAGGAGGCCAAGGCGGCCATCGAGGTGGGCATCGAGACGGCCCGTGACCTGGTGGCGGCAGGGAACAAGGCCCTGCTCACGGGCGAGATGGGCATCGCGAACACCACGGCGTCGGCGGCCCTGATCTCGGTCTTCACGGACACTGACCCCGCCGAGGTAACGGGCCGGGGCACCGGCATCAACGACGAGACCCTCGCCCGCAAGACCGAGGTGGTCCGCCGTGCCATCGACTTCCACCAGCCGGACCCGGCCGACCCGATCGGCGTCCTGGCGGCGATCGGCGGCTTCGAACACGCGGCCATGGTCGGCCTGCTCCTCGGCGGCGCCTCACTCCGTACGCCGGTGATCCTGGACGGCGTCAGTGCCGGCGCCGCCGCCCTGGTGGCCCGCGCGATCGCCCCCGAGGTGCTGGCCGCGTGCATCGCGGGCCACCGCAGCGCGGAACCGGGCCACGTGGCGGCACTGAACAAGCTGGGCCTGCGCCCCCTGATCGACCTGGACCTGCGCCTGGGCGAGGGGACGGGCGCGCTGCTGGCCCTCCCGATGGTCCAGAGCACGGCGAGGGCGATGCACGAGGTGGCGACGTTCGACTCGGCGGGGGTAACGGAGAAGTAGGGCTTCTTCTCGGCGGCGCCGCGCGGCTGTGGTCAGTCGTTCCGCTGGGGCGATGGGGAAAGTGGGCACAGCCGCAAACGGACCCGCACACACGGGGTCCGGGGGCAGAGCCCCCGGTTTCGGGAAGGGGTGGGCCTGGGGAAAGAGAACCCCCCACCCCCAGCCCCCACTCCCCCCGCACCGTAAAATGCCCACGTCAGGGCCCACGCCAGACCACAGGCCCCCGATCAGAACGACCCGCACGAGGGAGCCGCACCCCCATGGCAGAACACCCCGCCTACCCCGTAGGCCTCCGCCTCACCGGCCGCCGAGTGGTGGTCCTGGGCGCCGGCCAGGTGGCCCAGCGCCGCCTCTCCGCCCTCATCGCGGCGGGCGCGGACATCCTCCTCGTGTCGCCGGAGGCAACCCCCTCCGTGGAGGCGATGGCGGACGCGGGCGAACTCGCCTGGGTGCGCCGCCCCTACGCGGACGGCGACCTGGCGGATGCCTGGTACGCCCTGATCGCGACCAGTGACGCCCAGGCCAATGCCCAGGCCTCCGCCGAAGCCGAACGCCTCCGCGTCTGGTGCGTCCGCTCCGACGACGCCGACGCGGCGACGGCCTGGACCCCGGCCACCGGTCACAGCGAGGGCGTCACGGTCGCCGTTCTCACCACGGACGCCAAGGGCCGCGACCCCCGCCACACCGCCGCCATCCGTGACGCGGTCGTCGAGGGCCTGCGCGACGGCACACTCGTCGCGCCCCACCACCGCACCCGCGCCCCCGGCGTCGCCCTCGTCGGCGGCGGCCCCGGCGACCCGGACCTGATCACGGTCCGGGGCCGCCGCCTGCTCGCCGAGGCGGACGTGGTGATCGCGGACCGGCTCGGCCCGCGCGACCTCCTCGCCGAACTGCCCCCGCACGTCGAGGTGATCGACGCCGCGAAGATCCCGTACGGCCGGTACATGGCCCAGGAGGCCATCAACAACGCGCTGATCGAACACGCGAAGCTGGGCAAGCGGGTCGTACGGCTGAAGGGCGGTGACCCGTACGTCTACGGCCGGGGCATGGAGGAGGTCCAGGCGCTGGCCGAGGCGGGTATCGCCTGCACGGTCGTCCCTGGCGTCTCCAGCTCGATCTCGGTCCCGGGCGCGGCCGGCATCCCGGTCACACACCGCGGGGTCGCCCACGAGTTCACGGTGGTCAGCGGCCATGTCGCCCCCGACGACGAACGCTCCCTGGTGGACTGGCCGTCCCTCGCGAAGCTGACCGGCACGCTCGTCGTCCTCATGGGCGTCGACAAGATCGGCCGGATCGCGGAGACCCTGGTCGCGCACGGCAAGTCCCCGGACACCCCGGTCGCCCTGGTGCAGGAGGGCACGACAGCGGCCCAGCGCCGTGTCGACGCGACCCTTGCGACGGTCGCCGAGACGGTCCGTACGCAGGACGTGAAGCCCCCCGCGGTGATCGTGATCGGCGCGGTGGTGAACGTAGGCCCGGAGGCATTGGTGTAACCCCCGGTAACGTAATCCGTTCCCAGCCGTTGGCACCGCACTCAGGACAAGGCAGTATCACCTCTGTGGCCGATCTCATCACCGTCGAGGACCCCGACGATCCGCGTCTGCGCGACTACACGGGCCTGACCGACGTCGAACTGCGCCGCAAACGCGAGCCCGCGGAGGGCCTTTTCATCGCCGAGGGCGAGAAGGTCATCAGGCGGGCCAAGGACGCCGGTTACGCGATGCGCTCGATGCTCCTGTCCGCGAAGTGGGTCGACGTCATGCGCGACGTCATCGACGAACTCCCGGCCCCGGTCTACGCGGTCAGCCCGGAGCTCGCCGAACGCGTCACCGGCTACCACGTGCACCGCGGCGCCCTCGCCTCCATGCAGCGCAAACCGCTCCCGACGGCGGACGAACTCCTGCAGACCGCACGCCGGGTGGTGGTCATGGAGTCGGTCAACGACCACACCAACATCGGCGCGATCTTCCGCAGCGCCGCCGCCCTCGGCATGGACGCGGTCCTGCTCTCCCCGGACTGCGCGGACCCGCTGTACCGACGCAGCGTCAAGGTCTCGATGGGCGCGGTCTTCTCCGTCCCGTACGCCCGTCTGGACACCTGGCCCAAGAGCCTGGACTCGGTCCGCGAGGCGGGGTTCACGCTCCTGGCCCTCACCCCCGACGAGAAGGCCAAGACCCTCGACGAGACGGCCCCGCACAAGATGCAGCGCGTCGCCCTGATGCTCGGCGCGGAGGGCGACGGCCTCTCCACCCAGGCCCTGGTGGCCGCCGACGAATGGGTCCGCATCCCGATGGCCCACGGCGTCGACTCCCTCAACGTGGGCGCGGCGGCAGCGGTCGCCTTCTACGCGGTGGCAACAGGTCGCCCGCATCCCTGAGCTGCGTGAGTTCCAAGACCCGGGTGGCGTGGGAAACGCGGGTGCGGAAGCGCGCCCTCAGGGGCGCGGGGAACTGCGCGACAAGCCCCCACGGGCCCGCAGAGAAAGCACCGCCTATCCGGCGGAGTGCACCTGCACCTGCTGCTGCCCGTTCCCACTACGGCCGCTGTCGTCCCCGAGCCCACGGCTGGGTCCCTGGCACCCCTGGGCCGCCGCGATCCCCAGGGCCACCAGCAGCGTCACCACGACGAACACGAACAGCCGCTGTCGCAGCAGCCGCGGATTGGCGGGCCGCCGTCCGGTCCCCGTGCCACGCGGCGCCGGACGCCCGGCGCCACTGCGCGGACCCGGACGGTTCGTGTTCCGTGTGCCGGGCACCGGCCGTCCCCCGGAACGCGACGACGCGGCACCACCGCGCGAGGCCCCGCCACCCCGCGACGGACTGTCCCCCCGCGAGCCACCGCCGCCGGCCCGGGACGGCATGCTCCCGCGGGACCCGGACGTACCCGAGGCGGGCCCCTGCGGACGCCGCTGGGACGGGGACGAGGACGAGGGCTGCGAGTGGGGCTGGGTCTGGGAGTGATAGGGGGGCCGCTGGTCCGGATAGCTCTCGGTGAGCCGCCCCGTCGGCCGCTCCGCCTCGGCGTCACGCGGCCCGGGCGGCCGTGCGTCCGCCATGCCCTGCGCCTCGCGCGCCGCGATCTCCTTGAGTCGCAACGACAGTTGGAGCGTGCTGGGCCGCTCCTCCGGATCCTTCGCCAGGCACGCCCGTACGAGGGGTGCCAGCGCGTCCGGAACACCCTGCAGGTGAGCCTCCTCGTGGACCACCCGGTACAGCATCACCTCGGAACTGCCGTGCCCGAAGGGCGAGTCGGCCATCGAGGCGTACGCGAGAGTCGCGCCCAGCGAGAACACGTCCGTGGCCGGCGTGACAGTCGCCCCGCGCACCTGTTCGGGCGCGAGGAAGCCGGGCGAGCCGACCGCGGTACCGACATGTGTGAGGGTGGAGGCCCCCGTCGCCCAGGCGATGCCGAAGTCGATGATCCGCGGCCCCTTCGGGGACAGCAGGATGTTGGACGGCTTGAGATCCCGGTGCACGACACCTGCCTCGTGCACGGCGACCAGCCCCTCGGAGAGGGCGGCCCCGATGGAGGCGACGTCGGCGGCGCTGAGCGGCCCCTCGTCGACCACCTTGTCGTGCAGGGAGGGGCCGGGCACGTACTGCGTGGCGAACCACGGCCGGTCCGCGTCCAGATCCGCGGCGACGAGCCGCGCCGTGCACCCGCCCCTGATCCGCCGGGCCGCCGAGACCTCGCGCGCGAACCGGGAACGGAACTCCTGATCCTCCGCCAGATCGGGCCGGATCACCTTCAGCGCGACCCGCTGCCCCCGCTTGTCGGAGCCCAGGTAGACAACGCCCATCCCGCCCGCGCCGAGCCGTCTGTGAAGCCTGAACGAGCCGACGACACGCGGGTCCTCGCGCCTCAGGCGCATCATCGCCATGTTCATCCCCGCTGCCCGGTCCGTTTGACGAGCGACAGCTTACGTTTCCACGGCCGGGTGCGCGCAGAGGCCGCGCCCTCTCGTCCCGATGGATTGTCAGTGCCGGGTGGGAGACTTGAAAGGTGGTCAGGGAGCACGCGAACAGGGCGGCTTGACTGGCCGCGTGATCCCAACCACCCGTCGCAGAAGGGGGATTGGACCCGTGAAGGGTGACCGCGTGGAGATAGTGGTGGATGCCGGGGACACGACACGTACGTATGAGGTGGTGGCCAGCAGGGCGGGCCGCAGGGTGGAGACGGCGGTGCGCCGAGGTGTCGTGGAAGTGAGCGAAGTCACCAGGAACGGATCAGTCGTCCGCACAGCCCGCTTCATGGCGAACCGCGTCCTGGCGCTGGTCGAGCAGCCGGTGCCGAGGGAGGACAGCTCGGAACAGTAGGGACACACCGGGCACCCCTTCCGGGAAGACCCTGAGACGGAGGACTCCGTCTCCACCCAGGGGAGTACTCCGCAGGTCACAGGTCATCCTCCGGGAGGCCCGGCAATCGGTACGAGGGCATGACGACCGGAGCCCCTCGGCAGCCTAGATTTGAGGTCAAGCGGCGGGTGCAGCACTCGTCCCCCGAGGTCAGACACTCGCCGCTGCCAACCAACAAGAGAACGGTCAGGAGAGGGACCATGGCCCACACGGCATCGCGGACGGCGCTCCGCACACAGGGACGCAAGGCGTACATCGCCGCGTTCCGCCCGCGCCGACAGGGCCAACGTCACCCGCTGGTGGCGACGGCCATGGTCCTCCCCCTGGCAGCCCTGCTCGTGGTCGTCTTCGGCGGCTGGGAAGCAGTGGTCACACAAGCGTCGTCCGTGGGAGTGATGCTGGGGCGCTGAGCGGCGACCCCAGGCCCGGAAGAGCGGTCCGGGCGGGGACATCCACCCATGAAACCCCGTGGGGACGGGGGTGCGGCGGACGGCAAAAAATGCCCGCGCAGCTGGGGAGCTGCGCGGGCATTGCCTTGCCCTTTTCAGCCCACGTCCAGGCAATTCAGCCCGTCCGGCGTTTGAGGACGAGGCCGTCCAGGCCGAAGGGGGTCCAGGGTGCACAGCCCCTGGCGGGGTCGAAGGGGCGGAGCCCCTGGGGACGGGACGGGTAGGGGCGGCGGGGGCGAAACACCCCACCGCAACCGCCCCCGTACCCTCGCGACCAGACCCACCCACGCTTCAGGGAGCCCCGTGACCGCCACCCCCTTGCTCTCCGACCTCACCACCCGAGCCAAGGCCAAGGCCCATTCACGCACCCACCCCCGCTCCTGCCCCTGCGGCGCAGCCACCCTCACCGACCGCCCCGACGGCACCGTCGTCCGCCACGCCGACACCGTCGCGAAGGCACACGCCCCGGACACCGCCCGCACCGAACTCACCGCCCGCCTCACCGTCGCCGCCCGCCTCCCCGGCGTACTCCTGCCCCCGCTCACCCCGACACCCGTCGACCTGCACGGCAGGCTCGTGACGTTCTGGCCCTACGGCGACCCGGTCGACCCGGAGAACCCGGACGCGGCCCCCTGGGAAGAGGCCGCCACCCTGCTCGCCCGCCTCCACCGGAGTCCCGCCCCGCCCGGCCTGCCACCCATGCGCGGTCCGGCCAAGGCCGCCCGCGCCATCGCCCGCCTCCGGGCCACCATCCCGCAGCCGGCCACCGAGCCCGTCCTGCGCGCCTGGGCGGCCCTCCCGGCCTGGGCCCGAGCCGAGGCCCCCATGCCCGGCCTCCCCGGCCAACCGCTCCGCCCGACCCTCTGCCACGGCGACCTCCACCTCGGCCAACTCGTACGCCACCCCGCCCCGGACGGCCCCTGGCTGCTCATCGACGTCGACGACCTCGGTGTCGGCGGCCCCGCCTGGGACCTGGCCCGCCCGGCCGCCTGGTACGCCTGCGGACTGCTCCCGCCCGACGAGTGGACCCGCTTCCTGACCGCCTACCGCGCGGCGAGCGGCCCGGCCGTACCCGCCGACGGCGACCCCTGGCCCGCCCTGGACGTCGCCGCGCGCGCCCTCACCGTGCAGACGGCCGCCCTGGCGATCGTCAAGGCGACGGCGGCGGACCGCCCGCTGGACGACGTTCAGCAGGCCGTGGTCGACGCATGTACCCGAATGGGTTCCTGACCGCACGAGTTGACCCACGAATACACGAAGTAGGGTGCAACCGACCGGAGCCGGACAGAGTCTGTCCTGGCGAGAGCGAAACCCGGATCAAGAAGCAGTACCGACGGCGAGGAGTTGAGCCGAGCATGCAGTGTCCGAAGTGCCATGCGCCGATGCACACGTACAACCGCAACGGGGTCCAGATCGAGCAGTGCAGCGGTTGCCGGGGGATCTTCCTCGACTACGGCGAGCTGGAGGCGCTGACCCGCGTGGAGTCCCAGTGGGCGGGGCCCGCCGCCCCGCCGCCCCAGCAGGGCTACCCGGCCGCTCCCGCACCCGCCTGGGGTGCCCCGCAGGGCGGCCACCACGGCGGTCACGGCGGTCACTACGGCAACAAGCGCCACAAGAGCTTCGGCCACATGCTGTTCTCCAGCTGACCGAACGACTGGCTGGAAGGACTGACCGGAACCACGAAGAAGCCCCCCGCCGTACGAGACGGCGGGGGGCTTCTTCGGTGTGTGGACGATACTGGGATTGAACCAGTGACCTCTTCCGTGTCAGGGAAGCGCTCTCCCGCTGAGCTAATCGTCCTCGGGACCACGACCCGAAGGCCGCGAAAACTAGCGTGCGCGATACTGGGATTGAACCAGTGACCTCTTCCGTGTCAGGGAAGCGCTCTCCCGCTGAGCTAATCGCGCGGGGACCCTTGCGGATCAAGGCCCTTGCGGACCAGTGGACGATACTGGGATTGAACCAGTGACCTCTTCCGTGTCAGGGAAGCGCTCTCCCGCTGAGCTAATCGTCCTTGGAGGTGGAGACGGGATTTGAACCCGTGTAGACGGCTTTGCAGGCCGTTGCCTCGCCTCTCGGCCACTCCACCAGGAGTGCGGGGGTTCGGGAAGATCCCCCTCTTCCTGCGAGCGGACGACCAGGTTCGAACTGGCGACCTCAACCTTGGCAAGGTTGCGCTCTACCAACTGAGCTACGTCCGCATGTCGTTTCGGTGCGCTCTCGCGACCCGGCGACGAGTTGAACTCTAGCGGATTCCGGGGCCAGCACAAAAACGCGTTTGTGCAGCGTGCTGCGCTGTGCCCGCTCGAAGACATGGTCAGGGCACCCGCAGGACACCCGCCATAGACTCGGCGGTGTGTCCGATCTCGCTCCTCTCGCCCGCTTCGGCGGTCTCGTCGCCACCGGCCTCCTCGATGTCACCAGCGATCCCGCGGCCCTCGACTCCACCGGTTTCTGGGCCGTCTCCGCGGAGTACGGCGGCCGTCTGACCTGCGCCCGCTTCCGGGACGTACGGAAGGACCCGGTGCCCGCGCCGTCGCCGGGGCCGGGGGAGTGGCGGGGGCCGGCCGCCGATGACTGGACGTCGTCCCTCGACCGCGCCGCGTACACGGCGGGGGTGCGCCGGATCCGGGAGCTCATCGCGACCGGCGAGGTCTATCAGGCGAACCTCTGCCGGGTACTGTCCGCGCCCGTCGCTCCCGGCGCCGACGTGGACGCACTGACCTCGCTGCTGGCGCACGGCAACCCGGCACCATATGCAGGAACGATCCGCCTGCCCGCGCACGGCGTCGAGATCGCCACCGCGTCCCCCGAACTCTTCCTCCGCCGGGTCGGCCGGACCGTCGAATCGGGCCCGATCAAGGGCACCGGACGCACCGAGGCGGACCTTCTGGAGAAGGACTACGCCGAGAACGTGATGATCGTGGACCTGGTCCGCAACGACATCGGGCGCGTCTGCGCGACGGGCTCGGTGACCGTCCCCGACCTGTGCGTCGTCGAGAAGCACCCGGGGCTGGTCCACCTCGTGTCGACGGTACGGGGCGAGCTGCTCCCGCACACCGGCTGGCCGGAGCTGCTGGCGGCGGCCTTCCCGCCCGGCTCGGTCACCGGGGCGCCCAAGTCGAGCGCCCTGCGGATCATCGACGCCCTGGAGACGGCACCCCGGGGCCCGTACTGCGGAGGCATCGGCTGGGTCGACGCGGACCGGGGCACGGGTGAACTGGCGGTCGGCATCCGCACGTTCTGGATCGACCGGGCCGACGGCATGCTGCGTTTCGGCACCGGAGCGGGCATCACCTGGGGTTCGGACCCCGAGGCGGAGTGGCGGGAGACCGAGCTGAAGGCGTCCCGGCTGCTCGCGGTAGCGTCGGGCGCGTATGCGGCCAGTGGAGAGGGATCGTTGACGTGAAGCTATGGCTCGACGGCGGGTTGCAGGACATCGAGACCGCCCGCGTCTCCGTGTTCGACCACGGACTGACCGTGGGTGACGGCATCTTCGAGACGGTGAAGGCGGTCCACGGCCGGCCGTTCGCGCTCACCCGGCACCTGGACCGGCTGACCCGCTCGGCTCGCGGCCTCGGCCTGCCCGACCCCGACCTCGACGAGGTCCGCCGCGCCTGTACGGCCGTACTCGACGCCAACCCGATGCCCTTGGGCCGCCTGCGCATCACCTATACCGGAGGGCACGGCCCGCTCGGCTCCGACCGCGGGGAGCACGGCCCGACGCTGGTCGTCGCCGTCGGCGAATCCGCCCGGCGCCCCGACGCGACCGCCGTGATCACGGTCCCCTGGACGCGCAACGAACGCGGCGCCGTCACCGGCCTGAAGACCACCTCGTACGCCGAGAACGTCGTCGCTCTCGCCAGGGCGCGCGAACAGGGCGCGTCCGAGGCGCTGTTCGCCAACACGGTCGGCCGACTCTGCGAGGGGACGGGGTCGAACGTCTTCGTCGTCCTGGACGGCGAGATCCACACCCCGCCGCTCGCCTCCGGCTGTCTCGCCGGCATCACACGCGCCCTCGTCGTCGAGTGGACGGGCGCACAGGAGACCGAGCTGCCGCTGTCCGTCCTGGAAGACGCCGACGAGATCTTCCTGACGTCCACCCTGAGGGACGTACAGGCCGTGCAGCGCGTTGACGGCCGCCGACTTCCGGACGTGCCGGGCCCGGTGACGGCCAAGGCGATGCGGGTCTTCGACGAGCGGGCCGGGGACGGTCTCGATCCCTGATCGTGGGACAAGGTTGAAGAAGGCCGCATGCAAATGGGCTGACGCCGGACTCCGCAGCGGGTAGAACACCCCTGATGACCACCACCCTGCGGCCGACCGAGCCGCTGCAGCACGAGGCCGACGGGGCGCGTTCACGGCGCTATCAAGTGTGCGTGAACAGCCGTCCCGTCGGCGCGATACACCTCGGCACCGACCCCGCTTTCGGCGACTCGGTGGCGAAGATCCTTGACCTCCGCATCGACGAACGCGACCGGCGGCGCGGCCGGGCCACGGTGGCAGCGCTCGCCGCGGAGGAGGTGGCACGCGGCTGGGGCTGCCGCCGCGTCGAGGCGTCCGTCCCGGGCGACGCAGCGCCGGCCCTGCGGCTCGCGACCGCGCTCGGCTACGTGCTGCGCAACCGCCGTATGGACAAGGCGCTCGGCGCCGTCCCGCCCGAACTGCCCGCCGGAAGCCGTGGCCGGCCCATGACGGAGGCCGAGTTCGTGGTGTGGGAGGCGGCGGGCCGACTGGACTACGCGGAGAGCTGGATCGAGCGGGGTGTGCCGGCCGCCGAGGCGCACGCCAAGGCGGAACGGGACCATGAGCGACTGCTGCCGCAGGGCGTGGACAGCGAGGGCATGACGCTCAGCGTGCTGGAACACGAGGGCACCCGGGTCGGCACGCTGTGGCTGGGTTCCCGCGAGGGCCTGGGCTTCGTCTACAAGGTCGAGACCGACGCGGAACACCGGGGCAGAGGCCACGGTCGCGCCCTCATGCTCCTGGCGGAGGCCCAGTCGATCGCGGTCGGGCGCCCGGCCGTGTCCCTGAACGTCTTCGTGGGCAACACCCCGGCGGAACGGCTCTACGAGTCGTTGGGGTACCGGACGGTGACCCACCACATGTACAAGGACCTGTTGTAGGCCGACGTACAAGCACCTCCGGACGTGGGCGGTGTCAGGCGTCCTGCCCGGCCAGCAGCCGGTCCACGATCTCCTCGACCCGTTCCCGCAGCCCTTCCTGGCTCTTGCCGCCGTCGAGAACCTCACCGGCGATGACGTAGGTCGGCGTGCCGGTCACACCGATGGCCTTGCCCTCGGCCTGGTCGGCGTCGACGATCAGGATGTGCCGGCCGTCGATCAGCGCTGTGTCGAACTCCTCGGCGTTCAGACCGAGTTCGCCGGCCACCTCGACCAGGAAGGGTTCGCCCGCACGGTCCAGCTCCTCGACCCGGCTGAGCACGGCCTCGACGTACGGCCATGCCTGTCCCTGCTCCGCCGCCTCCTCGGCGGCCTGCGCGGCGGCGAAGGCGTGCTTGTGCCGCTCCAGCGGGAAGTGCCGCAGCCGCAGCTCCAGCCGGTCGCCGTAGCGGGCACGCAGGGCGCGTACGTCGTCCAGGGCCGTGCGGCAGTCCGGGCACTGGAGCTCGCACCACACATCGAGGACGGGGGCGGAGGCCGGGGCAGGAGTGTCGGCGGAGGCGGGGGAGGAGTCGCTCATGGGCACCAGTTTCCCAGTCGCGGCCGTGTCCGTCGTACGAGGGGCACCGGGACCTGTGGAGGAGCCGACCCCGAGATGTCCCTGATGTCGGGCCGGAGCATGGCATCCGGGGGACCGGGCGGTGCAGGATGGAAGGGACGAAGCGCACCCTGCGCGACCGAACCCTGCCTGGAGGACCGGATGATTGCCGAGACCGTCTGTTCCGCCGTCTCCGCGGCCGGCCTGGGCATCGCGGTGGTCACGGCGTACCGCAAGCGTTTTCTCGCGGCTACCCGTATCGCCGCGTACTCGCTGGTTCCCGTCGGCCTGGTGATGACCGGGGTGGTCGGGTGGGCGGCCGACACCGCCTTCAGTCCCTCCGCCTGGGCGGGCTTCGGCGTGCTGGGCGGCGCCTGGCTGCTCTTGGCGACCACCCGCGCGGTGGAGCGGCGCCGGGGCGGCAACCCGAAGGAGCGCGGGGACATACCGGCCGCGCAGCGCGAGGCGGTGGCTCCGGCGGCCTCCGCGCCCTCGCTCGGGCAGGGGCGGGGCAAAGCCGCCCGCCCGGCGGCCCCGCCCGCGGCCAAGCCGCGCGGTGGTGGTGCCGGGGAGGACTTCAGCGACATCGAGGCGATCCTGAAGAAGCACGGCATATGAAGAGGCACGGCCTACGAAGAGGCGCCGCGTACGACGGGGCACAACAGGTGACGTACTGAAACGACACAAACGGCCGGGAGGCGACGGAGGCCGCTCGGAAGCGATCATGACTCGCTGCGGACATTACGGAATTTGGTGAACTACCGCGCATTCCGGGCGTGTTGATCGCGGAGAGGGTGTCGGCTGCGTCATCATCACGGCGAGATGCTGGACACAACACAGAGCGAGGCCGTGCCGCCGAAGGACGAGCCGCGCGGGTGCCTCTTCGCCCTTTCCCAGCCACCGCTGATGATCTTCCTTGCGGTGATCGGGTGTCTGCTGCTCATGGCTTCGTTGCACGATCTGCTGTTGCTGTGAGCTGTACACGCCAGTCCCCGGCGCTACCCGCCGGGGGCTGCGTCAGCATCGCTGTCAGGTCTGCGGCCGGTCAGCCCGCCGACTCTTTGCGGCGCGCCCGGTAGGCCGCCACATGAAGCCGGTTTCCGCAGGTTCGGCTGTCGCAGTAACGGCGCGACCGGTTGCGGGAGACATCGACGAAGGCGTGCCGGCAGTCCGGGGCCTCGCACCGCCGGAGTCGTTCCTGCTCGCCGGCGACCACGAAGAACGCGAGGGCCATGCCGCAGTCGGCCGCGAGATGGTCGGCGATGGACGCGCCGGGGGCGAAGTAGTGGACGTGCCAGTCGTAGCCGTCGTGGTCGGTGAGCCGGGGTGTGGTGCCCGCCGCGGCGACCAGCTCGTTGATGACTGCGGCGCCGGTCCGGGCGTCCTGGGCCGCGAACACCCCGGAGAACCGACCGCGGATCCTGCGCACCGCGGCGAGATCGAGCTCCGACAGCACACCGACATCGCTTATGTTGTGCTTTCGTACGAAATCTTCGAGCGCGTCGACATCGGGCAGTCCGTCCGGCGAATCGTCCTCCGGTGCGGTGTTCACCAGATCGACCACGGTGTCGAGGGCGCACCGGGTGTCGTGGGTGATCAGCACGTTGCTCTCCCTGGCCTGCCTGGGCGGTCGGGCGGGCACCCGCCCGCCGATGCTGGCCGATGGTAGTGGCTCACAGCGACGGAGGTGGGCGTCGGCCTTGGCGGCATCGGGTGCGGTGACCGGGGAAGGGTGTGCGGACGCACCGCCGCCGCCCCGCGGAAACCCGCGGGGCGGCGGCGGTGCGCCATATGCGGTTGTCACCCGAGCCGTCTCCCCGAGTGGACGGCGCCGGGCGGCTCAGTGGGGCCTCGTCCTAGCTTTCCGCCAGGATGTGTGACAGCTCCTGGTCGAGGTCGAAGTGGCGGTGTTCCGTGCCGGGTGGCACGGCGGCGTCCGTTCGCTTCAGGAAGGACTCCAGGGCTCGTGCGGGGGCTTCGAGCAGGGCCTCGCCCTCCGGGGAGCTGAGGGCGATGCAGACAACGCCCTGACCGTGGCTCCGGGACGGCCAGACTCGGACGTCACCGGTGCCGGTGGGCCGGTGGAGGCCCTCCGCGAGCAGGTCGCGGGCGAACACCCACTCGACGGTTTCCTCGGCTCCGGTGTGGAAGGTGGCGTGCACGGCGTAGGGATCGGCCGTGTCATACCGCAGTCCTGCGGGAACGGGCAGTGAGGACTCGCTCGACACAACGAGGCGCAGGTGCAGCTCGCAGCTGACCGTGGTGTTCATAAGCGCCAAGGCCTTTCGCTCAGTGTGCGCTCGGGGATTCGCACGTCGGCGAAATCGACATGCCACCTACGGTGCCGTTGTAAACCCCTCTGAGTGTTTTGCGTGCCTTTACGTAACTCTTCCGGCCGAGGACCGGTTCGTCGGTTACGACCATTCCGGTGACCGGTTTCTGTCCGGTAGGATTTGGACGCATGAATACGGGGAGTGACGAGTCGGTCGAGGCTGCCGTGACACCGGATGAGGCCGGGGCCGGTGAGGCGGCCGGTGAGCGCGACCTCGGGTCGAGGGCGCCGGAATTCGTCAAGGCGCGCCGCATGCTGCATATGAGCTGGCAGGTCGGCGTGTTCGTCGTGGGCCTGGCGGTGGTGGGCGCCGGCATCGTCATGCTGCCGCTGCCCGGGCCGGGCTGGCTGGTGATCTTCGGCGGTATGGCGATCTGGGCGACCGAGTTCGTCTGGGCCCAGCTGGTACTGCGCTGGACGAAGCGCAAGGTCACCGAGGCGACACAGCGAGCGCTCGACCCCAGGGTGCGCCGCCGCAACATCATCCTGACGACGATCGGTCTGGTGATCGTGGCGGTTCTCGTCGGGATCTACGTATGGGAGTTCGGGCTGCAAATGCCCTGGAAGATCAAGGATCAGTGATCCGGCGACTGTTCCGGGGCACCCCCTGACATGGGGTAATGTTCTCCCTGCGTCCGGGCGATTAGCTCAGTGGGAGAGCGCTTCGTTCACACCGAAGAGGTCACTGGTTCGAACCCAGTATCGCCCACCGGATCGAGTGCGGCCCGTGTCACGGAAACGTTGACACGGGCCGCGTTTGTCGTTCGGCTTCGCCTGATCGGCGCCGGTCGGCCCCACTCGTGGGACCCGGGCCCGACCCCACCCCGTACGACCCTCCGGGGCCCGCCCGCGCCTTCCCCGGAGGCGTGTCGGGCGACCGGTGGGGCCGCCGTGAGCCTCCGGCAGGTGACCTTCCGTTCCGTCGATCCCGACGATGTCACTGTTCGAGAGCCCACCTTGTCCGGCGTCAACTCCCTGCGTGGTGGGCGCGTTTCGGCCCCGTCCCAAATAAGCGGCGGCGGCCCGCCGGTGTTCGACCGGCCGACCGCGGGCGGCTCACCTGCAACGTCAACCTCCTTTCTGGCGGCCCGAGTCGACTTGTGCGCTGCTGTCGCCCGGCCCAGGGACAGAAAAATCCTGTCCGAATCATTGACGCATTCCGAGGCCCTCCGTAGCTTGTGCCAGCAAGCGCTTACTTGAAACGATTCACGCAGGCGCCAACGACGTCGCGGGGAGGGCTCTACTGTGCCTACGAACGGGAATGTTGAGAGGCGAACGATCCTCAAGGCGGCCGGAGCCTCGGCCGCCGCGCTGGGGCTGGCGACGACGACCGGGTGCGGTGGTGACAGCGGTGCCGGGGATGGAACGGTGACGCTCCGTTATGCGTGGTGGGGCGGCGAACCGCGGACCCTCGCCATCAAGAAGACGATCGCGCTCTTCGAGAAGAAGTACCCGAAGATCAAGATCAAGCCGGAATTCACCGACTACGCGGCGTTCTGGGAGAAGTTCCAGACACAGGCCTCCGGCGGAAATCCGCCGGACGTTTTCCAGAATGCTGTCGGCTTTCTGCGCAAGTACGACAAGCGCGGCGTTCTGATGGATCTCAAGGCGCAGGCGGACGCCGGGAATCTGAGCCTGGAGAACTTCCGCAACGGCGTTCTGGCGAACGGTCAGGTCGAAGGCAAGCAGATCGGCATACCCGTGGGCGCCAACACCATGGCGCTCGTCATCGACGTCAAGGCCTTCGAGAGGGCGGGCGTGGAGGCGAAGTTCGGCTGGACCTGGGACGAGTACTTCGCCGCGCTGCAGAAGGTCCAGGACAAGCTGAAGATCGCCGGTGACACCGGCTACTTCACCATCATGTACCTCTACGACCTGTACCTGCGTCAGAACGGCAAGGCGTTCTTCACCGACACCGATCTCGGCTTCACCGAGGACGATCTGACGCAGTGGTGGGAGGACGGCTACAAGCGGGTGAAGTCCGGACTGGTCGCCGACCCCAAGAAGATCGAGCAGGTCGCTCCCAAGTCCGGGCTGTCGGCGGGGCTCGCCGCGTCCGAGTTCACCTGGGACAACTTCTCCATCCGTTACGAGGGCGAGGGGGAGTCCGACTACGGGCTCGCGCCGATCCCCACCACGGACGGCAAGGACACCGGCCAGTATCTCGGTTCGCTGATGCTCAGCGCCTTCTCCGGGACGAAGCACCCCAAGGAAGTCGCCCAGTTCATCAGCTTCATGGTCCACGACCCCGAGGTCGGCAAGATCATGGGATACGACCGCGGCATCCTCGCCACGACCGAGCAGTACGACGCCTTCAAGCCGACCGACCCCAACAACAAGGGTGTCTCGGCCTACGAGGACGAGGTCGCCAAGGCCGGCGTGCTCGGGAAGATCACCCCGCACCCGTCCGGCGCGGACGTCATCGAGTCGGCCTTCCTGCGCATCGGCGGCGAGATCGCCCAGGGCAAGACCAAGCCGGCCGACGGCGCGAAGGCGCTGTTCAGCGAGGCCAAGGCCGCGTTCGCGGGCTGAGGGGACGTACCACCATGACGCTCGTCAAGGAAGCGCCCGTGCGTCCGGTGAAGGAGCGGTCCGCCGCTCCTGACGCCGGGCGGCGTGGGCGGCGCCGCGAGAATCTCGCCGGCTATCTCTTCATGTCGCCGTGGATCGCGGGGTTCCTGCTGCTCACGGCGGGGCCGATGATCGCGTCGCTCTACTACGCGTTCACCAGCTACAACCTGTTCACGCCGCCCCAGTGGGTGGGGCTGGACAACTTCACGACGATGTTCCAGGACCCGCGCTGGCAGAAGTCGGTCGAGGTCACGCTGAAGTACGTCGTCGTGGCCACACCGTTGAAGCTGCTCCTCGCGCTCGGAGTGGCGCTGCTGCTCGCGCAGAACCGGCGTGGACAGGCCCTGTACCGGGCGGCGTTCTACATGCCGTCACTCATCGGCGCCAGTGTCTCCGTGGGCTTCGTCTGGCGGGCGCTGTTCTCCGACGACGCCGTCGTGGACCGTACGCAGAAGATCTTCGGGCTCGACGTCGGCGGCTGGATCGGCAACCCGGACTACGTCCTGTACGCCCTGGTGGCGCTGAGTATCTGGCAGTTCGGCGCGCCGATGGTCATCTTCCTGGCCGGGCTCAAGCAGGTGCCGCAGGAACTGTACGAGGCCGCCGAGATGGACGGAGCCGGTCCCTTCCGGCGGTTCTGGAACATCACGCTGCCGATGATCTCCCCGGTGCTGTTCTTCAACGTGCTGCTGGAGTCCATCCACGCGTTCCAGGTGTTCGGCTCCGCCTATGTCGTCTCCGACACCCGGTGCGGGCCTGCCGACGCCACCCTCGTCTACACCTGCTACCTCTACCAGAAGGGCTTCAAGGAGTCCCAGATGGGCTTCGCCTCCGCGATGGCCTGGACCCTGGTGATCGCGGTGGCGCTCGTCACGGCGGTCCTGTTCTGGTCGCAGAAGAAGTGGGTGCACTACGAGGAGGCCGCCAAGTGACCAGCACCACCAGCCCTGTTGCGGACACCGCGCACGAGCGGCGGCCCATCGGATCCCTCGTCTGGCACGTGGGCGCGCTCCTCGTGCTCGCGGTCGTCCTCTACCCGGTGATCTGGGTGCTCGGCGCCTCGTTCAAGCCGAGCAAGGACATCATCGCCAGCCTCGACCTGCTGCCCACCAAGCCGGTCTGGGCCAACTTCTCCGGACTCGCCGACGGCATCTCCGGCATCTCCATCGGCAGCTTCTTCAGCAACTCGCTGATGTACGCGGGGCTTGCCGTCGTCGGCGTGGTGCTCTCCAGCTCGCTGACCGCGTACGCCTTCGCCAAGATCCGGTTCGCCGGGCGGAACCTGCTGTTCACGCTGATGATCGGCACTCTGCTGCTGCCGTACCACGTGCTCCTCATTCCGCAGTACGTGCTGTTCCGCAACCTCGGCTACATCGACACGCTCGTGCCGCTCGTCGCGGGCAAGTTCCTCGCCACGGAGGCGTTCTTCGTCTTCCTGATGGTCCAGTTCATGCGCGGGCTGCCGCGCGAGCTGGACGAGGCCGCCAAGCTCGACGGCTGCGGGCATCTGCGGACCTACTGGTCCATCGTGCTGCCGCTCAGCCGGCCCGCGATCATCACCAGCGCGATCTTCACCTTCATCAACGCCTGGAACGACTTCATGGGGCCGTTGATCTACCTCAACACCCCGTCCAAGTACACCGTTTCGCTCGGCCTGATGATGTTCCGAGACCAGGAGGGCATCTCCAACTACGGCAGCATGATCGCCATGTCGCTGGTGGCGCTGGTACCGGTCGTCGCCTTCTTCATGGCCTTCCAGCGCTACCTCATCGACGGTATGGCGACCTCCGGACTGAAGGGCTGAGGCGGTCACCATGGCCCAAACACGCGTGAAGGCACGCTCCCCGCGCAAGGAGTCCGTGTTCGGCGAGCGCTTCGCGGTCTTCGCCGAGTGTCTGCTCACCGGGGTGTGGATCGCCGTTGCCTGTCTCGGGGTCGTCACCTACCCTGCCGCCTTCGCCGCCGGCGCACGGCATCTGCGCCGTCGTACGACCCATGTGGGCGGTGGTTGGCGGGAATTCGTCGCGGACTTCCGGGCGGCCGTGCGCGGCGGGTGGGTCGTCGGGTTCGCCGGCTGGGCGGTGGCCGCCGCGGTCTGGGTGGACGTCCTGGCCGCGCGGGCCGGGATTCCCGGCGGGACGTTCGTCGGGGCCGTGGGCATCTTCGCGCTGATCGGGCTCGCTGTGGCCCTGCTGCGGGCGGCGGCCGTCTGGACACCGGGCACCCGCTGGAGGGCGCTGCTGGCGGACGCCGGGCGCCGGACCGTGCGCGATCCCGCCGGGTCCTTCCTGGTCGTCTGCGGGCTGGCCGTGGTGGCTCTGTCCGCAGGGTTCCTTCCGCCGCTGGCGGTTCCCGTCCTCGGGGCGGTCGCGGCGGCGGCCGTCGCCGTGGAGGAGCGGTACCGGCACCGCTGACGGGCGGTGCCCTCGCACAAGGTCGGCGCCCCGGGTGTCGTACCTCTCTCTGCCATGCCCCTGACTACCCCTGCCCCCGCACGGAAAGGAAAGGCTGGTCTCCCATGTCTCCCATCCCCCGCAGGTCCCTCCTCAAGGCCGCCGCAGTCGCCGGAGCCGCCGCCCAGTTCAGCTGGGCGCTCGGTTCGACCGCGCAGGCCGCGCCCCGAGCCGCCGAGAGCGACGCCGATCCCGTGACCCTGGACTGGCTGGAGGACGGCGGTCTCGGCGCCGCACCCGGATCCACCGTCGGCGTGCCCTGGCCGAAGGGCACGTACGACGCGGACCAGACCTTCGCGCTCACGGACGCCACCGGCAGCTCCGTACCCGTCCAGTCCTGGCCGCTCGCCTACTGGCCCGACGGCTCCCTCAAGTGGACCGCGCACGCCGTGAGTTCGGGCTCCGGCAAGCTGACGCTGGCCGCCGGGGCGCCCGCGGCCCCCGCCGCGAAGGTCACCGTCGACAGAAGCGGCGGAACGATCGACATATCGACCGGAGTCATCACCGCACGCATCGGCAAGTCCGGCTCCACGCTGGTGAAGTCGGTGAGACGCGGCTCCACCGAGATCGCGAGGAACGGGCGGCTCGTCCTCATCCGCCAGCCCGAGATCGAGGACGAGGACCAGGGCGCCACCAAGTTCGAGCGCTTCGACAGCGCCATCGGCAAGGTCGAGGTCGAACAGGACGGCCCCGTAAGGGCAGTGGTCCGCATCGACGGCAAGCACCGCAAGGGCAGCCGCAGTTGGCTCCCCTTCTCGATCCGCCTCTACTTCTACGCAGGCGCCGACTCCTTCCGCATGGTCCACACCATCACGTACGACGGCACCCAGGAACCCGGCAAGGCCGGCGGCGACTTCATCCGCGGCATCGGGGTCCGCTTCAGCGTGCCGATGCGGGACGCCTCCTACGACCGGCACATCCGGATCGGCGGCGACGGCACCGGACTGCTGCGCGAGGCCGTCAAGGGCATCACCGGGCAGCGGCGCGACCCCGGAGCGGCCGTCCAGGCGGCCCAGTTCGCGGGAGAGAAGCTGCCCGACCCCTCGACCTGGGACCAGCGGGTCACCACCCGCCTCCAGTACATCCCCGAGTGGGGCGACTACACCCTCTCCCAGCTCTCCGCGGACGGCTACACCCTCCGCAAGCGCACGAAGAAGGGGCACGGCTGGATCGGCGCCGGCGGCGGCAAGCGGGCCTCCGGGTTCGGATACGTCGGCGGGGCGAGCGGCGGATTCTCCTTCGGTCTGCGGGACTTCTGGGAGAAGCACCCCGCCCAGCTCGACATCCGCGACGCCCAGACGGACGAGGCCGAGGTCACCCTCTGGCTCTGGTCGCCCGAGGCCCAGCCCATGGACCTGCGCTTCTACCACGACGGCATGGGCCAGGACACGTACGCGAAGCAGCTCGAAGGCCTCAACATCACCTACGAGGACTACGAACCCGGCTTCGGCACCCCCTACGGCATCGCCCGCACCTCCGAACTCCTCTTCTGGGCCAACGAGTCGACCCCGACCGCCGAGAAACTCGCCGAACAGGTCGAAGCCGTACGGGTGTTGCCCCAGCTCGCCGCCCCGCCCAAGCAGCTCATCAAGGCCCAGGTCTTCGGCCCCGGGCTGTACTCCGAGCCCGACCGCTCCACCCCGGCCAAGGCCAAGATCGAGGACCACCTCGACTTCCTCTTCACCTACTACAAGGACCAGGTGGAGCAGCGCCGTTGGTACGGCTTCTGGGACTACGGCGACATCATGCACACGTACGACACCGCCCGGCACCAGTGGCGGTACGACATCGGCGGCTACGCCTGGGACAACTCCGAACTGTCGCCCGACCTCTGGCTCTGGTTCGCGTACCTGCGCTCGGGCCGCGCCGACATCTTCCGCTTCGCCGAGGCGATGACCCGCCACACCGGCGAGGTCGACGTCTACCACCTCGGACAGTGGGCCGGCCTCGGCACCCGGCACGGCGTGCAGCACTACGCCGACAGCGCCAAGCAGCAGCGCATCGCCAACACCACCTACCGCCGCTACTACTACTTCCTCACCGGCGACGAACGCGTCGGCGACCTCATGCACGCCAACGTCGACAGCGACGAGACCTTCCTCGTCCTCGACCCCATCCGCAAGATCCGCACCGAGCCGTACACACCCGACCGGCACGCGCTGTCGATCGGCTTCGGCACCGACTGGAGCGGCCTCGTGTCGGCCTGGCTGACCGAGTGGGAGCGCAAGGGTCCCAAGTGGGAGAAGGCCAAGGCGCGCGTCCTGTCGACGATGGAGACGATCGCCGCCCAGCCGAACGGATTCGTTCAGGGGAGCGGCCTGTACGACCTCGACACCGGGAAGTTCGCCGTCGCCGCGGCGCCCGTCGTCGGGGTCTCGCACCTCTCCGCGGTCTTCGGACTCAACGAGCTGTGCGCCGAACTCATCGACCTCGTTGACATGCCGAAATTCAACGAGGCCTACTTCGACTACTGCCGCTACTTCAACGCGACGAAGGCCGAGCAGGCGGCACGCTACGGCTCCAACTTCGGCACCCTGCTGCTGTTCCAGGGCCACTCGCGCCTCGACGCGTACGCCGCCGTCCAGACCGGGGACGAGAAGCTCGCCAAGCGCGCGTGGGACAAGTTCTACAACTCCGACGGCTACAAGGAGTCGGCCCCCTGGAAGACCGAGCCGGTGAGCGGCCCGGTCGCCCTCGTCCCGGGCAGCGAGGCCACCTGGGTGTCCACCAACGACACCGCCCTCTACGGGCTCGCAGCCATCGAGAACCTGGCACTGCTGGGCGACAGGATGCCGTAGCGGACGGCTAGTTCATCCTTCCCAGGGCCTCCCGCACCCGCCGGACATCGCGGATCCGCCGCTCGTACGTCGCTCCGAGTGCGAGCAGCAGCAGTCCGGCGAGGGCGGGAGGGACCCAGCGGGGGAGGGCGTCGGTGACCTGGACGAGGTAGGGCGCGAGTTCGTGCAGCGTGTCCAGGACCAGCACCGAACCGCCGAGCACGAGGAGGGCCTGGAGGCGGTGCCGGGCGCCCAGCAGGGTGACCAGCAGTGCCGCCAGGCCCAGCAGCAGGGGGCGGGTCCAGTGCGCGTCGCCCCAGGCCGCGACCAGGCTCGGCACGAGGGTGGCGGCCAGGCCGGGGCCGTACGCCGTCCAGGACGACGCCTGCGGGTCGCGGCGCCGGCGCAGGGCGCCGAGCAGCAGCGCCGGGACGGTGACCGGAAGCGTGTACGCCTCGGGCGTCCCGACGTCCCAGGCCGCCAGGCGTACCCAGGTGGCCAGCACGAACAGGGCGGCGGCCGCGTAGGCCACGGGGCGGCGGTCCGGGCGGATCGCCGTGCCCCCGGCGATCACCGCGCACAGGGCCAGCACCAGGGCCAGCAGCGGTGGGTCGGTGAGCGCGAGCCCGACCGCGAGCAGCCCGCCGACCGCGCCCGCGACCTCGACCGGCACGACGGACCGGGCGCTGCCCCGGCGTGCGGCCGACACGGCCGCGGTCGCGGGGACGGCGAGCACGAGCAGCGCGGTGTGCGAGAGCCGCCAGTCCAGGGCGGCGCCGGTCGCGCAGGCGAGTGCGGCGGCGTACCCGAGTGCGGCCGGCGCCGTGACAGGGGCCAGGCGCGGGTGCCACGAGGCCGCCGTGAACAGCGCGGTCAGGGCGGACAGCACCGCGAGCGTCGCCGACTGAGAGGCGAGGGAGAGGAAGGCGAGGCTGAGGGAGCCGACCAGGGCGAGGACGAGGGCGGTGAGCCGAGGTGGAGTGAACGGACGGGCCGGCGTTGCCTCGGGCGGGGCGTGCGTGTCCCGGCGGACGTACACCGTCGCCGCGAGCGCCCCGGCTGTCATGACGCCGTGGGTCAGCAGAGCTGCCGCATAGGGGAGTTCGAGTACCGCCGGAAGCGCGAACGCCGTCGCCCACAGCAGGGCCGACGCGCCGCACAGCGCCCGAGGCCGCCGGACGCCGGCCCGGGCGGTCAGGAGGAGCACGGCCGCGACGGCCGCCAGGACGACGGGAGCCGTCTCCGTGTGCTGCGGCCAGGGGGTGCCGAGCGTCACCGCGGCACGGGCGTCCGACGGGGCGCCGGTCCAGGCGCGTTCCGCCCAGCCGACCGGCCCGAGCAGTGCCAGACCGACGACGGGCAGCGCCCACAGCACGGCCAGCGCCTGTACGGTGCCCGAGGCCCACACGAAGCCGTGCCGCACCGTCGCGGGCAGCCGACCGGCCCGGAGCGTCGCCAACAGGGCGATCCCACACGCCAGATGGACCGGAACGGTCCACGCCTCCGGCAACGCCGGGCGCACCGCACCGCCGAGGGCCGCGACGACGAGCAGTCCCGCGGCCACCGCGAGGCCCAGGGCGTCCTTCCGGCCGGGGCCGTGCTCGTCGGTGCGCGCCTCCGACAGGCCGCCGTGCCAGGCGGCGCCCAGCGCTGTGGCCGCCGCGAGGAGGAGGAGCGCCGCCGCACGAACGACGGCGCTCGGGCCGGTGGCCGTCCAGGACAGCCAGCCGGCGGCCAGTACGCCCCAGCCGCCCATGCCGTACGCACCGATCGCAGCGGCGACCCGTACGGACCGGGCCGTCGCCCGGAGCGCCACAGCAGTGTCGAACACAGCCGTGAGCAGGAGCGCGGACGTGACCCCGTAGGGCACCGCGTCGGTGGCCAGTGCCCAGAGCAGCAGCGGGAGTTGGGCCGATGCCAGGGCGGCGGGCAGGGGCAGCCGCAGGCCGCGGGTGGCGGGCAGCAGGCCGTACCCGGCCCACACCACCGCGAGCACGGCCGATGCGACCGCCGCGTACCCCGTGCCGTCGGTGCCCGCGAGTGCCGCCGCGTGCAGCGCGTAGGCGTCCAGCACCGTCAGCGCGAGCCCGAGGCCGGCCACCGACTCGGCCGTCGAGCGCAGTCCCCGCTTCAGCAGCACCACCGGCGTGGCGAGCGCGGCCAGCGTGACCGCGCCCAGCACCAGGGCCCGCCCGGTGATTCCCAGATGGCCCCAGCTGACCAGTGTGAACACCATCGCCGCGATGGTGAGCAGAACACCGCCGAGCATGAGCAGCACGTTCTGGACGCTCGGTGCGGACGACTCGGGGCGGGGCGGCGCGACAGGCGTCGGCCGTGCCTGGTGCAGGGCCGCGACCAGCCAGGCGCGGCGCGTCAGCAACTGGGTCCGGCGGGCGTCCAGTTGCCACAGCTCGGCGTCGATGAGCCGCAGCTCCTCGGCCGGGGGCGGAAAATGCGTCATGCTGACGAGTGTGGTTCGCGCCACTTCGTACGGCATGAGTCCGGGTACTCAGTACGTACTCAGATGTGCCTCAGATGTGCGCCTCTGGGCCCCGTCCGGGGCACACTCCGCTCATGGAATGGACCCACTACCGCTTCCGCAGCCGGTGGCGGCTGCCCGCGGCCCCCGCCGTCGTGTACGACGCCCTTGAACGGGCCGAGGAGTATCCGCGCTGGTGGCGCCAGGTGCGCGAGGTGAACCGCGTCGACGACACGACCGGCGTCGTCCGTGTCCGCTCCCTCCTTCCGTACGACCTGACCTTCACGGCCCGTGAGGTGCGGCGCGACCCGGCGGCGGGAGTCCTGGAGATCGCCATGACCGGCGACCTCGACGGCTGGGCGCTCTGGACACTCAGGGAAACCGGCTCCGGAACCCTCGCCCAGTACGACCAGGAAGTCGACGTCACCAAACCACTGATGCGCCGTCTCGCCGTCCCCGGTCGGCCCCTCTTCCGCGCCAACCACGCCCTGATGATGCGCGCGGGACGGCGCGGACTGGCGGCCCACCTCCAAGCGGTTTGAACGAAGCCCGCCCGGACCTGTATTGTTCGGTGCGTTCCCGGGCGATTAGCTCAGTGGGAGAGCGCTTCGTTCACACCGAAGAGGTCACTGGTTCGAACCCAGTATCGCCCACCGGGAGAAAACCGGTCCGTCGTCGACGGACCGGTTTTTTTCATGCGTTCGCACACCTGTTGTACGGCTTGTACGGCTATGCCGCCGCGGGCATCTCCGGACGCAGTGGCCACGCCGGATCGACCGCCTCCGGCGTACCGCTCTTCGCGAACCACGCCTGCAGGCCGCGCGCCTGCGCCGCGTGCCACCCCGCCTGGAGGGTGTGCAGTTCGGCGGGGGAGAGGCGCTCCAGCCGGGTCGCGAAACGGCGCCCGACCGCCCGTACGACCTCCAGGGAGGCCATCGCGTCCGCCGCCGCGTCATGGGCGCCCTCCAGAGTGACGCCGTAGTGCGCGCACAGGTCCGTGAGGGTGCGGCGGCCCTTGCGGTAGCGGTCCAGGTGTTTGTCCAGGACCCGGGGATCCAGCACCAGCAACGGTGTCGAGCCGAACCAGTGGTCGAGCGACGAGGCGCGATGGCGGCGCAACTCCCGGTCCAGCATGGTCAGATCGAAGGGCGCGTTCATGATGACCAGCGGACGGCCCGCCACGGCCTGCTCCGTCAGCGCCCTGGCTATCTCCTCCAGCACAGGGGACGGCCAGCGGCCGTTGTGCTGCAGATGTTCGTCCGTCAGCCCGTGCACCGCCGTCGCCGAAGCGGGCACGGGCACACCCGGGTTGATCAGCCAGCGGCTGACCCGCGGCCGGATGGCCGGACCTTCCTGGACCACGACGGAAGCCGACACGATCCGGTCGGTCTCGACGTCCACACCCGTGGTCTCCGTGTCGAACGCGGCCAAGGGGCCCTCGTACCAGCACGTCATACCTATGCAACTCCTCGTTCTCCCACGGCAGCTGACGCACCGTCTTCTGCCTGTTTGGTGATACCCGGGCTGTTTGCGCCGTACGCCGGAAGGAGACAACAGAGGTACAGGTTTACGCACTTCAGTGACCTGTCATGGGAATTCACCTGGTTTGGAAGGCATTTGGTCATGGCGATAGCGCAGCCCGAACGGGGCGGGCTGCTGCCCGAGCGGACGGCACCCCATCGAGGCAACCTCGCCACCACCGCCTGCATGGAGACACTGCAGGTGGGTTATCTGCACGCCGTGGCCGCGGCGGCCGGCTGTTCGCTGTCCCAGCCGTTCCCCGACAACGGCATCGACTGGCACGTCAGCCACGGCGCCCCCGGGCACACGGTCGACGACGAGGTCACCATCAAGGTCCAGCTGAAGTGCACGTACCAGATCGCACCGAACCCGCCGGGCCCGTACTTCTCCTTCACGCTCGACAACGCCCATTTGACGAAACTCGCCCGCACCCCGGTCTCCGTGCACAAGATCCTGGTCGTGATGCTCGTTCCGCGCTCGCAGGACGACTGGCTGCGCGCCGGTCACGACCGCCTCGACCTGCGGCACTGCTGCTACTGGATCAACCTGGCCGGCCAGCGCCCGACCGGCCGGCACCGGACCACCGTGCGGATACCGACCTCACGCATCTTCGACGACCGCGCGCTCTGCGAGATCATGACGCGCGTCGGGACGGGAGGCAGACCGTGACGCACCGGCCCACCGAGGACCCCCTGCGGCCCGTCCGGCCGCATCCCGTGGACACCCCCTGGCACGACGAACCGCCCCCGCCCGAGCAGGTCGACCCCGCAGTCCTCGGCGCCCTCCTGCGCCGGCACGGCTGGCAGCGGCGCGGGGGAGCCGTCGGGCGGTACGGCCGCTGGACCCCACCAGGGCCCGGCGGCAACGGCACGAGCCTCCTCGTGCCCGAGAGCCGGGCCTTCCCCGACAGCGACGACCTGCTCGCCGAGGCCCTCGTCGCGCTCGCCCGCAGTGGATCGCCCTCCGCGCGCGAGGTGCTCGTCGGCCTCGCCGTACCCAGCGACGAGATCCGCTGGTGGCGGGACGTCCCGACCGGCCCCGCGGGCGTCGCCTCCTGGCCCGTCGAGGAACAACTGCGCTCGGCCGCCCGGCGGATGATGCTCGCCGGAGCGCTCGCCACACGCGCGCGTGCGGGCTACTACGGCGCCCGCCACCGCAGGACCGCAGACGCCCTCCTCGAACACGTCCTCGTCGGCGCCGCCCCCGCCGGGCGCAGTCTCACCGCGTTCGTCCCCGTCGGCACGGGCCGCCCCCTCGCCGTGCGGCTCCACCAGGCCCTGTACGCCGCCCGCGAGGCCATCGACTACCACCGGGCCACCGGCGGCATGGACGCCTTCGACGGCGCCGTCGAGGCAGGCGTCAGCCACGAGCTGACCGAGGCCCTCGTCGCCCTCGTACGCGGTACGGAGGGCGCCCGGATCGCCGTCGAGTGGGCACCCGGCGCGGAGGTCCCCGAGGGCTGCTCGGCCCGCCCCGAACCCGTCGAGTTCTCCCCCGGCGACCTGCCCGCCCTGCGTGCGGCCGGCTCCCGGTACCTGCGCGAGGAACCGGCGGTACCGGTCCGGATCACCGGCACCGTGGTAAGGATGCGCAGGTCGGGGCCGCGCGGCGAGGGCGCCGTACGCCTGCGGGTGCTGGCCGGCGCCGAGATCCCGCACGTGCGGATGACACTGGACGAGGAGGCGTACCGGATCGCCGGGCACGCGCACCTCGTCGGGCTGCCGGTGCGGGTGCACGGCCGGCTGGAGAGCCGGGGCGGCTTCCGCCGGCTGACCCAGGCATCCGGGGTCGTACCCGTGCAGGTGGACGAGGCGGAGCGGGACCGGCTGATGAAGTCGCTGCAGGAGAACCTCGATTTCTTCGAGGAGGCGTGCAGCGGGGACGACTGAGGGCGGTGCTGACGAGGGCCTCCGGCTTATCTGTTTCGCGGTGGGCGGGCATGGGTCGGTACGATCCCTAACTGCGCGCGCTTCGGTATGGCGCCGCACCCACCTTCAGTCAGGAGAGACCGGTGTCAGACGTCCGTGTGATCATCCATCGCGATTCCGAGCGGGAAGAGCGCGTGGTGACGACGGGGACTACGGCCGCCGACCTCTTCGTCGGCGAACGTTCGATCGTCGCCGCGCGGGTGGGCGGGGAGCTCAAGGACCTCGCGTACGCGGTGGCGGACGGCGAGGAGGTCGAGCCCGTCGAGATCTCCTCCGAGGACGGCCTGAACATCCTGCGCCACTCCACCGCCCACGTCATGGCCCAGGCCGTGCAGGAGCTGTTCCCGGAGGCCAAGCTCGGCATCGGCCCGCCGGTCAAGGACGGCTTCTACTACGATTTCGACGTCGAGAAGCCGTTCACTCCCGAGGACCTCAAGGTCATCGAGAAGAAGATGCAGGAGATCCAGAAGCGCGGGCAGCGGTTCTCCCGCCGTGTGGTGACCGACGAGGCGGCTCGCGAGGAGCTCGCGTCGGAGCCGTACAAGCTGGAGCTGATCGGCATCAAGGGCGCCGCCTCGACCGACGACGGCGCGAACGTCGAGGTCGGCTCCGGCGAGCTGACCATCTACGACAACCTCGACGCGAAGACCGGCGACCTGTGCTGGAAGGACCTCTGCCGCGGTCCCCACCTGCCCACCACCCGGAACATCCCGGCGTTCAAGCTCATGCGCAACGCCGCCGCGTACTGGCGGGGCAGCGAGAAGAACCCGATGCTCCAGCGCATCTACGGCACCGCCTGGCCGACCAAGGAGGAGCTGAAGGCGCACCTCGACTTCCTCGTCGAGGCCGAGAAGCGCGACCACCGCAAGCTGGGCAACGAGCTGGACCTGTTCTCCATCCCGGACCAGATCGGCTCCGGCCTCGCCGTCTTCCACCCCAAGGGCGGCGTCATCCGCCGGGTGATGGAGGACTACTCGCGCCGCCGGCACGAGGAGGAGGGCTACGAGTTCGTCTACACCCCGCACGCGACGAAGGGGAAGCTCTTCGAGACCTCGGGCCACCTGGACTGGTACGCCGACGGCATGTACCCGCCCATGCAGCTCGACGAGGGCGTGGACTACTACCTCAAGCCCATGAACTGCCCGATGCACAACCTGATCTTCGACGCCCGCGGCCGTTCCTACCGTGAACTCCCGCTGCGCCTCTTCGAGTTCGGGACGGTGTACCGGTACGAGAAGTCGGGCGTCGTGCACGGCCTGACCCGTGCCCGGGGCTTCACCCAGGACGACGCGCACATCTACTGCACCCGCGAGCAGATGGCGGAGGAGCTCGACCGCACGCTCACCTTCGTGCTCGGGCTGCTGCGCGACTACGGTCTGACGGACTTCTACCTGGAGCTGTCGACCAAGGACCCGGAGAAGTTCGTCGGCTCGGACGAGGTCTGGGAAGAGGCCACTCAGACGCTGCGTCAGGTGGCCGAGAAGCAGGGGCTGCCGCTCGTTCCCGACCCGGGTGGCGCGGCCTTCTACGGTCCGAAGATCTCCGTCCAGACGAAGGACGCGATCGGCCGTACCTGGCAGATGTCGACGGTCCAGCTGGACTTCAACCTGCCGGAGCGGTTCGACCTGGAGTACACGGGGCCCGACGGCTCCAAGCAGCGCCCGGTGATGATCCACCGCGCCCTGTTCGGCTCGATCGAGCGGTTCTTCGCGGTACTCCTCGAGCACTACGCGGGCGCGTTCCCGGCATGGCTGGCGCCCGTCCAGGCGGTCGGCATCCCGATCGGCGACGGGCACGTGGAGTACCTGCAGAAGTTCGCCGCCGAGGCGAAGAAGCAGGGGCTGCGGGTCGAGGTCGACTCGTCGTCCGACCGTATGCAGAAGAAGATCCGCAACGCCCAGAAGCAGAAGGTGCCGTTCATGGTCATCGTCGGCGACGACGACATGAACGGTGACACGGTGTCCTTCCGCTACCGCGACGGTTCACAGGAGAACGGCATCCCGTTCACGGAGGCCATCGCGAAGATCGCGAAGGTGGTCGAGGAGCGGGCGCAGGTCTGATCGGCAGCTGATCGGCAGCTGTCCGGGGCCCTTGGGGAAGTCACTTCCCCGGGGGCCCCTCACTGTCCCCGGGCCCGTCCCGTGTCGGCTCCTCCTCCCGCGAGAACACCTGCAACAGCCACGACGAGAACGACCCCGTCACCGCCCCCAGCAGCGCGAGACCACACGCCATCAGGCCCACCGCGACCAGCCGGCCGAGCGGAGTCACGGGAGAGACATCGCCGTACCCGACGGTCGCGAGCGTGGCGCAGGTCCACCACACGGCGTCGCCGAACGTCCGGATCGTCGCGCCGGGCTCGGCGTGCTCCTGCTGGTAGACGGCCAGGGCGCCCGCGAATCCGAGCAGTGCCACCGACAGACCGGCGTACACGATCACGCGCGCGTGCAACGTGAGCCGGGGTCTGCCACGCCGGTGCAGTACGGCCTCGTACACCCTGACGACACGCAGTGGGCGCAGCAGGGGCAGCAGCAGGACGAGGGTGTCCAGCCAGTGCGTGCGTACGAACCGGGCGCCGTCGCCGCTCAGCCGCCAGCGCACCGCGTAGTCGAGCGCGAAGAGCACCCAGGCGGCCAGCAGCACGGCCAGGCAGAGAGCCTGTCCGGCGCCGGACAGGCCGAGGGCGAGTACGTGGACCGCGTACGCGGCGAGATAGAGCAGTGACGCCGTCCCGAGCGGGACCTCGGTGCGCCGCTCCCAGCGTTTCGTGCGGCTGTCGTCGTCCATTCCGCCAGCTTGGCCGTGAGTGTCCCGGCGTGTGCCCCGGCGACACGCTCCATATGGGCGAAGCAATATGCTGCATGGCATGACGAGTGAGCCGGAGCAGCAGATCGGAGTCGGGACGCAGGACGCGTTTCAGCGCCTGTGGACGCCTCACCGGATGGCCTACATCCAGGGCGAGAACAAGCCCACCGGTCCGGGCGCCGACGACGGCTGTCCCTTCTGCTCGATCCCGGCCAAGTCCGACGAGGACGGTCTCATCCTCCAGCGTGGTGAGCAGGTCTACGCCGTGCTCAATCTGTACCCGTACACGGGCGGCCATCTGATGGTCGTGCCGTACCGTCATGTCGCCGACTACACGGACCTGACAGACTCCGAGACCGCCGAACTGGCCGGGCTGACCAAGCAGGCGATGACGGCGCTGCGTAGGGCGTCCGGCGCACACGGCTTCAACATCGGGATGAACCAGGGCACGGTGGCGGGCGCGGGCATCGCGGCCCACCTGCACCAGCACATCGTCCCGCGCTGGGGCGGCGACACGAACTTCATGCCGGTGGTGGGCCACACGAAGGTCCTGCCGCAACTGCTGGGCGACACGAGGAAAATGCTGGCGGAGACGTGGCCCCCAAGTGCGGGCCCGGGCACCCCCAGCCCGTCCGGCGTTTGAGGACGAGGTGCGTTGAGGGCCGAAGCGGGGGCCTGGGGGGCGGCAGCCCCCAGTAACGGCCACCCCAACCGACCCACACCGCCGAACCGCCGGAGGTCTACGCGTCGTAGACGTCGGCCTTGCGGGGCATCGGGTCCTGTACCGCCGTGCTGAGGAACGACGAGCGGTTGCCGAACTTCTCCGTGTCCACGCCGTTCTCCTCCAGGACCTTGATCGCCGCCGCGTGCACGACCCGCAGCACCGGCGTGGCCGCCCGGAGCGCGTCGTCGGCCATGAAGCGGTGGCGCCAGGGCTGGTCCGCCCACGAGTGACGCAGGCCGAAGGGTTCAGGAAGGCCCAGTGAGCCGCCGAGCCAGTTCAGCAGCGGCGGATACCAGGTCAGCGGCGCACGCGCGGCGAGCCGCACGACCTCGTCCGCGTCGACCAGGGGCAGCTTGACCTTCCGGGTCTCCCAGAACCTGACCGACTTCTGTACCTCCTTCTCCTTGGCCGCGGGCTTGCTGGTGAAGAGGGAGTGCACCGGCCCGAGCGCGTGCCCGGTCACCTCGATGCGCAGGGTCTCGTGCAGCACGGTGACCGTGATGAGCATCGTGATGATCAACTGGCCGTCCCAGAGCGTCCACTGGACCCCGAGATAGTGCCGCTGACCACTGCCGAACTGCTGCTTGTTGCAGATGTCCTGTATCGCGTGGTTCTTGATCATGTAGGCGTCCACGTCCGTGCCGCTGGGCCGGGAGACCTCCTTCGCGCCCTCGCCGACGGGCGTGACGATCCAGTGCTTCAGGGACGGCTTGGTGAATCCGCCGGTGTTGAGCGGGCCGCGCTCCAGCATGCGCAGCTGGTCGTGGATCGAACGTATGACGTCCCAGCTGCGGAACGGGTGGATCTCCTTGCCCGCATCCCGGGGGACCAGGTCCTCGGCGAGCTGCCAGCTGCCCCATCGGGTGCCCATGCCGAGTATGCCCTTGGGGCCGGCGTAGAAGACGGAGTTGGACTGCTGCTCGGCGCTGAGCCGGGCCAGCTCCTTGCGCAGGTGTTCGGCGGCGGTCTCACCGGGGCTGCCGGGCACCGCCTCGGGGATCTTGGCGCCGACGCCACCGCCCGACAGCAGGGCGGCCCAGCGGCCGCGGAGGTCCTGCGCGGTGCGCTCGCAGATCTGCTTGGCCCACAGCCAGCCGACGACCGGCAGGACGACGCACGCGCGTGCGTACCAGGCCCAGAAGCCGGTGAACGGCATCTGGACCAGGAAGATCACGGCGAAGGCACCCACGGCGACCAGCAGGGTGGTGGCGAGCGCGGAGGCCCGCTTGTCCGGACGCTTGGAGAGGCTCGCGCGGCCGACGAACACCAGCAGCCACAGCAGAAGTCCGGGGAGGAAGAGCACCCCGCACAGCACCGTCACCGCGGAGAGCCAGTTGTCGCGCTCGCGCCGGATACGGTGGGCCGCGAGGGCATGCTCGACGATGACCTGCGGCTCGGTGCCGAAGGACTGGATGAGCGGCTTGCGCCCGGCGCCCAGCATGCGGTCGATCACGGCCCTGGAGAAGGCCTCACCGAGCTTGGGCCGGAAGATCTTCCCCCAAGCGCCCCGGGGCGGCTTGACCGTCGACTTGTGCCACTCGTTGTCGGCTTCCAGGATCTTGGTGACCTCGTCGTCCTCCCGGTAGACCGCCGAGGCCAGCGCGAAGGTCGCCGCCGTCTGGCCCGCGGAGCCCGTCAGGGGCACCTGTGCCCCGGGACTGAAATCGAAACCGTCGTCCGCCACTGTGCCGCCCCCTCGCCGCCTGACCCGCTTCTGCGGCCTTTCCCGACTTCCTTGCTCCGCACACCTGTTGAACAGGTCATCGCGTTGATCGAGTCACAACTTGATCAGGTGATCAGCGTATCCGCAGCCACCGACAAATGGGCGGCGGACGGCACAAGCCGTCCGCCGATGTGGAGGAAAGCGTTCCGCAAGGGCCGCTTGTCGGGTCCCGGTCGCCAACTAAGCGGTGCCCCGGGCCTGTTCGCGGACCCTCTCGGCGATCTGCGGCGGCATCGGCTCGTGCCGCGCGTACCGGCGGTCGAAGCGGGCGGTGCCGTGCGACAGGGAGCGCAGATCGACGGCGTACCGGCCGATCTCGATCTCGGGCACCTCGGCCCGTACGAGGGTTCGCCCGCCACTCGCCTGCTCGGTGCCGACGACCCGGCCGCGCCGCCCGGACAGGTCGCTCATCACGGACCCCACGTAGTCGTCGCCGACCAGCACCGTCACCTCGGCCACGGGTTCGAGGAGATGGATCTGAGCGTCGGCGGCGGCCTCGCGCAGTGCGAGCGCGCCCGCGGTCTGGAACGCGGCGTCGGAGGAGTCCACCGAGTGCGCCTTGCCGTCGAGCAGGGTGATCCGCACGTCGATGAGCGGATAGCCGGCGGCCACTCCCCTGCCGGCCTGGGCCCGGACGCCCTTCTCCACGGACGGGATGAACTGCCTGGGCACGGCACCGCCGACGACCTTGTCCACGAACTCGATGCCCGAACCGCCGGGCAGCGGCTCCACCTCGATCGCGCAGATCGCGAACTGCCCGTGCCCGCCGGACTGCTTCACATGACGTCCGCGCCCCGCCGACCGGCCGCCGAACGTCTCCCGCAGGGAGACCTTGTGCGGTACGACGTCCACCTGGACGCCGTACCGGTTGCGCAGCCGTTCCAGGGCGACGTCCGCGTGTGCCTCGCCCAGGCACCACAGGACCACCTGGTGGGTGTCCGGATTCTGTTCCAGCCGCATGGTGGGGTCCTCGGCGGCGAGCCGGCCGAGGCCCTGGGAGAGCTTGTCCTCGTCCGCCTTGCTGTGCGCCTGGATGGCGAGCGGCAGCAGCGGGTCGGGCATCTCCCACGGTTCCATCAGCAGCGGGTCGTCCTTCGCGGAGAGGGTGTCGCCGGTCTCCGCCCGGTTCAGCTTCGCCACGCAGGCCAGGTCGCCCGCGATGCAGTGCGTGAGCGCGCGCTGCTGCTTGCCGAAAGGCGCGGACAGGGCTCCGACGCGCTCGTCGACATCGTGATCCTCGTGGCCGCGGTCGGCGAGCCCGTGCCCGGAGACATGGACCGTCTGGTCGGGCCGCAGGGTGCCGGAGAAGACGCGGACCAGCGACACCCGGCCGACGTAGGGGTCGCTGGCCGTCTTCACGACCTCCGCGACCAGCGGGCCGTCCGGATCGCAGGGCTTCAGCTCCCGCGGGCGGCCGTCCACCGTCGTGACCCCGGGCGCCTCGCGCTCCAGCGGGGTCGGGAAGCCGCCGGTGACCAGCTCCAGCAGCTCGACCGTGCCCAGGCCCTGCCGGGCACCCGCGGCGGCCGGGGCGGCGGCGAGCACGGGGAAGAAGGTCCCGCGCGCGACGGCGCGTTCCAGGTCCTCGACCAGCGTGTCGAAGTCGATCTCCTCGCCGCTCAGGTAGCGGTCCATGAGGGTCTCGTCCTCGCTCTCCGCGATGATCCCCTCGATGAGCCGGTTGCGGGCCTCCTCGATGCCCGGGAGCTGGTCGGGGCTGGGTTCGGCCTCCTTGCGCTCCCCGGAGGAGTAGTCGAACAGCTTCTGCGACAGCAGCCCGGTCAGCCCGGTCACGGGCGCGTGCCCGTCGGGCCCCGGCGCGCCGTGCAGCGGCAGGTAGAGCGGCAGTACCGCGTCGGGGTCGTCCGCGCTGAAGGCCTCCGCGCAGATGCGCGTCATGTCGTCGAAGTCCGCGCGCGCCGACTCCAGATGCGTGACGACGATGGCGCGCGGCATACCGACGGCCGCGCACTCCTCCCACACCATGCGCGTCGAGCCGTCCACCCCGTCCGAGGCCGAGACGACGAAAAGGGCCGCGTCCGCCGCGCGCAGACCGGCCCTGAGCTCCCCGACGAAGTCGGCGTATCCGGGAGTGTCCAGAATGTTGATCTTGTATCCGCCCCATTCGACGGGCACCAGGGAGAGTTGCACCGAGCGCTGCTGCCGGTGCTCGATCTCGTCGTAGTCGGAGACGGTGCCGCCGTCCTCCACACGGCCCGCCCGGTTGACGGCCCCCGCGGTCAGCGCGAGAGCCTCCACCAGAGTGGTCTTGCCCGATCCGGAGTGGCCGACCAGCACCACATTCCGTACGGACGCGGGGTGGTCGGCCGCCGTAGCCCTGCCGGCGGCTCCGGGGTGTGCGTTCGCCTTGTCGCCCATGGTCCTGCCTCCCGTGCACGGTGAGGTCACTGTGGGCGCGGACGTGCCACATCCGCGTGTGGTGGCGGCTCTGATGACGCCCGCGGTGCTTTCGAGCTTTGCACTCGCGTCACGGTGCGTCCATACGGCGGACGCGATCGCGCGGACGGGGGTGCGCGTGGGGTGATCCGGGCTGCCGACATCCCGCTGTGACCCGGATGCCGTCAGGCCGTGACACGGGGCGCGGGTGCCCGAACGTCGCACATGCGCGCGCGTGGCTACGATGGGCCAGCCGGTGGCCAGCAGGGGCCGCACGGCGACACCGACCCTCGGGAAGGCCATGCTGAACAAGTACGCGCGTGCATTCTTCACGCGTGTCCTCACACCGTTCGCAGCGTTTCTCATCCGCCGGGGCGTCAGCCCCGACACGGTCACGCTCCTCGGCACCGCCGGAGTGATCGCGGGCGCGCTGGTCTTCTACCCCAGGGGCGAGTTCTTCTGGGGCACGATCGTCATCACGCTGTTCGTGTTCTCGGACCTCGTCGACGGCAACATGGCCCGCCAGATGGGCCGCTCCAGTCGCTGGGGCGCCTTCCTGGACTCCACCCTCGACCGGGTGGCCGACGGCGCGATCTTCGGCGGCTTCGCCCTCTGGTACGCGGGCGGCGGGAACGACATCGTCCTGTGCGCGGTCTCCATCTTCTGTCTGACCAGCGGCCAGGTGGTCTCGTACACCAAGGCGCGCGGCGAGTCGATCGGCCTGCCGGTCGCCGTCAACGGCCTGGTGGAGCGCGCCGAGCGCCTGGTGATCTCGCTGGTCGCGGCCGGTCTCTCGGGTATGCACGAGTTCGGGGTGCCCGGCATCCAGTACCTGCTGCCGGTCGCCCTGTGGATCGTCGCCGTCGGCAGCCTGGTCACGCTGATCCAGCGCGTCGTCACGGTCCGCCGGGAGTCCGCGGAGGCGGACGCGGCAGCCGTCGGCGAGAGCACCACGCAGAACAGCGAGACGCCATCATGAGCGACCTGCGGGACCGGCTGACCGACGGGGCGTACGCGCTGGGCTGGAGCGCCGTCAAGAAGCTCCCGGAGCCCGTCGCCGTCCGGCTCGGGCGGACCATCGCCGACCTCGCCTGGAAACGGCGCGGAGAGCGCGTACTACGCCTCGAATCGAACTACGCGCGCGTGGTGCCCGACGCGACACCGGAGCGCCTCGCCGAACTGTCCCGCGCGGGCATGCGTTCGTACCTGCGCTACTGGATGGAGTCCTTCCGCCTCCCCGCGTGGAGCCAGGAGCGGGTCAAGACGGGCTTCGAGCCGACGGACCTGCACCACCTGACCGACGCTCTGGCCTCGGGCCGGGGCGTGATCGCGGCGCTTCCGCACCTGGCCAACTGGGATCTGGCCGGTGCCTGGGCCACCACCAAGCTGGAGACGCCGCTCACGACGGTCGCCGAGCGCCTCAAGCCGGAGACGCTGTACGACCGTTTCGTCGCCTACCGCGAGGGCCTGGGCATGGAGGTCCTGCCGCACACCGGCCGCACCGCGTTCGGCACCCTGGCGCGGCGGCTGCGCGACGGCGGCCTGGTCTGCCTGGTGGCCGACCGGGACCTGTCCGCCTCGGGCGTCGAGGTGAAGTTCTTCGGCGACGCGGCCCGGATGCCGGCCGGTCCGGCCATGCTCGCCCAGCAGACCGGCGCACTCCTGCTCCCGGTGACCCTGTGGTACGACGAGTCGCCGATCATGCGCGGCCGGATTCATCCCCCGATCGAGGTACCCGAGACAGGTACGAGGGCCGAGAAGACGTCAGTGATGACACAGGCGCTGGCCGATGCCTTCGCCACGGGGATCGCCGACCACCCGGAGGACTGGCACATGCTTCAGCGGCTGTGGCTCGCGGATCTCGACCCCGAGAAGGATCCGGAGACGAACCCGGGGAAGAACCCCGGCAGTGGGCAGGACGTCGTGCGGGACCCCGGAAAGGGGACCCCGTGAAGATCGGCATCGTCTGCCCGTACTCCTGGGACGTGCCGGGCGGCGTCCAGTTCCACATCCGCGACCTGGCCGAGTACTTCATCCGCCTGGGCCACGAGGTCTCCGTCCTCGCCCCCGCCGACGACGACACCCCGCTCCCGCCGTACGTCGTCTCGGCGGGTCGCGCCATCCCGGTGCCGTACAACGGCTCGGTGGCCCGCCTCAACTTCGGCTTCCTGTCGGCGGCCCGGGTGCGGCGGTGGCTGCACGACGGCGAGTTCGACGTCCTCCACATCCATGAGCCGGCCTCGCCCTCGCTGGGTCTGCTGGCCTGCTGGGCGGCCCAGGGGCCGATCGTGGCCACCTTCCACACCTCGAACCCGCGCTCCCGGGCCATGATCGCCGCGTACTCGATGCTGCAGGCCGCCCTGGAGAAGATCAGCGCCCGGATCGCGGTGAGCGAGTACGCCCGGCGCACGCTGGTGGAACACCTGGGCGGCGACGCGGTCGTCATCCCGAACGGTGTCGACGTCGACTTCTTCGCGGGGGCAAAGCCGAAGCCCGAGTGGCAGGGCGACACCATCGGCTTCATCGGCCGCATCGACGAACCCCGCAAGGGTCTGCCGGTCCTGATGAAGGCACTCCCGAAGATCCTCGCCGCCCGGCCCGCGACGCGGCTGCTGGTCGTCGGCCGCGGTGACGAGGAGGAGGCGGTGGAGAGCCTGCCGCCGGAGATGCGCTCGCGGGTCGAGTTCCTGGGCATGGTCAGCGACGAGGACAAGGCACGGCTGCTGCGCAGCGTGGACGTGTACATCGCCCCCAACACCGGCGGGGAGAGCTTCGGGATCATCCTGGTCGAGGCACTGTCGGCGGGCGCGCCGGTCCTTGCCTCGGACCTCGACGCCTTCGCCCAGGTCCTGGACCAGGGAGCGGCGGGCGAACTGTTCACGAACGAGGACGCGGACGCCCTGGCCGACGCGGCCGTACGGCTGCTGGGCGACCCCGGCCGCCGCGACGAGCTGCGGGAGCGGGGCAGCGCCCATGTGCGGCGGTTCGACTGGTCGACGGTGGGGGCGGACATCCTGTCCGTGTACGAGACGGTGACGGACGGCACGACCGCGGTCGCGGCGGACGAGCGCACGGCGACGGGGTTGCGGGCGCGGCTGGGGCTGGCGCGGGACTGAGCGAGGCATCCGCCAGGGGGGGCGAGGGACCGGTGCCGGTGAACGGTAACGTTGCCGCCCGTGACCGCAACCCTCATCTGGATCCTTGTCGGGCTCGTCGCGATCGGCCTCTACCTGAGCTGGACCGCGGGGCGGCTCGACCGTCTGCACGCGCGGATCGACGCCACGCGCGCCGGTCTGGACGCGCAGTTGCTGCGCCGGGCCTCCGTCGCCCAGGAACTGGCGACGTCGGGCGTCCTCGACCCGGCTGCCTCGATCGTGCTGTACGAGGCGGCGCACGCCGCGCGGCAGGCCGAGGAGGAGCAGCGTGAGGTCGCCGAGAGCGAGTTGAGCCAGGCACTGCGGGCCGTCTTCGGGGAGGCGGCGCAGGTCGAGGCGGTGCGGGAGGTGCCCGGCGGGGAGGCGGCGACGCGCGAGCTGACCGAGGCGGTGCGCAGGGTGCCGATGGCCCGGCGGTTCCACAACGACGCGGTGCGGGCGGCGCGGGCGTTGCGGCGGCACCGGAAGGTGCGGTGGTTCCGGCTGGCGGGGCATGCGCCGTTCCCTCTGGCGTTCGAGATGGACGACGAGGCGCCGGCGGCGCTGGGGGAGCGTGCGGCGGCGTAAGGGCGGTTTTCTCGCCCCCCGCCGCCCCTGCCCGTCCCATCCCCGGAGGCCTGCGGCCCCCAGACCCCCGCTTCGGCCCGGAACGGGCCTCGTCCTCAAACGCCGGACGGGCCGAAACCGGCTCCGGGGAGGAAAACGATCCACCGGCTACCCATTGGCCCTTGCTGTGGCCTGCTTCCCCAGCGTTTCCTCAGAGTCGCAGCAACCCTCTTTCACCGAGTGAGGTCAAACCGTGTCCAGCACGCTCTCCAACTCCGCCCAGACGCCCGAAACCGGCACCGCCCGTGTGAAGCGCGGTATGGCCGAGCAGCTCAAGGGCGGTGTGATCATGGACGTGGTCAACGCCGAGCAGGCCAAGATCGCCGAGGACGCCGGCGCTGTCGCCGTCATGGCCCTGGAGCGCGTCCCGGCGGACATCCGCAAGGACGGCGGCGTGGCCCGGATGTCCGACCCGGACATGATCGAGGGCATCATCGAGGCCGTGTCCATCCCGGTCATGGCGAAGTCGCGCATCGGCCACTTCGTCGAGGCCCAGGTCCTGCAGTCCCTCGGCGTCGACTACATCGACGAGTCCGAGGTGCTGACCCCTGCCGACGAGGTCAACCACTCCGACAAGTGGGCCTTCACCACCCCCTTCGTCTGTGGCGCCACCAACCTCGGCGAGGCACTGCGCCGTATCGCCGAGGGCGCCGCGATGATCCGCTCCAAGGGCGAGGCCGGCACCGGCAACGTCGTCGAGGCCGTCCGTCACCTGCGGCAGATCAAGAACGAGATCGCCCGCCTGCGCGGCTACGACAACAACGAGCTCTACGCCGCCGCCAAGGACCTGCGCGCCCCGTACGAGCTCGTCCAGGAGGTCGCCGAACTCGGCAAGCTGCCGGTCGTGCTGTTCTCCGCCGGCGGTGTGGCGACCCCCGCCGACGCCGCGCTCATGCGTCAGCTGGGAGCCGAGGGCGTCTTCGTAGGCTCCGGCATCTTCAAGTCGGGCGACCCCGCCAAGCGCGCCGCCGCCATCGTGAAGGCGACCACCTTCTACGACGACCCGAAGATCATCGCGGACGCGTCCCGCAACCTCGGCGAGGCCATGGTCGGCATCAACTGCGACACGCTGCCCGAGGCCGAGCGCTACGCGAACCGGGGCTGGTAGCACTCATGTCACCCATGTACGACACTCCCGTCGTAGGTGTCCTGGCCCTCCAGGGCGACGTACAGGAGCACCTCATCGCCCTGGCCGAGGCGGACGCCCTGGCCAGGCCGGTCCGGCGCCCCGAGGAACTCGCCGAGGTGGACGGCCTGATCATCCCCGGCGGTGAGTCCACCACCATCTCCAAGCTGGCTGTTCTCTTCGGCGTGATGGAGCCCCTCCGCGCGCGCGTGCGCGCCGGACTGCCCGTCTACGGCACCTGCGCCGGCATGATCATGCTCGCCGACAAGATCCTGGACCCGCGCTCGGGCCAGGAGACCGTCGGTGGCATCGACATGATCGTGCGCCGCAACGCCTTCGGACGCCAGAACGAGTCCTTCGAAGCGGCGATCGACGTGAAGGGTGTGGCGGGCGATCCTGTGGAGGGCGTCTTCATCCGTGCCCCCTGGGTCGAGTCCGTGGGCGCCGAGGCCGAGGTGCTCGCCGAGCACGCCGGTCACATCGTCGCCGTACGCCAGGGCAACGCGCTCGCCACGTCGTTCCACCCGGAACTGACCGGCGACCACCGCGTCCACTCCCTGTTCGTCGACATGGTGCGGGCCCACATGGCACGCGCCGTGGGCGCGGACCGTACAGCGGAGTCCTTGTAGGATCTCTGGGGTTCGTACAGAGACGGGTTACGCGAAGGAGACAGGCAGATGTCCGGCCACTCTAAATGGGCTACGACGAAGCACAAGAAGGCCGTGATCGACGCCAAGCGCGGCAAGCTCTTCGCGAAGATGATCAAAAACATCGAGGTTGCGGCACGTACGGGCGGCGCCGACCCTTCCGGCAACCCGACGCTGTTCGATGCCATTCAGAAGGCCAAGAAGAGCTCGGTTCCGAACAAGAACATCGACTCCGCGGTCAAGCGCGGCGCCGGCCTCGAAGCCGGTGGCGCCGACTACGAGACGATCATGTACGAGGGTTACGGCCCCAACGGGGTCGCGGTGCTCATCGAGTGCCTCACCGACAACCGTAACCGCGCCGCCTCGGACGTCCGCGTCGCCATGACCCGCAACGGCGGCAACATGGCCGACCCCGGTTCCGTCTCGTACCTCTTCCACCGCAAGGGCGTCATCGTCGTCCCCAAGGGTGAGCTGGCCGAGGACGACGTCCTGGGTGCCGTGCTGGAGGCCGGCGCCGAGGAGGTCAACGACCTCGGTGAGTCCTTCGAGGTCATCTCCGAGGCCACCGACCTGGTCGCGGTGCGCACCGCGCTCCAGGAGGCCGGCATCGACTACGACTCCGCCGACGCCAACTTCGTCCCGACCATGCAGGTCGAGCTGGACGAGGACGGTGCCAGGAAGATCTTCAAGCTGATCGACGCGCTGGAGGACAGCGACGACGTGCAGAACGTCTTCGCCAACTTCGATGTCAGCGACGAGGTCATGGAGAAGGTCGACGCGTAGCTCCGGCGCGAACCGAGCGGTTCCGGCGGGCCGGTGGGACACGTCCTACCGGCCCGCCGCTGTTGTCAGTGGCAGCGGATAGCCTGACGGCAGGCAAAGATCACCGTCGACGGACCGCGACCGGACAGAGGGGTGGGGCGGGTGCGCGTACTCGGAGTTGACCCGGGACTGACCCGATGCGGGGTCGGTGTCGTCGAGGGCGTCCCCGGGCGCCCGCTGACGATGGTCGGCGTCGGTGTCGTACGCACGCCCGCCGATGCCGAACTGGGCCTGCGTCTCGTCGCCATCGAGCAGGGCATCGAGCGGTGGCTCGACGAGCACCGGCCCGAATTCGTCGCCGTGGAGCGGGTGTTCAGCCAGCACAACGTCCGTACGGTGATGGGCACGGCCCAGGCCAGCGCCGTCGCGATGCTGTGTGCGGCCCGGCGCGGCATCCCCGTCGCCCTGCACACCCCCAGCGAGGTCAAGGCCGCCGTCACCGGCAGCGGACGCGCCGACAAGGCCCAGGTCGGCGCGATGGTCACCCGGCTGCTCCGGCTCGACGCGCCCCCCAAACCCGCCGACGCCGCCGACGCCCTCGCGCTCGCCATCTGCCACATCTGGCGCGCGCCCGCCCAGACACGCCTTCAGCAGGCCGTCGCGCAGAACCGGCTCCAGCAGGCCGTCGCTCTCCACAAAGCGCAGGCCGTCAAAGCAACTGCTTCGCCAACAGCACCCGCCTCGAAAGGCCGCCCCGCATGATCGCCTTCGTCAGCGGCCCGGTCGCCGCCCTCGCTCCCGACTCCGCTGTGGTCGAGGTGGGCGGTATCGGCATCGCCGTCCAGTGCGCTCCCAACACCCTGTCGGGCCTCAGGATGGGACAGCAGGCCAGACTCGCCACCTCCCTGGTGGTCCGCGAGGACTCCCTGACCCTGTACGGCTTCCAGGACGACGACGAGCGGCAGACCTTCGAACTGCTCCAGACCGCGAGCGGTGTCGGCCCCCGTCTGGCCCAGGCCATGCTGGCCGTTCACTCGCCGGACGCCCTGCGCCGCGCGGTGTCCACGGCGGACGAGAAGGCGCTGATCGCCGTGCCCGGAATCGGTAAGAGGGGCGCCCAGAAACTGCTTCTGGAACTGAAGGACCGCCTCGGCGCACCCCTCGGCACCGGCCCCGCAATCGGCTCCCCGGTCACCACCGGCTGGCGCGACCAGCTGCACGCGGCCCTGATCGGCCTCGGGTACGCGACCCGCGAGGCCGACGAGGCGGTGGCCGCCGTGGCACCCCAGGCCGAGGCCGCCGAAGGCACGCCCCAGGTGGGCCAGTTGCTGAAGGCGGCCCTGCAGAGCCTCAACAGAGCCCGCTGACCAACGGGGCCTGCCGGCGTGCAGGAGCCCGCTGACCTGGGGCGCCCCCCACCGCCGTACGGGGCCCTCCGCACGAACCACCCGACCGACCGCGACCGCGAGCACACGCATGCTGTGCTGTTCCGGGGGACAACCCCCGGACCCCCGGCCGACACGCGCAGCCGGCGCACCCAGCTAGGAGAACGCAGTGAACTGGGACGACACGACCGACGAGAGCACCGCCCCCGAGCGGCTCGTCGCCGCGTCCGCCGACGGTGAGGACCAGGCCGTCGAGGCCGCCCTGCGTCCCAAGGACCTGGGCGAGTTCATCGGCCAGGAGAAGGTCCGCGAGCAACTCGACCTCGTCCTGCGGGCCGCACGCGCGCGTGGCGCCACCGCCGACCACGTACTGCTCTCCGGTGCCCCCGGCCTCGGCAAGACCACCCTCTCGATGATCATCGCGGCCGAGATGGAGGCCCCGATCCGCATCACCAGCGGCCCCGCCATCCAGCACGCGGGCGACCTGGCCGCGATCCTGTCCTCCCTCCAGGAGGGAGAGGTCCTCTTCCTCGACGAGATCCACCGCATGTCCCGGCCCGCCGAGGAGATGCTCTACATGGCGATGGAGGACTTCCGCGTCGACGTGATCGTCGGCAAGGGCCCCGGCGCCACCGCCATCCCCCTCGAACTGCCCCCGTTCACACTGGTCGGCGCCACCACGCGCGCGGGACTGCTGCCGCCCCCGCTGCGCGACCGCTTCGGCTTCACCGCGCACATGGAGTTCTACGAACCGGCCGAGCTGCAGCGCGTCATCCACCGTTCCGCGAACCTTCTGGACGTGGAGATCGGTGCCGAGGGCGCAGCCGAGATCGCCGGCCGCTCGCGCGGTACCCCCCGCATCGCCAACCGTCTGCTGCGTCGCGTCCGGGACTACGCGCAGGTGAAGGCCGACGGCATCATCACGCGCGACATCGCGCAGGCGGCCCTGAAGGTCTACGAGGTCGACGCCCGCGGTCTCGACCGCCTCGACAGAGGGGTCCTCGAAGCGCTGCTCAAGCTGTTCGGCGGCGGCCCGGTCGGGCTGTCCACGCTGGCCGTCGCGGTGGGGGAGGAGCGGGAGACCGTCGAGGAGGTCGCCGAGCCCTTCCTCGTACGGGAGGGACTGCTGGCCCGTACCCCGCGCGGCCGGGTCGCGACACCCGCCGCATGGGCGCATCTCGGCCTCACGCCACCCCGTTCCACAACGGGGGGAAGCGGACAACAGGACCTGTTCGGGGCGTGAGGGCGCGGCTGCTCGCAGGCTCAGGAACCGTGGTGCCATGCTGAGCGTTGTTCCTGGAGTGCGGACTCGCTTAGACTCCGCCGATGCCGCCTTTGTAACTTCGTAGGTGGCGCCGACCACACCCCCATCCACCAGGCCGCTCACCGACGCGGTAGTGCGAAGGAAATTCCGTCCCGTGAATATCGTGACCCTCCTCCCGTTCATCGTGCTCATCGGGGCCATGTTCCTGATGACCCGCTCGGCCAAGCGCAAGCAGCAGGCCGCCGCGCAGATGCGTAACGACATGCAGCCCGGTACCGGTGTCCGCACGATCGGGGGCATGTACGCGACGGTCAAGGAGGTCAACGAGGAGACGGTCCTCCTTGACGCGGGCCCGGGTGTCGAGCTTCTCTTCGCGAAGAACTCCATCGGCGCCGTCCTCGGCGACGACGAGTACAACCGCATCGTTCACGGCATCGAGCACGACCTGAAGACCGACGAAGCCGTCGTTCCGGACGACGCCTCCTCCCTCACCGAGACCGACGAGCCCTCCGACGACGCTTCCGCCGCTTCCGACGACAAGCCCATCGACCTCGGCAAGAAGGACGCGGCCGACAAGCCGGCTGGCGAGACCGAGGCCGCTGAGGTGAAGGCGGAAGAAGAGCCGAAGAAGATTGACGGCGAGTCCGACGCGAAGTAGCCGCGTTCCGGGGGAGGAGCGCGGCGCGATCCGCTCGCGTCCCGTACCCCCGACACGTGCGGTTCTCGCAGGGAGTCCCGTCACCATGTCATGGCCGCCGGCCGCGCTGACCCGGCGCGAGGCGGCCCGAGAGGGAGTACGAGAAGGTGGCAGCACCTAAGAAGGGCCGGAGCGCGAGCTCCCAGAGCAAGCCAGGACGCTCGCTGGCCCTCATTCTGATCGCCATCGTGGCGCTCACCGGAGGCATGTTCCTCTCGGGACACACGACTCCGCGTCTCGGCATCGACCTGGCCGGTGGTACGAGCATCACGCTCACGGCGAAGAACGAGCCGGGCCAGCCGAACGCGATCAACAAGACCAACATGGACACCGCGGTCGACATCATGAACCGCCGTGTCAACGGTCTTGGCGTTTCCGAGGCCGAGGTTCAGACCCAGGGATCCGACAACATCATCGTCAACATCCCCAAGGGCACGAACTCCAAGCAGGCCCGGGAACAGGTCGGCACCACCGCCAAGCTCTACTTCCGTCCCGTTCTGGCCCTGGAGGTGCAGGGCGTCGCCGCGACGGCCAGCCCCACGCCGAGCGCGAGCACGTCCGGCAGCCCTTCGCCGTCGGCCTCTGAGACGGGTGACAAGGCGACCTCGACGTCGTCCGGCTCACCCAGCCCGTCGGCCAGCGCCACCTCGCAGGGCCGTCCGGTCACCGACGCCCTGAAGGCCGACGCGACGCCGACGCCGAGCGGCTCGTCGTCCGCGACCACCAGCGCGTCGCCGTCGGCGACCCCCACTGCCGACGCGGCCACCGCGGCGCTCCAGGCGAAGTACACGGCGCTCGACTGCACCAAGAAGGCCGTCCGCGCCGTCACCGGTGACGGCGTCAAGCCCAGTGAGCCCACGGTGGCCTGCGGCAAGAACTCGCAGGGCCAGTGGCAGAAGTTCATCCTCGGCCCGTCCGAGGTGGACGGCACCGAGGTCGAGAAGGCCCAGGCCGTCTTCGACACCCAGGGTGCCGCGGGTTGGCAGGTCACCATGGACTTCACGTCCAAGGGAAGCAAGCAGTTCGGTGAGGTCACCGGCCGCCTCGCCCAGAACCAGGCCCCGCAGAACGAGTTCGGCATCGTTCTGGACGGTGAGGTCGTCTCCAACCCGTACGTGAGCACGGCGATCACGGGCGGCTCCGCGCAGATCTCCGGCAGCTTCACCCAGACCGACGCCCAGGATCTGGCCAACATGCTGTCGTACGGCGCGCTCCCGCTCACCTTCGCCGAGTCGAGCGTCAGCACGGTGAGCCCCGCGCTCGGCGACGAGCAGTTGGAGGCGGGTCTGATCGCGGGTGCGATCGGCCTGGCCCTGGTCGTCGTCTACCTGGTGGTCTACTACCGGGGTCTGTCGGCCGTCGCCATCGCCTCTCTCCTGGTCTCCGCCGTCCTCACGTACGTGATCATGTCGCTGCTCGGTCCGGGCATCGGCTTCGCGCTGAACCTGCCGGCCGTCTGTGGTGCGATCGTCGCGATCGGTATCACCGCGGACTCGTTCATCGTGTTCTTCGAACGCATCCGGGACGAGATCCGGGAGGGCCGTTCGCTGCGGCCCGCCGTCGAGCGCGGCTGGCCGCGTGCCCGGCGCACCATCCTGGTCTCCGACTTCGTGTCCTTCCTGGCCGCCGCGGTGCTCTTCATCGTCACCGTCGGCAAGGTCCAGGGCTTCGCGTTCACGCTCGGTCTGACCACTCTGCTCGACGTGGTCGTCGTCTTCTTCTTCACCAAGCCGCTGATGACGATCCTCGCCCGCAAGAAGTTCTTCGCGGAGGGCCACAGCTGGTCCGGCCTCGACCCGCAGCGCCTGGGCGCCAAACCGCCGCTCCGTCGCACCCGTCGCGCGTCCGCGCCCGTCGACATGAAGGAGGCGTGAGATGTCGAAACTCGGCACCCTCGGCGCCCGGCTCCACCGAGGCGAGATCGGCTACGACTTCGTCGGCAAGCGCTTCATCTGGTACGGCCTCTCGATCCTGATCACCATCACGGCCATCCTCGGCCTGTCGGTGCGCGGCCTGAACATGGGCATCGAGTTCGAGGGCGGTGCCGTCTTCACCATCGAGAAGACCAGCGTGTCGGTGAGCCAGGCCGAGAAGTACGCGGAGGAGGCCTCCGGCCACGACGCGATCGTCCAGACGCTCGGCAAGGACGGCCTGCGCATCCAGGTCGCCACCATCGACACCGCGGCGGCGGACAAGGTCTCCGCGAAGCTCGCCACCGACCTCGGCATTCCGGAGAAGGACATCACCGGTGAGCTGGTCGGCCCCAGTTGGGGCGATCAGGTCGCGAACAAGGCCTGGCAGGGCCTGGTGATCTTCATGTTCCTCGTCGTGATCTATCTGGCGATCGCCTTCGAATGGCGCATGGCCGTGGCCGCGCTGGTGGCGCTCATCCACGACATCACCATCACGGTCGGCATCTACGCCCTCGTCGGCTTCGAGGTGACGCCAGGCACGGTGATCGGTCTGCTGACGATTCTCGGTTACTCGCTGTACGACACGGTCGTCGTCTTCGACAGTCTCAAGGAGCAGACCAAGGACATCACCAAGCAGACCCGCTGGACCTACAGCGAGATCGCCGACCGGTCGATCAACGGCACCCTGGTCCGCTCCATCAACACCACGGTGGTCGCGCTCCTCCCGGTCGCCGGCCTGCTGTTCATCGGTGGCGGTGTGCTCGGCGCCGGCATGCTCAACGACATCTCGCTGTCGCTGTTCGTCGGCCTCGCGGCCGGTGCGTACTCCTCGATCTTCATCGCCACGCCGCTCGTCGCCGACCTCAAGGAGCGCGAGCCGCAGATGAAGGCCCTCAAGAAGCGCGTCCTGGCCAAGCGGGCGCAGGCCGGGCAGGACGACGCCCCGACGGCCACGGTCAGTGACGAGCAGCCGTACGACGACGAGGACGAGGACGCCGCTCCGGCGGTCGTCGGTCCGCGCAACCAGCCGGCCTCCCGCAACCGGGGTCGCGGCCGGCCCTCGGGCAAGCGCCGATGACCGCGGTCAGGGAACTGCTGCTCAGCCGTATCCGCGATGTGGCGGACTACCCGGAGCCGGGGGTGATGTTCAAGGACATCACCCCGCTCCTGGCGGACCCCGAGGCGTTCACCGCGCTCACCGACGCCCTGGCGGACATCGCCGTCCGCAGCGGGGCCACGAAGATCGTCGGCCTGGAGGCCCGCGGCTTCATCCTGGGTGCCCCGGTCGCGGTCCGGGCAGGCCTGGGCTTCATCCCCGTACGCAAGGCGGGCAAGCTCCCCGGAGCCACGCTCAGCCAGGCGTACGACCTGGAGTACGGCTCCGCCGAGATCGAGGTGCACGCCGAGGACCTGAACGCGGGCGACCGCGTCCTGGTGATCGACGACGTACTGGCCACGGGCGGTACAGCCGAGGCCTCGGTCCAGCTGATCCGGCGGGCCGGCGCGGAGGTCGCGGGTGTGGCGATCCTCATGGAGCTCGGTTTCCTCGGCGGCAGGCAGCGGCTCGAGTCCGCGCTGTCGGGAGCGCTGCTGGAGGCACTGATCACCATCTGAGGCATCCCACAGGGCTGCGGGCAGACACATGGAGCGACGGAGGCGGGCACCGGAGGAATCCGGTGCCCGCCTCACGCGTTTCTCCGGTAGAAGGCCGTCTCAGCGGCCTGGACGCGATGCCGGAGCCCGGGATCGCTACCATGGGGTCTCCGGAGCCTGACCGGGGGACCCGGATCGCGCACGAGGAGTCCTCTTGGCAGACGAGGCCCAGCCCCTGACCGCCGCCAAGCCCGAGCCCGGCTCGGAGCCCGCGGCCACGCCCGCAGAGACGGCGAACGTCGACGCGCACGGGCCGGTCGAGCACGCCCAGTCCGCCCCCGTCGACCGGGCGGCCGAGCCCTCGCGTCCGAAGCCGGTCACGCCCGAGCCGGCCACGCCCGAACCCGCACCCACCCCGGCTCCCGCACCCGCCGCCCGCCCGGTCTCCGGCCAGCCGCCCGCCCGCTCCGGCTCCCCGAACCGCGTACGCGCCCGGCTGGCACGACTCGGCGGACAGCGTTCCAACCCGTACAACCCGGTCCTTGAGCCCTTGCTGCGGGCGGTGCGCAGCAACGACCCGAAGATCGAGACGGCGACGCTCCGCCAGATCGAGAACGCCTACCAGGTCGCCGAGCGCTGGCACCGCGGCCAGAAGCGCAAGAGCGGCGACCCGTACATCACCCACCCGCTGGCCGTCACCACGATCCTCGCCGAGCTGGGCATGGACCCGGCGACACTGATGGCCGGTCTGCTGCACGACACGGTCGAGGACACCGAGTACGGCCTCGACCAGCTCCGCCGAGACTTCGGCGACTCCGTCGCGCTCCTCGTGGACGGCGTCACCAAGCTGGACAAGGTCAAGTTCGGCGAGGCCGCGCAGGCCGAGACCGTGCGCAAGATGGTCGTCGCCATGGCCAAGGACCCGCGCGTCCTCGTCATCAAGCTCGCCGACCGGCTGCACAACATGCGCACCATGCGCTACCTCAAGCGCGAGAAGCAGGAGAAGAAGGCGCGCGAGACGCTGGAGATCTACGCGCCGCTCGCCCATCGCCTGGGTATGAACACCATCAAGTGGGAGCTGGAGGACCTCGCGTTCGCGATCCTCTACCCCAAGATGTACGACGAGATCGTCCGGCTGGTGGCCGAGAGGGCACCGAAGCGTGACGAGTACCTGGCCATAGTGACCGACGAGGTGCAGAGCGATCTGCGCGCGGCCCGCATCAAGGCCACCGTCACCGGGCGCCCGAAGCACTACTACAGCGTCTACCAGAAGATGATCGTCCGAGGCCGTGACTTCGCGGAGATCTACGACCTCGTGGGTATTCGTGTACTTGTCGACACGGTCCGCGACTGTTACGCCGCCCTCGGCACCGTGCACGCGCGCTGGAACCCGGTCCCCGGCCGGTTCAAGGACTACATCGCGATGCCCAAGTTCAATATGTACCAGTCGCTGCACACGACGGTCATCGGGCCCAACGGCAAGCCCGTCGAACTCCAGATCCGGACGTTCGACATGCACCGCCGTGCCGAGTACGGCATCGCCGCGCACTGGAAGTACAAGCAGGAGGCCGTCGCCGGCGCCTCCAAGGTGCGGTCGGACCAGCCGAGAACCACCGGCAAGGACGACCACCTCAACGACATGGCCTGGCTGCGGCAGTTGCTGGACTGGCAGAAGGAGACCGAGGACCCCAGCGAGTTCCTGGAGTCCCTGCGCTTCGACCTGTCCCGCAACGAGGTCTTCGTCTTCACGCCCAAGGGCGACGTGATAGCGCTTCCGGCGGGTGCGACCCCGGTCGACTTCTCGTACGCGGTGCACACCGAGGTCGGCCACCGGACCATAGGGGCACGGGTCAACGGCCGTCTCGTACCGCTCGAATCCACCCTCGACAACGGCGACCTGGTGGAGGTCTTCACCTCCAAGGCGGCCGGCGCGGGGCCCTCCCGCGACTGGCTCGGCTTCGTCAAGTCGCCGCGCGCCCGCAACAAGATCCGCGCCTGGTTCTCCAAGGAGCGGCGCGACGAGGCGATCGAACAGGGCAAGGACGCCATCGCGCGCGCGATGCGCAAGCAGAACCTGCCGATCCAGCGCATTCTCACCGGCGACTCCCTCGTCACCCTCGCCCACGAGATGCGCTACCCCGACATCTCGTCCCTGTACGCGGCGATCGGCGAGGGCCATGTGGCCGCGCAGAACGTCGTACAGAAGCTCGTGCAGGCGCTCGGCGGCGAGGAGGCGGCCACCGAGGAGATGGACGAGGCCGTTCCGCCCGCCCGCAGCCGCAAGCGCCGCAGCAACAACGACCCGGGTGTGGTCGTCAAGGGCGTCGACGACGTCTGGGTGAAGCTCGCCCGCTGCTGTACGCCCGTACCCGGCGACCCCATCATCGGATTCGTCACGCGCGGTAGCGGCGTGTCGGTTCACCGCAACGACTGCGTGAACATCGAGTCACTGAACCGGGAGCCCGAGCGCATCCTCGAAGTCGAGTGGGCGCCCACCCAGTCCTCGGTCTTCCTGGTCGCCATCCAGGTCGAGGCACTGGACCGCTCCCGCCTTCTGTCGGACGTCACCCGCGTCCTGTCCGACCAGCACGTCAACATCCTGTCGGCGGCCGTCCAGACGTCGAGGGACCGGGTGGCCACCTCCCGCTTCACCTTCGAGATGGGCGACCCCAAGCACCTGGGGCACGTCCTGAAGGCCGTCAGGGGCGTCGAGGGCGTCTACGACGTGTACCGGGTGACCTCGGCCCGCAGGCCGTAACCACGAGCGGTACGCAGAGGGGCTCCCGTACGAGACGTACGGGAGCCCCTCTTGCAATGCGACGCAACGGGAAACCTGCCGAACCGGAACCGGAACCGCCGGACCGACCTAGCCGCCGAACTCCTGCAGACCCTTGAGTGCCTGGTCCAGCAGCGCCTGACGGCCGTCCAGCTCCTTCTGGAGCTTGTCGGCCCTGGCGTTGTTGCCCTGTGCTCTGGCGGTCTCGATCTGGGCGCCGAGCTTGTCCACGGCCGCCTGGAGCTGGCCGGTCAGACCCTCGGCACGCGCGCGTGCCTCCGGGTTCGTCCGGCGCCACTCGGTCTCCTCGGACTCCTGAAGGGCCCGCTCGACCGTGTGCATCCGGCCCTCGACCTTCGGCCGCGAGTCCCGCGGCACATGGCCGATGGCCTCCCAGCGCTCGTTGAGCGAACGGAAAGCGGCGCGCGCCGCCTTCAGGTCCGTGATCGGCAGGAGCTTCTCGGCCTCCTCGGCCAGCTCCTCCTTGAGCTTGAGGTTCTCGGTCTGTTCCGCGTCCCGCTCGGCGAAGACCGAGCTGCGCGCGGCGAAGAACACGTCCTGGGCGCCGCGGAAGCGGTTCCACAGGTCGTCCTCGTGCTCGCGCTGGGCACGGCCCGCGGCCTTCCAGTCCGTCATCAGCTCGCGGTAGCGCGCCGCCGTCGGACCCCAGTCGGTCGACGTCGACAGTGCCTCGGCCTCCGCGACCAGCTTCTCCTTGGCCTTGCGGGCGTCCTCGCGCTGCGCGTCCAGGGACGCGAAGTGTGCCTTGCGGCGCTTGGAGAACGCCGAGCGGGCGTGCGAGAAGCGGTGCCACAGCTCGTCGTCCGACTTCCGGTCGAGCCGAGGCAGCCCCTTCCAGGTGTCCACCAGCGCGCGCAGCCGCTCGCCGGCGGACCGCCACTGGTCGGACTGCGCCAGCTCCTCCGCCTCGACGACCAGCGCCTCCTTGGCGCCCCGCGCCTCGTCGGACTGCTTGGCCCGCTGCTGCTTGCGCTCCTCGCGGCGGGCCTCGACGGTCTCGACGAGCTTGTCCAGCCGGACCCTCAGCGAGGCCAGATCGCCGACCGCGTGGTGGGCGTCCACCTGCTCGCGGATGTGGTCGATCGCCACCTGGGCGTCCTTCGCGGACAGATCGGTGGTCTTGACTCGCTTTTCGAGGAGGCCGATCTCGACAACCAGGCCCTCGTACTTGCGCTCGAAGTAGGCCAACGCCTCCTCGGGGGAGCCGGCCTGCCAGGAACCGACGACCTGCTCACCGTCGGCTGTACGCACGTACACGGTCCCCGTCTCGTCGACGCGGCCCCACGGGTCGCTGCTCACAGCGCCTCCTCCACATGATGCCTGCGGAGGGCTCTGCACCCCCGGGCATCGTCCACAGTTTCGTCTCGGCCAACATAGGCGACCGGCAGGGATGCTGTCCGCATCCCGCGCGACCGAAGTTTCGCTGTTGGCGGTCAGGATTTCGTTACGGTCGCCTTGTTGATCACAACGGTCGCGTTCGGTGCGCCGTCACCCTGTCCCGTGGCCTCACCGGCCGCGGCGATCTTCTTCAGGACCTTCATGCCCGACGCGGAGATCGTGCCGAACGGTGTGTAGCTGGGCGGAAGTTGACTGTCCTGGTAGACCAGGAAGAACTGGCTGCCGCCGGTGTGCGCCTGGCCCGTGTTGGCCATGGCGATCGTGCCCGCCGGGTAGATGTTGTTCTTGAGGGTTTTGTCCTTCAGGTTCTCGTCCGGGAGGGTGTAGCCGGGACCACCCATACCGGTGCCCTTCGGGTCACCGCACTGCAGCACGTAGATGCCGTTCGTGGTGAGCCGGTGGCACTTGGTGTGGTCGAGATAGCCCTCGCTCGCGAGGAAGTTGAACGAGTTCACCGTGTGCGGGGCCGCGGACGTCTTCAGGGCGATGTCGATGTCGCCGCAGGTCGTCGCGAGCTTCATGTCGTACTTGGCCGACTTGTCGATGGTCATCGCCGGCTCCTTCTTCCAGCTCAGCGACTTCACCTTCCCCTCGGCCGCCTTCTCGCAGGGGTCCGCGGCCTTGCTCGGCGAGGCGCTCGGAGTGACCTCCGCGCTCGCGTTCGACTTGTTGTCGTCGTTCTTGAAGACCCCGGTCGCATACGACAGCACGCTGCCCACGACGATCACGCCGAGGACCGACGCGATCACCGAGTTGCGCACGTTCGCCTTGCGCCGCGCGGCCGTACGCCGCTGCTGCTGCCGCAAGAACTTCTCCCGGGCGAGCTGACGCCGCCGCTGCTCCTGGGTGACCACCGGGTTCTCTCCTCATGCGTCTCGTACGTCAACTGGGACGCGTGCGTCTTGGGTACCGATCGCCTGCGTGTGCCCCGTACCGTATATGGGTTCGCTGAGGAAACGGCAGCGCCGGTAGGCTCTGCGGCACTGCCATCCACCCCGTACGACCACGTACACCACAAATCGAAGGACGATCGTGCTCATTGCCGGGTTCCCGGCCGGCGCCTGGGGGACGAACTGTTATCTCGTCGCTCCCGCCGCCGGTGAGGAGTGCGTGATCATCGACCCGGGCCACCAGGCCGCCGAGGGAGTCGAGGAGACGCTGAAGAAGCATCGGCTCAAGCCCGTCGCCGTCGTCCTCACCCATGGCCACCTCGACCATGTGGCCTCGGTCGTCCCGGTGTGCGGCGCGCACGGCGTCCCGGCGTGGATCCACCCCGACGACCGCTACATGATGAGCGACCCGGAGAAGGCGCTCGGCCGTTCCATCGGCATGCCGCTGCTGGGCGAGCTGACCATCGGGGAGCCGGACGACGTCAAGGAGCTCACGGACGGCGCACGGCTGGAACTGGCGGGACTCGAACTGAGCGTGGCGCACGCGCCGGGCCATACCAAGGGGTCGGTGACGTTCAGGATGCCCGAGACCACGGACATCCCGTCCGTGTTCTTCTCGGGCGACCTGCTCTTCGCCGGCTCCATCGGACGCACCGACCTCCCCGGCGGTGACATGGCCGAGATGCTCGACTCGCTGGCCCGTGTGTGCCTGCCGCTCGACGACTCGACCGTGGTGCTGTCCGGCCACGGCGCCCAGACGACCATCGGCCAGGAGCGCGCCACCAACCCGTATCTGCGGCAGGTGGCGGCCGGCCTTCAAGATCGCGGCGAGGGATCGAACCCCCCTCACCGACGAGGAATGTGACGAGAGACCTCCCGTGAGCACCTTCAAGGCCCCCAAGGGCACGTACGACCTGATCCCGCCGGAGAGCGCGAAGTTCCTGGCGGTGCGGGAAGCCATCGCGGCCCCGCTGCGCAACTCCGGCTACGGCTACATCGAGACACCCGGCTTCGAGAACGTCGAACTGTTCGCCCGGGGCGTCGGAGAGTCGACGGACATCGTGACGAAGGAGATGTACGCCTTCGAGACCAAGGGCGGAGACAGGCTGGCCCTGCGCCCCGAGGGCACGGCGTCGGTCCTGCGCGCGGCGCTGGAGGCCAACCTCCACAAGCTGGGCAACCTCCCGGTCAAGCTCTGGTACTCGGGCTCGTACTACCGCTACGAGCGCCCCCAGAAGGGCCGCTACCGCCACTTCTCGCAGGTGGGCGCGGAGGCGATCGGCGCGGAGGATCCCGCGCTCGACGCCGAGCTGATCATCCTGGCGGACCAGGCGTACCGGACGCTGGGCCTGCGGAACTTCCGCATCCTGCTGAACTCGCTGGGCGACAAGGAGTGCCGTCCGGTCTACCGGGCCGCGCTGCAGGACTTCCTCCGGGGCCTCGACCTGGACGAGGAGACGCTGCGCCGGGCCGACATCAACCCGCTGCGCGTACTGGACGACAAGCGGGACGACGTCCAGAAGCAACTGGTGGGGGCGCCCCTGCTGCGGGACTACCTCTGCGACGCCTGCAAGGCGTACCACGAGGAGGTCCGCGAGCTGATCACCGAGGCGGGCGTCGCCTTCGAGGACGACCCGAAGCTGGTCCGCGGCCTCGACTACTACACCCGTACGACCTTCGAGTTCGTCCACGACGGACTGGGCTCGCAGTCCGCGGTGGGCGGCGGCGGGCGCTATGACGGCCTGTCCGAGATGCTCGGCGGTCCCGCGCTGCCGTCCGTGGGCTGGGCGCTGGGCGTCGACCGTACGGTGCTGGCTCTTGAGGCAGAGGGGGTCGAGCTCGAACTCCCGTCCGCGACAAGTGTGTTCGCGGTGCCGCTGGGCGAGGAGGCTCGCCGGGTGCTGTTCGCGAAGGTCACGGAGTTGCGCAAAGTGGGGGTCGCGGCGGACTTCTCGTACGGGGCGAAGGGCTTGAAGGGGGCGATGAAGAACGCGAACCGGAGTGGGGCGCGTTACACGATCGTCGCCGGTGAGCGGGACCTCGCGGAGGGTGTGGTCCAGCTGAAGGACATGGCGTCCGGGGAGCAGACGGCGATCGGCGTGAACGAGATCGTGGCGGAACTGGAATCGCGGCTGGGCTGAGGCGCCGGGGTGTCCTTCGCCCCCGCCGCCCTTACCCGTCCCATCCTCGGGGGCTCCGCGCCCCCGAACCCCCGCTCCTCAAACGCCGGAGGGGCTGACATACCAGCCCGTCCGGCGTTTGAGGACGAGGCCCCTTCAGGGCCGAAGCGGGGGTCTGGGGGTCGCAGGCCCCCAGGGACGGGACGGGTAAGGGCGGCGGGGGTGAAGTGTGCGGTTCGTGCAGCGTCAACTCGGCGCGTGCTGATTCGTCCCCCCCGGACGATTTCCGACACGTGTGCCCTCGCCGCCGTCCCGGGGCCGGGGCCCAGCAGGCATTCATGCCGTCGAGCCTCGTCCCGAGCCGGGCCCACAGGGACGGCCGCGCGCACCTGCTTATGTCCACCGAACGGTGGACACGCGCCCGTGTGCGGCACAATGACCGTGCCCGCCAACCCCCCTCTCGAAGCAACGGAACGGCGTGATGACCAAGACGACAGTGATGAAGGACGGTGTCTCCACCGACCGGCCCGAGCCCCCCGCCGAGGCATCCCGTTCCGTGGGCGGAAGTCGTGCGTTCGCCGTGATGCTGCTGCTCACCGGCGCGGCCGGCCTGCTCGCGGCGTGGGTCATCACGATCGACAAGTTCAAGCTGCTGGAAGCCAAGGTCGAGGGCAAGACGTTCACCCCCGGCTGCAGCCTCAACCCCGTCGTGTCCTGCGGCAGCGTGATGGAGAGCAAGCAGGCCGCCGCCTTCGGGTTCCCCAACCCGATGCTCGGCCTCGTCGCCTACGGCATCGTCATCTGCGTCGGCATGAGCCTCCTCGGCCGGGCCCGTTTCCCGCGCTGGTACTGGCTCACCTTCAACGCGGGGACCCTGTTCGGCGTCGGATTCTGCACCTGGCTGCAGTTCCAGTCCCTGTACCGGATCAACGCGCTGTGCCTGTGGTGCTCCCTGGCCTGGGTCGCGACGATCATCATGTTCTGGTACGTGACCTCGTTCAACGTCAGGAACGGGTTCATCCCCGCGCCGAAGTGGCTCAGGAGCTTCTTCGGCGAGTTCACCTGGGTCGTGCCGGTCCTGCACATCGGCATCATCGGGATGCTGGTCCTGACCCGCTGGTGGGAGTTCTGGACCAGCTGACGGCGCCGCAGGCATGATCAGTGCGGTACTGAGCCTTCTGGGGGACACCCCCGGACCCCCAGGTAGGGTTTTCAGCGTGGAGCCCGACCTGTTCACCGCCGCAGCCGAAGCACGCCAGGAGAAGGACCCGTCCGGAAGTCCCCTGGCCGTGCGGATGCGCCCGCGTGTCCTCGACGAGGTCGTGGGCCAGCAGCATCTGCTGAAGCCGGGATCGCCGCTGCGCCGACTCGTCGGCGAGAGCGAGGGCGGACCGGCCGGACCGTCGTCCGTGATCCTCTGGGGCCCGCCCGGCACCGGCAAGACCACCCTGGCGTACGTCGTGTCGAAGGCCACCGACAAGCGCTTCGTCGAGCTGTCGGCGATCACCGCGGGCGTCAAGGAGGTCCGCGCGGTCATCGACGGGGCCCGCCGTGCCACCGGTGGCTTCGGCAAGGAGACCGTCCTCTTCCTCGACGAGATCCACCGCTTCAGCAAGGCCCAGCAGGACTCCCTGCTCCCCGCTGTCGAGAACCGCTGGGTGACCCTGATCGCGGCAACCACGGAGAACCCGTACTTCTCCATCATCTCGCCCCTCCTCTCCCGCTCCCTCCTCCTCACCCTCGAACCCCTCACCGACGACGATCTGCGCAGCCTGCTGCGCCGCGCGGTCGCCGACGAGCGTGGTCTCAAGAGCGCCGTCACGCTCCCCGGGGACGCCGAGGAACACCTGCTGCGGATCGCCGGCGGAGACGCCCGCCGTGCCCTGACCGCCCTGGAGGCCGCCGCCGGAGCCGCGCTCGACAAGGGCGACGCGGACATCACCCTCCAGACCCTGGAGGAGACGGTCGACCGGGCGGCCGTGAAGTACGACCGGGACGGCGACCAGCACTACGACGTGGCCAGCGCCCTCATCAAGTCCATCCGGGGCTCCGACGTCGACGCGGCCCTGCACTACCTCGCCCGCATGATCGAGGCCGGCGAGGACCCCCGCTTCATCGCCCGCCGTCTGATGATCTCCGCCAGCGAGGACATCGGCCTCGCCGATCCGAACGCCCTGCCCATAGCCGTCGCCGCCGCGCAGGCCGTCGCCATGATCGGCTTCCCGGAGGCCGCCCTCACCCTCAGTCACGCCACCATCGCCCTCGCCCTGGCCCCCAAGTCCAACGCCGCGACCACCGCGATCGGCGCCGCCATGGAGGACGTACGCAAGGGCCATGCGGGACCCGTGCCGATGCACCTGCGCGACGGGCACTACAAGGGCGCCGCCAAGCTCGGCCACGCGCAGGGGTACGTGTACCCGCACGACCTGCCGGAGGGAATCGCCGAGCAGCAGTACGCCCCGGAGGAGCTCAAGAACCGCACGTACTACGAACCGACCCGGCACGGAGCCGAGGCCCGGTACGCGGACGCGGTCGAGTGGACCAGAAGACACCTCGGTCGCAAGCGGTCCTGAGCACGCTGTAGAATCCTGCGCAGTGCTGCGTCCCGTGTCCGGCTTCGGCCGGCGCCTCAGGCGGGACAACCAGCCGGATCTTCTGATCCAGGAGCGTCGCGCACCTTCGTAGGTGTCGCGGGCAGCCCACCACCACCCGGGTTCCGGGAACGGTCGGTGGGCCGTTCGTGTGCTGCACGTATGTGCCCAGCACAGGGGAACGGCTGCCTGGCAAGTCCCTCGTGGACCTGCCGGGAATCCCCGGCTGCGGATGCGACCTCCCGTAACCCTGAGGCAGCCGAAGAGGAAAAGGAAAAGAAGTGGCTAACCAGCCCCGCCCCAAGGTCAAGAAGTCGCGTGCCCTCGGCATCGCGCTGACCCCGAAGGCCGTCAAGTACTTCGAGGCCCGCCCCTACCCGCCGGGCGAGCACGGTCGTGGCCGCAAGCAGAACTCGGACTACAAGGTCCGTCTGCTGGAGAAGCAGCGTCTGCGCGCGCAGTACGACGTGTCCGAGCGTCAGCTCGTCCGCGCCTACGAGCGTGCCGCCAAGACGCAGGGCAAGACCGGTGAGGCCCTGGTCATCGAGCTGGAGCGTCGTCTCGACGCCCTGGTTCTGCGTTCGGGCATCGCCCGCACGATCTACCAGGCCCGCCAGATGGTCGTCCACGGCCACATCGAGGTCAACGGCCAGAAGGTCGACAAGCCGTCGTTCCGTGTCCGTCCCGACGACGTCGTGATGGTCCGCGAGCGCAGCCGCAGCAAGACGCTGTTCGAGGTCGCCCGCGCCGGTGGCTTCGCCCCCGACGGCGAGACCCCGCGCTACCTGCAGGTGAACCTCGGCGCCCTGGCCTTCCGCCTGGACCGCGAGCCGAACCGCAAGGAAATCCCGGTGATCTGCGACGAGCAGCTCGTCGTCGAGTACTACGCCCGCTGATCCAGCGGCTGTAGTACCTGGTACCACCGGCTTCGCGCCCTGGCCCGTCGTTTCCCCGCCCTCGCCGGCGGGGGAGCGGCGGGCTTTCGCATACGGCCTCGGCCGTGTCCCACCGCCGCCCCGGCAGGCCCCGTCCGGGTACGGAGAGCCACCTCCGGCGCGATAGGGTCGGGGGCGACTTTCGAAGTATCCAAACCCAAGTGAAGTACCCCCAGAACTCAGTCGATCTACGAGCGCAGAGAGCGGTGCGGTGTGACCGGTGGAGAGGTTGCCGGGATCCTGGTGGCCGTCTTCTGGGCGATCCTGGTCTCCTTCCTCGCCGTGGCGCTGGTGAGGCTGGCCCAGACGCTCAGGGCGACCACCAAGCTGGTCGCGGAGGTGACGGAACAGGCGGTGCCGCTGCTGGCCGACGCCTCCCAGGCCGTGCGCTCCGCGCAGACACAGATCGACCGGGTGGACGCCATCGCGACCGACGTCCAGGAGGTCACCTCCAACGCGTCGGCGCTGTCCACCACCGTCGCCTCGACCTTCGGCGGCCCGCTCGTCAAGGTCGCCGCGTTCGGATACGGCGTACGCCGGGCGATGAGCCGCAACAGGGCCGACGAGGTGCCCGAGCCCGAGCGGGCCCGGCGCACGGTCATCGTCGGTCGCACGGTACGGGCCCCGAAGGGCCAAAAGCGCCGCAGGCAGAAGGGCTGAACCCCGTCATGTTCCGCCGTACGTTCTGGTTCACCGCGGGCGCCGCGGCCGGTGTGTGGGCCACCACCAAGGTCAACCGCAAGATCCGGCAGCTGACCCCCGAGCACCTGGCCGCGCAGGCCGCCAACAAGGCGATCGAAGCCGGCCACCGCGTCAAGGAGTTCGCCCTCGACGTGCGGGCCGGGATGGCCCAGCGCGAGGCCGAGCTGGGCGAGGCCCTCGGGATCGCCGAATCCCCGGGCCGCGGCCTGCCCCCGCAGCGGCGGTTCGCCGCCCTCGACCGCGGGCCCGAAAACCAGAAGCACGATGAGAAGCACTACGGGATGCTGGACAACAAGCACTCGTACAACCGGAATGAGGACCACTGATGGAGTCGGCCGAGATTCGTCGCCGCTGGTTGAGCTTCTACGAGGAGCGCGGGCACACCGTCGTCCCTTCGGCGTCGCTCATCGCGGACGACCCGACTCTGCTCCTGGTCCCGGCCGGCATGGTCCCCTTCAAGCCCTACTTCCTCGGTGAGGTCAAGCCGCCGTGGTCGCGCGCCACCAGCGTGCAGAAGTGCGTCCGCACGCCCGACATCGAAGAGGTCGGCAAGACCACCCGGCACGGCACGTTCTTCCAGATGTGCGGCAACTTCTCCTTCGGCGACTACTTCAAGGAAGGCGCCATCACCTACGCCTGGGAGCTGCTCACCTCGCCCCAGGACAAGGGCGGTTACGGGCTCGACCCGGAGCGTCTGTGGATCACGGTCTACCTGGACGACGACGAGGCCGAGACGATCTGGCGCGAAAAGATCGGCGTCCCGGCCGAGCGCATCCAGCGCCTCGGCAAGAAGGACAACTACTGGTCCATGGGCGTCCCCGGGCCCTGCGGACCCTGCTCCGAGATCAACTACGACCGCGGACCCGAGTTCGGCGTCGAGGGCGGCCCGGCCGTCAACGACGAGCGGTACGTGGAGATCTGGAACCTCGTCTTCATGCAGTACGAGCGGGGCGAGGGCACCTCGAAGGAGGACTTCGAGATCCTCGGCGACCTGCCGAGCAAGAACATCGACACGGGCCTCGGCCTGGAGCGGCTCGCCATGATTCTGCAGGGCGTGCAGAACATGTACGAGATCGACACCTCCATGGCCGTCATCGACAAGGCCACCGAGCTGACCGGCGTCCGCTACGGCGACGCCCACGCCTCGGACGTGTCCCTGCGCGTGGTCACCGACCACATGCGCACGTCCGTGATGCTCATCGGCGACGGCGTCTCGCCCGGCAACGAGGGCCGCGGCTACGTTCTGCGCCGCATCATGCGCCGCGCCATCCGCAACATGCGTCTGCTGGGTGCCACCGGCCCGGTGGTCCAGGACCTCATCGACGTCGTGATCGCGATGATGGGCCAGCAGTACCCGGAACTCGTCACCGACCGCAAGCGCATCGAGACCGTGGCCCTCGCCGAGGAGGCCGCCTTCCTCAAGGCCCTCAAGGGCGGCACCAACATCCTCGACACCGCCGTCACGGAGACCAAGGCCGCCGGCGGCCAGGTCCTCGCCGGCGACAAGGCCTTCCTGCTCCACGACACCTGGGGCTTCCCGATCGACCTCACCCTCGAAATGGCCGCCGAACAGGGCCTTTCCGTGGACGAGGACGGCTTCCGGCGCCTGATGACGGAGCAGCGGGACCGCGCCAAGGCCGACGCCAAGGCCAAGAAGACCGGCCACGCCGACATGGGCGCCTACCGCGAGATCGCCGACGCCGCCGGTGAGACCGAGTTCGTCGGATACGACCGTACCGAGGGCGAGTCGACGGTCGTCGGCATCCTCGTCGACGGGGTCTCCTCCCCGGCCGCCACCGAGGGCGACGAGGTCGAGATCGTCCTCGACCGCACCCCGTTCTACGCCGAGGGCGGCGGCCAGATCGGCGACACCGGCCGCATCAGGATCGACACCGGTGCCGTCATCGAGATCCGCGACTGCCAGAAGCCGGTTCCCGGCGTGTACGTCCACAAGGGCGTCGTCCAGGTCGGCGAGGTGACCGTCGGGGCCAAGGCCCAGGCCGCCATCGACGTGCGCCGCCGCAAGGCCATCGCCCGCGCCCACTCGGCCACCCACCTCACCCACCAGGCCCTGCGCGACGCCCTCGGCCCGACGGCCGCCCAGGCCGGTTCCGAGAACCAGCCCGGCCGGTTCCGCTTCGACTTCGGCTCCCCGTCCGCCGTCCCGACGGCCGTGATGACCGACGTCGAGCAGCAGATCAACGAGGTGCTCGCGCGCGACCTGGACGTGCACGCCGAGATCCTCAGCCTCGACGAGGCCAAGAAGCAGGGCGCCATCGCCGAGTTCGGCGAGAAGTACGGCGAGCGCGTCCGCGTCGTGACGATCGGCGACTTCTCCAAGGAACTGTGCGGCGGCACGCACGTCCACAACACCGCTCAGCTCGGCCTGGTCAAGCTGCTCGGTGAGTCGTCCATCGGTTCGGGTGTCCGGCGTATCGAGGCCCTGGTCGGCGTGGACGCCTACAACTTCCTGGCCCGGGAGCACACGGTCGTCGCCCAGCTCCAGGAGCTGGTCAAGGGCCGCCCGGAGGAGCTTCCGGAGAAGGTCTCCGCCATGCTCGGCAAGCTGAAGGACGCCGAGAAGGAGATCGAGAAGTTCCGCGCGGAGAAGGTTCTCCAGGCGGCCGCCGGTCTCGCCCAGGGCGCCAAGGACGTCAACGGTGTCGCCCTGGTCACCGGTCGGGTGCCGGACGGCACGAGCGCCGACGACCTGCGCAAGCTGGTGCTCGACGTACGCGGCCGCATCCAGGGCGGCCGGGCCGTCGTCGTGGCCCTCTTCACCACGGCCAACGGCAAGCCGCTGACGGTCATCGCCACGAACGAGGCCGCCCGTGAGCGCGGTCTCAAGGCGGGCGACCTGGTTCGCACGGCCGCCAAGACCCTCGGTGGCGGCGGTGGCGGCAAGCCGGACGTCGCCCAGGGCGGTGGCCAGAACCCGGCCGCCGTCGGCGAGGCCGCCGACGCCGTCGAGCGCCTTGTGGCGGAAACGGCCAAGTGAGCGGCGACGACAACGCCATGCGCCGCGGCCGTCGACTCGCGATCGACGTCGGGGACGCCCGCATCGGGGTCGCCTCGTGCGACCCCGACGGGATCCTCGCCACTCCGGTGGAGACGGTCCCGGGCCGAGACGTTCCCGCAGCTCAGCGCAGGTTGAAGCAACTCGTCGACGAGTACGAACCCATCGAGGTCGTCGTCGGCCTCCCTCGCTCCCTCAAGGGGAGCGAGGGCCCCGCCGCCGTGAAAGTCCGCGGGTTCACCCAGCAGCTGGCCGTCCTGATCGCGCCAATCCCGGTGCGTCTGGTGGACGAACGTATGACGACGGTGACGGCCAGTCAGGGACTGCGTGCTTCGGGCGTGACATCGAAAAAGGGCAGATCGGTCATTGACCAGGCCGCAGCCGTGATCATCCTGCAGCAGGCCCTGGAATCCGAACGGGTGTCAGGTAAAGCACCCGGCGAGGGCGTCGAAGTGGTCATCTGATCGCGATACGGTAACGTTCCGCGCGATTGTGGCTCTGTTCGAACAGTAGCCGCACAGTAAGAGGCGGAACGGTAGCGGCGATGTGGGGGCCGCGTGATCGGCCGCCTCGCGGCTCTAGGGGATTGATGACTGAGTATGGCCGGGGCTCAGGCTCCGAACCGTGGCATCCGGAGGACCCGTTGTACGGGGACGTCGGATGGGAAGGACAGCAGGCCCAGGCCGACCAGTCCTCCTACGGCGGCCAGCCGCAGCACTACCCGCAGCAGGAACAGCCGCAGCAGTCGCAGTACGGCGACTGGGGCACCGACGGCCAGCAGGCCGCCTACGGTCAGGCGCAGCAGCAGTACCCGAACCAGCAGTACCCACAGCAGTACCAGCAGCAAGCCCAGCATCAGCAGTACCCGCAGCAGTACATCGATCCGGGTCAGCAGCAGTACGCGAACGGTGGCTGGGACGCCGGACAGCAGGCGCAGGTCCCGTACGTCGCCGACCCCACGGACCCGTACGCCCAGCAGGCCGCCGCGTACGGCGGTGAGCAGCCCGACTACTACGGCACGCCCGACGCGTACCCGCCGCCCGAGCCGCCGGCCAGGCGCCGTGCCGAGCCGGAACCCGAACCGGAGCCGGAACGGGAACCGCAGGTCGGCTGGGACCCCGGCCCCGATCAGGGCGAGCACGCCTTCTTCGCGGGCGGTGACGATGGCGACGAGCCCGAGGAGCCGGGAGGGCGTCGGGGCCGGGGTGACCGGAAGGGCCGTGATGGCGACAAGGGTGGGAAGGGCGGCAAGACCAAGAAGAGCCGCAACGGAATCGCCTGCCTGGTGGTCGTCCTGGTGTTCGGTGGCGGCATCGCCGGAATCGGGTATTTCGGGTACCAGTTCTACCAAAATCGTTTCGGCGAGGCGCCCGACTACGCGGGTGACGGCACGAGTGCGACGGTGACGGTCGAGATCCCCAAGGGTGCGGGCGGTTACGAGATCGCCAACGAGTTGAAGGCGAAGGGCGTCGTCAAGAGTGTCGACGCCTTTGTCTCGGCGCAGTCGGAGAATCCCGACGGGAAGAAGATCCAGGCCGGCGTCTATGTCCTGAACAAAGAGATGTCCGCCAAGAGTGCCGTCGCGTTGATGCTCGACCCCAAGAGCCAGAACAATCTGATCGTTGCCCCCGGCTGGCGAAACGTCCAGGTCTACGAGGCGATCGATAAACAACTCGGCCTTCCCAAGGGTGCCACCGCGAAGGTTGCCAAGGCGGACTACAGGAACCTCGGACTTCCGGATTGGGCGAACGACAGCGAGAACATCAAGGATCCGCTGGAAGGTTTCCTTTACCCGGCGACCTATCCCGCTGCCAAGGGTATGAAACCCGCGGAGGTCCTGAAGGAAATGGTGGCACAGGCCAACGCGACATACGGCACGCTCGACCTCGAAGCGAAGGCCAAGGAACTCGACCTCGACGGTCCGCTACAGGTCATCACGGTCGCGAGTCTCGTCCAGGCCGAGGGCGTGACGCACGACGACTTCAAGAAGATGGCCTCTGTCATCTACAACCGCCTCAAGACGTCGAACGACATCACCAACCAGAAGCTCGAATTCGACTCGACGTACAACTACCTCAAGAACCAGAGCAAGATCGATATCTCGACGTCGGAGATCCGGAACTACGACGACCCGTACAACACGTACTTCTACAAGGGTCTGCCGCCCGGGCCGATCGGGAATCCGGGCGACGAGGCGCTGAAAGCCGCACTGAACCCCGACGGCGGTGGGTGGATGTTCTTCATCTCCCTCGACGGCAAGACGACGAAGTTCACCAAGACCTTGTCCGAACACGAAGAGTTGGTCCGTCAATTCAATGCACAACGCAAAAGCGGCAGCTGAGCACGGAGAGGGCTACCGGGCCGCGGTGCTCGGTTCCCCGATCGCCCATTCCCTCTCCCCGGTGCTGCACCGCGCCGCGTACGAGGAACTGGGGCTCACCGGCTGGACGTACGACCGCTTCGAGGTCGACGAGGCGGGACTGCCGGAGTTCCTCGGAGGGCTCGGGCCCGAGTGGGCGGGGCTGTCGCTCACGATGCCGCTGAAGCGGGCGGTCATCCCGCTGCTGGACGAGGTCAGCGAGACGGCCGCGTCGGTCGAGGCCGTCAACACCGTCGTGTTCGGCGCGGACGGGCGATGCGTCGGCGACAACACCGACATCCCGGGGATCGTGGGCGCCCTGCGCGAGCACGGCATCGAACAGGTCGACTCCGCCGCGATCCTCGGCGCCGGTGCCACCGCCTCCTCCGCGCTCGCCGCGCTGGCCCGGATCTGCACCGGCGAGGTCGTCGTGTACGTCCGCAGCGAGGCCCGGGCCGCGGAGATGCGGCAGTGGGGCGAACGCCTCGACGTCGAACTCCGTACGGCGGACTGGGCGGGCGCCGCCCGGGCGCTGCACGCCCCGCTGGTGATCGCCACGACCCCGGCCGGTGCGACGGACGAACTCTCCCGTGCGGTCCCGGAACGGCCCGCGACCCTGTTCGACGTGCTCTACCACCCCTGGCCGACCGATCTCGCGGCCCGCTGGTCGGCGTACGGCGGGGCGGTCGTGAGCGGACTCGACCTGCTGGTGCACCAGGCGGTGCTTCAGGTGGAGCAGATGACCGGGATCGTCCCGGGCCCGCTGGGCGCGATGCGCAGGGCGGGCGAGAAGGCACTGGCCGATCGCTGACCCCATTCCGTTCCCCGTCCGTTTGCTGGACCGCCGATCAGCCATCCGGCCCGGACGTGGGAGGATCGGGGTGGCGGGCCAGGGCCGCGCACCCGGTCACGCCGTCGCCGTACGCGAGGACGCGCGTACGCAGGGCAGTACCAGGGCGCGAGTATGAGGAGCACCGTTGAGCAGGTTGCGCTGGTTGACCGCGGGGGAGTCCCACGGTCCCGCTCTTGTCGCGACGTTGGAGGGTCTTCCCGCCGGCGTGCCGATCACCACGGAGCTGGTGGCGGACCACCTGGCGAGGCGGCGGCTCGGCTATGGGCGCGGTGCCCGGATGAAGTTCGAGCAGGACGAGATCACCTTCCTCGGCGGCGTGCGGCACGGTCTGTCCATGGGCTCGCCGGTCGCGGTGATGGTCGGCAACACCGAGTGGCCGAAGTGGGAGCAGGTGATGGCGGCCGACCCGGTGGATCCGGACATCCTGGCCGGGCTCGCCCGCAACGCCCCGCTGACCCGCCCCCGCCCCGGTCACGCCGACCTCGCGGGCATGCAGAAGTACGGCTTCGACGAGGCCCGCCCGATCCTGGAACGCGCCTCCGCGCGTGAGACCGCGGCGCGGGTGGCGCTGGGCGCGGTGGCCCGCTCGTTCCTGAAGGCGGCGGCCGGGATCGAGATCGTCTCGCACGTCGTCGAACTGGCGGCGGCGAAGGCGCCCTACGGCGTCTACCCCAAGCCCTCCGACGTCGAGAAGCTGGACGCGGACCCGGTGCGCTGCCTGGACGCGGACGCGTCGAAGGCGATGGTCGCGGAGATCGACCAGGCCCACAAGGACGGCGACACCCTCGGTGGTGTGGTCGAGGTGCTGGCGTACGGCGTGCCGGTGGGCCTGGGCTCGCACGTGCACTGGGACCGGCGCCTCGACGCGCGGCTGGCCGCCGCGCTGATGGGCATCCAGGCCATCAAGGGCGTCGAGGTCGGCGACGGCTTCGACCTCGCGCGCGTGCCCGGCTCGAAGGCGCACGACGAGATCGTCCCGACCGACGACGGCATCCGGCGCGCGACCGGCCGTTCCGGTGGCACCGAGGGCGGCCTGTCCACGGGTGAGCTGCTCCGCGTGCGGGCCGCGATGAAGCCGATCGCGACCGTGCCGCGCGCCCTGCAGACCGTCGACGTGGTCACCGGCGAGGCGACCCAGGCCCACCACCAGCGCTCCGACGTGTGCGCTGTTCCGGCGGCCGGCATCGTCGCCGAGGCGATGGTCGCCCTCGTCCTGGCCGACGCGGTCGTGGAGAAGTTCGGTGGCGACAGCGTGCCCGAGACCCGCCGCAATGTGGAGTCCTACCTCGAACACCTGATCGTCCGGTGAGCGCGATGCAGATTGTGCTGGTCGGGCCGATGGGCGTCGGCAAGTCCACCGTCGGGCGGCTGCTGGCCGAGCGGCTCGACTGCGCGTACCGGGACACCGACGACGACATCGTCGCCGAGCAGGGCCGCACGATCGCCGACATCTTCGTCGACGAGGGCGAGCCGGCCTTCCGGGCCGTCGAGAAGCAGGCGGTCCAGCGGGCGCTGGCCGAGCACGACGGCGTCCTCGCCCTCGGCGGCGGCTCGATCCTCGACGAGGACACCCGTGAGCTGCTTGCCGGGTACCGGGTCGTCTACCTCTCGATGGACGTCGAGGAAGCGGTCCAGCGCACCGGCCTGAACGCGGCCCGCCCCTTGCTGGCGGTCAACCCGCGCCGGCAGTGGCGGGAACTGATGGAGGCCCGCCGCCATCTGTACACGGAGGTCGCCGACGCGGTCGTCGCCACCGACGGCCGTACGCCCGAAGAGGTCACCCAAGCCGTCCTGGACGCACTGGAGTTGAAGTCAGCATGAGCAGCGAGGCAGTGACGCGGATCCAGGTCGGCGGCACGGCGGGCAGCGACCCGTACGAGGTCCTGATCGGCCGCCAACTCCTGGAGGAGCTGGGCGGGCTGATCGGCCCCAGGACGAAGCGCGTCGCGGTGATCCACCCCGAGGCGCTCGCGGAGACGGGTGAGGCGCTGCGCGCCGACCTGGCGGGCCAGGGCTTCGAGACGGTCGCCATCCAGGTGCCGAACGCGGAAGAGGCCAAGACCGCGGAGGTGGCCGCCTACTGCTGGAAGGCGCTCGGTCAGTCCCACTTCACCCGCACCGACGTCATCGTCGGTGTCGGCGGCGGGGCGACCACCGACCTGGCCGGCTTCGTGGCCGCGACCTGGCTGCGCGGGGTGCGCTGGATCGCGATCCCGACGACCGTCCTGGCGATGGTGGACGCGGCGGTCGGCGGCAAGACCGGCATCAACACCGCCGAGGGCAAGAACCTCGTCGGCTCCTTCCATCCGCCCGCCGGTGTGCTCTGCGACCTGGCCGCGCTGGACTCGCTCCCGGTCAACGACTACGTGTCCGGGCTCGCGGAGATCATCAAGGCCGGTTTCATCGCCGACCCGGCGATCCTGGAGCTGATCGAGGCCGACCCGCAGGCCGCCCGCAGCCCGGCGGGGCCGCACACGGCCGAGCTGATCGAGCGGTCGATCAAGGTGAAGGCGGAGGTCGTCTCCTCGGACCTGAAGGAGTCGGGCCTGCGCGAGATCCTCAACTACGGGCACACGCTCGCGCACGCCATCGAGAAGAACGAGCGCTACCAGTGGCGGCACGGCGCGGCCGTCTCCGTCGGCATGCACTTCGCGGCCGAACTGGGCCGCCTCGCGGGGCGGTTGGACGACGCGACGGCCGACCGGCACCGCACGGTCCTGGAGTCCGTGGGCCTGCCGCTGCACTACCGCTACGACCAGTGGCCCAAGCTGCTGGAGACGATGAAGCTCGACAAGAAGTCCCGGGGCGACCTGCTGCGGTTCATCGTCCTGGACGGACTGGCCAAGCCGACCGTCCTGGAGGGACCCGACCCGGCCGTCCTCCTCGCCGCCTACGGCGAAGTGGGGCAGTAGCTCCCCGCTCGGGCGCTTGGCCCGATTCGCGTGTGGCGACGGGCACTTCGGGCCGTTCCGGGCCGTTCACCAAACGGCGGCCCGGGACGGTACCGTTCGGTGGCGAGCGGGGTCCGTGCCCCGCCTGCCAGCGCCAATCGCCTGTACGAGATGGAGTGGCACCGGATGCAGGACGCAGTGGGGTCTCCGCTGCCGCCGCCCCACCAGCCGGGGCAAGGACCGGGCGCCGACTGGTCGTCGGCCGCCCCGCACGCGGGGCAGCAACACCCGGGCGCGCACCCGGGTTCCGCACCCCCGAGCCGGCCACCGGCTCCGGCGCCGGTCTACCCCGGCACAGGCGCCTCGGGACCGGGCCCGCAGGCACAGCATCCGCCGGTCCCCCAACACGCTCCCGTTCCGCAGCATGCCCCGGTGCCGCCCACGCCGGACACCACCGGCCATATGCGGTTGCCGCAGGGCGACTTCGTCCCGACGCCGGGTCCGCCGCCCGCCACGGGCCCCGTCGATCCTGCCTCCGTGCCCCTCGCCGTGCTGCTGATCGGCCCCGCGGGCGCCGGGAAGACGAGTGTCGCCAAGTACTGGGCGGACCATCGCCGGGTGCCCACCGCGCACATCAGCCTCGACGACGTACGCGAATGGGTCCGCTCGGGCTTCGCCGACCCGCAGTCGGGGTGGAACGACCATTCCGAGGCGCAGTATCGTCTCGCCCGCCGCACCTGCGGCTTCGCCGCGCGCAACTTCCTGGCCAACGGCATCTCGTGCATCCTCGACGACGCGGTCTTCCCCGACCGCCCGGTCATCGGCCTCGGCGGCTGGAAGCGGCACGTCGGGCCCGGCCTGTTGCCGGTCGTGCTGCTGCCCGGCCTGGAGATCGTCCTGGAGCGCAACGCCGAGCGCTCGGGCAACCGCCGCCTCACGGACGAGGAGGTCGCCCGCATCCACGGCCGGATGGCGGGCTGGTACGGCTCCGGGCTCCCGATCATCGACAACTCCCAGCTCGACGTACCGGCGACGGCCCAAGTCCTGGACGACGTCCTCGCGCGGCTGCTGGCCAGCCCGCCCAAGTGGTAGACGGGCCGCGCGCCTCGCAAGCGGGGCAGGGTACGCCCGGCTCCGGGCGCGTGCCTACCGGACACCGACCGGTGATCGCCACGTCCCGGTGGGCCGAACGAGTGGTCGCTCCCGCCGCCCCTGTCCGTCCCGCACCCCAGCTTCGGTCGGGCTGGTATGTCAGCTTCTCCGGCGTTCGAGGAGCGGGGGTTCGGAGGCAGCGCCCCCGAGACGGGGCGGGCAAGGGCGGCGGGGGCGAAACCTACGGCGTGCCTCCACCTCCCGCCCGGTCGGCCCTCTCCGACCGGCGGCAAGCCGTGCGCGCTCTTACGCTCGGGGCATGTCAGAGGTGTACGCGGCGCGCAGAGCGCGGCTTCGGGAGCGGTGTCACGCGGGCGGCAGTGCGGGAGCGCTGGTCTCCCGGGCCGCCAATGTGCGGTATCTCGCAGGCGCGGCCCCGCAGGGAGCCGTACTGCTGCTGGGAAAGCGCGAGGACCTGCTCGTGTGGGCGGGACCCGAGGACGACCGGCTCCCCGAGGGAAGCCGTCCGGACGAGGCCCTGCGCGTGCACGCCCTGTCCGCGCCCGGCGGTGATCCGGCCGTCGCCGCCGCGGATCTCGCCGCCGCGCAGGGCGCCGAGTCCCTCGCCGTCGAGGAACACCATCTGACCGTGGCCCGGCATCGCGCCATCGGCTCGGTCGCACCCCGGCTGCGCCTCGCCGACCTCGGTGGCGCCGTCGAGCAGCTCCGCCTCGTCAAGGACGAGGCGGAGATCGCCTGTCTGCGGATCGCCGCCGAGATCGCCGACCAGGCGCTCGGTGAGCTGCTGGAGTCCATCCTCGTCGGGCGTACGGAGAGACATCTCGCCCTCGAACTGGAGCGGCGGCTCGTCGATCACGGTGCCGACGGGCCCGCCTTCGCGACCGCCGTCGCCACCGGGCCCCACTCCGGCCGCCGGGGGCATCGGCCCACCGATCGGCGCGTGGAAGAAGGAGACTTCCTCTCTGTTTGTCTCGGCGCCGTCTACCGCGGATACCGCTGTGAAATCGGCCGCACGTTCGTCATCGGGACCTCGCCGGCCGACTGGCAGATCGAGCTCTACGACCTCGTCTTCGCAGCCCAGCGCGCTGGACGGGAGGCCCTGACACCCGGCGCCGCCTACCGTGACGTGGACCGCGCGGCACGCCAGGTGCTGGACTCCGCGGGGTACGCGGACCGCCTTCCGGAGCTCACCGGACACGGTGTCGGGCTCGAAATCGACGAGGAGCCGCAGCTCGCCCCCGCGGCCATGGGTAAACTGGACGCTTGCGTGCCGGTCACCGTCGAACCGGGGGTCCACCTCCCGGGCCGGGGCGGTGTCCGGATCGATGACACGCTCGTCGTCCGCCCTGAGGCGGACGGCGGACCCGAGCTACTCACCATCACGACCAAGGAACTGCTCGCGCTCTAGCTTCGAGCTGTCGCGTCTGCCCCGGGGTCGTCCACGTCAGTCCAGGAGATTCCGCAACCGTGGCTTCCACGAACGACCTCAAGAACGGCCTTGTGCTCAAGCTCGACGGGGGCCAGCTCTGGTCCGTCGTCGAGTTCCAGCACGTCAAGCCCGGCAAGGGCCCTGCCTTCGTGCGCACCAAGCTCAAGAACGTGCTCTCCGGCAAGGTCGTCGACAAGACGTTCAACGCCGGTGTCAAGGTCGAGACGGCCACTGTCGACAAGCGCGACATGCAGTTCTCCTACATGGACGGCGAGTACTTCGTCTTCATGGACATGGAGACCTACGACCAGCTCATGGTGGACCGCAAGGCCGTCGCCGACGCCGCCAACTTCCTGATCGAGGGCTTCACCGCCACGGTCGCGCAGCACGAGGGCGAGGTGCTCTTCGTCGAGCTGCCGGCCGCCGTCGAGCTCGTCATCCAGGAGACCGAGCCGGGCGTCCAGGGCGACCGCTCCACGGGCGGCACCAAGCCGGCCACGCTGGAGACCGGCCACCAGATCCAGGTCCCGCTCTTCATCACCACCGGTGAGAAGATCAAGGTGGACACCCGTACGAGCGACTACCTCGGCCGGGTGAACAGCTAACCGTGGCTGCCCGCAACACGGCCCGCAAGCGTGCCTTCCAGATCCTCTTCGAGGGCGACCAGCGCGGGGCCGATGTCCAGACGGTCCTCGGGGACTGGATCCGGCTCTCCCGGGCCGACACCCGCCAGCCCCCGGTCAGCGAGTACACGATGGAACTCGTCGAGGGCTACGCGCAGCACGCGAAGCGCATCGACGAGCTGATCTCGCAGTACTCGGTCGGCTGGACGCTCGACAGGATGCCGGTCGTCGACCGCAACATCCTGCGCCTCGGTGCCTACGAGCTGATCTGGGTCGACGCGACCCCGGACGCCGTCGTCCTCGACGAGATGGTGCAGCTGGCGAAGGAGTTCTCCACGGACGAGTCGCCCTCGTTCGTCAACGGGCTCCTGGGCCGGTTCAAGGACCTGAAGTCCACGCTGCGCCGCGACGAGGCCTGAGCCGAGCCAGGCCTTCGGGCGTCTGGTCATACGTATGAACGCCGGTGGGCCCCAGCAGTGTGTCGCTGGGGCCCACCGGCGTTCATACGACCAGGTGCGACCAGGTGCGACCAGGGGAGCGTGGGGACGGGCCGGGGGTATCCGCGTACCCGGAGGTGCCAAGAGGGCCTGCGAAGCCCGCAAAACGGCGCCGGGGTGGCCGGAACCCATAGGTTCCGGCCACCCCGGCGGCACGTTTCTGCTCAACGGCTGAAAGCCGTCGGGCTCAGCTGTCCTCGTGGGAGACGGCGCGGCGCGCGTCCGCGTCCAGGACACCCCAGCTGATCAGCTGCTCGGTCAGGACCGAGGGCGACTGGTCGTAGATGACCGCGAGCGTGCGCAGGTCGTCCTGGCGGATCGACAGCACCTTGCCGTTGTAGTCGCCGCGCTGCGACTGGATCGTCGCGGCATAGCGCTGGAGGGGCCCCGCCTTCTCGGCCGGCACATGGGCCAGCCGCTCAAGGTCGAGGACGAGCTTCGGCGGCGGCTCGGCGGCTCCGCCCGGCGTGGTGCCCGGCAGCAGCTCCTGCACCGGAACCCCGTAGAAATCCGCCAGCTCGGCGAGGCGCTGCACGGTCACGGCACGATCGCCGCGCTCGTACGAACCGACCACGACCGCCTTCCAGCGTCCCTGGGACTTCTCCTCGACACCGTGGAGGGAAAGGCCCTGCTGGGTGCGGATCGCCCGGAGCTTGGCCCCGAGCTGTTTGGCGTATTCGCTGGACATATAGCTCCCGGACACAGTGTCGACGTGCGGACGAGCCGCGCGGCTGGTGACTCACTGTGAGGTTACGCAGCGTTACTCTTCCCCGTCAAGCCGAATGGTCCCGCCGGGCCCTTCCACGCCGGGCGACGTGCGGTTACTGCAGTCGGGTGACGCGTGATGCCAGGGGGGTGATCAGGTGTGTTGCGCGGGCTGGTACCGTGGATGGCGCAATTCCGACGTCCTTTAATGATCCGTCCTGTGAGGCGGAGAAGGAGGTCCGTTTCCTATGGACTCAGAGCAGGACAAGCAGCAGTACGAGGCCGACGCACGGCCCGTTCTGGAAGCCCCCGACATCGCGCGGGTGCTGACCCGCATCGCCCACGAGATCGTCGAACGCGCCAAGGGTGCCGACGACGTGGTGCTCCTCGGCATTCCGACCCGGGGTGTCTTCCTCGCCCAGCGGCTCGCCGCCAAGCTGGCGGAGATCACCGACCGCAAGATCCCGGTCGGCTCGCTCGACATCACCATGTACCGCGACGACCTGCGCATGCACCCGCCGCGCGCGCTGGCCCGCACGGACATCCCCGGTGACGGACTCGACGGCAGACTGGTCGTCCTCGTCGACGACGTGCTCTTCTCGGGCCGCACCATCCGCGCCGCCCTCGACGCCCTGAACGACCTCGGGCGCCCGCGCGCGGTGCAGCTCGCCGTCCTCGTCGACCGCGGCCACCGCGAACTGCCCATCCGCGCCGACTACGTCGGCAAGAACCTCCCCACGTCGCTGCGGGAGACGGTCAAGGTCCAGCTCGCCGAGGAGGACGGTCGGGACACCGTGCTGCTCGGAGTGAAGCAGACCGCCCAGCAGTAGCACGCGTGCGCGTGCGGCCCCGCGCCGTACGCCCCTTCACGTTGCCCCTGCCTGCCCGGAATCTCCTGAACTTCCTTACGGAGCCTGAAAGATGCAGCGTCATCTCATCTCGGCCGCCGACCTCACCCGTGACGACGCCGTCCTGATCCTCGACACCGCCGAGGAGATGGCCCGGGTCGCCGACCGGCCGATCAAGAAACTGCCGACCCTGCGCGGCCGTACCGTCGTCAACCTCTTCTTCGAGGACTCGACGCGGACCCGGATCTCCTTCGAGGCCGCCGAGAAGCGCCTGTCGGCGGACGTCATCAACTTCACCGCCAAGGGGTCGAGCGTCTCCAAGGGCGAGTCCCTGAAGGACACCGCCCAGACCCTCGAAGCCATGGGTGTCGACGCGGTCGTCATCCGGCACGGCGCCTCCGGGGCCCCGTACCGGCTCGCCACCTCCGGCTGGATCGACGCGGTCGTCATCAACGCCGGCGACGGCACCCACCAGCACCCCACGCAGGCCCTGCTCGACGCCTTCACCATGCGGCGCCGGCTCGTCGGCCGGGACGCGGGCATCGGCCAGGACCTCGCAGGCAAGCGCATCACCCTGGTCGGCGACATCCTGCACAGCCGCGTCGCCCGCTCCAACGTCGACCTGCTGCACACCCTCGGCGCCGAGGTCACCCTCGTCGCGCCGCCGACCCTGGTGCCGGTCGGCGTCGAGAGCTGGCCCTGCGAGGTCTCCTACGACCTGGACAGCACCCTGCCGAAGTCCGACGCGGTGATGCTGCTGCGGGTGCAGCGCGAGCGTATGAACGCCGCGTTCTTCCCGACCGAGCGCGAGTACTCGCGGCGCTACGGCCTCGACGGCGACCGCATGGCGCGGATGCCGGAGCACGCCATCGTGATGCACCCCGGGCCGATGGTCCGCGGTATGGAGATCACCGCCGAGGTCGCCGACTCCGAGCGCTGCACCGCCATCGAGCAGGTCACCAACGGTGTCTCCATCCGCATGGCCGTGCTCTACCTGCTGCTCGGCGGCAACGAACCCGCCGTCACCCACACCCGTACCGAGGAGAAGTAAGACACATGGGCAAGATCCTTATTCGTGGTGCGCGGGTGCTCGGTGGCGAGCCGCAGGACGTGCTGGTCGAGGGCCAGACCGTCGCCGCCGTCGGTGCCGGCCTGTCCGCCGAAGGGGCCGAGGTCGTCGAGGCCGAGGGCAAGGTGCTGCTGCCGGGGCTCGTGGACCTCCACACGCATCTGCGCGAGCCGGGGCGCGAGGACTCCGAGACCGTGCTGACCGGGACCAGGGCGGCGGCCGGCGGCGGATACACGGCCGTGTTCGCCATGGCCAACACCTTCCCGGTCGCCGACACCGCCGGTGTGGTCGAGCAGGTCTACCGGCTCGGCCAGGAGCACGGCTACTGCGACGTGCAGCCCATCGGCGCGGTCACCGTCGGCCTGGAGGGCAGGAAGCTCGCCGAGCTCGGCGCCATGCACGAGTCGGCGGCCGGTGTCACCGTCTTCTCCGACGACGGCAAGTGCGTCGACGACGCCGTGATCATGCGGCGCGCCCTGGAGTACGTGAAGGCCTTCGGCGGGGTCGTCGCCCAGCACGCGCAGGAGCCGCGGCTGACCGAGGGCGCCCAGATGAACGAGGGCGTCGTCTCGGCCGAGCTGGGGCTCGGGGGCTGGCCCGCGGTCGCCGAGGAGTCGGTCATCGCGCGCGATGTGCTGCTCGCCGAGCACGTCGGCTCCCGCGTCCACATCTGCCACCTGTCGACCGCCGGGTCCGTCGAGATCGTCCGCTGGGCCAAGTCCCGGGGCATCGACGTCACCGCCGAGGTGACCCCGCACCACCTGCTCCTCACCGACGAGCTGGTCCGGACGTACAACCCCGTCTACAAGGTCAACCCGCCGCTGCGCACCGAGCGCGATGTGCTGGCCCTGCGCGAGGCGCTCGCCGACGGCACGATCGACATCGTCGCCACCGACCACGCCCCCCACCCGCACGAGGACAAGGACTGCGAGTGGGCCGCCGCCGCCATGGGCATGGTCGGCCTGGAGACCGCGTTGTCAGTGGTCCAGGAGACGATGGTGGACACCGGACTGCTGGACTGGGCGACCGTCGCCGACCGTATGTCCTTCGCCCCCGCGCGCATCGGGCGGGCGACGGGCCACGGTCGCCCCGTCTCGGCAGGTGAGCCCGCCAACCTCACGCTCGTCGACACGGCATACCGTGGGTCCGTGGACCCCGCGGGCTTCGCCTCCCGCAGCCGCAACACCCCGTACGAGGGCCGTGAGCTGCCGGGCCGTGTCACGCACACGTGGCTCCGGGGCAAGGCCACGCTCGTCGACGGGAAGCTCGCGTGACATCACTGCCGCATTTGACGTACGTCGCCGCCGAACAGAAGTCGGCGGAGGTGACCGACTGGGCCGCCCGCGTGGGCTGGCTGGTGGGGCTGGCGCTCTTCGTCGCGCTCATCTACTGGCTGATGCGCGAGGGCTGGAAGTGGCGCGGCACGCTCCAGGGCGACCTGCCCGAGCTGCTCGCCGCGCCGGACGAGCCCGGTGCGGCGAGACTGACTGTGCTGTCGATGAGTGGGCGCTACCACGGCTCCACCACCGCGGGGCAGTGGCTCGACCGCATCGTGGCGCACGGCCTCGGCACCCGCAGCCGGGTCGAGCTGACGCTGACGGACGCGGGACTGGTGGTCGTACGCCCCGGGGCGGCCGACTTCTACGTCCCTCTGGAGGCCCTGCGCGAGGCCCGGCTCGACAAGGGCATCGCGGGCAAGGTTCTCAGCGAGGGCGGCCTGCTGGTCGTCACCTGGGAGCACGGCGGCAAGCTGCTCGACTCCGGGTTCCGGTCCGACCGCGCGGCCGAGCACAACGAGTGGGTCCGCACCCTGAACCAGATGATCAACAAGACGACGGAAACGGAAGGCGCACGATGACGACCTCCACCCGGGGAGCCACCAAAACTCCCGCCGTACTCGTCCTGGAGGACGGCCGGATCTTCCGCGGCCGTGCCTACGGGGCCGTGGGGGTGACCTTCGGAGAGGCCGTCTTCTCCACCGGTATGACCGGCTACCAGGAGACCCTCACCGACCCGTCGTACCACCGCCAGGTGGTCGTCATGACCGCCCCGCACGTCGGCAACACCGGCGTCAACGACGAGGATCCCGAGTCGGGGCGGATCTGGGTCGCGGGCTATGTCGTACGCGACCCCGCGCGCGTGCCCTCCAACTGGCGCTCCCGGCGCTCCCTCGACGAGGAACTCCGTCGGCAGGGCGTGGTCGGCATCTCCGGCGTCGACACGCGCGCGCTGACGCGTCATCTGCGGGAGCGCGGCGCGATGCGCGTCGGCATCTTCTCGGGCAGCGCGCTGCCCGACGACGGCACCATGCTCGCCGAGGTGCGCCAGGCCCCGGAGATGACGGGCGCCGACCTCTCGGCCGAGGTCGCCACCAAGGAGACGTACGTCGTCCCCGCGATCGGCACCAAGAAGTTCACCGTCGCCGCCGTCGACCTCGGCATCAAGGGCATGACCCCGCACCGGATGGCCGAGCGCGGCATCGAGGTGCACGTACTGCCCGCCACGGCGACCGTGGAGGACGTGTACGCCGTCAATCCCGACGGTGTGTTCTTCTCCAACGGGCCGGGAGACCCGGCCACCGCCGACCACCCCGTAGCCGTCATGCAGGCGGTCCTGGAGCGCGGTACGCCGCTCTTCGGCATCTGCTTCGGCAACCAGATCCTGGGACGGGCGCTCGGGTTCGGCACGTACAAGCTGAAGTACGGCCACCGGGGCATCAACCAGCCCGTGCAGGACCGTACGACCGGCAAGGTCGAGGTCACCGCCCACAACCACGGGTTCGCCGTGGACGCGCCGCTCGACCGGGTCTCCGAGACACCCTACGGGCGCGCCGAGGTCTCGCACGTATGTCTGAACGATCAGGTCGTGGAAGGGCTCCAGCTGCTCGACCGGCCCGCGTTCAGCGTCCAGTACCACCCCGAAGCGGCAGCGGGCCCGCATGACGCCGCCTACCTGTTCGACCGCTTCACGTCTTTGATGAGCACAGTCCAGATGGAGGGCCAGCGTGCCTAAGCGCACCGATATCCAGTCCGTCCTGGTCATCGGCTCCGGCCCGATCGTCATCGGCCAGGCCGCCGAGTTCGACTACTCCGGCACCCAGGCGTGCCGCATCCTGCGCGCCGAGGGCATCCGGGTCGTCCTGGTCAACTCCAACCCGGCGACGATCATGACCGACCCGGAGATCGCCGACGCCACCTATGTCGAGCCGATCACCCCCGAGTTCGTCGAGAAGATCATCGCCAAGGAGCGGCCGGACGCGCTGCTGCCCACCCTGGGCGGCCAGACGGCCCTGAACACCGCGATCTCCATGCACGAGCAGGGTGTCCTGGAGAAGTACGGTGTCGAGCTGATCGGCGCCAACGTCGAGGCGATCAACAAGGGCGAGGACCGCGATCTCTTCAAGGGCGTCGTCGAGGCCGTCCGCGCGAAGATCGGGCACGGCGAGTCCGCCCGTTCGGTCATCTGCCACTCCATGGACGACGTGATCGCGGGCGTCGAGACGCTCGGCGGCTACCCCGTCGTCGTCCGGCCCTCCTTCACCATGGGCGGCGCCGGTTCCGGCTTCGCCCACGACGAGGAGGAACTGCGCCGCATCGCCGGCCAGGGCCTGACCCTGTCTCCGACCACCGAGGTGCTCCTGGAGGAGTCCATCCTCGGCTGGAAGGAGTACGAGCTGGAGCTGATGCGCGACAAGAACGACAACGTGGTGGTCGTCTGTTCCATCGAGAACTTCGACCCCATGGGTGTGCACACCGGCGACTCGATCACCGTCGCTCCCTCGATGACGCTGACCGACCGCGAGTACCAGCGCCTGCGTGACATCGGCATCGCGATCATCCGCGAGGTCGGGGTCGACACCGGCGGCTGCAACATCCAGTTCGCGGTCAACCCGGACGACGGCCGCGTCATCGTCATCGAGATGAACCCGCGCGTGTCGCGATCCTCGGCCCTCGCGTCGAAGGCCACCGGCTTCCCGATCGCCAAGATCGCCGCGAAGCTGGCCGTCGGCTACACCCTCGACGAGATCCCGAACGACATCACGGAGAAGACCCCGGCCTCCTTCGAACCGACGCTCGACTACGTCGTGGTGAAGGCCCCGCGGTTCGCCTTCGAGAAGTTCCCTTCGGCGGACTCGACGTTGACCACGACCATGAAGTCGGTCGGCGAGGCCATGGCCATCGGCCGCAACTTCACCGAGGCCCTCCAGAAGGCGCTGCGGTCGCTGGAGAAGAAGGGCAGCCAGTTCACGTTCGTCGGCGAGATCGGCGACAAGGCAGCGCTGCTGGCCGAGGCAGTACGGCCGACCGACGGGCGCATCAACTCCGTCATGCAGGCCATCCGCGCGGGCGCTACGCCCGAGGAGGTCTTCGAGGCCACGAAGATCGACCCGTGGTTCGTCGACCAGCTGTTCCTGATCAAGGAGGTCGCGGACGAGCTGGCCGCCGCGGAGCGTCTGGACCCCGAGCTCCTGGCCGAGGCCAAGCGGCACGGCTTCTCCGACCAGCAGATCGCCGAGATCCGGGGCCTGCGCGAGGACGTCGTGCGCGAGGTGCGGCACGCGCTGGGCGTGCGTCCTGTGTACAAGACGGTCGACACGTGCGCGGCCGAGTTCGCGGCGAAGACGCCGTACTTCTACTCCTCGTACGACGAGGAGACGGAGGTCGCGCCGCGCGAGAAGCCGGCCGTCATCATCCTCGGCTCCGGGCCCAACCGCATCGGCCAGGGCATCGAGTTCGACTACTCCTGTGTCCACGCCTCCTTCGCGCTGAGCGACGCCGGCTACGAGACCGTGATGGTCAACTGCAACCCCGAGACCGTCTCCACGGACTACGACACCTCCGACCGCCTGTACTTCGAGCCGCTGACGCTCGAAGACGTGCTGGAGATCGTCCACGCGGAGTCCCTGGCCGGCCCCATCGCGGGCGTGATCGTGCAGCTCGGCGGCCAGACCCCGCTCGGCCTCGCGCAGGCACTCAAGGACAACGGCGTACCGATCGTGGGCACCCCGCCCGAGGCCATCCACGCCGCCGAGGACCGGGGCGCCTTCGGCCGGGTCCTCGCGGAGGCCGGTCTCCCGGCCCCCAAGCACGGCACGGCGACCACCTTCACCGAGGCCAAGGCGATCGCGGACGAGATCGGCTACCCGGTCCTCGTCCGCCCGTCGTACGTCCTCGGCGGACGCGGCATGGAGATCGTGTACGACGAGACCAGGCTGTCCTCCTACATCGCCGAGTCGACCGAGATCAGCCCCTCCCGGCCGGTCCTGGTCGACCGCTTCCTCGACGACGCGATCGAGATCGACGTCGACGCCCTGTACGACGGCGAGGAGCTTTACCTCGGCGGCGTGATGGAGCACATCGAGGAGGCAGGTATCCACTCCGGCGACTCGGCGTGCGCGCTGCCCCCGATCACGCTGGGCGGCTTCGACATCAAGCGGCTGCGGACCTCGACCGAGGCCATCGCGCGCGGGGTGGGAGTCCGGGGCCTGATCAACATCCAGTTCGCGATGGCCGGCGACATCCTCTACGTCCTGGAGGCCAACCCGCGCGCGTCCCGCACGGTCCCCTTCACGTCGAAGGCGACCGCGGTGCCGCTGGCGAAGGCCGCCGCCCGGATCTCGCTCGGCGCGACCGTCGCCGAGCTGCGGGCCGAGGGACTGCTGCCGGCGAACGGCGACGGCGGCGAGCTGCCGCTGGACGCGCCGATCTCCGTCAAGGAGGCCGTCATGCCCTGGAACCGCTTCCGCGACACCTCCGGGCGCGGCGTCGACACCGTGCTCGGCCCGGAGATGCGGTCCACCGGCGAGGTCATGGGCATCGACTCCGTCTTCGGCACGGCCTACGCCAAGTCGCAGGCGGGGGCGTACGGCCCGCTGCCGACCAAGGGGCGCGCCTTCATCTCGGTCGCCAACCGGGACAAGCGTTCGATGATCTTCCCGGCCCGTGAACTGGTCGCCCACGGCTTCGAACTGCTCGCCACCTCCGGCACGGCCGAGGTCCTCCGGCGCAACGGCCTCAACGCGAAGGTCGTCCGCAAGCAGAACGAGGGCACGGGTCCCAACGGTGAGAAGACCATCGTCCAGCTCATCCACGACGGCGAGGTCGACCTCATCGTCAACACCCCGTACGGCACCGGAGGCCGCCTCGACGGCTACGAGATCCGTACGGCGGCCGTGGCACGGTCCGTGCCCTGCCTGACGACCGTCCAGGCGCTCGCCGCGGCCGTCCAGGGCATCGACGCCCTCAAACACGGTGACGTGGGCGTGCGTTCGCTCCAGGAACACGCCGAACATCTGACCGCGGCCCGCGACTAGCAGCCCGAGGGGGACACCGGAAACGGTGTCCCCCTCTTCATGAGGCCTCACCGAGAGGCCGTAGCGAGGACACCACCATGTACAAGCTTTTCTTCCGTCTGGTCTTCACACGGATGGACCCCGAAGAGGCCCACCACCTCGCCGTCCGCTGGATCCGCCTCGCCGCCCGCGTCCCCGTGCTGCGGACCTTCGTCGCCGCCGCGCTCGCGCCCCGGTACGAGGAACTGCGTACCGAGGCCTTCGGGCTGCGGATGCACGGGCCCTTCGGGCTCGCGGCCGGCTTCGACAAGAACGCGATCGCGATCGACGGGATGTCGATGCTCGGCTTCGACCACGTCGAGATCGGCACGGTCACGGGGGAGCCGCAGCCGGGCAACCCCAGGAAGCGGCTGTTCCGCCTTGGGCCGGACCGGGCGCTCATCAACCGCATGGGGTTCAACAACGAGGGTTCGCTGGCCGTGGCGGCCCGTCTGGCGAGCCGGGAGGCGGTCTTCCGGACCGTCGTCGGCGTCAACATCGGCAAGACCAAGGTCGTCCCCGAGGGTGAAGCCGTCGCCGACTACGTGAAGTCGACCGAGCGGCTCGCCGCGTACGCCGACTACCTCGTCGTCAACGTCAGCTCGCCCAACACGCCCGGCCTGCGCGACCTCCAGGCCACCGAGGCGCTGCGCCCGCTGCTCAGCGCCGTCCGTGAGGCCGCCGACCGCACGGTGACCGCGCGCCGCGTCCCCCTGCTGGTGAAGATCGCGCCCGACCTCGCCGACGAGGACGTGGACGCCGTCGCCGACCTCGCCGTCGAACTGGGCCTGGACGGGATCATCGCCACGAACACCACCATCGCGCGCGAGGGACTCGGTCTGACCTCCGAACCGAACCTGCTGAAGGAGACCGGCGGCCTCTCCGGCGCACCCCTGAAGGCCCGCTCCCTGGAGGTGCTGCGCCGTCTCTACGCGCGCGTGGGCGACCGGATCACCCTGGTGGGCGTCGGCGGCATCGAGAACGCCGAGGACGCCTGGCAGCGCATCCTCGCCGGTGCCACCCTCGTACAGGGCTACAGCGCCTTCGTGTACGAGGGTCCTTTCTGGGGACGCGCCATCCACAAGGGGCTCGCCGCCCGTCTCCGTACGAGCCCGTACGCCACGCTCGCCGACGCGGTGGGCGCCGACGCGAGGAAGACGGCATGACGGTTCTGGAACCTTTCGGCGCGCGCCTGCGCCGCGCCATGGACGAGCGCGGCCCCCTCTGCGTCGGCATCGACCCGCATGCCTCGCTGCTCCTGGACTGGGGGCTGAACGACGACGTCGCCGGCCTGGAGCGGTTCAGCCGCACGGTGGTCGAGGCGCTGGCCGGGCGTGTCGCGGTGATGAAGCCGCAGAGCGCCTTCTACGAGCGGTTCGGGTCGCGCGGGGTCGCCGTACTGGAGAAGACGGTCCAGGAGGCGCGGGAGGCCGGCACGCTGGTCGTGATGGACGCCAAGCGCGGCGACATCGGCTCCACCATGGCCGCGTACGCCGCAGCCTTCCTGGAGAAGGGCGCCCCGCTGTTCTCGGACGCTCTCACCGTCTCGCCGTATCTCGGCTACGGCTCGCTGCAGCCGGCGGTCGACCTCGCCCGGGAGAGCGGCGCGGGCCTGTTCGTGCTGGCGCTGACGTCCAACCCGGAGGGTGGCCAGGTGCAGCACGCTGTCCGCGAGGACGGGCTGAACGTCGGCGCGGCCATGCTGGCGTACCTCGCCGCGGAGAACGCGGGGGAACGGCCCATGGGCTCCTTCGGCGCGGTCGTCGGGGCCACCCTCGGCGACCTCTCGTCCTACGACCTCGACATCAACGGACCTCTCCTGGCACCCGGAGTCGGTGCGCAGGGGGCGACCCCGGCAGATCTTCGCGGGGTGTTCGGGGCGGCGCTGGGCAACGTGGTTCCGAACGTCAGCCGAGGTGTTCTGCGTCACGGTCCCGAACTGATCGCTCTGCGGGACTCGTCGGACCGCTTCGCGGACGAGATCCGGGCCGCCGTGGCCGCTACCTGAGCATTCGTACAGTTCGGCGGAGTCCTCGGATGAGTGACTTCCGGACTCCTTGAGACTGAATACATTCTCAAATCCAGGGCAGTTTGACCGAAATATCCGGCCTGGCAAAGGCTGACCAGGACTTTTCCGCTGTTCTCGCTGACTCTGGCGGAGTTGGCCGCTAGTCTCCGACCAGAGCCAACGAGCGAGCATGTGGCCCGTAGCTCACCAGGTGAGGGGCGATTGGGTTCCTCACCGGTCCGTATCCGACAGTTCGACATCCGAGGTGACGTAGGCGTGGCTCTTCCGCCCCTTACCCCTGAACAGCGCGCAGCCGCGCTCGAAAAGGCCGCCGCGGCTCGCCGGGAGCGGGCCGAGGTCAAGAATCGACTCAAGCACTCCGGCGCCTCCCTTCACGAGGTCATCAAGCAGGGCCAGGAGAACGACGTCATCGGCAAGATGAAGGTCTCCGCCCTGCTCGAATCGCTCCCGGGCGTGGGCAAGGTCCGCGCCAAGCAGATCATGGAGCGACTCGGTATCTCCGAGAGCCGCCGGGTGCGTGGTCTTGGCTCCAACCAGATCGCCTCCCTGGAGCGCGAGTTCGGCAGCACCGGCTCCTGAGTCCTGGCACCCCGGGATTCCTGGAATAATCGCCGCATGGCTGCAACATTCCGGGGGACGACCCCCGAGCCCCCGGACGTACGTCCGCGGCTGACCGTGCTCTCCGGCCCCTCGGGCGTCGGCAAGAGCACGGTCGTCGTCCATATGCGCAAGGCACACCCCGAGGTCTGGCTCTCGGTGTCGGCGACGACCCGAAAGCCACGCCCCGGTGAGCGGCACGGCGTCCACTACTTCTTCGTCACCGACGAGGAGATGGACAAGCTGATCGCCAATGGCGAGCTCCTCGAGTGGGCCGAGTTCGCCGGCAACCGCTACGGCACGCCGCGTGCGGCCGTGCTGGAGCGGCTGGAGTCCGGCGAGCCGGTCCTCCTGGAGATCGACCTCCAGGGCGCCCGGCAGGTCCGTGAGTCCATGTCGGACGCCCTGCTGGTGTTCCTGGCTCCTCCCTCCTGGGAGGAGCTGGTGCGCAGACTGACCGGGCGGGGCACCGAACCGCCCGAGGTGATCGAGCGCCGCCTGGAGGCGGCCAAGATCGAACTGGCCGCCGAGCCGGAGTTCGACGAGACCCTGGTCAACACCTCCGTCGAGGACGTGGCGCGCGAGCTGCTAGCCTTGATGGAAGTTGTGTGATCGTTTTCGATCCCATCCCACCTTTCGGAAGGCAGAGCGTGTCCTCTTCCATTACTGCGCCCGAGGGCATCATCAACCCTCCGATCGACGAGCTCCTCGAAGCCACCGACTCGAAGTACAGCCTGGTGATCTACGCGGCCAAGCGTGCCCGCCAGATCAACGCGTACTACTCGCAGCTCGGCGAGGGCCTCCTTGAGTACGTCGGTCCGCTCGTCGACACCCACGTCCACGAGAAGCCGCTCTCGATCGCCCTGCGTGAGATCAACGCGGGTCTGCTGACGTCCGAGGCCGTCGAGGGTCCCGCGCAGTAGTATTTTCAACTTTCGGTTCACTTATCCACAGGCCCGACAGCCCGACTGTCGGGCCTGTGGTGTGTCATAGACGCGTACGCCGAAGAACCACGGCGTACGCGTACCGAGTCGGGTGTCGCGTCGCGTGTCGAGTCAGGGGAGGCCCGGTGGGCAAGCCGAGGGTAGTACTGGGGGTCAGCGGCGGCATCGCCGCCTACAAGGCCTGTGAGCTGCTGCGGAGGCTGACGGAGTCTGGGCACGACGTCCGCGTTGTCCCCACCGCGTCGGCCCTGCACTTCGTCGGCGCCGCGACCTGGTCCGCGCTCTCCGGCCACCCGGTCTCCACGGAGGTCTGGGACGACGTCCACGAGGTTCCGCACGTCCGCATCGGCCAGCAGGCGGACCTGGTCGTCGTGGCCCCGGCGACCGCCGACATGCTCGCGAAGGCGGCCCACGGCCTGGCGGACGACCTGCTGACGAACACCCTCCTCACCGCTCGCTGTCCGGTGGTCTTCGCCCCCGCCATGCACACGGAGATGTGGGAGCACCCGGCCACCCGGGAGAACGTGGCGACGCTGCGCCGCCGCGGCGCCCTGGTCATCGAGCCGGCCGTCGGGCGCCTCACCGGCGTCGACACGGGCAAGGGGCGTCTGCCCGACCCGGCCGAGATCTTCGAGGCCTGCCGCCGGGTCCTGGCCCGCGGTGTGACGGCACCCGACCTGGTCGGCCGGCATGTCGTCGTCAGCGCCGGCGGCACCCGCGAGCCCCTCGACCCGGTCCGCTTCCTCGGCAACCGCTCCTCCGGCAAGCAGGGCTACGCGCTCGCCCGCACGGCCGCCGCGCGAGGCGCCCGGGTCACACTGATCGCCGCGAACACCGGTCTGCCGGACCCGGCGGGTGTGGACATCGTCCCGGTGGGGACGGCGGTCCACCTGCGCGAGGCCGTGCTGAAGGCAGCCGCGGACGCCGACGCCGTGGTGATGGCCGCGGCGGTCGCGGACTTCCGCCCGGCGGACTACGCGGCCGGAAAGATCAAGAAGAAGGACGGCGAGGAGCCCGAACCCGTGGTCCTGGTCCGCAATCCGGACATCCTCGCGGAGATCTCGGCGGACCGCGCCCGAGTGGGCCAGGTGGTCGTCGGCTTCGCGGCCGAGACGGACGACGTCCTCGCCAACGGTCGTAAGAAGCTGCGGCGCAAAGGGTGCGACCTGCTCGTCGTGAACGAGGTGGGGGAGCGCCGGACCTTCGGTTCCGAGGAGAACGAGGCCGTGGTGCTGGGCGCGGACGGCAGCGAGACCCCTGTGCCGCACGGGCCGAAGGAGGCGCTGGCCGAGATCGTCTGGGATCTGGTCGCCAGTCGCCTGGAGTGACGGGGTCTGCCGCCGGGGCAGACCCGGACAGACCCCGGACATCCCTCCTACCTCGTGCTTCGGGGCGTAGTGTCCCCTGGCGCACACCGCTCGTGATTGGGCAGAATGCCCGTGTCGCAGGTCACGACGCTTCCGAGAGGCGAGACGGAGGGGCCGATGGCCGAGTGCGACCGATAAACTGTTCTCGGACGGCACCGGGCGCAGCTCCCGAACCGTCCGCCAATGATCAGCCAGCAGCCGCTGCAACCACAGGGAGCGTTGTGTCCCGTCGCCTTTTCACCTCGGAGTCCGTGACCGAAGGTCACCCCGACAAGATCGCTGACCAGATCAGCGACACGATTCTCGACGCGCTTCTGCGCGAAGACCCCACGTCCCGCGTCGCCGTCGAGACGCTGATCACCACCGGCCTGGTGCATGTGGCCGGCGAGGTCACCACCAAGGCCTACGCGCCCATCCCGCAGCTGGTGCGCGACAAGATCCTGGAGATCGGCTACGACTCCTCGAAGAAGGGCTTCGACGGCGCTTCCTGCGGTGTGTCGGTATCGATCGGCTCGCAGTCGCCGGACATCGCCCAGGGCGTGGACACGGCGTACGAGCAGCGCGTCGAGGGCGATGAGGACGAACTCGACAAGCAGGGCGCCGGCGACCAGGGCCTGATGTTCGGCTACGCGACGGACGAGACCCCGGAGCTGATGCCGCTCCCGATCCACCTCGCGCACCGTCTCTCGCGCCGCCTGTCCGAGGTCCGAAAGAACGGGACGATCCCGTACCTGCGCCCCGACGGCAAGACCCAGGTCACCATCGAGTACGACGGCGACAAGGCGGTCCGCCTGGACACGGTCGTCGTCTCCTCGCAGCACGCCAGCGACATCGACCTGGACTCACTCCTCGCCCCCGACATCCGCGAGTTCGTCGTCGAGCACGAGCTGAAGGCCCTCCTCGACGACGGCATCAAGCTGGAGACCGAGGGCTACCGCCTGCTCGTCAACCCCACCGGCCGCTTCGAGATCGGCGGCCCGATGGGCGACGCGGGCCTCACCGGCCGCAAGATCATCATCGACACGTACGGCGGCATGGCCCGCCATGGCGGCGGCGCCTTCTCGGGCAAGGACCCGTCCAAGGTCGACCGCTCAGCGGCGTACGCGATGCGCTGGGTCGCGAAGAACGTCGTCGCCGCGGGCCTGGCCTCGCGCTGCGAGGTCCAGGTCGCGTACGCGATCGGCAAGGCCGAGCCGGTGGGCCTGTTCGTGGAGACCTTCGGCACTGCCAAGGTCGACGCCGAGAAGATCGAGGCCGCGATCACGACGGTCTTCGACCTCCGCCCGGCCGCGATCATCCGCGACCTCGACCTGCTGCGCCCGATCTACGCCCAGACGGCGGCGTACGGCCACTTCGGCCGCGAGCTGCCCGACTTCACGTGGGAGCGGACGGACCGGGTGGAGGCGCTGCGGAAGGCTGTGGGCCTGTAAGGCCTGGAGCGGACTGCTTGATTGATGCGTCGAGGCCCGGTGCCCTGCCAGGGGCGCCGGGCCTCTTCGTGTCGGGAAATAGCAGGCGGGGTGGGGGCGCGGGTTCCTGCTGTGGGGCTTTCCGGGTGCGCAGGCCGCGGTTGCTCCGGTGGAGTGCGTCCGTCGGGCGTGCGGTGGATCTGGGATTTCCAGCCGCTGCCGACTTGATCTCGGGCGTTCGGACGCCGCCCGTTGTCAGTGGCGTTTGGTAAGAATGCAGGCGTGAGCAGCGAGAACGGGCAGGGGAGCGGAGAGGGCGGCGGGGCCCGGAATGGCGACGGCGCTCCGCCCGAGCAGCTCGCGTTGATCCGGGAGAGTGTGCGGCAGGCCAAGGCGCCACGGGCCAAGCCGCGGACCTGGCGGGGGGCCGCGCTGGCCGAGGAGTTGCCCGTCGCACGGGTGCTGGTCGACAAGGGGGTGCTGCATCTCGACCGGTACTTCGACTATGCCGTGCCTGAGGAACTGGATGCCGACGCCCAGCCCGGGGTGCGGGTGCGGGTCAGGTTCGGGGCCGGGCGGCATCGGGTGCGCGACGGGCGCCGTGAGGGCGGCGGGCTCATCGACGGGTTCCTTGTCGCGCGGCTCGCCGAGTCCGACTACTCCGGGCCGTTGGCCGCGCTGGCCCAGGTCGTGTCCCCCGAGGTCGTGCTGAGCGAGGAGCAGCTCTCGCTGGCCCGGGCTGTTGCCGATCGGTACGCGGGGAGCCTCGCCGATGTGCTGCAACTGGCCGTACCGCCGAGGAACGCCCGGGCCGAGAAGGCGGCCTCGGCCGTGGCCCTGCCCGTCACCGGGGCGCCGGATGCCGGGTCCTGGGGGCGGTACGAGCGCGGGGGCGCGTTTCTTGAGGCGCTCGCCTCCGGGAGCGCGCCGCGTGCCGTGTGGAACGCCTTGCCCGGGCCCGAGTGGAGCGAGGAGCTGGCGCGGGCCGTCGGTGCGACGCTCGCCTCCGGGCGCGGGGCACTCGTCGTCGTACCGGACGGGCGGGCCGTCGCGCGCGTCGACGCCGCCCTGACCTCACTCCTGGGCGAGGGGCGGCACGCCGTGCTCACCGCCGACGCCGGCCCGGAGAAGCGCTACCGGGAGTGGCTCGCCGTGCGGCGGGGCGCTGTACGGGCCGTGGTCGGGACCCGGGCCGCCATGTTCGCGCCCGTCCGGGATCTGGGGCTCGTCGCGATCTGGGACGACGGCGACGACAGTCACAGTGAGCCGCACGCCCCGCAGCCGCATGCGCGTGAGGTGTTGTTGCTGCGGGCCGCGCAGGACAAGTGTGCCTTCCTGCTGGGGAGTTGGAGCTGCACGGTGGAGGCCGCGCAACTCGTCGAGACCGGGTGGGCCCGGCCGCTGGTCGCAGGCCGGGAGCAGGTTCGGTCGGCTGCCCCGCTCGTTCGGACCGTCGGCGACGGGGATCTCGCCCGGGACGAGGCGGCGCGGGCCGCACGGCTGCCGAGCCTCGCCTGGCAGGCGGCGCGGGAGGGACTGAAGCACGGGCCGGTGCTGGTGCAGGTACCCCGGCGGGGTTACGTGCCGCGGATGGCCTGCGCCCGGTGCCGGGAACCCGCCCGCTGCCGGCACTGTGCCGGGCCGTTGGAGGCGCGGGACGCCGGGGCGCCGTGGTGCGCGTGGTGCGGCCGGGAGGAGAGCGGCTGGCACTGTCCGGAGTGCGGTGGGTTCCGGCTGCGGGCGCAGATCGTGGGCGCGCGGCGGACCGCCGAGGAGCTGGGGCGGGCGTTTCCGGCCGTGCCCGTGCGGACCTCCGGGCGCGAGCATGTGCTGGACACGGTGCCGGGGACGCCCGCGCTGGTCGTCAGCACGCCCGGCGCCGAGCCCGTCGCCGAGGGCGGCTATGCGGCTGCCCTGTTGCTGGACGGCTGGGCCATGCTCGGGCGCCCCGACCTGCGGGCCGGGGAGGACGCGCTGCGGCGGTGGATGGCGGCTGCGGCGCTTGTGCGGGGGCAGGGCGCGCGGGGGGAAGGGCCGTCGGGGGGGACGGTCGTCGTGGTCGCCGAGCCCACGCTGCGGCCGGTGCAGGCGCTGGTGCGGTGGGATCCCGTCGGGCATGCCGTGCGGGAGCTCGCGGAGCGCGCGGAGCTCGGGTTTCCGCCGGTGTCCCGGATGGCGTCCGTGGCCGGGACCGCGGAGGCCGTCGCCGGGTTCCTTGCCGGGGTCGAACTCCCGGGGGACGCCGAGGTGTTGGGGCCGGTGCCGTTGCCTGTCACGCCGGTGGGGCGGCCCCGGCGGGCGGGGGCGCCGCCGCCCGGGGAGAACTGGGAGCGTGCGTTGGTCCGGGTGCCGCAGGGCAGCGGGGCAGTGCTTGCCGCGGCGCTGAAGGCGGCTCAGGCCGCGCGGATGGCTCGGGCGGGGCGGGGTGGGGAGGTGGGCGTGTGGGTGCGGATCGATCCGCCCGACATTGGGTGAGCAGGGGCAGGGGGGTGGATGTCGGTCTGGACGCTTCTAGTGGCTGGGAGCGCGGGTTTCGCCCCCGCCGCTACCCGTCCTGTCCCTGGGGGCCTGCGGCCCCCAGACCCCCGCTTCGGCCCTGAAGGGGCCTCGTCCTCAAGCGCCGGACGGGCTGGATATGCCTGGGCCTGGGGGGTTGCATGCCTCTGCCCTCCCGGGTGTGGTGCGGGAGGGCAGAGGGTGGGGTGGGCGTGGTTCGGGTCAGCCGTTGCGCGGTCCGGGGAAGGCCGTGGGCCTCGACTCGTCGCGGGGAAAGGCCGGGGGCCTTGCCTCGTCGCGGAGGGTCGGGCTGCCCGCTGTCGGCTGGGTGGGCATCGAGCGGGCCGCGGGGACCGTGGGCATGACGGTACCGACGCCGCTGACCGTGCCGACGCCGACCGTGCGGTTCGCCGAGGTTTCCGTGGCGCGCTCGGCGTCGGCCGCTGCCTGGGCGGCGGCGCGGCGGGCGCCGTAACGGCGGTGGACGGCCTGCTTGGTGACCCCGAGTGCGGAGCCCACCGCGTCCCACGAGAAGCCGAGCGAGCGGTCGAAGTCCACGGCGGCCGTGACCAGGGTCTCGACGCTGTCCCGCAGCTCCTGAGCGAGGCGGACGGTCGGGGCGGGGGCGCGTCCGTAGACGACGAAGCCCGCGGAGGGGCCGGAGCGGCGCGGGCGGTAGACATTGCCCAACTGGGCGGTGAGCGTGCGCAGTGCGTCCACCTGCCGGCGGACCCGCTCGATGTCCCGCACCAGCAAGTGCAGGCTGGCCCGAGCCTGGGCGTCGTGGGTTGCGTGGTCGGCCATGAACAAGCCTCTCGAACCGGCGTTGAAAAGGAAGGGCCGCGCGGTGTGCGGCCCGTTGTGGTCAACTCTTTCTTGACCAACGCGATTTTGCGTGAGTGGTCACGGTGCGGGGGCGTAGGGGCATATGCGTACGCCCCCCCTGGAGTGCGGTCATAGACTGGTGCGCTGCCCGCAGAATCCCGTCCGAGAGGCCCCCGTCCACCCATGAGGCTTGTCTTCGCTGGTACCCCCGAGGTCGCCGTTCCCGCCCTGGATGCCCTGATCGGGTCGGGACGGCATGAAGTGGTCGCCGTCGTCACGCGACCCGACGCGCCTGCCGGGCGGGGACGCAGGCTGGTCGCCAGTCCCGTGGCCCAGCGGGCCGAGGAGGCCGGGATCGAGGTGCTGAAGCCCGTCAGGCCCAGGGACGAGGCGTTCCTCGCGAGGCTGAGCGAGATCGGGCCCGACTGCTGTCCCGTGGTCGCCTACGGCGCTCTGCTGCCCCGCGTCGCCCTCGACATCCCCGCCCACGGCTGGGTCAACCTGCACTTCTCGCTGCTGCCCGCCTGGCGTGGCGCCGCACCCGTGCAGCACTCCATCATGGGCGGCGACGAGATCACCGGCGCCTCCACCTTCCTCATCGAGGAGGGCCTCGACTCCGGGCCCGTCTACGGCACGGTGACCGAGACGATCCGGCCCACCGACACCAGCGGTGACCTGCTGACGAGGCTCGCCTTCGCCGGCTCCGGGCTGCTGGCCGCGACCATGGACGGCATCGAGGACGGCACCCTGAAGGCCGTACCCCAGCCTGTCGACGGCATCACCCTCGCGCCGAAGATCACCGTCGAGGACGCGCACGTCGACTGGTCAGTGCCCGCCCTCCGGGCCGACCGGATCGTGCGCGGGTGCACTCCCGCGCCCGGCGCCTGGACCGTGTTCCGGGGCGAGCGGCTCAAGCTCATCCAGGTCACGCCCGTGCCCGAGCACACCGATCTCGCTCCCGGCGTGCTCTTGGTCGGCAAGAACAACGTGTACGTCGGCACCGGGTCGCACGCCGTCGAGCTGCTGTGGGTGCAGGCACAGGGGAAGAAGCCGATGCGCGCCGCCGACTGGGCACGGGGCGTACGGATCGCCGACGGCGAAGTGCTCGGCGCCTGAGCCGTTCGCGCGGTCCGCGCCGGTAGCCGTACCGCGAGGTTCGGGCCGGCCTGACACGACGTACGCTGGAAACCGCACCCCTTATCCCGTATCCGGAGCACCTTTTTCGTGAGCGAGCAGCCCCGTCGGCCCCAGAAGCCCGGCAAGCCCTACCGTCGGCCCCAGAAGGACCCCGTCCGCATCCTCGCCTTCGAGGCGCTGCGGGCCGTGGACGAGCGGGACGCGTACGCCAATCTGGTGTTGCCGCCGCTGCTTCGGGCGGCCCGCGCGAAGGGGGGCTTCGACGGACGGGACGCGGCTCTCGCGACCGAGCTGGTCTACGGGACGCTGCGCAGGCAGGGGACCTACGACGCCGTGATCAGCGAATGTGTCGACAGGCCGCTGCGCGAGGTCGATCCGCCGGTGCTCGATGTGCTGAGCCTCGGTGTGCACCAGCTGCTCGGGACGCGGATCCCCACGCACGCCGCCGTGTCCGCCTCCGTCGAGCTGGCCCGGGTCGTGCTCGGCGACGGGCGGGCCAAGTTCGTGAACGCCGTGCTGCGCAAGGTCGCCCAGCACGATCTGGACGGCTGGATCGAGCGGGTCGCGCCGCCCTACGACGATGATCCCGAGGACCATCTCGCCGTCGCGCACTCGCATCCCCGGTGGGTCGTCTCCGCGCTGTGGGATTCACTGGGTGGCGGCCGTGCCGGGATCGAGGAACTGCTCGTCGCCGACAACGAGCGGCCCGAGGTCACCCTGGTCGCACGGCCCGGCCGGTCCACCACCGAGGAACTGCTCCGCGAGGAGGCCGCGGTGCCCGGGCGCTGGTCGCCGTACGCCGTGCGCCTCGCCGAAGGCGGAGAACCCGGGGCCATCGACGCCGTACGGGACGGGCGGGCGGGCGTGCAGGACGAGGGCAGTCAGCTCGTCGCGCTGGCCCTTGCCAACGCTCCGATCGACGGGCCCGACAAGGCCTGGCTCGACGGGTGTGCCGGGCCCGGCGGCAAGGCCGCGCTGCTCGCCGCCCTCGCCGCGGAGAGGGGTGCGCTGCTGCTCGCCTCCGAGAAGCTGCCGCACCGGGCCGGGCTGGTCGCGAAGGCGCTGAACGGCAATCCGGGCCCGTATCAGGTCGTCGTGGGGGACGGGACCCGGCCGCCGTGGCGGGCCGGCAGTTTCGACCGGGTGCTGATGGACGTGCCGTGCACCGGGCTCGGGGCGCTGCGCAGGCGGCCCGAGGCCCGCTGGCGGCGACGCCCCGAGGACCTGGAAGGTTTCGCGCCGCTCCAGCGTGCGCTGCTGGCCACCGCGCTGGAGTCGGTACGCGTCGGTGGCATCGTCGGCTACGCCACCTGCTCGCCGCACCTCGCCGAGACCCGGGCCGTGGTCGACGACCTGATCAAGCAGCACCCGAACACCGAACTCGTCGACGCCCGGCCGCTGTTGGAGGGCGTCACCGACCTCGGCGACGGTCCCGACGTACAGCTGTGGCCGCATCTGCACGGGACCGACGCCATGTATCTGGCCCTCATCCGCCGGACCGGGTGACCCCCGGGGCGGACTCGCGGGGCGTGGCCCCGCCGTCCTCCTCGGCCAGCCGGTGCGGCCACCAGACCTTCGGGCCCACGTCCAGGAACAGGGCCGGGACCAGCACCGACCGGACCACGAACGTGTCCAGGACCACGCCCAGGGCCACCGCGAAGCCGATCTCCGCGAACGCCACCATCGGGAGCGTGCCCAGGGCCGCGAACGTGCCCGCAAGGACGAGGCCCGCCGAGGTGATGACCGCGCCGGTCGTCGACAAGCCCGTCACCACGCCCTTGCGGGTGCCCTGACGAGCCGACTCCTCGCGGATCCGGGTGGTCAGGAAGATGTTGTAGTCGATACCGAGCGCCACCAGGAACACGAAGACGAAGAGCGGGAAGTCCGTCGACTCGCCCGCGTAGTCGAACAGGTGGCGGAAGGCGAGGGCGCTGATGCCCAGGGCCGCCGCGAAGGACAGCACCACCGTGCCGATCAGCAGCAGCGGGGCGATCAGGGCCCGGAGCAGGCCGCAGAGGATCAGCAGGACCACCACCAGGACGAGCGGGATGATCAGTATGTTGTCGTGCGTCGTCGCCCTGTCCATGTCCAGCAGGGCCGCCGTACCGCCGCCCACCTGGGCGTCGGCGTCCGGCACCGCGTGCACGGCGTCCCGGACCCGCTCCACGGTCTGTTTCGCGGCCTCGCTGTCCGCGGGGGCGGTCATCGTGGCCTCGAAGAGCACCTTGCCCTCGTGGGAGGACTTCGTGCCCGGGGGCAGGCCGAGGGACGTGGGCACCACGCCACGCGTCTCCGCGACCGCCCGGCCGACCTGCTGGGCCTGTGCCTGGTTGCTGATGACGACGAGCGGATCACCGCTGCCCGCCGGGAAGTAGCGTGCGGACACCTCCTGGCCGACGATCGAGTCCGGCTTGTCGGTGAACGCGTCCGCGTTGCTCAGGCCCTCGGCACGCAGCTGCATCAGGCCGAACGAGCACGCGACCAGGGCTGCCGCCGTGATGCCCCAGATCATGCGGGGGCGGACGGCGATGCTCCGGCCCATCCGGGCCCACAGACCGCGCTCGGTCGGGTCGGGCGAACCGTTGTGCGGGATCACCGGCCAGAAGATCCAGCGCCCGCAGATCACCAGCAGGGCGGGGAAGAGCGTCATCATGGCCAGCAGGGCCACCGCCACCCCGATCGCCGCCACCGGGCCCAGGCCGCTCGTCGAGTTCATCTCGGCGACCACCAGCACCAGCATGCCGAGCACGACCGTCGCACCGGACGCGATGACGGCGGGGCCCGCACGGTGCAGGGCGAGCGCCATCGCCTCGTGGCGGTCCTCGTGGCGGCGCAGCTCCTCCCGGTAGCGGGCGACCAGGAGCAGGGCGTAGTCCGTCCCCGCGCCGAACACCAGCACGGTGAGAATGCCGGCGCTCTGGCCGTTCACCGTCAGGCCCGCGTGCTCGGCGAGGAAGTAGATCAGCGCCTGCGCGGTGAACAGGGCGGCGACCACGCCCAGCAGGGGCACAAGGATCAGGGTGGGACTGCGGTAGGTGAGCAGCAGCATCACGATGACGACGCCCATCGCCGAGAGCAGCAGCGTCGAGTCGATGCCCTCGAAGGCCTCCGAGAAGTCCGCCGACGTACCACCGGGACCCGTGATGTGCACGGCCAGCCCGGCCGCACCGGTACCGGCGGCGGCCCGGATGGAGTCGACGGCGGGCGCGATCCGCTCCCAGCCCTTCTCGTCCATCGTGATGGGTACGAAGATCTGCGCGGCCCGAGGATCTGAGGCGCGGTCGTACACCGGGCCCCGCGTCTCGGAGCCCCGGATACCGTGGTCCCGCAGCTTCTCCAGCCGCGCCGTGCCCTCGGTGATCCGGGCCCGGTCCGCCGCCGTGAGACCACTCCCGCGCGCGTAGACGACGATCGCGGGGATCTGCTCCGGCCTGAAGTCCTCGGAGAGGTGCAGCACCTGAGTGGACTCGGCGGACCCCGGCAGCCAGGAGGCGGCGTCGTTGTCCTGGGCGTCGGTGAGCTTCTGCGCGAAGGGCGCGGTCAGGAACAGCACCACCAGCCACAGGGCCAGCACCAGCCACTTGGCCCGCCGCCCACAGACGAGGTGAGCGATCCCACGGTTCCCGTTCATACCCACCTCGCCTGCTCCCACCTAGGGACGCGGGGAACTGCGCGACCAGCCACACCCGACCCGCGGACTCCACACAACCCATGCCACGACGGACCCGAACACGCAACCCCCGGAGGGCATGGCAGGCTTGGGGCATGGCCGCGCAGATCAACCCCAGTATCCTGTCCGCAGACTTCGCCCGACTCGCCGAGGAGGCGAAGGCGGTCGACGGGGCCGACTGGCTTCATGTCGATGTGATGGACAACCATTTCGTACCGAACCTCACACTGGGTGTGCCGGTCGTAGAGTCCCTGGCGCGGGCGACGGACACCCCGCTGGACTGCCACCTGATGATCGAGGACCCCGATCGATGGGCACCGCAGTACGTGGAAGCGGGTGCAAGTTCCGTCACCTTCCATGTGGAGGCCGCCGCCGCTCCGGTGCGGCTCGCCCGTGAGATCCGGGCGAAGGGTGCCCGGGCTTCCATGGCCCTCAAGCCCGCGACCCCGATCGAGCCGTACGAGGACCTGCTGCCCGAACTCGACATGCTGCTGATCATGACGGTCGAGCCGGGTTTCGGCGGCCAGGCGTTTCTCGACATCATGCTCCCCAAGATTCGCCGCACCCGCGAGTTGATCAGCAAGCACGGCCTTGAGCTGTGGCTCCAGGTCGACGGAGGCGTGTCCGCCTCCACCATCGAGCGATGTGCCGAGGCCGGCGCCGATGTCTTCGTCGCCGGATCCGCGGTCTACGGCGCCGCGGACCCCGCCGAGGCGGTACGTGCACTGCGCACGCAGGCGCAGACGGCGACCGCCGGTGCGTCCTGGGCGTGCGACCACTGAGCCAAGGGAACGTGAACGACGTACTTCTGGGCAGATCATGCACGCGGGATCTGACAGGATGAACGGCGAATCCAGAATGTGAACAGCAGCGATGTAAGAGCAGTGAGGAGATCGCCGTGTCGGGTATGTCGGCTGGCCGGTCAGCCATGCGGATGGGACCCGCTGAGCTGGTGCAGGCGGCGGCCATGGCCCGCCGCTTCTACCTGGAGGGCAAGTCCAAGATCCAGATCGCCGAGGAGTTCGGCGTCAGCCGCTTCAAGGTGGCCCGGGTCCTGGAGACCGCTCTCGAACGGGATCTGGTGCGGATCGAGATCCGTGTCCCGGCCGAACTGGACGCCGAGCGCTCGGACGCGCTGCGCGCCCGGTACGGCCTCAGGCACGCGGTCGTGGTCGAGTCCCCGGCCGAGGCGTCCGAGGAGTCACCCGATCCCGAGAACCTCGGTGAAGTGGCCGCCGACCTGCTCGGCGAGCTGGTCAACGAAGGTGATGTGCTGGGTCTCGCGTGGGGCCGGTCCACGATCCACATGGCGGCGGCCCTCGACCGGCTGCCGCCCTGCACGGTGGTCCAGTTGACGGGGGTGTACGACGCCGGAACCGCCGAGCGCGGCTCCGTCGAGGCGGTCCGCCGGGCCGCCCAGGTGTCGGGCGGCGACGCCCACCCCATCTACGCCCCGATGCTGCTGCCCGACGCGGCCACCGCCGCGGCGCTGCGCAACCAGACCGGGATCGCGCGGGCCTTCGAGTACTTCGACAAGGTCACCGTCGCCTGCGTCTCCATCGGCTCCTGGGAGGCCGGTATCTCGACGGTGCACGACATGCTCAGCGACGAGGAACGCGGCCACTACGCGTCCCTTGGTGTCGCCGCCGAGATGTCCGCGCACCTCTTCGACAGCGAAGGGCGCCGGGTCGGCCGTGACCTCGGCGAGCGGTGCATCACGGTCAAGACGGACCAGCTCCGCCGGGTCCCCGAGGTCGTCGCGATCGCGGGCGGTCAGCGCAAGGCCGCCGCGATCGACGCGGTGCTGCGGTCCGGGCTGGTCACCAGCCTGGTCACGGACACCGCAGCCGCGGACTACCTGATGACGGCGGGCCCGACGCCGAAGCCGGCGCTCAACAGGGCGGACCCCGACGGGATCTGACGGGTTGTGAGGATGCGGGCGGTGCCCGGGCTCCCTTCGGGGCCCGGGCACCGTTCTGTTCCCTCACCCTGTTCGGGGCGATGCTCACGTGGATGGTCGCAGGCCCTGAGTCGTGCTCGTCGGCCTCCGGGGCCACATGGGGCAGGGTCCGGTCGAGCGGGCCGGGCGTCCGCCAGGCGTGTTCGCCAAGCACCGTCGTGACCGCCGGCACGAGCAGCAGCAGCCGTACGACCGTCACGTCGATGAGCACGCTCACCGCCAGTGCCAGTGCCAGTGCAGGCCGAGCTCGGGGCAGGCCAGACCGCCGATGACGCTGACCAGCGCGGTCAGCAGGGGGAGGCCGGTGGTGAGGACGCCGTCGAAGCCGACCAGCGGGCCGGCGATCGCCACCGCGAACCCGATCAGCTCGCTGACCCGGTCGTCGTCGGCGGGCCGGACCGGTTCGACCAGCGGTCCGCCGTACCCGCTTCGCGCACCGGCCGGCCGCAGCGGTTTCACCGAGGTGTCGACGCCGTCGAGGTAGTCGTTGTCGAGGGGGGACGGGTGAACGGCTGGACGTCGAAGCGGGCGGCGCGCCCACGTTCCCGCCCGGGTCGTCGTTGTCATGGGGTGGGGCGGTGGGATCTACTACAGCGATGATCACTTCGATCCTTCGCGACTCCTCACGGCGGTGCTGAGATGACCGACCACCCGCTCGCTCCGGTGTTCGCCGGCCGCGCGCCCGCCGGTGTCCTGTCCTGGCCCGCCGCGCTCCCGGCGGAGCACGCACTCGTAGCCGCCCGCGAGGCGGGCTGGGAGAGCGCCGACCTCGACCTCACCGACGTGTCGGACAAGGCCGGGCTGATGACGGCCTGCGCCACCGCGATGCGGTTCCCGGACCACTTCGGCTCGAACTGGGATGCCCTGGCGGACTGTCTCGGTGACCTGGCATGGTGGCCCGCGAGCCGAGGCCGGCTCCTGCTCGTCCGGAACTGGCAGGTGTACGCGGCGGCCCGGCCCGAGGAGTGGAACACGCTCCAGGAGATCTTCGCCGACGCCGCCGCGAGCTGGCGGGAGACGGAGACGGGTCTGGCGGTGGTGATGGTGCTCGCCTGACGCCCGTGCCGTCGTGCGCTGTGGTGCGCACTCGTGTGCCGTCCGGGCGGTGGCGTCCGTCGGAGGATGCCACGATCCGTCCCCCGATCCGTCTGGACGATCCGACCAGGCGGTTTCAGGTCACCGGCATGGGACAATGAGGTACGTGCTCTTCCCCCTGGCTGTCCTGTCCGGGGGCCACCTCTGATCGACCGGGATGTGCAGCACGTGCGTTTCCTCAACGACATCCAGCCCCCGTACGACCTGACGTACGACGACGTCTTCATGGTTCCGAGCCGTTCCGCCGTGGGTTCCCGGCAGGCCGTGGACCTCAGCTCCCCGGACGGTACGGGTACGACGATCCCGCTGGTCGTCGCCAACATGACCGCCATCGCGGGCCGCCGGATGGCCGAGACGGTCGCGCGGCGCGGCGGACTCGTGGTCATTCCGCAGGACGTCCCGATCGAGGTCGTCACCGACGTCGTCTCCTGGGTGAAGAGCCGTCATCTCGTGCTCGACACGCCGATCATGCTCGCGCCGCACCAGACCGTCGCCGACGCCCTCGCCCTGCTGCCCAAGCGGGCGCACAACGCGGGTGTGGTCGTCGACGCCGAGCAGCGGCCGGTCGGTGTGGTCACGGACGCCGACCTGACCGGTGTGGACCGCTTCACCCAGCTCTCCGAGGTGATGTCGAGGGACCTGCTCCTCCTCGACGCCGACATCGACCCGCGCGAGGCCTTCAACCGCCTCGACGGCGCCAACCGGCGGTACGCGCCCGCTGTCGACGCCGAGGGCAGGCTCGCCGGCATCCTCACCCGCAAGGGCGCCCTGCGCGCGACCCTCTACACGCCGGCGACGGACGCGAACGGGAAGCTGCGTATCGCCGCCGCCGTCGGCATCAACGGCGATGTGGCCGGAAAGGCGCAGCAACTGCTCGACGCGGGCGTCGACACGCTCGTCATCGACACCGCGCACGGTCACCAGGAGTCGATGCTCAGCGCCATCAAATTGGTCCGCGACCTCGACCCGGACGTCCCGATCGCCGCGGGCAACATCGTCGCCGCCGAGGGTGTCAAGGACCTCGTCGAGGCTGGCGCCGACATCATCAAGGTCGGCGTCGGACCGGGCGCCATGTGCACCACCCGCATGATGACGGGCGTGGGCCGCCCGCAGTTCTCGGCGGTCATGGAGTGCGCGGCGGAGGCGAAGAAGTACGGCAAGCACGTCTGGGCGGACGGCGGGGTACGGCACCCCCGCGACGTCGCGATGGCGCTGGCCGCCGGTGCGTCCAACGTCATGGTCGGCTCCTGGTTCGCGGGGACGTACGAGTCCCCGGGCGACCTCCAGCAGGACGCCGCCGGGCACCTCTACAAGGAGTCGTTCGGCATGGCGTCCGCGCGTGCGGTGCGCAACCGTACGTCGGAGGAGTCGGCGTACGACCGGGCCCGCAAGGCGCTGTTCGAGGAGGGCATCTCCACGTCCCGGATGTTCCTCGACCCGGCCCGTCCGGGCGTCGAGGACCTGATCGACTCGATCATCGCGGGCGTCCGCTCCTCGTGCACCTACGCGGGCGCCAACTCCCTGGAGGAGTTCGCCCAGAAGGCCATCGTCGGCATCCAGAGCGCCGCCGGGTACGCGGAGGGCAAGCCGCTCCACGCCAGCTGGAGCTGACCCGACGGTGCTGAACGATCTCGACGAACGTATCGTGCACGCCCTTGCCGAGGACGCGCGTCGCTCCTACGCGGACATCGGGCAGCTGGTCGGGCTGTCCGCGCCGGCCGTGAAGCGGCGGGTGGACCGGCTACGGGCGAGCGGGGCGATCACCGGGTTCACCGTGCGGGTGGACCCGGCGGCGCTGGGGTGGGAGACGGAGGGGTTCGTCGAGATCTACTGCCGGCGGAACACCTCGCCGGAGACGATCCAGCGGGGGCTGGAGCGGTATCAGGAGGTGGTGGCCGCGTCCACCGTGACGGGGGAGGCGGATGCGGTGGTGCAGGTTTTCGCCTCTGACATGCGGCACTTCGAGCGGGTGCTTGAGCGTATCGCGGGGGAGCCGTTCGTCGAGCGGACGAAGTCCGTGCTGGTGCTGTCTCCGTTGCTGCGGAGGTTTTCTTCCGGGTCGCCTACGTAGGTGGGTTCTTGGGATTTCGGCGGGTGCGGGTGCGGGTGCGGGTTCGTTGTGGCTTGTCGCACAGTTCCCCGCGCCCCTTTCCGGCAACTCCGCAGCGCCCGTTACAAGTTGCCCTACTCTGTTGTCTTTCTCGCCAGGGCGTTGTTCGCGATCGAGTTGTGGACGCTGAAGCTCACCGCGTCGCCTCGGTAGCGGTCGTCGGACCATTCGACCGGGCGGCCTTCCCTCGTCGTTGTCACGCGGCGGACGCGTAGGAGAGGGCTCGTGCGGCGGATGCCGAGGAGTTCGGAGTCCTGGGCGCCGGCCGCCACCGCGTCGATGACGTGTTCGCCGTATGCGAAGACCAACCCCGTGTCCTCGAAGAGGCGTTGGGTGACTGAGGGGCAGTCCGGCTCGATGCGTTCCACGGACGGGGCGATCCAGCCGGCGTAGACCGTGCGCTCCAGGAGGACCGGTTCGCCGTCCAGGCCGCGTAGGCGTAGGACGTGCAACACCCGTTCCTTCTCATGGAGTTGGAGGCGGATCGCGTCCTCCGCCGTCGCCGGGCGGTACTCCTGGTGCACCACCTGGCCCGTCGCCTCGCGGCCCATCGCGCGGGCCCACTGGGCGAAGCTGCGCAGCTCCTCGAAGGTCTGGCTGCGCCGGCTGGCCAGGACCACCCGGCGGGCGCCCTGGCGGGAGCCGATCAGGCCCTCGGCCGTCAGGGCCGCCACCGCCTGGCGGATCGTGCCGCGGGCCACGCCGTAATGGGCGGCGAGTTCCGTTTCCGCAGGCAGACGGCTGCCGACCGTGTACTGCTCGCGGTCGATCGCCCGGCGCAGCTCGTCGGCGATCTCCTCGTGTCGCGCCGTCATGCTTCCCCTCCGGGTTCATCGCTGTGCACAGCGTGAGCAGCCTAGTCGACATCCGCGAGCCGTCCAGGCACAGCCGGATTGTGCAGGGAATCAGCGGTCAGCGTTTCGCCAGTGTTTACGAGCGTGATACCGGAGGAGGGCGTACTGAGGCCAACTTGTTCAGACAAGTTCTCGCACTACTCACCCCTCGTGCGCACCCCTGGAGAGACCGTGATCGTGTCCCTGCCGAGAACAGCCGTCCGCGGTGGCGCCCTCGCCGTCGTCGCCGCGCTCGCCCTGAGCGCCTGCGGCGCGGCCCCCGACGACACGTCGACCACCGCGAACGGCAGGAGCGCGGCCACCGCGACCTCCGCCGCCGACTTCGGCGGCATGGCCCAACTGGTCACCGCCGCCAAGGAGGAGGGCACCCTCCACGCCATCGCGCTGCCCCGCGACTGGGCCAACTACGGCGCCCTGATCGACGGATTCCAGAAGAAGTACGGCATCAAGATCGAGGTCGAGAACCCCGACGGGGCAAGTCAGGACGAGATCAACGCCGTCACCTCCCGCAAGGGGCAGGACCGGGCACCCGACGTCCTCGACCTGGGCAGTTCGTTCGCGCTGAGTGCCGCCCAGCAGGGGTTGCTCGCGCCCTACAAGGTCGCTTCCTTCGCCGACATACCCGAGGGGCAGAAGGACCCGGAGGGGCGCTGGTTCAACGACTACGGCGGCTACATCTCCATCGGATGCGACGCCAAGCGGGTGAAGACCTGTCCCACCTCCTTCGCCGATCTGCTGAAGCCCCAGTACAAGGGTCAGGTCGCCCTCAACGGCAACCCCACCAAGTCCGGTTCGGCCTTCGGCGGCGTATGGGCGGCCTCCCTCGCCAGCGGCGGCTCCTTCGACGACATCCAGCCCGGCCTCGACTTCTTCGCCAAGCTGAAGAAGAACGGCAACTACACGCCCGTCGAGTCCAGCCCGGCAACCGTCGAGAAGGGCGAGACGCCGATCAGCATCGACTGGGACTACCTCAACGCGGGCTACGCCGACGAGTTCAAGTCCAAGGGCGTCGACTGGACGGTGTCCGTGCCCAGCGACGGCGAGTTCTCCCAGTACTACTCCCAGGCCATCAACAAGGACGCCCCGCACCCCGCCGCCGCCCGGCTGTGGCAGGAGTACCTCTACAGCGCCGAGGGACAGAACCTCTGGCTCAAGGGGTACGCCCGCCCGGCCCTGATGCCCGCCATGGAGAAGGCCGGCACGCTCGACAAGGCCGCCGCCGCCAAGCTGCCCAAGGTCTCCGGCACGCCGTCCTTCCCCACCGAGGCGCAGCAGAGCAAGGCCAAGACCGTGCTGGCCGAGGGCTGGGGCAAGGCCGTCTCCGGATGACCGCCACCCTCACACGGGTCGACGTGACGCCCGCCGCTTCCGTGAAGCGGCGGCGTCGCGCCCCCGGCTGGCTCGCCGTGCTGCCGTTGCTCGTCTTCGTGGCGGTCGCCTTCGGGGTGCCCGCCCTGGCCATGCTGAACGGTGCCTTCACCGTCAAGAACCAGGCCACCGGCGCCACTTCGTACACCACGGCCAATCTGACCGACTCCCTCCAGGGCGCGTATCTCACCGCCCTGCTCGGCAGCGTCAAGCTGTCGGCCGTGTCGGCGCTCATCGCGACCGTCCTCGGACTGCTGCTCGCCCAGGCCGTGGTGACCTCCCGGTTCCGGGCGCTGCGCGAGGCCGTGCTCACCGCCTCCGGGGTGCTCGCCAACTTCGGCGGGGTGCCGCTGGCCTTCGCCTTCGTCGCCACCCTCGGCAACTCCGGTGTGCTGACCAGGCACTTGGGGCTCGCGGACCAGGGCTGGAGCCTGTACAGCTTCTGGGGGCTGGTGATCGTCTACCTCTACTTCCTGATCCCGCTGATGGTCCTCACGATCACACCCGCGCTCGACGGCCTTCGGTCCCAGTGGCGCGAGGCCGCGCGGAACAACGGGGCCACCAACGTCCAGTACTGGCGGCACGTCGGCCTGCCCGTGCTGCTGCCCTCGCTGCTCGGCGGGTTCGTGCTCCTCTTCGGCAGCGCCTTCGCCGCGTACGCCACGGCCGCGGCCATGGTGGGCAGTTCGGTCCCGCTGGTCACCCTCCAGATCGCCGACGCCATCTCCGGCAACGTGCTCGTCGGCCAGGAGAACGTGGCGCTCGCACTCAGCCTCGACATGGTCCTGATCGCGGGCCTGGTCATGGCCGTGTACCTGCCCCTGCAACGGAGGAGCGCGCGATGGCTCGCCTGAACCTGTGGCGCGGGGTGGTCCTGACCGGCGCGGCGGTCTACTTCCTCGTCCCGCTCGCCGCCTCCGTGATCTTCACGGTCGACGTACCGGGCGAGGGCGTCACCTTCGACGCCTACGGCCAGATCGTCGGCGCCGACGGCTTCCTGCCCGGCCTGGTGCTCTCCCTCGAACTGGCCGCCGCCACCATCGCCGTGGTCCTGCTCCTGATGGTGCCCGCGATGGTCGCGCTGCGGCTCGGCGCACCCCGGCTGCGGCCGGTCGTCGAGGTGATCTGCTCGCTGCCGCTGGTCGTCCCGCCGATCGCGTTCGTCGCCGGGATCTCCACGGTGCTCAAGTGGGGCCCCGAACACCTTTCCCGCACGCCCCTGTTCCAGACCCTCGTCGCCATCCAGAACCCCGACTTCCCGGTCGTCCTCGTCCTGGCGTACGTGGTGATGGCGCTGCCCTTCGTTCACCGGTCGCTGGACGCCGGGCTGCGCGCGATCGACGTCCGCACGCTGGTCGAAGCAGCCCGCAGCTGCGGTGCGAGCCCGGCACAGGCACTGGTGACGGCCGTGCTGCCCAACCTGCGCGGGGCGATTCTCAACGCCTCCTTCCTCACCCTGGCCCTGGTGCTGGGCGAGTTCACGGTGGCGCAGCTGCTCGGCTTCCAGCCGTTCGCCGTGTGGATCTACAGCGTCGGCGGCTCGCAGGCCCAGCTGTCCGTCGCCGTCTCCGTGCTCAGCCTGCTCGTCACCTGGGCCCTCCTCCTCGCGCTCGCCGGGCTCGGCGGGCGTCCCCGAACCGCCGCCAAGGGATGAACCACATGACGCTCGACAAGGCCGCCACTGTCGAATTCCGGGGCCTGCGGCGGGAGTTCGGCCCGACCGTCGCCCTCGACGGACTCGACCTCGCGGTGCGCCCGGGGGAGCTGCTCGCGCTGCTCGGCCCGTCCGGCTGCGGCAAGACCACCGCGCTGCGCATGCTCGCCGGGTTCGAACAGCCTGATTCCGGGGAGGTGTTGGTCGACGGGGAGGACGTCACCCAGGTCCCCGCCCACCGCCGCGACGCCGGGATGGTCTTCCAGTCGTACAGCCTCTTCCCGCACCTCAGTGCCCTCGACAACGTGGCCTTCGGACTGCGGATGCGCAAGGTGCGCACATCCGAACGGCGGGCCCGCGCAGCCGAGTTGCTGGACCTGGTGGGCCTCGCCGACAAGGGCGAGCGGTTTCCGCACCAGCTCTCCGGCGGCCAGCAGCAGCGCGTCGCCCTGGCCCGCGCACTCGCCCTGCGCCCGCGCGTGCTGCTCCTCGACGAACCGCTGTCGGCCCTCGACGCCAAGGTGCGACTGAACCTGCGCGAGGAGATCCGGCGACTGCAACAGGAACTCGGCATCACCACCCTGTTCGTGACGCACGATCAGGAGGAGGCCCTGTCCATGGCCGACCGGGTCGCCGTGATGCACTCCGGGCGGCTCGAACAGTGCGCCGCACCCGCGGAGTTGTACGGTCGGCCCGCCACCGCCTTCGTCGCCGAGTTCGTCGGCACGATGAGCCGGATTCCGGGACGGCTGTCCGGCGGCTCGGTCGAGGTGCTCGGACAGCGGCTACCGGCCGACGGCGAGGCGCCCGACACCGTCGAGGTCGATGTGCTGGTCCGGCCCGAGGCGGTCCGGGTCGGCGCGGATGCGGCGGGCGACGCACGCGTCATCGCCACGGCGTTCCTCGGCGCGGTCACCCGGATCAGCGTACGGCTCGGAGACGGCACCGAGGTGAAGGCCGACGTGCCCGCACACGAGGCCGCCACGCTGGGCGCGGGTGCCGCCGTGCGCGTGTCGCTGCCGGAGCGGCCGGTGCTGGTGGCCGGGCGCGCGGACCGGCCGTGAATCCATGAGTGCGTGAGTCCGCGTTGCCGGATTCCGTGAGTCTTCCGTGAGTTTGCGAGAGAGAGAAACGTGACCCCCCACGCCCCCCATGCCTCCCATATCCCCCACCCGCCCCAACTCCCGCTCCAAGCTGTCCTGTTCGACATGGACGGCACGCTCGTCGACACCGAGCGGCTGTGGTGGGAGGCGGTGGAGCAGGTCGCCGGGAGACCGCTGACCGTCGCGGACCAGCCCGAGGTGCTCGGCCGGCCCGTCGAGCACACGGCCGACTGGCTGGCCGCCGCCACAGGCGTGGAGGCCGGGCAACTCGCCGCCGAACTGCACCGGGAGTTCGCGGCCCGCGTCAGCACCGGCATCGTGCCCCGCCCCGGCGCGCTCGACCTGCTCGACGAACTCGCCCGGGCAGGGATACCCACCGCCCTGGTGACCGCCTCCCCCCGGGCCGTCGCCGACACCGTGCTCGAAGCGCTGGGGGCCACCCGCTTCGCGGTCTCCGTGACCGCCGACGACACCGAACGCACCAAGCCGGCCCCCGACCCGTACCTCGCCGCCTGCCGCGCCCTGGGCGTCGACCCTGCCGCCTGTGTCGCCGTCGAGGACACGGCGACCGGCGTCGCGTCGGCCGACGCGGCGGGCTGCGCGGTGCTGGCGGTGCCGTCGCTCGCGCCGATCGAGGCGGCGCCGGGCCGGACGGTACTGGACAGCCTGGCCGGAGTCACCGCGGCGCGGCTCGGCGCCATGGTCACTCACGACGTTCGGCTCCGGGTGATGAGCTGGAACCTCTGGCTCGGGGGCGCGAAGGTGGACGGCCACCGTGAGAAGCAGCTCAAGGTGATCGTCGACACGGGCGCCGACGTGGTCGGTCTCCAGGAGACGAACGGCACCTCCGCCCGGGAACTGGCCGATGCGCTCGGCTGGCACCACCATCAGGCGGGCCCGAACCTCGGCGTCATCACCCGGTATCCGATCACCGCCCGGCTCGGTGACCCGGACGTCGGCTTCTACGGGGCGACCGGGGTACGGATCCGGCTGGACCGCGGGCTGGAGGTGGACGTCTGGAGCGCCCACCTCGACTGTGCGCCGTACGGGCCGTACGAGGTCCGGTTCGACGGGCTTCCGGCGTCCGAGGTGATCGCCCACGAAGGCGGGCGGCTGGCGCGGATGCGGGAGATCCTGCGGCGGATCGGGGATTCCGTCGCCGACGACTCCACGCCCGTCGTGCTCGCCGGGGACTTCAACACGCCCTCGCATCTGGACTGGCCGGGGTTGGAGTGGCCGGTGACGAAGGCGGTGGAGGAGGCGGGATTGAGGGACTCGTACCGGGAGGTGCATCCGGACGCGGTCCGGGAGCCCGGTCATACCTGGTCGCCGATTCATGTCGAGCACGAGGACGGGAGTGGGCGGGTGGAGCCGCAGGACCGGATCGACTTCGTGCTGTACAGGGGGGCGGGGTTGAGGGTGCTGGACTCGCGCGTGGTCGTGAACGGGGTGGTGCGGGCGTGGCCCGAGGTGGCCGACAATGTCTGGCCCTCGGACCACGCGGCGGTACTGACGATCTTCGGGCTGAGCTAGAGGCGTTCCTCCGCCTCCGCCCCCGCCTCCCCTACCCGTCCTCGGGGGCGCTGCCCCCGACCCCCCGCTCCTCAAACGCCGGAGGGGCTGGAACACCCAGCCCGTGCAGGGGCGAGGACAATGAATCGCTGCCCAGCCCCCTCCCCGCGCAACGATTCGCTCACCGGCGCGCAACGGCTCCTCCTTGTCCCGCCGAGCCCGCCCCCCGTACCGTCTAACTCTGGCCCCCAACCCCCTCAAGCCCTTGCAAGGACCCCGCATGCGCACCGCCCTGCTCCAGAGCTCCGGCCGCCCCGGCTCCCTCGTCGAGAACCTCAAGGTGCTCGACGAGGCCGCGGGCCGGGCCGCCGCCGCGGGCGCCGCGCTGCTGGTCGCGCCGGAGATGTTTCTCACCGGGTACGCGATCGGCGACGGCATCGGCCACCTCGCCGAGCCCGCCGACGGCGACTCCGCGGACGCGGTCGCCGAGATCACCACCCGGCACGGCCTCGCGATCGCCTACGGCTACCCGGAGCGGGCCGGCGACCAGGTCTTCAACTCCGCGCAGATCGTCTCCGCCGACGGCGACCGTCTCGCCAACTACCGCAAGACCCACCTCTTCGGCTGCTTCGAACGCGACCACTTCACGCCGGGCGAGCAGCCCGTGGTCCAGGCCGAACTGGGCGGTCTCCGCGTCGGCCTGATGATCTGTTACGACGTCGAGTTCCCGGAGAACGTCCGCGCCCACGCCCTCGCAGGCACCGACCTCCTCCTGGTCCCCACCGCGCAGATGCACCCGTTCCAGTTCGTCGCGGAGTCCGTCGTACCGGTGCGGGCCTTCGAGAACCAGCTGTACGTCGCCTACGTCAACAGGGTCGGCCAGGAAGGGGAGTTCGACTTCGTCGGGCTTTCCACGCTCGCCGGACCCGACGGAGTCGCCCGCACCCGGGCCGGCCGTGGTGAGGAACTCCTCCTCGCCGACGTCGACCCCGTTCTCCTCGCCGCCTCCCGCGAGGCGAACCCGTATCTCCAGGACCGGCGTCCCGGCCTGTACGGCTCCCTCGGCTGAGCCGCCTCCCTTTTCTCCTCTCCTTTTCCTCCCCTTCATCTGCTCCACCCCGCAAGGAGTCCGTACCCCATGACGTCCACGGTGCCCACCGCCGTCCAGCACGCCGATGCGCAGCAGCCGCCGATCACCATGTTCGGGCCGGACTTCCCCTACGCCTACGACGACTTCCTCGCCCACCCGGCCGGCCTCGGGCAGGTTCCCGCGACCGAGCACGGCACCGAGGTCGCCGTCATCGGCGGCGGGCTGTCGGGGATCATCGCCGCGTACGAGCTGATGAAGATGGGCCTCAAGCCCGTGGTGTACGAGGCGGATCAGATCGGCGGGCGGCTGCGTACCGTCGGGTTCGACGGCTGCGACCCCTCCCTCACCGCCGAGATGGGCGCGATGCGCTTCCCGCCCTCCTCCACCGCTCTCCAGCACTACATCGACCTGGTGGACCTGGAGACCCGGCCGTTCCCCAACCCCCTTGCGGAGTGCACCCCTTCGACGGTCGTCGACCTCAAGGGCGAGTCGCACTACGCCGAGACGGCCGGTGACCTGCCGCAGGTCTACAGGGATGTCGCCGAGGCCTGGAACACGTGCCTCGAAGAGGGCGCCGACTTCTCCGACATGAACCGGGCCCTGCGTGATCGCGACGTCCCGCGCATCCGCGAGATCTGGGCCCGGCTCGTGGAGAAGCTCGACAACCAGACCTTCTACGGCTTCCTCTGCGACTCCGAGGCCTTCAGGTCGTTCCGCCACCGGGAGATCTTCGGCCAGGTCGGCTTCGGGACGGGCGGCTGGGACACCGACTTCCCCAACTCGATCCTGGAGATCCTGCGGGTCGTCTACACCGAGGCCGACGACCACCACCGGGGCATCGTGGGCGGCAGCCAGCAACTGCCGCTGCGGCTCTGGGAACGCGAGCCCGGGAAGATCGTCCACTGGCCGTACGGGACCTCCCTCGCGTCCCTGCACGTCAACGGCGTACCGCGCCCGGCCGTGACCCGCCTGCACCGCACGGCCGGCAACCGGATCACCGTCACCGACGCGGGCGGCGACATCCGTACGTATCCGGCGGCGGTCTTCACCGCCCAGTCCTGGATGCTGCTCTCGAAGATCGCCTGCGACGACTCGCTCTTCCCGATCGACCACTGGACCGCCATCGAACGCACCCACTACATGGAGTCGAGCAAGCTCTTCGTGCCCGTCGACCGGCCCTTCTGGCTCGACAAGGACGAGAACACGGGGCGTGACGTGATGTCCATGACCCTCACCGACCGTATGACGCGGGGGACTTACCTCCTCGACGATGGGCCGGACAGGCCCGCCGTCATCTGTCTCTCGTACACCTGGTGCGACGACAGCCTCAAGTGGCTGCCGCTGTCCGCGAACGAGCGGATGGAGGTCATGCTGAAGTCGCTCGGCGAGATCTATCCGAAGGTCGACATCCGGAAGCACGTGATCGGCAACCCGGTCACCGTGTCCTGGGAGAACGAGCCCTACTTCATGGGCGCGTTCAAGGCCAACCTGCCCGGCCACTACCGTTACCAGCGGCGCCTGTTCACGCACTTCATGCAGGACCGGCTGCCCGCCGACAAGCGGGGCATCTTCCTCGCCGGCGACGACATCTCCTGGACGGCGGGCTGGGCCGAGGGTGCCGTCCAGACCGCGCTGAACGCGGTCTGGGGCGTCATGCACCACTTCGGCGGGACCACCGACAGGACCAACCCGGGTCCCGGTGACGTGTACGACGAGATCGCGCCCGTCGAACTTCCGGAAGACTGATCAGATCCCGGCCGCCCGTGCCGCCTCGTACAACTCGGCGGCCAGGTCCTTGAGTTCGCCGGCGTCCCTCGGGGTGTCGCCGAAATCGAGGAAGAACTCGTCGAGGCCGATCTCGGCGTGGGCGGCGAGGTCCGTCACGATCTGGTCGACGCTGCCCTGGAAGGGTTGGCGGTCGGCGCCGTCGTACGCCTTCGCCGTGTAGGCGGGGTTCACCCGCACCGCCGTCTCGATCGGCCTCGTGCGGCCCTTCTCGGCGGCGAAGTCCCGCACCTGCTGCCACTGGGCGGCGAGTTGCTCGACGCCCATGGCGATCGGGTTCCAGCCGTCGCCGCGCTCGACGAGGCGGGTCAGGGACTTCTTGCTGAAGGCGGGCAGGAAGATCGGTATCGGCCGGGCGGGCTTGGGGCCGACGACGGCCGACGCGATCTTCGTCAGGTCGCCCTCGTACCGCACCGGGTCCGGGCCCCAGACGGCCCGGCACACGTCGAGGATCTCGTCCAGGACCCGGCCGCGCTCGGCGAACGGCGCCACCCCTGCGGCGGCGTACTCGTCGTGGGACCATCCGGTGCCCAGGCCCGCCACCACCCGGCCGCCGCTCGCCGCGTCCAACGTGCCGAGCGTGCGGGCCAGTTGGAAGGGACCGTGCAGCGGGGCGACCAGCACGCTGGTGCCGAGACGGGCGCGCTCGGTGGCCGCGGCGGCCAGCGTCAGCGTCACCAGGGGGTCGGCGAGACCGCGGTACGCGTCGGGCCAGGGGACGCCCTCCATGCCGTACAGGCCCTGGGTCGCCGGTTCCGGGTACAGGGCGCGTTCGAACACCCAGAGGCTCTCGTAGCCGATCTGTTCGGCCGCGCGTGCCACGTCCGGCACGTCCCGTCCGATCTCGTACTGGCGTGACTGCGGAAGACCCAGACCCAGGCGGACGGCCATACTCGTGCTCCTTCGCAAGAGATGCTCTCGCCTTCGAACGTACAACGTTCACCTACTGTGGCGGAGGCCCTGCGCAGGAGTGGCCGGATCAGTCCGGCAGTGGCGTGAGGAGCATGCGGCTCGCGAAGCCGACCGCCGCGTCGAGGCGATCGGTGAACTCCTCGGCGACATCGGGCAGTCGGCGCAGTGCCCACAGCGTGCGGGCCGCCGACCAGGTGGCGGCCCGGGCCCGCTCCATGCTCCACGCGCCGAGCAGGTGGGTGAGCGGATCGGCGATCTGGAGCAGGTCGGGACCCGGCATCAGCTCTTCGCGGATACGCTCCTCCAGCGAGACGAGCAGATCGCCTACGCGCTCGAACTCGTCCTCCAGATCGGACGGTTCGCAGTCGAGCGTACGACAGGCGTCCACGACGGCGAGCGCCAGATCGTGGCCGATGTGCGCATTGATGCCCGCCAGCGCGAACTGCAGCGGCCGTACACCGGGATGGCGGCGGAACTGGAGCAACGGGCGCCAGCAGGCGGGCGCGTGGTCGTCCTCGGCCACCCGCAGATACCGCTCGGCGAACCGCACGTCCAGGGCGATCGCGGCCTCCGCGTCGGGGAACGCGCCGGCCGACAGACGCCGGTCGAAAGCCTCCGTGACGGCGAGGTAGACGCGGTTGAAGACCGCGAGCCCGTCACGCGGCGGCAGGTGTGTCTCCAGCGCGCGCATCCGGGAGAGGACGTGGTCGACAGAAGTGGTGAACTGTTCCAATTGCACCATGGGGGCAGGGTCCCAGTCCTAGGCTGGCGCACGTGCCGCCGGGCCGGACGCTTCCCCAGAACGGGGGAACGCGCCCACCGCGGCAGAGGAGGGGGAGCAGTACGTGTCAGGCTTGCGCGCCCAGCGCCTGGCCACGCGCCGGGCCGAACGCAGGCGCGCCGCCCGGCGTTCCGTCATGGTCGCCGCCGCCTCGGTCGTGGTCGCCGTCGGCACCGCAACCGGGCTGCTCTCCGCGCTCGACGACGGCGGTGGCGGTGCCGACCAGGCCAGGCCCGAGGTGACCAGCTCACCCCTGCTCGCCCCGCTGCCCGCCGTCACGCCGGCCTCGCCCACGCCGAGCGCCTCGAAGTCACCCTCCCCGTCCGCCGGTACGACGAAGGCGAAGAAGGCGAGCCACCCGCCCTCGCCCGGGGCGACGAAGCCGGCGACGAAGCCGGAGGCCAAGCGGGCGCCCGCCCAGGTGTCCACCCGCCTCTACCGCTACCCCGACTCCCAGGTCCTCGACTGGGTCGGTGCCCACCGCGACGATCCGCGCCGTCCCGTCATCGAGACGGAGATCGCCGACCGTCCGGCGGCGGTCTGGTTCGCCGACTTCTCGCCGTCGACGATCACCGCCCGGGTCCGCGCGGTCACCGCGGGCGCGGCGGGCGCCGGCCGGGTCCCGGTGCTCGTGCCGTACGCCGTCCCGGACCGCGACTGCGGCGGCGCCTCCCAGGGCGGCGCGCCCGATCTGGGCGCCTACGACGGCTGGATCGACGCGTTCGCGGCGGGCCTCGGCTCCGACGAGGTCATCGTCATCCTGGAGCCCGACTCGGTCGCCCTGGCCGACTGTCTCTCCCCGGCGCAGCGCACCGCCCGCTTCGCCTCGCTGGCCCGCGCGGGCCGCGTCCTCAAGGCCGCCAACCCCGACGCCCGTGTCTACTACGACGCGGGCCACTCCGGCTGGAACGCCCCCGCCAAGCAGGCGGCCCTGCTCCGTCAGGCGGGCGCCGCCTCGGCGGCCTCCTCCGACGGTGTCTTCAGCAACGTCTCCAACTTCCACCGCACGGACGACGAGATGGCGCACGACCGGCAGGTCCTCGACGCCCTCGGCGGCCCCGCCGGTCTGGGTGCCGTGATCGACACCAGCCGCAACGGCAACGGCGCCCCCGCCGACGGCGAGTGGTGCGACCCGGCAGGCCGGAAACTCGGCCGGGCGCCGACCACGAACACCGGCGAGGCGCGGATCGACGCCTACCTCTGGGTCAAGCTGCCGGGGGAGTCGGACGGCTGCAAGGGCACCCCCGGCACGTTCACCGCGTCGTACGCCTACGACCTGGCGCGCTGACCTGCGAGGGAAGGGTCCATGCAGGGACTGCCGAGAGCGATCTGAGCGTCCGCTTAGGATGGGGAGGCGCGGACAACCGCATCCGCCACTCGTCCCGTACGTCCAGGAGCCCCGCCCGTGACCGCCGAAGCCGAAGTCGCAGCGCCCACGCCCTCCGCCGACGCCGATCCGGACGGCTCGTACGGGCGGCTGATGCCCGTCACCGTCCACTTCGACGACCTCGACTCCCTCGGCATGCTCCACAACGCCCGCTACCCGCTGCTCGTCGAGCGCGCCTGGAACGAGCTGCTGCACGGATACGGCTTCACCTTCGACGGCGACTGGGCGGCGGCCGGCGACTTCTGCAACGTGGTCAGGGAACTGCGCATCGGCTACGAGGCACCGGTCGCCCGTCCCGGCGACTACGCCGTGCACCTGTGGGTGGAGCGCCTGGGCACCACCGGCCTCACCTACGGCTTCCGGCTCTGCTCGGCCGACGGCGGGACGACGTACGCCCGGGGCACCCGGGTGCTGGTCCGGCTCGACGCCGACACCCTGCGGCCCACGCCGTGGAGCGAGCGGTTCAGGGCCTGCGGTCGGGAACTGCTGCGCTCGGCGGACTGACCTTCGGGCGGTCCTTGTCGCCGTTGCGCAGCACCCCCGCGAACCCGGCGAGCCCGCCCGCCAACACCGTGACCAGCCCGAACGACACCACCAGGCTCGTCGCCTGGGCCAGCGTCCCGATCGCGCTCGGCGCGACCAGGCCCGAGGTGTACGTGATGGTGGCGACGCCCGCGATGGCCTGACTGGGGTTGGGGCCGCTGCGGCCCGCCGCCGCGAAGCACAGCGGGACGACCACGGCGATGCCGAGGCCGAGCAGGGCAAAGCCGGTCATCGCCGTGGCGGGATGCTCCGCGACGACGATGAGCACACCGCCGAGAACGGCGAGCACGCCGCCCGCGCGGACCGTGCGCACCGCGCCGAAGCGGTTCACGACCGCGTCGCCGACGAGCCGGGCCACCGCCATCGTCAGCATGAACCCGGTCGTGGAAGCCGCCGCCAGACCGTCCGAGGTGCCCAGCTCGTCCCGCAGATACACCGCCGACCAGTCCAGGCTGGCCCCCTCCGCGAACACCGCGCAGAAGCCGATCGCGCCGATCAGCAGCGCGGACCTGGGCGGCAGCGCGAACCTCGGGGGCGGCTCCTCGTCCTCGGTGGGGCGCAGATCGAGCACCCAGCGGCAGGCGGCCACGCCGAGAACCGTGAGGGTCGCCGCCGCGAGCACGTGATGCAGGCGCGCGTCCGAACCCAGATGCGCGGCGAGGGTGCCGCCCGCCGCACCGATCAGGGCGCCCGCACTCCACATGCCGTGCAGGCCGGACATGATCGACCTGCCCAGCCGGTTCTCGACCTCGACGCCCAGCGCGTTCATCGCCACGTCCGCCATACCGGCCGTGGCGCCGTAGACGAACAGGGCGAGACAGAGCGTGGGGAGGTTCGGGGCCAGGGCCGGCAGTACCAGCGACAGGGTCCAGAGCGAGATCAGACCGCGCAGCGCCGTACGGGCGCCGAAACGGTGACTGACGCTGCCCGCGAGCGGCATCGCGAGGGACGCGCCGAGCGCGGGGAACGCCAGCGCCAGCCCCAACTGCCCCGCGCTGACCGAGGCATGGTCCTGGATCCACGGCACCCGGGTCGCGAACGAGCCGGTGACGGCGCCGTGCACGGCGAAGACGGCGGCCACGGCGTACCGGGCGCGCCTCACCTCGTGTCGTTCGTACAGCACCGCACTCATTCTGCGCCCCTCCCCGGGTCGGCTCTCCAATGTGTCTCCAGCTGTGTCGCGCGGGCTCTGCCACGCGCTGCCGTAAATTATCAGGAACCCTGCCTGATAGATAGCGGGATACCGGCCGTCCGCAGCGGGAGCGGCCCCGCCGATCTGGAAGGATCTCGGCATGCCCGCATCACCGAGCACCGCCCGGGCCATCAACGACCGGCTCGCCCTGCGTCTGCTCCAGCAGGAGGGCCCATTGACGGCCGGGCGGCTGAAGCAACTCACCGGCCTGTCCCGGCCGACGGTCGCCGACCTCGTCGAACGCCTCACCGCCGCCGGGCTGGTCATGGTCGTGGGGGAGTCGGGGGAACAGCGGCGAGGCCCCAACGCGAAGGTGTACGGGATCGTCGCCGGCCTCGCCCACCTGGCCGCCCTCGACATCCGTACCGAAGGTGTCTCCGTCGTCGTCGCCGACCTGCTGGGCGAGGTGCTCGCCGAGGCGTCCGCGCCGATCGGGGACGACACCGGCACCGGCCCCGCCGTGGAACAGGCGGTCGCTCTCGTCGAGCGGGTCGCCAAGGAGGCCGGGGCCATGGGGGTCCCCCCGCGCGCGGGCGTTCGAACGTGGGGGAAGCTGCACACGGTCGGGATCGGCGCCCCCGGCCTGATCGACCCGGCGACCGGCGAACTCCGGGGCTCCACGGGCCTGCCCCAGTGGCACCGCAGGCTGGTCGCCGCGCTCCAGGAACGACTTCCCGGGACCCGGGTGATCGTCGAGAACGAGACCAACCTCGCCGCCCTCGCCGAACAGCGCGACGGCGCCGCCCGCGACCGGGACACCTTCGTGCTGCTGTGGCTCGGCCATGGCACCGGCGCGGCAGTGGTCCTCGACGGCATCCTGCGCCGGGGGGTCTCCGGCGGTACCGGCGAGATCGGCTTCCTGCCGGTGCCGGGCACGGGGCAACTGCCGTCGGCGACCGACTGCGGGGGCGGCTTCCACTCCCTCGTCGGGGCGGCGGCCATCTCCCGGCTGGCGGACGTGCACGACCTGGTGGCCGACGGCGACGCCCACGAGCCCTACGCGGCGGCTCTGGTCCGGGCGGCCGTGGCGACTCCTGGGGCCCCGGCCCACGCCCGCTTCCTCGACACCGTCGCCGATCGCGTCACCATCGGCGCCGCGTCCGTCGTCGCCGTCCTCGACCCGGGGTGCGTGGTGCTGGGCGGCGAGGTCGGCCGGGCCGGCGGTGACGTGCTCGCCGCCCGCGTCGAGGCGCGGCTCGCCCGTATGTCACCCCTCCCGACCCAGGTACGGGCGAGCGCCCTGGGCGGCGGAGCGGTACTGCGCGGAGCGTTGCTGACGGCACGGGAGGGTGCGCAGGAGGAGTTGTTCGGGGTGCCGGTCGGGTAGGCGGGAGGGCGTGAGGGCCCGGCGGCGGGCAAGGGCCGTCGTCACCGCCGCCGGTCCGGCACCGACGCTAGGAGGTCCGGAGCATGACGGTCAATAGGTATGGACCAATTGCGTGGCTTGATCGGCCGCCCCGCGCCCGCCGTCCATTCCCGTCGGTTATTCCCCTCAGGACTTGTGAGCCAGTCCACACAACTCACCCGCATGGAGTACGACACGGCGTGGCACACTGGCCTGTAACAGAAGCAGCGCACTCCGGGGTCGGTGAAAGTCCGAACCGGCGGTTACAGTCCGCGACCCGTCCGCATCTTTTCGGCGGCCGGTTGACCAGGTGGAATTCCTGGACCGACGGTTAAAGTCCGGATGGGAGGCAGTGCGCGGCGGGCGAGCATGCGTGCGCGCCGCCGTACCGTTCGGCCGTGGGCCGAGCTCCGTCCGGCGTCGCTCCCGAGGTGCTCCTGCCCGTTTACAGCTGTCGTCATCGACAGGCCCCGGAGTCCGTGCCCGAAGAGGCAGGGAGGACCCGGGAAGTGTTCACCGGAATCGTCGAAGAACTGGGCGAAGTCACGGCCGTCGAGAACCTCGGCGACGCCTCCCGCTTCAGGCTCCGTGGCCCCGTGGTCACCGAAGGCGCCCGACACGGCGACTCCATCGCCGTCAACGGCGTATGTCTCACGGTCGTCGAGCACGAGGGCGACGAGTTCACCGCCGACGTCATGGCGGAGACCCTCGACCGCTCCAGCCTGGGCGCCCTCGCCGTCGGCTCCCGCGTCAACCTCGAACGCCCCATGGCCCTGGGTGCCCGCCTCGGCGGCCACATCGTGCAGGGCCACGTCGACGGCACGGGCACGGTCCTCGAACGCAAGCCGTCCGAGAACTGGGAGATCGTCAGGATCTCCCTCCCCGCCGACCTCACCCGCTATATCGTCGAGAAGGGTTCCATCACCGTCGACGGCATCAGCCTCACCGTCGTGGACGCGGGGCCCGACTACTTCACCGTCAGCCTCATCCCCACCACCCTCGACCTGACCACGCTCGGCCGCAAGCAGCCCGGCGACCCGGTCAACCTCGAGGTCGACGTCATCGCCAAGTACGTCGAGCGGCTGCTCGGACCGCAGGGGGCGGCGAAGTGAACGGGCTGAACACCGAGGCGTTCACGCTCCTCGACCAGCACATCCTGTGGTCGGACATGATCGGCAACATCCTCGGCCTGGTCGCCCTCGCCCTCGGCTGGCGGCGCTCCATCTGGAGCTGGCCCGTGCAGTTCCTGTCCGGCCTCGTTCTCTTCGGCGCCTTCTTCGGCCACCTCACCGGCAGCGCGGGCAAGCAGGTCGTCGTCATGGCCGTCGCCGGCTACGGCTGGTGGCAGTGGAACCGGCGCCAGGGGGAGTCCGCGGACGGTCACATCACCCCGCGGTTCGCCAGTTGGCGCGAGCGCGGGGCCATGATCGGCGCCGCCGCTGTCGGCACGGTCGCCGTGGCCCTGCTCTTCAAGGCCTACCCGACCCTGTCCTGGGACCCCTGGCCGGACGCCTACATCTTCGTCGGCACCATCGTCGCCATGTACGCCCAGGCCCGCGGCATGGTCGAGTTCTGGTTCGCCTGGCTCCTCGTCGACCTCGTCGGCGTCCCCCTCAACTTCGCCAACGGCTACGCCTTCTCCGGCTTCGTCTACGTCATCTACGGCGCGCTCGTCCTGTGGGGCATGCGCGACTGGTGGCTGCGCTCCCGCAAGGACACGCGGCCCGTCCTGGAAGGAGCGCCCGCATGACCATGGCCCCGATCCTCTACAGCACCGACAACATCGAGGACTGGTCCCTCGACCCGATCGAGCAGGCCATCGCCGACATAGCGGCCGGCCGCCCGGTCGTGGTCGTCGACGACGAGGACCGGGAGAACGAGGGCGACCTCGTCATCGCCGCCGAGAAGGCGACCCCCGAGATCGTCGCGTTCATGATGAGCGAGTGCCGCGGGCTCATCTGCGCCCCCATGGAGGGCGACGAACTCGACCGGCTCCGGTTGCCGCAGATGGTCGACGACAACACCGAGTCGATGAAAACCGCGTTCACGGTCTCCGTCGACGCCTCGGCTGTTCACGGTGTGAGCACCGGTATCTCGGCTTCCGACCGCGCGACCACGCTTCAGCTCCTCGCCAGCGGCGACGCGGGCGCCGACGACTTCGTCCGACCCGGCCACATCTTCCCGCTGCGCGCCAGGCCCGGCGGCGTGCTGGTCCGCAACGGCCACACCGAGGCCGCCGTCGACCTCGCCCGCCTCGCGGGACTGCGCCCGGCCGGCGCCATCGTGGAGATCGCCGGCGAGGACGGCCGTATGCTCCGCCTGCCCGAGCTGATCCCCTTCGCCCGCAAGCACGGCCTGACGATCATCTCCATCGAGGACCTGGTCGCCTACCGCAAGAGCGCCGAACCCACCGTCCGCCGCGAGGCCGAGACCAGGCTCCCCACGGCCTTCGGCACGTTCACGGCGTACGGCTACCGCTCCACCGTCGACGGCGTCGAGCACGTCGCCCTGGTTCACGGCGAGATCGGTGCCGACGACGGCGAGGACGTCCTGGTCCGCATCCACTCCGAATGCCTCACCGGCGACGTCTTCCACTCCCTGCGCTGCGACTGCGGCCCCCAGCTGGAGACCTCCCTCGAACGCATCCGGGACGAGGGCCGGGGAGTTGTCGTCTACCTGCGCGGCCACGAGGGGCGCGGCATCGGACTGATGTCCAAGCTCCGGGCGTACGAGCTCCAGGAGCAGGGGCGCGACACCCTCGACGCCAACCTGGAGCTCGGCCTGCCCGCCGACGCCCGGGACTACGGCGCCGGCGCGCAGATACTCCAGGACCTCGGCGTCCGCAGCGTGCGCCTGATGACCAACAACCCGGACAAGACCGACGCGCTCGTCCGCCACGGCCTCAAGGTCACCGGCCGCGAGCCGATGCCCGTACAGGCGGGCGAGCACAACCTCCGCTACCTGCGCACCAAGCGGGACCGGATGGGACACGACCTGCCCTGGCTGGACACGGCCCCCGTGTCCCCCTGCGCCAACCAGTAGAGATCGCTGCAGAGAACACCTCAGAGATCGCCAAGGAGAGACGAGAACGTGAGCGGCAAGGGTGCACCCGAACTGTCCGTACGCAACTGCGGTGACCTGCGCGTCGCCGTCATCGCGGCCCAGTGGCACGAGAAGGTGATGGACGGTCTGGTGGACGGCGCGCTGCGCGCCCTGCACGACCTGGGCATCGACGAGCCGACCCTGCTGAGGGTCCCCGGCAGCTGGGAACTCCCGGTCGTCGCCAAGGTCCTGGCCGGACGGGGCTACGACGCGATCGTCGCCCTCGGTGTCGTCATCCGCGGCGGCACCCCCCACTTCGAGTACGTGTGCCAGGGTGTCACCCAGGGCCTCACCCAGGTCTCGGTCGACACCGGCGTTCCCATCGGCATGGGCGTGCTGACCTGCGACACCGAGGAACAGGCCCTCGACCGCGCGGGCATCGAGGGCTCCAACGAGGACAAGGGGCACGAGGCGGTGACGGCGGCCGTGGCGACGGCGGCCACCCTCCGCTCAGTATCTGAACCGTGGAGGTAGGTCGGCCGACACAACGCTAAAGTGGGCGCCACCATGTCCAATAAGACGTTCGAGGAGCTCTTCGCCGAGCTCCAGCACAAGGCCGCCACGGGCGATCCCGCCACTTCCCGCACCGCAGAGCTGGTCGGCAAGGGCGTCCATGCCATCGGCAAGAAGGTCGTAGAAGAGGCCGCCGAGGTCTGGATGGCCGCCGAGTACGAGGGCAAGGAAGCAGCCGCCGAGGAGATCTCGCAGCTGCTCTACCACGTCCAGGTGATGATGGTCGCCCGCGGAATCTCGCTGGACGACGTGTACGCCCACCTGTAGGTCCCGCCCGCCCGGCACACGCCACCGTCACGTCCACCGCTCCACGCATCTCACGCAAAGGAAGCCGACCCCATGCTGCGCATCGCCGTCCCCAACAAGGGTTCCCTGTCAGGCCCTGCGTCGGCGATGCTGCATGAGGCCGGTTACCAGCAGCGCCGCGAGTCCAAGGAACTGCGGATCGTCGACCCGGAGAACGAGGTCGAGTTCTTCTACCTCCGCCCCCGCGACATCGCGATCTACGTCTCCTCCGGCCGCCTCGACATCGGCATCACCGGTGGAGACCTGCTCGTCGACTCCGGGGCCAACGCCGAGGAGATCCTCCCGCTCGGCTTCGCCCGCTCCACCTTCCGCTTCGCCGGCAAGCCCGGCACCGCGGCCGGAATCGAGGACCTGGCCGGTCTGACCGTGGCCACCTCGTACGAGGGGATCGTCGCCAAGCACCTCGCGGACCATGGCGTCGACGCCTCCGTCGTCCACCTCGACGGCGCCGTCGAGACCGCGATCGAACTCGGCGTCGCCGAGGTCATCGCGGACGTCGTCGAGACCGGCACCTCACTGCGCAACGCGGGCCTGGAGGTGTTCGGCGAGCCCATCATGAAGTCCGAGGCGATCGTCATCCGCCGGGTCGGAGCGGAGGCCGAGGAGCCCAAGGTCCAGCAGTTCCTGCGCCGTCTCCAGGGCGTCCTGGTGGCCCGGACCTACGTGATGATGGACTACGACTGCCGCGTCGAGCAGCTGGAGAAGGCCGTCGCCCTGACGCCCGGTCTGGAATCGCCGACCGTCTCCCCGCTGCACAACGAGGGCTGGGTCGCCGTCCGCGCGATGGTTCCTTCCAAGGAAGCCCAGCGGATCATGGACGATCTGTACGACATCGGCGCGCGGGCCATCCTGACCACGGCCATCCACGCCTGCCGTCTCTGAGACACGGCAAGCGACCGACACCGTGAGCGACAGGAACCGTACACCGATGCAGGATCCGCCCTCCGCAGCCGTACCGCCGGCGCTGCCCGCGCTGCCCGCGCTGCCCGTCACTTTCCGGCCGGGCCGTACCCGGGCCGTGCTGGCCACCGCCGGCGTCGCGATCTTCGTCGTCATCACGACGATCGCGCTGCTCCTGGAGACGCTCAGCCCCGGGGAGCGCCTCAGCTTCGTCCTCACCGGCGCGCTGCTCTCCTCCGTACTGCTGCTCCTGTCCCGGCCGAAGGTGGTCGCCGACGAGTCCGGGGTCACCGTCGTCAACATCGCGAGCAGGAGGCGCCTGGACTGGGCGGAGATCCTCCGGGTGAACCTCCGGCCGGGCGACCCCTGGGTGTTCCTCGACCTCAGCGACGGTACGAGTCTGCCCGTGCTCGGCATCCAGCCGGGCGTCGCCAAACAGCGTGCCATCGAGGACGCGCGCACCCTGCGGGCGCTCACCGAGGCGCGGTCCGCGGGTGCCCCCGAGCAAGATCAGGGCTGACTCAGGGCCGTCCACCCTGCCGCACAGGCCCATGTCTTGATTAATCTGTTGGCGGAGGCGTTTTTCGCGCGCCTCCGCCACTGATGTTCCCCCCGGTCTTCAGAGGCCCCCTGCTACCCGAGGAGTGACTCCCTCCAGCGATGGACGGATCGTCCTGTAGTACCTGCGCCGCCCCCTCCCGGCATATCGAGGCGGCGGCATCATGACCACCCCCCTGCTGCTCCTTGCCGCGGCCTTCCTGCTGATCCTGGCCAACGGGTTCTTCGTGGCGGCCGAGTTCGGCCTCGTCACGGTCGAGCGGCCGGACGCCGAGAAGGCCGCCGCCGAGGGCGACCGACGGGCCCGTACGGTCGTCGAGTCCCTCAAGGAGCTGTCCTTCCAGCTCTCCGGCACCCAGCTCGGCATCACCATCACCTCCCTCGTCGTCGGCATGCTCGCCGAGCCGGCGCTCGCGGAGCTGCTGAACGGCCCGTTCACCGCGATCGGCCTGCCCGAAGGGGCTGTCCCGAGCGTCTCGGTGATCGTCGGCATGCTGCTGGCCTCGGCCGTGCAGATGGTGATCGGCGAGCTCGTGCCCAAGAACTGGGCGGTCTCCAGGCCGCTGCAGGTCGCCCGCTTCGTGGCCGGCCCGCAGCACGCCTTCTCCCGTCTCTTCCGCCCGGTGATCGCCGGGCTCAACGCGGTGGCCAACCGCCTGGTCCGCGCCCTGGGCGTCGAACCCACCGCGGAACTGGCCTCGGCCCGCACCCCCGGCGAACTGGTCTCCCTGGCCCGGCACTCGGCCCAGGCAGGCACGCTGGAACAGGACACCGCGGACCTCTTCGTACGGACGCTGTCGCTGGGCGAGCTGACCGCGCAGCACGTGATGACCCCGCGCGTGCGGGTCAGCGCGCTGCAGTCGTCGGCCACCGCCGAGGACGTCGTCAACCTGACCCGGGCCACCGGCCTGTCCCGTTTTCCCGTCTACCGGGAGCGGATCGACGAGATCGTCGGCATGGCCCACCTCAAGGACGCCCTCGGGGTGCCGGCGGGGGACCGGCTGCGCACACCGGTCGGGCGGATCGCCCAATCACCGCTGCTGGTCCCCGAGACCCTCCCCGTGCAGCCGCTGCTCGAACTGCTGCGCAGCCAGCAGCCCATCGCCGTCGTCGTCGACGAGTACGGCGGTACGGCGGGCGTGGTCACCCTGGAGGACATCGTCGAGGAACTCGTCGGCGAGGTCCACGACGAGCACGACGACGTGCTCAACGAACCGACCGAACTGGCCGCCGCCCCGCCCGAGGACGGCCGCCCCGCCTGGGACGCCGACGGCAGCTGCCGTGTCGACATCCTCCAGCGCATAGGCCTCGACGTGCCGGAGGGGCCGTACGAGACGGTCGCCGGCCTCGTCGCCGATCTGCTGGGCCGGATCCCGGTCCCCGGCGACAGGGCCGAACTGCCGGGCTGGTGCCTGTCGGTCCGCCAGGTCGGCCACTACCGGGCCGAGCGGGTACGCCTGATCAAGACCCCGGACAACGCCGAGAACACGGACAGCGCGAAGCCGGCGGACCTCGCCGTGGAGGCGGCCCGATGAGCGTGCTCCAACTCCTCTTCGCCCTTCTCCTCGTGCTCGCCAACGGGTTCTTCGTGGGCGCCGAGTTCGCCCTCGTCTCCGTCCGCCGAAGCCAGATCGAACCGCTCGGCACGACGCGGGCCCGCCAGGTGCTGTACGGCCTGGAACGGCTGCCGCGGATGATGGCCGCCGCCCAGTTCGGCATCACCGTCTGCTCGCTGACCCTGGGCGCGGTCGCCGAACCGACCGTGGCCCATCTGCTGGAACCGGTCTTCGAGGCGGCCCACCTGCCCGAGGGCATGATCCACCCGCTGGGTTATGTCATCGCGCTCGCGGTGGTGGTCTTCCTCCACCTGGTCATCGGGGAGATGCTCCCGAAGAACCTGGCGATGGCGGCACCCGAGAAGACCGCCCTGTGGCTGAGCCCGGGCCTCGTCGCCTTCGCCCGTGTGTGCGGGCCGGTCACGGTGGGCCTTGGCGCCTGTGCCCGGCTCGTCCTGAAGCTCTTCCGTGTCGAGCCCAAGGACGAGGTCGAGGCCGTCTTCACCAGCGAACAGCTCAACCGCCTGGTGGAGGACGCCGGCCAGGCCGGGCTGCTCGACCCCGGCGAGCAGGAACGCCTGGAGGACGCGCTGGAACTCGGCTCCCGCCTGGTCACCGACGTCCTCCTCGACCGCGAGTCCCTGGTGACGGTGGGCCCGTCGGTCACCCCGGGCCAGGTCGTCGCCCTGACCGCCCGCACCGGCTACTCCCGCTTCCCGGTGGTGGCGGACAACGGCGCCTTCATGGGCTACCTGCACGTGAAGGACGTACTGGACCTGGAGGAGTCGGAACGGGCGGTGCCGCAGCACATCTGGCGCTCCATGACGACGCTGCGCTCGGGACTTCCGCTGGACGACGCGCTGACGGTGATGCGCCGGGCGGCGACGCACCTGGCCCAGGTGGCGGACGGTTCGGGCCGGGTGATCGGCCTGGTCGCGATGGAGGACGTACTGGAACTCCTGGTGGGCGAGGTACGCGACCCGGCCCACCGCCAGCCGCCACCGGTGGCGAAGGTGAAGGAGCCTCGGGCGGAGGCGCAGGAGGAGGCGCTGGCGAGTTGACGCTCCGCGGGCCGGAGTTCGCAGGCACCGCGCTGCGGGCACGCGTGCCGCTAGGGGCGGTGCCACGGGTGGGCGCAGGCGGCACCCCGTTGGCGCCGGGCTGCGCGACCACACCCCACCCCCGCACCGGTCCCCGGGCGCCGAACAAACAGGCGCCGGGGGACCGGTCTGGTCACAGGGCTGACGGATCCTGGGGCCCTCGCCCCGACAAGACCTCCCCGTACGCCTGCATGAGGTCCGGCAGCCGCAGAGTCGACAGGTCGTCCCGCGTCAGCATCCCCGGATACACCGACAGCCGCAGATCCCGATACGCACAGCTCTTCTCGTACAACGTCCGCAGGAACCGCCCGTTGCCCAGCTCGTCGATCCACCCCTGGTCCACCACGTGCCCGGCGATCGAGCGCAACTCGTCCAGCGCCTCCTCGTCCCACACGTCACCGTTCTCCGCCGCCAGCACCTCGCCGATGGAGGTGAGTTCGAGCGGACGGTACGAGGGAAAGTCGACGCGGGTCGTGAAGCGGGACGACAGTCCGGGGTTGGCGGTGAGGAGCCGGTCCATGCCCTCGGGATAGCCGGCCAGGATCACCACCAGGTGGTCCCGGTTGTCCTCGGCCCGCTTCAGCAGCACCTGCAGGGCCTCGTCGCCGTACGCGTCACCCTTGCCGTATCCGGAGTTGGAGAGCGAGTACGCCTCGTCGACGAACAGGACGCCCCCGATCGCGGAGTCGATCAGCTCGTTGGCCTTCACCGCGGTCTGGCCGAGATACTCGCCGACCAGGTCCGCCCGCTGCGCCTCCACCAGATGGTCGCCGCCGAGCAGCCCGAGCGCGTAGAACACCCGGCCGAGGATGCGTGCCACTGTCGTCTTGCCCGTTCCCGAGGGGCCCGAGAAGACGAAGTGCCGCTTCGGCGGCTGCACCGGCAGTCCCTGCCCCGCCCGCAGTCGCGCCATGTTCAACTGGGCGGAGAGCGCTTTCACCTGGCGCTTCACCGGTTCCAGGCCCACCATGCGCTCCAGCTGGGCCAGGGCCTCCTCCAGCAGTGCGGGGTCGGTCGGGCCGGTCGGCAGCGGCTGCACCGGAAGGGCGGCCTTCTCCCGCACCGAGTCGGTCGCCGACGGCAACGGGCTGCCGGGCGGCGGGAGTTCGGGCTCCGACAGCTTCAGGTCGCGGCCCTCGCCGCCGAAGAGGGGGTCGATGCCGTCCGGGCCCTCCAGCAGCTCCTGCCCGATCCCGGTGAGCGCGATCGCCGCGAGGTCGGCCGCCTCGTCGTACCCGTCGCCCTCGGAGATCGCGGCGAGCCGCGCCGACGTGTCCATGAAGGCGGCGTCCACGCGATGCACCGCCCGGTACAGGGGCAGGGCCGCCGCCGAGCGGCCCGTACCCTCGTGGGCCCGCGCCAGCCAGTACCGCAGCTCCTTGCGCTGCGGCTGCTCGCTGCGACAACGCATCAGCGCGGCCGACAGCAGTGGCTCCGCCTGCCCGTACATCTCCAGGCGCACCCGGGCCATGCCGCCGAACAGACCCGCCTCGATACCCAGCATGGCGTCGTTGATCAACGGGTCGGTGTGCCGGACCAGTTGCTCCCAGTCCTTGACGAGATAGGCCCGGCACGCGTGCAGGAAACGGACCTGGGGGTCGGTGTCCACCGGTGGCAGACCGGCCAACGCCCGGTCCAGCTCCGGCACATGGCGGCCGTCCAGCCAGTGCGAGGCGTGCGCGAGCAGCAGATCGCGCGGGCTTTCGAGCACGGGCTGCACCCACCAGCCCAGCCAGTACCAGGAGTTGAGGGTTCGGCGGTGCCGGGAACGCTGCTCCCCGAAACGCTCCCGGTGCCGGAACATCCGTAGCAGCGCGGTCGTCGTGTCCACGCGCAGCGCATGCAGTCCGAGCCAGCCGTCGGCCATCCCGGGATCCATCCGCACCGCGGTGCGGAACTCCTCCTCCGCCTGCGGATAGGCGCCCATCGTGTAGGCGTCCACACCTCGCAGCCAGGCGAGGTCGGCCGGGGCCTCGGGGCCCTGCGTGCCGAAGTCCATCACGTCCCCCACAAACCGTGCCCCCGATTGCCTCTCCGACGGGCCGGTGCCCGTCGGCAGCTTGGTCGAACCACTGCGCCGCGGACGGGAGTTGCAACGGTGCGCAGAGCAGCCGTCCGAGTCGCACCGAGGGCATCGTACCTGCGCTTCACCTGCCCGCAGCAGGGTGCCGCACGGGCCGTTTGACGAGGTGGGAGCAGATGGGGCGCACGCGGCGCGGTCACCGAGGGTGAACAGATCGCACCTCGGAGCGGCCGTGAAAACGGTCCGCGGGCAGAACGAAGCCCCCGATCACGGGGGAACAACCGGGGGCTTCGCGACTGCGGGCGGCCACGGACGGCCGCGCATTGAGAACGTAAGTCCTGTACGGCCCACCGGTCAAGCGGAGTTGAAGCACTCCGAAGAGTTGCGCGGCAAGGGTCTTCACAAGTTCAGCACACAGCGGACGGACCGTCACGGTGAGTGAGATCCTGGTCCGATCCAGCGGCCCCGGCGGGCCCCGGGAGCACCTCGTACCCCTTGGCGCACTGCCGCACCAATGTGTCGGCGAACGGACGGGAGGGGTCCGCGGCGAAGTGACGCCGCTCCGCGTCGACCCACCCGGCCCAGAACTCGCTCTGTTCCGCCCCGTCCCGCGACCGCCCGCGCGCCCAGGCCTCCTCGACGGCCAGCTCCATCCACAACAGCCGCGCCAGGAACGGCCGTAGCGCACGCCGGCCGGCGCCGACCCCCTCCAGCAGGATCACGGGCGCGGCCGACAGGGTCCGGGGCGGGCCGAAGTGCCGGGACGCCCAGTCGTAGGGAGCGTAGGAGGCGCTCTCGCCGCGCCGCAGTGGCTCGATCACCTGATCGACCAGGCGTCGCGTCCACTCGAACAGTTCGTCGTGGGTGGCGATGTCGTCGAGGTGCAGCACGGGCGCCCCGTCGAGAGCGGCGGCCAGTCGTCCGGCGAACGTGGTCTTCCCGGACCCCGCGTGTCCGTCGACGGCGATCAGCCGGACCGGACCGCAGGAGGGCGGCAGTCGGCGCAGGGTGCGTGCGAGGTCGTGGATGACGGTTCCCGGAGGACGATGGGATTCGGACATATTGCCAGGCCCCATCCTAGGGAACGGCAGGACACCACGGCCGTCGGCACCCCAGGTCACGCCAATGGTCGAGACCAAAATCGCTGGGCGTGGCACGGCCCCGAGTGCTGGCCGGAGCGGTCGTCGGCGGCCATAGTGGGCGCACAGCCGTGCACTGTCCCGCCCGCCTCGGACACCTGGGGGTCACCCGCCCATGAGCAGAGCCGAAGAGCCGTCCCGCAGAACAGTCCTCGCCGCGGCGGTCGCCGCCGCCGTCGCGGGCAGCACCGGCCAGGCTGCCGCCGGCACCACGGACGTGACCGGCCACGAGGCAGCGGCCGACGCGGCCCGATCCGTCGACAACCGAGCCTGGACCTCGTCCGCGGACTGGTGCGCGGGCACGGCCAAGGGCACCCGTGTGGTCGCCGGCGCGCGGCCCGGCGTCGAGATCGGTGCTCCGGTCGGCACGGTCGACTACACCGATCCGCACACCGGTACGACCGCGGCCTGGGAGTACGCGACCTGGACGTCCCCCGTGCACCGGCTCACGGTGCCCGCCACCGAGGTCATCGCCACCTGGAACGCGCGTACCCCGGCCGGGACCTGGCTCCAGGTGGAGCTGGCCGGCACGTACTCCGACGGCACCGCCACACCCTGGTACGTCATGGGCCGCTGGGCCTCCGGCGACCAGGACATCAGGCGAACCTCCGTCGACGGCCAGACCGACGACAGGAGCACCGTCTGGACCGACACCTTCGCCATCGACGACCCGGCCACGGGCCTGCGCCTGGCCTCCTACCGGCTGCGCCTGACCCTCCACCGCAGGCCCGGCGGCACCGCCACGCCCACGGTCTGGCGGCTCGGCGCGATGGGGTCCGACGTCCCGGACCGCTTCACGGTCCCCGCCTCGACGCCCGGACAGGCCGGGGAGCTGATCGTCCCGCGCTACTCGCAGGAGATCCACACCGGCCAGTACCCCGAGTACGACAACGGCGGTGAGGCCTGGTGCAGCCCCACCTCCTCACAGATGATCATCGAGTACTGGGGGCGGAAGCCCACCGCGGCCCAACTGGCCTGGGTCGACCCGGCCTACGCCGACCCGCAGGTGTGCCACGCGGCCCGCTTCACCTACGACTTCCAGTACGGCGGCTGCGGCAACTGGCCCTTCAACGCGGCCTACGCGGCGACCTACAAGGACCTCCAGGGCGTGGTCACCCGGCTCGGCTCGCTCACCGACCTGGAGACGCTGATCGCGGCCGGTATCCCGGCCATAACGTCCCAGTCGTTCCTCAAGACCGAGCTGACGGGGGCGGGTTACGGCACCTCCGGCCATCTGATGACGGTGATCGGCTTCACGGCCGACGGCGACGTGATCGCCAACGACCCGTTCTCGGCGACCAACGAGGCCGTACGCCGGGTCTATCCGCGGCGCGAGTTCGAGAACATCTGGCTGCGGACCAAGCGCTACAACGCCAGTGGCAAGGTCGTGTCCGGCACCGGCGGCGTCTGCTACCTGTACTTCCCGGCGCGGCCGACCACCGCCCAGCTCGCCGCGCTCGCGGCGGTGGGCGTGCGCTGAGCGGAGGAGCGCACGACGGTGCGAGGCGGTCCCCGGGAGACCGGGGGCTGTCCGTTATCCGGCGGGATGTGACCAACGTCTCTGCCGCGAAAGCCCCGATGAATGGCAAGGTGGACAGAACGGTGGGGGGAGTCCATCGCACACCGACCTCAGTGAGATGCCATGACCGCGAGCACTGCCGCAGCCCCCGCCCGCACCCGTACCGGCGGTCCCCGGGAGGACGGTCCGAAGATCTTCGAGCACGTCATGGGCTGGACGTTCGTGGTCGTGCTCGCCATGCTGGTAGCCCAGATCGGCCTGATCTGATCGGTGCGATCCGCCACGAACCGGGCGCCCGCCCTGTCGATCGGAGTCGAACGTGCAGGTGGCTCGGGTCTGCCATACTTCGGATGTCCCGCCCGCAGTTGGAGACCAGGGCCCCGAATTGAACAGTAGTCGACAGCCTGCCACCGAACGCCCGCGGGCGCGCGGCACCGACCGCTCTCTGGCGCGACGCGCCGAACTCATCGCCATCGGACGCAAGTTGTTCGCCGACAGGTCGTACGACGCACTGTCGATGGACGACATCGCACGGCAGGCGCAGGTCGCCAAAGGGCTGATCTACTACTACTTCCAGTCCAAGCGCGGCTACTACCTCGCCATCGTCGAGGACTCGGTCGCCGACCTGGTCACCTTCGCGTCCAGCGGTCACGCCCACGCACCCGTGAACCGGGTGCACCGCACCATGGACGCCTACCTGCGCTTCGCCGAGCACAACCAGGCCGCCTACCGCACGATCGTCAGCGGCGGCGTCGGCTTCGACGCCGAGGTGCAGGCGATCCGGGACGGGGTGCGCGAGGTGATCGTCGCGACCATCGCCGAAGGCGCGTACGGCAGACAGGACATCGGCCCGCTGGCCCGCATGGGCCTGTTCGGCTGGGTGTGCAGCGTGGAGGGCGCCACCCTCGACTGGATCGACCGGCCCCAGCTCTCCCGCGACATCATGCGCGAACTCCTCGTGAAGATGCTGGGCGGCGCCATGCGCGCCATCGAGGAACTCGACCCGGCGTATGTGACACCCGAGCCTGCCCGCCGGGACAACTGACGGCAGAGGGGCGAAGGCTCGTGGCCCCCGCCCCCAACCGCCCTCCGGGTGCGCCTACTTGATCGCCCTGATCAGCTCACCGTTCGAGGTGTCGCCGCTCAGTTCCCAGAAGAACGTGCCGCCCAGCCCCTGCTGGTTCTTGTACGCCATCTTCGTCCCGATGGTCGCCGGGGTGTCGTAACTCCACCAGTCGCTCCCGCACTTGGCGTACGCGGTCCCGCCGACGGTGCCGGTCGCGGGGCACGTCGACTTGAGCACCTTGTAGTCCTCGAAGCCCGCCTCGTACGTACCCGCGGCGGGACCGGTCGCTGTCCCGCCGGGTGCCGACCGTGTGACGCCGGTCCAGCCGCGCCCGTAGAAGCCGATGCCGAGCAGCAGCTTCGAGGCCGGGATGCCGAGACCCCTGAGCTTCGCGATGGTCGCCGAGGTGTGGTTGCCGGCCTGGGGGATGCCGGAGTACGAGTTCAGTGCCGAGTGCGGTGCCGTGGGCCCGGTCGCGGCCCAGGCGCCGAAGTAGTCGTACGTCATCGGGTTGTACCAGTCGACGTACTCGGCCGCGCCCGCGTAGTCCGCCGCGTCGATCCTGCCGCCGGCGCTGGCGTCGGCCGTGATCGCCGCCGTGACCAGGCTGCCGGAGCCGAACCGCGCCCGCATCGCCGCCATCACGTTCCTGAAGGCCGCCCTGCCGCTGGTGTCGCAGGTGTCGCCGCAGGCGTTCGGGTACTCCCAGTCGATGTCGATGCCGTCGAACACGTCGGCCCACCGGGAGTTCTCGACCAGGTCGTAGCAGGACTTGGCGAACGCCGCCGGGTTCTGCGCGGCCTCGCCGAAACCGCTCGACCAGGTCCAACCGCCGAACGACCAGAGGACTTTGAGCTTCGGGTGCTTCTTCTTCAGCTCGCGCAGCTGGTTGAAGTTGCCGCGCAACGGCTGGCTCGCGGTGTCGGCGACCCCGTCCACCGACTCGGCGGCGGTGTACGCCCGGCCGGTCGCGGCTTCGGCGTCGCCCATCGCACACCTGCCGCCGGTGACGTTGCCGAAGGCGTAGTTGATGTGGGTCAGCCGGGCGGCCGAGCCGGATGTCCCGATGTTCTTGACGTAGTACTCGCGATCGTATGTGCCCCACTCGGTGAAGTAGCCGACGACCTTGGAGCCGGCGGCCTTCGGGACGGACTGCGCGGCGGCCTCGGAGGCTGTCTGCGCGGCGGTCGCGGTGCCCGCGCCGGCCAGGAGCCCGGCGCCGAGAACGGCACAACACGCCGCGGACACAAGGGCCTTGAAACGGAGGTGGGGGAGATGCGGTCGGTGCATGGAGCTGTCACCTCGGGGGGAGGGGAACGTGGGGGAGGTGGTGCCGGGAACCGAGGGCACAGTAGGAGGACTAGACCAGTGCGGTCAATGGTTCGGACCAATTTCCGGTCGAGTCCGATGCTCCGAGGTGTGATCGAATAAACGCTCGTTAACCAGTGACGCGGTGCCGCCGATCGGGCATACTCGCAGCTCCACAGCCGTTCGCCGACCGCTTCCGTGACCCGGAAGGGCCAGCATCGGCCGTGACCAGTGAGACCGGCGGACGCCACCCTACTCAGGCGCGCGTGTGCCGTCGCGCCCGACAGGGAGGAGAGCGTAGACATGCCCGACCACGCCCCGCAGCCGGTGGACCGTCAACTGCCCACGGACGAGGCCCGGGACCTGATCTCGCTCGTCCGTGACATCGCCGAGCGCGAGATCGCCCCGAAGGCGGCCGAGGAGGAGGACGCCGGCCGTTTCCCGCGCGAAGTCTTCGCGCTGCTCTCGGAGTCGGGGCTGCTCGGCCTCCCGTACTCCTCCGACCACGGCGGCGGCGACCAGCCCTACGAGGTCTATCTCCAGGTTCTGGAAGAACTCGCCGCGGCCCGTCTCACCGTCGGACTCGGCGCCAGCGTGCACACCCTGTCCTGCCACGCCCTCGCGAGCTACGGCACCAAGGAGCAGCAGGCCGAACACCTCCCCGCGATGCTCGGCGGCGGCCTCCTCGGTGCGTACTGCCTCTCCGAACCCGCGTCCGGCTCCGACGCCGCCTCCCTGAGTACGAAGGCGGTCCGGGAGGGCGACAACTGGGTGCTCACCGGGACCAAGGCCTGGATCACACACGGGGGCATCGCCGACTTCTACACGGTCATGGCGCGCACCGGCGAGGAGGGCCCACGCGGAATCACCGCTTTCCTCGCCCCGGGCGATGCCGCCGGGCTGGGTGCGGCAGCGCCGGAACGGAAGATGGGTCTCAAGGGCTCGCCCACCGCGCAGATCAACTTCGACGGGGTCCGGCTGGACGGCAGCCGGCGCATCGGCGAGGAGGGGCAGGGCTTCGCGATCGCCCTGTCCGCGCTCGACTCCGGACGCCTCGGTATCGCGGCCTGTGCGATCGGCCTGGCCCAGGCGGCACTTGACGAGGCGGTCGGCTATGCGACCGGACGTCGGCAGTTCGGGCGGCCGATCTCCGACTTCCAGGGTCTGCGCTTCCTGCTCGCCGACATGGCCACGCAGATCGAGGCGGGCCGGGCGCTGTACCTCGCGGCGGCGCGGCTGCGCGACGCGGGCCGGCCGTTCGCCAAGCAGGCCGCCATGGCCAAACTCCTGTGCACCGACACGGCGATGAAGGTCACGACAGACGCGGTCCAGGTGCTCGGCGGCTACGGCTACACCGCGGATTTCCCGGTGGAGCGTTATATGCGCGAGGCCAAGGTCCTGCAGATCGTCGAGGGCACCAACCAGATCCAGCGGATGGTCATCGCCCGTCATCTGGCGGGCCCGGAGACGCGCTGAACGGGTCGATCACGATCCCGAGCCCGAGCGGCGGCGCCGCGAGCCTGACCCACTCCGGGTCGTAGCGCCCCGGCAGGGTGCGGCCATCGTCGGCCCATGTGCGCAGCAGGGCGCGGTAGATGGGCGGGTCGGACGGGGCAGGTGGGTTCGGCCGGCCCTGGTTCGGCAGGCCCCGCTGAACCGATTCTGCCGGGCTGTGGTCGTAGAACTGGCGCGGGCGTCCCGGCGCCGCGTACACGGGGGTCGTCATGCCAGGGCAACGCGGTGACGGTCGATCAGGTCACCGCGTGCCGGATTCGGCCCTGCGTTCGCGACGCCACACGCGCGCACTGGACCCGCACCACGGCAGCCTGCGTGCGCCGTGGTGCGGACGGTTCAGGAGGTACGAGCGAATGTGCTCAGGCGGCGTGGCGACGCAGCGCGGGGACCCGCATCGGGCGTGAGGCCGGGCCGCCGACGTGCGAGAAGGGCTGGGTCCGCCAGTCGAGCCCCTGAGGGAGCGTCAACAGCAGGGCGGTGTGCTGCTCCTGGAGCTCCGCCGACTCGTCCGCGGGCCGGGCGTCGGCCGCCGCGCGGCCCGTACCGGCGCAGACCGTGAGCCCGAACGGGTTCCACGGAGACGCGCACAGTGCGTGCTCCGGAAGGATCTCCTCGTCCGCGAGCAGCGCGATGGGCTGTGTGCAGTCCGGGCAGATCACCCGGAGCATCTCGAAGGTGTCGTCATCGTCGAGTTCCTCGATGCCGAGCGCGTCGGGTTCGACGCCCTCCGGCTCGGGTTCGACGACCAACTGGGGCCTCTTGGGCGCGGTGCGACCAGGGCGCTTAAGACTCTGCATGGGTAACTCCCCCTCGGGCTGGGCCGACCAGGCAACTGCGGCCTCGGCCACAGCAAGCACTTCCCGCCCCGTCTCGGCGGTAATCACGAGACCATCACGGAGCATGTTCGAGGGCTGTGGTGTTCGTCACATGCTGTCCGTAGGTGCCCGTGGCGATGCCTTTGTCCCCTGTCCGGCCCACAGCGCACCATCAGCCACATCACGAACAGGGCATGACCTGCACCGCTCAGGTATCGGAGGAGATCAACCGCACTGTAGGTTCAGCGCCATGGAGGAGCTGGACCGACAGATCGTGCAGCTGCTCGTCAAGGACGGGCGGATGAGCTACACCGACCTGGGCAAGGCCACGGGCCTGTCCACGTCTGCCGTGCATCAGCGGGTGCGCCGGCTGGAACAGCGCGGCGTCATCCGCGGCTACGCCGCGGTCGTGGACCCGGAGGCCGTGGGGCTGCCCATGACGGCTTTCATCTCGGTGAAACCCTTCGACCCCAGCGCCCCGGACGACATCGCGGAACGCCTCCGGGACGTCCCGGAACTCGAGGCGTGCCACAGCGTGGCGGGCGAGGAGAACTACATCCTCAAGGTCCGTGTCGCCACCCCCCACGAGCTGGAGGAGCTGCTGGCCAGGGTGCGCACTCTCGCGGGCGTCTCGACCCGCACGACGGTGGTCCTGTCCACACCGTACGAGGCGAGACCACCGAAGATCTGAGGCCGCTCAGCCGCGTTCTGGGGCCCGGTGGTGACGCCCCAGGTGCAGGTCCGCCGGGCACCCGCGAGAAACTGTCCCCATGAGTGAACGCCCGGCACCCCCCGACACCGTCCTCCTCCGGGGAGGCGAAGTCCACAGTCCCGCCGACCCCTTCGCGACCGCGATGCTCGTCGAGCGCGGGCGCATCGCCTGGGTCGGCTCGGAAGGCGCCGCAGACGCCTTCACGGGCCCGGCGGACGAGGTGATCGACCTCGACGGCGCCCTGGTCACCCCGGCGTTCACCGACGCACACGTGCACACCACCGCCACCGGCCTCGCGCTGACCGGCCTCGACCTGTCCGACGCCCCCTCCCTGGACGCGGCCCTCACCCTCGTACGCGCGTTCGCCGCCGCCCGCCCCGCCGACCGCGTCCTCCTCGGCCACGGCTGGGACGCAGCCCGCTGGCCCGGCGGCCGTCCGCCGACCCGCGCCGAGCTGGACGAGGCAACCGGCGGACGCCCGCTGTACCTCAGCCGCATCGACGTCCACTCGGCGGTCGTGACGACGGCACTGCTCGACCTGGTCAGGGGTGACACCGTCCGCCCCGACGCCCCGCTGACCGGCGACGCCCACCACGCGGTCCGGGCCGCGGCCCTGGGCGCGGTCACCCCGGGGCAGCGCGCCGAGGCCCAGCGGGCAGCCCTCGCGCGTGCCGCCTCGCTCGGCATCGGCTCCGTCCACGAGTGCGGGGGACCGGAGATCTCCTCGGAGGACGACTTCACCGGCCTGCTGCGCCTCGCCGCCGAGGAGCCGGGCCCCCGCGTGGTCGGCTACTGGGCCGAACAGGATGTCGAGAAGGCCCGCGCCCTGGGTGCGATCGGTGCCGCCGGCGACCTGTTCGTCGACGGTGCTCTCGGTTCGCACACCGCCTGCCTGCACGAGCCGTACAGCGACCGGGCCGGCCACACGGGCACCGCCTACCTGGACACCGCCGCCGTCGCCGCCCATGTCGTCGCCTGTACGGAGGCGGGCCTCCAGGCGGGCTTCCACGCCATCGGGGACGCCGCCGTGGCCTCCGTGGTCGACGGCGTGCGCGCTGCCTCCGAGAAGGTCGGCCCGGCCCGGGTCCGAGCCGCCCGGCACCGTGTCGAACACGCCGAGATGCTCACGCCCGAGACGATCGCCGCCTTCGCCGAGCTGGGCCTCACCGCTTCCGTGCAGCCCGCCTTCGACGCCTTGTGGGGCGGTGAGGACGGCATGTACGCCCAGCGCCTGGGCGGCGACCGAGCGCGTGCCCTGAACCCCTTCGCGGCCCTCCTGAAGGCCGGCGTGCCGCTTGCCCTGGGCTCGGACAGCCCCGTCACCCCGCTCGACCCCTGGGGCACGGTCCGCGCCGCGGCCTTCCACCGCACCCCGGAACACCGCGTCTCGGTCCGCGCGGCGTTCACTGCCCATACCCGAGGCGGCTGGCGGGCCGTCGGGCGCGACGACGCGGGCGTCCTGGTGCCGGGCGCGCCCGCGGACTACGCCGTCTGGCGCACCGACGCCCTCGTGGTCCAGGCCCCCGACGGCCGGGTCGCCCGCTGGTCCACCGACCCCCGTTCCGGCACCCCCGGCCTGCCCGATCTCACCCCGGGCACGGACCTCCCCGTATGCCTGCGCACGGTGGTGGGCGGATGGACGGTGTTCGTACGGCCGGGCGAGTGATCTCCCGGGGTGGCGCGGTACGGATCGGCGGCCGAAACGCTGTCGCGCGACCTGCGCATCCTCGGCGTTGACCAGGCGATTGAGGAAAGAACCGCAGTTCAAACAGCTGTTGACAGCCGACGGCAGCCGGCCGGTAGGTTCGGCCGGGTCCACCACCGGACGCCCGACCGGGGAACCTCCGCGCAGTCGCCGCAGCGCCGCTGGGTCAGGGATGGTGTGCCGCACCGGCGCACCACCACTGGCAGCCAGGCTCAGCGCCCGCGCCACGGCGCCGGAACGTTCCACCCGGTCGGCAAGGTGTGACCCGGGTGGGGCCCGGACGTCCAGTAGACAACGGCTTTCGGTCGACCCGCAGCCAGCGGGTCCCAGGCCGGCCCGAAGGGCGCCGGGCCCCGATCCGCAGCGTGCGCAAGGTGACGAAGCGGACCCCCTTGCTCGGCTCTTGCCGAATAGACACCCCCGTACGCACGTGCTGACACGTCGGCGCAGGCTGCGGCCACTATGGTGGACCTCTGCGTACGGACTTGAAGGGGCAGCAGTGAACGACGGCGACGGGACCCTCGCGGCAGAAGCCCAGGGGCGGCGGTTCGGCCCGCTCGGCACGGCCTTGGCGATCATTCCGACCTACAACGAGGCGGAGAACATCAAGAAGATCGTCGGCCGGGTGCGCGAGGCGGTCCCTGACGTCCACGTTCTCGTGGCGGACGACAACAGCCCCGACGGCACCGGCAAGCTCGCGGACGAGCTGGCCGCCGAGGACGACCAGGTCCAGGTCCTGCACCGCAAGGGCAAGGAGGGCCTCGGCGCCGCCTACCTCGCGGGCTTCCGGTGGGGAATGGACAACGGCTACGGCGTCCTGATCGAGATGGACGCCGACGGCTCGCACCAGCCCGAGGAACTGCCCCGTCTGCTGACCGCCCTCAAGGGCGCCGACCTGGTCCTCGGCTCCCGCTGGGTGCCCGGCGGCCGGGTGGTCAACTGGCCCAAGTCCCGTGAGTTCATCTCCCGCGGCGGCAGCCTCTACTCCCGGGTCCTGCTCGACGTACCCATCCGGGACGTCACCGGGGGCTACCGGGCCTTCCGCCGCGAGACCCTCGAAGGCCTCGGCCTGGACGAGGTCGCCTCGCAGGGCTACTGCTTCCAGGTCGACCTGGCCCGCCGCGCGATCCGGGCCGGCTACCACGTGGTCGAGGTGCCCATCACCTTCGTCGAGCGCGAGTACGGCGACTCCAAGATGAGCCGCGACATCCTGGTCGAGGCGCTGTGGCGGGTCACGACGTGGGGCGTGGGTGAGCGGGTGAACCGGGCCCGCGGCAGGACCTGGAAGCCGTAGCGGTCCCTCCGGGTATGCCCGTACGACGTCACAGGCCCTGTTGATCGTCCTCTTATCCTGTGCTGAGCCCGGCCCAGGCACACTGGACCCATGACGACTGGCGCACCGACCCCCACCCACTCCGCCCGGCCGCGGCGTTCCCGGCTGCGCACTTTCCTGCCGCTGGGCATCGCCGCCTGGCTGGTGCTGGAGATCTGGCTGCTGTCCGTGGTCGCCGGCGCGGCGAGCGGGTTCGCGGTCTTCCTGCTCCTGGTGGCCGGTTTCGTGCTCGGCTCCGTGGTCATCAAGCGGGCGGGCCGCCGGGCCTTCCGCAACCTCACTCAGACGCTCCAACAGCAGCAGGGGGGCATGCCGGCCACGGGCACGGCCGCCCGCCCCGGCGGCAGCGAGGGCAACGGCCTACTGATGCTCGGCGGTCTGCTGCTGATGCTGCCCGGCCTGATCTCGGACGCGGTGGGTTTGCTCCTGCTGGTCCCCCCGATCCAGAAGGCGATCAGCCGCTACGCGGAGCGCACCTTCGAACGCAAACTGAGGGAGGCGACCCCGGGCACCCTGGGCGACGCCTTCCAGCAGGCGAGGATCCGCCGCCCGGACGGCAAGGTGGTCCAGGGCGAGGTCATTCGCGAGGACCGGGCGGGCGGGACCGCGGGGGAGCGGCGCCCGCCGCTGACCGGCTGACGCCCGGCTCCGCACGCGACAGGCCCGCGCCGAAGAGGCGCGGGCCTGTCGCGTTCACCCGCCGCGCCGGCCGCAGCCCCTGGGTCGCCGGCCCCGGAAAACGCAAAACCGCAGGCACCGTACGCGAACCACACGTACGGCACCCGCGGTGTCACGCGTGCGTTGTATGCCGCCCAGCCCCGGAGGGACTACGCGGACTTGCGGCTGTCCCGCGGATGTACCGCGATGTTCATCGCTCCGGAGCGGAGTACGGCCAGTCGCTCCTCAAGGACCTCTTCGAGTTCCTCTCGGGTGCGCCGCTCCATCAGCATGTCCCAATGCGTACGCGCGGGCTTGGCCTTCTTCTCCTCAGGGCCGTCGCCGTCCACGAGGAGTGCCTGGGCCCCGCAGACCTTGCACTCCCACTCCGGCGGAATCTCCGCCTCGACCGAGAAGGGCATCTCAAACCGATGCCCCTTCTCGCATGCGTACTCCACGGCCTGGCGCGGGGCCAGGTCGATGCCGCGGTCCGTCTCGTAGCTGGTCACCACGAGGCGCGTGCCGCGAAGAGCTCGCTCACTCATGAATCGTGCCTCCCGGGCTTGTCGCCCACAGGACAGGTGTCGCTGTCGTCGTCATCCGGTCAACGTCCGGTCGGCGGTAAAGATTCCCGTCCCGTGTCCCGTTTCGGGGTTATGCGTCGCCGTCGTAGCTGTCCCTTGTTGTACCCACCAGTGCCCGGTTTGTCACATCTGCAAGCAGATATCACCCAGCGTTTCGTCACCTTTGACGCGCAGTAACGGTACGCCTGGCAGGCCAACGGCGTACACTACCGCTCTTTTGCCGCGGATGCTAAATCCTTTCGGGAACGGGATTGCCCGCGTCGCGGATCGCCCGCCCCACCGGAACCCGGGCCAGCAGCGCGAACCCGAGGACGAAGAAGACCACGAGCGAGATGATCGCGTCCCGGTAACTTCCGGTCAGCTGGTAGGTGATCCCGAACAGAAGCGGGCCGAGCCAGCTCATACCGCGGTCGCTCATCTCGTACGCCGAGAAGTATTCGGCCTCTTTGCCGGGCGGTACCAGATGCGAGAACAGGGACCTGGACAGAGCCTGGCTGCCGCCGAGGACCAGGCCGATGCCGGCGGCCAGCACGAAGAACCACGCCGGTGCGCCGGCCGGCAGGAAGTACCCCGCCGCCAGCGTCACCGTCCAGGCCACCAGCGAGCCGAGAATCGTCCGCTTGGCCCCGTACACGCGGGCCAGCCGGCCCATCCCCAGGGCGCCGACCACCGCCAGCACCTGCACCAGCAGCACCGCTCCGATGAGGGTGGACTGGCCGAGCCCGAGTTCCTCCGAGCCGTACACCGAGGCCTGGGAGATCACGGTCTGGATGCCGTCGTTGTAGACGAGGTAGGCGAGCAGGAAGGAGAGGGTGAGCGGGTGACGGCGCATGTCGCGGACCGTCGCCGCGAGCTGCCGCAGGCCCCGGGCGGTGGCCTCCTTCGTGGCGCCCTCCTCCTTGGCGGCCCGGCGGTCGCGGAGCCTGCGCAGCGGTACGAGGGTGAAGGCGCCCCACCACAGGCCGGCCGAGGCCAGACAGACGCGGACGGCCATGCCCTCCGAGAGGCCGAAGGAGTCGTGGGCCGTGTACAGCACCAGGTTGACGACGAGGACCAGTGAGCCCGCCGCGTAGCCGAACGCCCAGCCGCGCGAGGAGACCGCGTCGCGCTCCGCGACCGTGGCGATCTGGGGGAGGTAGGAGTTGTAGAGCATCATCGACACGGACTGGGCGGCGTTGGCGACGATCAGCAGCAGCCCGCCCAGCAGATATCGGTCGCCGTCGAGGAAGAACATGCCGGCCGTGGCCGTGGCGCCCACATAGGCGGCGGCTCCCAGGAGGGGCTTCTTGCGGCCGGTGCGGTCGGCGGCGGCGCCCACCAGGGGCATGACCAGCACCGCCACGATGACCGACAGGGACACCGAGTACGCGAAGAACGAGCCCGCGCGGACCGGTATGCCCAGCGGATGCACGAACCCGTCCGCGTCCGCCGCCTGCTCGGCGACCGAGGTCAGATAGGGGCCCAGGAACACGGTGAGGACGCTCGTCGAGTAGACGGAGCACGCCCAGTCGTAGAAGTACCAGCCCCGCTGCTCGCGGCGGCGCCCGGCTGCCTCGTCGGCCGCCTCGTCCCGCACGGTGTCGGTGCCCACCAGTGCCCCTCGCTTCCCCGTGAAGTGATGCGCACGGGGAGTCAGAACCAGGTGCCCCGGTCCTCCAGAACCTTGCGCAGTGTGTCGATGTGATCGGTCATGATGCCATCGACTCCCAGGTCCAGGAGCCGGTGCATGCGATCGGGATCGTTGACCGTCCACACGTGGACGTGCAGCCCGCGCGCGTGGGCGGTGCGCACGAAGCTCCGGTCGACCACAGGAATGCCCGACTGCGACTCCGGCACCTGTGCGGCGACCGCGGACCGACGCACCCCCGCGGGCACGCCCCATGAGCGCAGCCGCAGATTGAGGACGCCCCGGACGCCGTACGAGGTCGCCAGACGGGGACCGGCGAACCGCTGGGCGCGCACCACGCGCGCCTCGGAGAAGGAACCGACGCAGATACGGTCCCAGCAGCCGGTGCGCTCGATCAGGTCCAGGAGCGGGCGCAGGGCCGGCTCGGCCTTGACGTCGACGTTCCAGCGAGCCTCGGGGAAGGCTTCGAGCAGGTCTTCGAAGAGGGGTATCGGTTCACTGCCCGCCACGCGCGCGTGCCGTACTTCGGACCAGGGGAGGTCCGCGATCAGGCCGCCGCCGTCCGTCACCCGGTCCAGTGTCGAGTCGTGGAAGGCGACGAGTTTTCCGTCCGCCGTGCGGTGCACGTCGGTCTCCAGGTAGCGGTAGCCCGTCTCGACCGCCCGCCGGAACTGGAACATCGTGTTCTCCAGCCCGTCCGCCGCCCCGCCCCGGTGGGCGAAGGGAATCGGGCCGGGATGGTCGAGGTAGGGATGACGTATCCGCGTGGTCACGGTCGCAGTATCGCCTCTCCCGGTTGACCGGCGGCAACGGCCGAGCTGCCGCCCGATGCCGCCGGGACGGCGAACACACGCAGGAACAGCTGGGCCAGCGGTCCGATCGCCACCGCGTACGCCACCGTACCGATCCCCACCGTGCCGCCCAGGACGAAGCCCGTCGCCACCACCGCCACCTCGATCGCCGTACGGACGAGCCGGATCGAGCGGCCGGTGAGCCGGTGGAGGCCGGTCATCAGACCGTCGCGCGGGCCCGGGCCGAAGATCGCCGCGATGTACAGGCCGGTGGCCACACCGTTGAGGACGATGCCCGCCACCAGGAGGGGGACGCGGGCGGCGAGGGCGTGCGCGTCGGGGACCAGGGCGAGGGTGCCGTCCATGGCGAGGCCGACGACGAAGACGTTCGAGACCGTGCCGAGCCCCGGACGCTGCCGCAGCGGTATCCACAGGAGCAGTACGGCGGCGCCCACGAAGATCGACACGACACCGATGGTCAGCCCGGTCAGTTCGGCCAGCCCCTGGTGGAGCACGCCCCAGGGCTCCAGGCCGAGCCCCGACTCGACGAGCAGGGCGGAGCTCGCGCCGTACAGCGCGAGACCGGCGTAGAGCTGGATCAACCGTCGGCCGAGACGGTCCGGCGCCGACAACGAACTCACGAGCTGCCCCTGTGGTGGTAGTGGCCTGGCACATGACACCCTGTGGCTTGGTGTCGAAGCGTATCCATGGCCAATTCGAGGAAGGTGGACTGATCCGCATGGTGCAGTGGACTTCGGCGGTGGGTACCGCGCAGCTCGCCCGGCTGCTCACCTCCCAGCAGGACCGCCCCGCGGGTCCCGGCACCCGCCGCCCGCCCGCCTACCGCTCCCTCGCCGACGGCATCCGCCTGCTGGTGCTGGAAGGCCGGGTGCCGGTCGCCGCCCGCCTCCCCGCCGAACGGGAACTGGCCCTCTCCCTCTCCGTCAGCCGGACCACGGTCGCCGCCGCCTACGAGGCGCTGCGCGCCGAGGGCTTCCTGGAATCCAGGCGCGGCGCGGGCAGCTGGACCGCCGTACCCGCCGGTAACCCCCTTCCCGCGCGCGGGCTCGAACCCCTGCCTCCCGAAGCACTCGGCTCGGTGATCGACCTCGGTACGGCGGCCCTGCCCGCGCCCGAACCCTGGCTCACCCGCGCCGTCCAGGGCGCCCTGGAGGAACTGCCCCCGTACGCGCACACGCACGGCGACTACCCGGCCGGGCTGCCCGCGCTGCGCGCGATGATCGCCGAGCGCTACACCGCGCGCGGGATCCCCACCATGCCCGAACAGATCATGGTGACGACCGGCGCGATGGGCGCCATCGACGCGATCTGTCATCTGTTCTCCGGCCGGGGCGAGCGCATCGCCGTGGAGTCGCCCTCGTATGCCAACATCCTTCAGCTCATGCGGGAGGCGGGCGCCAGGCTCGTGCCCGTCGCGATGGCCGAGGGGCTCGCCGGCTGGGACCTGGACCGCTGGCGCCAGGTGCTGCGCGAGGCCGCGCCCCGGATCGCCTACGTCGTCGCCGACTTCCACAACCCCACCGGCGCGCTCGCCGACGAGGACCAGCGACGACAACTCGTCGACGCGGCCCGCTCGGCGGGCACGGTGCTCGTCGCCGACGAGACGATGACCGAACTGTGGCTCGACCCGGACGTCGAGATGCCACGCCAGGTGTGCGGGTTCGACCCCGCCGGGTCGACGGTCATCACCGTGGGCTCCGCCAGCAAGGCATTCTGGGCCGGGATGCGCATCGGCTGGGTGCGGGCCGCTCCGGACGTGATCCGCAGCCTCGTCGCCGCGCGTGCCTACGCTGACCTGGGCACGCCCGTACTCGAACAGCTGGCCATCAACTGGTTGCTGAGCACGGGTGGTTGGGAACAGGCGGTCGAGATGCGGCGTGAACAGGCCCGGGACAACAGGGACGCCCTGGTCGCGGCGGTACGACGGGAGCTGCCGGACTGGGAGTTCACGGTGCCCAGGGGCGGACTCACGTTGTGGGTCCGTACGGGTGGGCTGTCGGGGTCACGGCTGGCTGAGGTGGGGGAGCGGGTGGGGGTGCGTGTGCCGTCGGGACCGCGGTTCGGGGTCGACGGTGCCTTCGAGGGGTATGTGCGGTTGCCGTTCACCGTGAAAGGAGCGGTGGCCGACGAGGCGGCTGCCCGTTTGGCAGCCGCGGCGCGGATCGTGGCGAGTGGGGGATCCGGGGGAGCCGAGTCCCCCCGTACTTTCGTGGCGTGAGCGGTGGGCGCGGCTAGCTAGGCCACCGGCTCCTGTTCCTGCTTCACGAGTGCCTGAGCCGACCGCGGCGGCAACAGCTCCAGCACCGCCTGGCGCTGTACGTCGCTCGTCGCGTCGTCGTGGGGGTCCGGGGTGGCCGGGACCTGGAGGCGGTGCACCGGGCCCGTGCCCAGGCGGGCGTAGCCGCGGCCCGGGGGCATGGCCGGGGCCGGTGTGGTGTGCGGGGGCGCGCCCAGGACCGCTTCCAGCTGAGTGGAGGACGCGGGCCCGAGGACGACACGCGCGCGTGTGTGCTGGCGTACGGCTTCGCTCAGGGTGTCCGCGCTGTCGAACTGTTCCGCCACCACGACGGTGACGTTCGCCGCCCGGCCGTGCCGCAGGGGGACCTGGAGCAGGGACTGGGGGTCGGGGCGGCCGTCGGCGGCGGCCAGGTGGGCGAGGGCCCCGGGGCGGTCGAGGAGGAGCCAGAGCGGGCGTCGGATGTCGTCCGGGAGCGGCTGACCGGCCTGCCGGGCGTGGTTGGCCGCGATCAGACGCCGTTCCGTTTCGTGCCTGGCCCATTCGAGGCTCGCAACGGCGCCGGCCGCGGCGCACTCGACGGCCAGCACGCCGTCCCGGCCGGTCAGGCACGCGTACTCGCCGGTGCCGCTGCCGTCGACGATCAGGATGTCGCCGTACTGGAGGGCCTGGAGGGCGATCGAACGCAGGAGCGTCGTGGTGCCGCTGCCCGGCTCGCCCACCACCAGGAGGTGCGGTTCGGTGGAGCGGAAACCCGTGCGCCAGACGACCGGCGGGACGTCACGCTGCTCCTCGCCGTGGCTGAGGGGGAGCGTGCGCTGCACCTGGGTGGGGTCAGTGAAGCCGAGCACCGTCTCGCCCGGGGACGTGACGAAACGCTGCGCGGCGATATCGGTGGGCAGTGGCGGCAGGACGGTGACCGCGAGCTGGTTGCCCTCCTCGTCCCACGCGAAGTGGTACTCGCGGCCCCGGCCCGACTTGGCGCGCAGCAACTGCTCGATCCGCGCGCGGGAGTCGGCCTCGCCGTCGGTGAAGTACGCCGGGTAGCGCACCACCAGGTGCGAGACGCGGCCGGTGCCGTCGAACTCGTACACGGGGAAGGTCTTCTCCCAGTCCCCGCCATGGGCGTAGAGGGGAGCGGGGTCGTCGGGGGTGGAGAAGTAGGGGACCAGCGCTTCGTACAGGGACTGGAGGCGCTGGGTCTGGGACTCGTCGGGGCCCTCGGGCTCCGCCGGAGCGCGGTCCCGGCCGTGCCAGGCCGCTGCCGCCATCACCGAGATGACGGCGAGCAGCGGGCCGTACGGCACGAGGGCCACGACCAGGACCACCGAGGCCGCCAGGAACAGCAGCGACCCGCGCCTGTCCTTGGGCGTGTCCGCCCACCTGCGCCGCCCGGCCGCGGCCAGTCGGCGAAGACCCCGGCTGATCGTGATCAGCGGGTGGAGGACGTCGGTGGCGCTGTCCGCGGCGGTCCGGGCCAGCTCCCGGCTCCGGGCGATCTGTGCGCTGCCGTTGCTCAGGATGCGGGGGAGGGGGCGCCGGGCCACTGCTGTCTCCTGGGTGCGTGTGGGCGGTACGGGCGTCAGAACTTGATTCCGCCGAGCAGGCTCGCCAGGCTCTCGCCGCCGGCCTTGATGCTCGGTGCGATGGCGGTGCTCGCGAGGTAGAAGCCGAACAGCGCGGCGACGAAGGCGTGCGAGCCCTTGAGCCCGTCCTTCTTGAAGAAGAGGAAGACGATGATGCCGAGCAGAACGACGCCTGAGATGGAGAGGATCATGAGGATCTCCTGGTGTGGTGGGGACAGTCACCATGAGTTCTTCCAGGATCACCGCATGTATCCATACGATAAAAGGTGCAATCAGGTGAATTTCGGCGTATTTCACTCGCGCGGCCTACCTGTTTGGTGTCATCCGGGCGGGCTGATCTTTGCTGCTGAGGTGTCGGGTCATGCGCCTGTTAAGCCAGTACTCTGGCGATTCACCCGTACGGTTGTAACGAGAGGCGGTCCGGCCGATGAGTGAAGCTGCCGACCCCGAGGTCGTGGAGCTGGCGACCAAGATCTTCGATCTGGCCCGGCAGGGGCAGACCGAGACGCTCGTCGGGTACGTCGACGCGGGTGTACCGGCCGACCTCACCAACGACCGCGGGGACTCCCTGGTGATGCTCGCCGCCTATCACGGCCACGCCGACGCGGTCCGGGCGCTCCTCGCGCGCGGTGCCGACGGGGACCGGGTCAACGACCGGGGTCAGACGCCACTCGCCGGGGCCGTTTTCAAGGGTGCGCAGGACGTCATCCAGGCACTCCTGGAGGGCGGTGCCAATCCGGCCGCGGGTATGCCGTCGGCCCTCGACACCGCCCGGATGTTCGGCAAGACGGAACTGCTGGAGCTGTTCGGCGCACACTGAGCCGTACGCACCGACCAGCTGGGACAAGGAAAACGGGGGAGGCGGAACGGGGCCGCCGGAAATACGGTCGCGGCAGCTTGAACAGCCGGGTCATCATGACGTCGTGATTCATGGACGCGATGGCTGGGCAGATGTTGCCGCACCGCGCGGGCCGTGATGCGGTCCGCATGGGCCCACCTACGAGAGGCAGAGGAAGATGGTCTACAGCAAGCAGGAAACGGCGGACGCTCCGACGTGTTGTCACGTGGCCAGGTAAAGCAGGATCCCGGTTGCGTCGACGCTTGATGTGAGGCTGTTTCCCATGTTCGATCCGGTCATAGCGCCCAGCGGAACGCTGCTCGGCCTGCTTCAGAGGGGCCGCGGCGACGGCACGCTGCACGCGCTCACCGCACCGCGGGCCGACGCGCTCGCGGCACTGAACCACTGCGTGCTCCACGACCCGCGCCACGACTGGCAGGTGGAGAACCGCTCCCTCTACTACGCACGTCTCTATGTCGACCTCCATGGCGAGCTCGACCAGATCGAGGCCCATCTCTTCGACGCCGAGGACGTCCTCGACACCGACGAGTCACGCACCGGGCTCGCCCTCGCGGTCCTCGGGCACCTCGCCTCCTACGGCAGGCGGGACGCACTCGAGGTGCTGCGCAGGTACGCCGCCACCGGCACCAGCTGGGCCTGGGCGCTGGACGAGCTGGCGCTCCGGGACGAGGACGCGGGACTGCGCGCCCTCGCCGCCCCCGTACTCGCCCGCTTCGGTACCGACGCGGAGGGCGAGGCGGAACTCGCCGCCGCCGTGCGGGACGCCTTCGAGCCCCGGCCCTGGCGGCTGTGGGCCGACGATCCGCGCGAATCGATCTCCACACGCGTGCGTGCCGCCCAGGAGACCGGCTGTTTCGACCGCTGGCAACGCCAGATGCGACCCTCCGGGCCCCGCCCGGGCTGGAGTGTGCAGGCGGTCTTCGAGTGGGCCCAGCAGGGCATCGACCGCGGTGCCGTGCTGCATGTGCCCGCCGCGCGGTGTCTGACGGCCGTGGCGGGACCGGAGGACCGGCCCGAGATCCTTGAAGCCGCCCGCAGCGGTGGCGACGGCGCCCGCTGTACGGCCCTGCGGTATCTCGCGGACAGCAATGATCCCGACACCCTCGACCTGGTCGAGGGGGCGGTCACCGACGGCACGACGGCGGTTGTGGAGGCTGCCGTCGACGCATTCGAACGCATGCGCAGCATCGCCGCCGTCGACCGCGCGCGCGGGTGGGTCCACCGACCCGACCCCTTGGGCGCCGCCGCCGGACGGATGCTCGCCTGCCTGGGCGGCACCCGGGACAGCGACCTCGTCCTCGGCGCACTGAGGGAGGCCGTACGGGGCGAAGGACCCGACGCGCAGACCCTGTGGACCCTGGTGGACGGGGCGGGACGGCTCGGCATCGTCTGCGCGGCCCCCGTGCTGCGCCACATCTACCGCGAGACCGCCTCGTCCCATCTGCGCGGCCGGGCGGCCCGGGCCCTCGCCGCCACCGACCCGTCCTTCGCCGCCGGCTTCGCCGTCGAATGCCTGTGGGACTGCGAGGAGACCACCCGCGAGGTCGCCGCCCGGCACGCCGAGACCGGTGACGCCAGGGTCGTCGACCAGCTGCGTCGACTCGCCGCCGACCCGGCTGAGGAGGCCGAGGTCCAGACGGCCGTACGAAGCAGGATCGGGCCCGACAGCACCCGCCGTATGAACGGGGGATGACCCGGGGATCATGAGCGTGTGGACGCGCGCCGACCCGGGAGGGGGCGGTGCGCAACGCTCATTGGACGTTCCCCGTCCGGAAAGATCGACGTTGACGCGACCACGTCCAGTACGGCGACAACACCCCTATGCGTGTAGTCATCGTGACCGAATCCTTTCCCCCCGATGTGAACGGCGTGGCCCACTGCGCGCTCCAGACCGCCCGGCACCTCGTCGATCGCGGTCACGTTCCCCTCGTCGTCGCCCCGGCCACCGCCGCCGGGAACGGGCCCGACGCCTCGGCGCCGTGCCCCGTCGTCCGTGTCCCCTCCCTACCGCTCCCGGGCTACCCCCAGGTCCGCGTCGCCCTCCCCAGCCGACGCGTCGCCGCCGCGATCACCGAGCACCGCGCGGACATCGTCCACCTGGCCAGCCCCTTCATCCTCGGCGTACGCGGCATGGCCGCCGCCGCCCGGCTCGGCATCCCCGCCGTGGCCGTCTACCAGACCGACCTGGCCGGATACGCCCGCACGTATGTGCACGCGGGCGAGGCCGCCGCCTGGCGGCGCATCCGCTCCGTCCACGCCGCCGCCGACCTCACCCTCGCGCCCTCCAGCGCGGCCCTGCACGACCTGGAGACGCACGGCGTGCCCCGGGTGAAGCTGTGGCAGCGCGGAGTGGACACCGCGCGCTTCCGCCCCGAACTGCGGGACGAGGCCATCCGCCGTGAACTCGCCCCCAACGGCGAACTGATCGTCGGCTACGTCGGCCGGCTCGCCCCCGAGAAGCAGGTCGAACTCCTCGCCGGGGTCTGTGCGCTGGACGGCGTGCGGGTCGTCGTCGTGGGCGACGGCCCCAGCGAGCCGGGACTGCGCGAGCAGCTGCCGGGAGCGGTCTTCCTGGGCCGCCGCACCGGCGACGAACTCGCCCGGATCTTCGCCTCGCTGGACATCTTCGCGCACACCGGCCCGTTCGAGACCTTCTGCCAGACAGTGCAGGAGGCCATGGCGAGCGGAGTGCCCGTCGTCGCGCCCGCCGCCGGTGGACCGCTGGACCTGGTCGCCCACGGGCGCACCGGACTCCTGGTCCCGCCGCGCGACGCTTCCGCCGTCCGGGACGCGGTGTGGTCCCTGGCCGGTGACCCTGGCCTGCGGGCCGCCTACGGAGCCGCCGCCCGGGCGACGGTCGAGGGCCGCACCTGGGCGACGGTCGGCGACCAGCTCGTCGGGCACTACGCCGACATCCTCACCGCGCGGACGGCGGTGGCAGCGTGAACGCCGGGACACCACGCGGCACGAGCGGACCGCTGCGCATCGTCCGGCTGGCGAACTTCGTCGCCCCCGCCTCGGGCGGCCTGCGCACCGCGCTGCGCGAACTGGGCGCGGGTTACCGGGCCGCAGGGCACGACCCCGTCCTGATCGTGCCCGGTGAGCGGGCGAGCGACCGCGACACCGAGCAGGGCAGGGTGATCACCCTGCCCGGTCCGCTGCTGCCCGGTACCGGCGGCTACCGCGTCCTCACGGACAAGCGCCGTGTCGCCGCCCTCCTCGAGGAACTCGCGCCGGACCGCCTGGAGGTGTCCGACCGGACGACCCTCAGGTGGACGGGCAGGTGGGCCCGCCGGGCCCGCGTCCCCGCGGTGATGGTCTCCCACGAGACCGCCGACGGTGTCCTGCGTACCTGGGGACTGCCGGAGAACCTCTCCCGGCGCGCCGCCGACGCCCTCAACGTCCGTACGGCACACACCTACGCGCGCGTCGTGTGCACCACGGAGTTCGCCGAGCGGGAGTTCGTGCGGATCGGGGCGCGCAACGTCGTACGGGCCCCCCTGGGCGTCGATCTCGTGCGGCGGCATCCGTCGCTGCGGGACCCGGCGGTGCGGGCCGCGCACGCGCGCGGGGACGAACTCCTCCTGGTGATGTGCTCCAGGCTGTCCGTCGAGAAGCGGCCCGGTACGGCGCTGGACGCGCTGGAGGCCCTCCTGCGGCGCGGACAGCGGGCGAGGCTGGTGGTGGCCGGGGACGGGCCGCTGCGGGCCCGTCTGGAGCAGCGGGCGCGGGAGCGCGGGCTGCCCGTCACCTTCCTCGGGCACGTCACCGACCGGGTACTGCTGGGCGGACTCCAGGCGTCCGCAGACGTGTGCCTGGCGCCCGGGCCCGCGGAGACGTTCGGGCTCGCCGCACTGGAGGCGATGGCCTGCGGCACACCCGTGGTCGTCAGCGCGTCCTCCGCACTGCCCGAGGTGATCGGGTCCGCCGGGGCCGTCGCGGCCGACGACGGAGAGGCCTTCGCGGACGCCGTACGGCTGCTGCTGGCACGGCCCGAACGCGAGCGCCGGGAGAAGGCACGCGCGCGTGCGGAGTGTTTCGGCTGGTCGACCGCGGTCGAGGCGTTTCTCGCGGCGCACGACGCGATGGTGCCGTCCGTCGGTGACGCGCCCGTGCGGCCCGTGGTGCCGGAGGGCGTCGGATGAGACCGCTGCGGTTCGTGGCGCTCGGCGACTCGCTGACCGAGGGCGTGGGCGATCCCGTGGACGGCGAATGGCGCGGCTGGGCCGCGCTGCTCACCGGTGAGTTCGGAGAAGGGCCGGTGGAGTTCACCAACCTCGCGGTCAGCGGGGCGCAGACGCGTGACGTGCTGGAACGGCAGACGCCGGCCGGCCTCGACCTGGAGCCGGACGTGGTGTCCGTCGTCATCGGGGTGAACGACACGCTGCGCCGCACGTTCGACATCCATGCGGTGGCCGCCCGGCTGGACGAGGTGTACGCGGCCTTCACCGAGCGGGGCGCGCTCCTGCTCACGGCGTGTCTGCCCGACCCCGGGGCGATGCTGGGGCTGCCCGGTGTCCTGGCGAACCCGCTGGCCCGGCGTCAACGGGCGGTCAACGCGGTCGTCCACGCGCTCTCCGAGCGCTACGGGGCCGTGCATCTGCACGCCGCCGAGGGGGAGTGGCTCAGCGGGCGCGAGATGTGGAGCGCGGACCGGTTGCACCCCGGCGAGCAGGGGCACCGGCAGCTCGCGGTCCGCTTCCACGCGCTGCTCACGGAGGCGGGCGTCGCGGGCGGGGCGGGTCCGTCGCCCGAGCCGGAACATCCCGCGCCCACCCGGTCGGCCAGCCTGCGCTGGCTGGCCACCGCGGGCACGGGCTGGGTGGCACGGCGGTGCACCGACCTGCTGCCGCAGCTCCTCCGGCTCGCCGCCCAGGAGGTCCGCCACCGCGCGCGGGGCACCAGCGCCCGCCTCGACCTGGGCGCGTCCCACGCCGTCGCGGCGGCCCTGGCCGCCCTGACGGTGGCGGAGCACCGGGCCGGGCCGGATGTGGCGTAGAGCCTGTCCGGCGGACGTGACGGAGGGCGGCTACGGCGCCGAACAGGTACGGGTGCGCGTGGGTTCGGGGGGTCCGGCCGGGAGGCGGGGGCGGTGCTGACGTCAGCCGCTGCTGCGGCGGGGGAGCCGGTAGCCACGACAACGCCATAGGCGGGCGGCCCGCCGGGGAGCGGTTGGTGGCACCGCAGCCTCGCGTCTCTGGCATGGTCCGCCGGACCGGGCGGAGGGCGGCCAGAGCGCCGAGCAGGCGCGGGTGCGTGCGGGATTGGTGGGTCCGGCCGCAAGGTGGGGGAGATGCCGACGTCGGCCGTTGCCGCAGCGGGGAGTCGGCGACCACGACAACGCCGTAGGCGGGCGCCCGCCTACGGCGCGGTTGATGGCGCTGCCGCCCCCGCGTCGTCGGGATGATCCGGCGGGCCGGGCGGAGGACGGCCCGGCGTCCGACAGGCGCGAGTGCGTGAGGCCACGGCGGGTTCGGCCGCGAGGCGGAGGAGACGCCGACATCAGCCGGTGCCGGGACAGAGTCGGCAACCACGCCAATGCCGCAGGTGGGCGCCCGCCTGCGGCGCGGCGGATGGCACCGCGGCCCCGTGTCTCCGGCCCGGCCCGGGGGCTCAGCCGCGGCGTACGGGCACGAACCTGACCGGGGTGCCCGGGGCTGCCTGGGCGGCGGCGCGCAGGTCCGCGGTGCGGACGACGGCGATCACCGGATAGCCGCCGGTGGTGGGGTGGTCGGCGAGGAAGACCACCGGCCTGCCGTCCGGGGGCACCTGGACCGCGCCCAGGACCATGCCCTCGCTGGGGAGTTCGCCGGAGAACGCGCGCTCCAGGGCAGGGCCTTCCGTGCGCAGCCCGATCCGGTTGCTCGCGGAGGACACCCGGTACGTGGACGTGGTGAAGGCTCGTAGCGCCGCCGGTGTGAACCAGTCGTCGCGTGGCCCGACGGTCACCCGGAGCACGAGTTCGGCCGGGGGCGCGGGCTGCGGAACGACGTCCACGCGTGCGTGCCCGCCGATCACCTGCCCCAGGGGCAGCACCGCGCCGTCCGTGAGCGGTGGTGGGCCCAGGCCGGACAACAGGTCGGTGGAGCGGCTGCCGAGCACCGGCTCGACGGCGACTCCGCCCGAGAAGGCCACGTAACCGCGTACTCCGGAGAGCGCCGTTCCGATGTTCAGCAGCGCGCCGCCGGGCACCTGGACCGGAGCGCCCCAGGCCACCGGGCGGCCGTCCACCGTGACCGGGCAGGGGGCGCCGCCGACCGCGACGGTGACCGGGCAACGGGGGCGCAGGGCGCAGCCGTTGAGGGTGGACTCCAGGACGGCCGCCCCGGACGGGTTGCCGACCAGCCGGTTGACGAGCGCCGCCGTCGACGCGTCCAGGGCGCCGGAGCGGGGCACCCCGAGATGGGCGTACCCGGGACGCCCCAGGTCCTGCACGGTGGTCAGCGCCCCAGCCCGTACGACGAAGAGCGCGCGGTCCGTCATCGGCGGCCCAATGGGACGAAACGGACCCGGGTGCCCGGCGACAGCAGCGCGGCCGGCACGCGCGTGTGGTCCCACAGGACCGCGCCCGTCGTACCGATCAGCTGCCAGCCACCCGGCGACGAACGCGGGTACACACCCGTGTACGGGCCCGCCAGTCCCACCGCACCGGCCGGGACGGACGTCCGCGGAGTGGCCCGCCGCGGTACGTCGTAACGTGCCGGGAGACCGGTGAGGTAGCCGAAGCCGGGCGCGAAACCACAGAAGGCGACCCGGAACTCGGTGCCCGCGTGAATGCGCGCCACCGCCTCCTCGGACACGCCCCACAGGACGGCGACATCGGCGAGATCCGGGCCGTCGTAGCGGACCGGGAGTTCGATGATCTCCTGGGTGCGGGGGAGCGCAGGGGGCACTTCGGAGGCGGTCAGTTCGGAAGCCAGCCGGGCGGGGTCGTCGAGGCCGTCTAGGAGGACCGTACGGGCGGCGGGGACGATCTCCCTTACGGACAGGGTGCCCTCCGCGCGGCGGCGCAGCAGTTCGGCGTGCAGGGCCTGGGCCTGTTCGCCCGAGGAGACCTCGACCAGCAGCGCGTCGTCGCCGACAGGCAGCGCCCTCATCCCGTGCGTCGAACCGCTCGTCCCGCTCATGTGAAGGCCTCCACGCGGACGCCCGACGCCTCCAGGCGCTCGCGGACCCGGCGGGCCAGGTCCACCGCGCCGGGCGTGTCCCCGTGGACGCACAGGGAGCGGGCGTGGATCGCGAGAGGCGTCCCGGAGTGCGACGCGACCACGCCGGCCCGGGCGAGGGTCACGGAACGTGCGACGACGGCCTCCGGGTCGGTCACCAGCGCCCCTTCCTGGCCGCGCGGCACGAGCGTGCCCTCCTCGGTGTACGCGCGGTCGGCGAACGCCTCGGGGACGGCGGGGAGGCCCGCCCCCTCGGCAAGCTCCAGCAGGCGCGAACCCGGCAGTCCGAGCACCGGCAGTCCCTTGTCGGCCAGCAGCACGCCGTCGATCACCGCCCGCGCCTGCTCCGCGTCGTGCACGACACGGTTGTAGAGCGCGCCGTGCGGTTTGACGTACGACACGCGCGTGCCCGCCGCGCGCGCGAAGACGTCCAGGGCACCGATCTGGTAGGCGACCTCGGCCGTCAGCTCGTCGGGCGGAACCTCCATCGCGCGCCGCCCGAAGCCCGCCAGGTCGCGGTAGGAGACCTGGGCGCCGATCCGTACACCGCGCTCGGCAGCCAGCTCGCACACGCGTCGCATGGTGACCGGGTCCCCGGCGTGGAAGCCGCAGGCCACGTTGGCGCTGGTGACGACGGACAGCAGCTGTTCGTCGTCGGTCAGGTGCCAGCGGCCGAAGCCCTCGCCGAGGTCGGCGTTGAGGTCGATCATGTTCCGGACTCCTGTCACGCTCCGGTCAGGCGACGCGGTACTGCTCGTCGCGGGTGTCGGTGAGGAACATCTGGCCCGGCGCGTGCGTGATGGCGAACGGCGGGCGGGACGCCATCACCGCGGCCTGCGGGGTCACCCCGCAGGCCCAGAACACCGGGATGTCGTCCGGCGCGAGGTCCACCGGATCGCCGAAGTCCGGCCGGCCGAGGTCGCCGATGCCGAGCCCCGACGGGTCGCCGCAGTGTACGGGGCTGCCGTGCACCGCCGGGAGCAGGCTGCTCTCCCGGATCGCGGCCGACAGGTGCTGCGGCGGCACCGGGCGCATGGACACCACCATGGGTCCGTGCAACCGCCCGGCGGGACGGCACTGGCGGTCGGTCACGTACATCGGGACGTTGCGGCCCTGCTCGATGTGCCGGATCGGGACGCCCGCCTCGGCGAGCGCCCACTCGAAGGTGAAGCTGCACCCGATGAGGAACGTCACGAGGTCGTCGCGCCAGTGCGCGACCACGTGCGTGGGCTCCTCCGTCAGCTCACCGTCCCGCCAGACCCGGTAGCGCGGCAGGTCGGTGCGCAGATCCGAGCCCTCGGCCAGGACCGTGGTCCAGGAACCGGCGTCCGTGACGTCCAGGACCGGGCAGGGCTTCTGGTTGCGCTGACAGAACAGCAGCATGTCGTACGCCCAGTCGGCGGGCACCGAGATCAGGTTGACCTGGGTGTGGCCGGCCGCGACGCCCGCCGTGGGGCCCGTCAGGCCCGCACGGAACCGGGCTCGCGCGGATTTCGGGCTCCACGCGTGCGCGTGCTCGTCGACGAGGGACAGGGGGCGGTCTTCCGTACGGTTCACTGGAGTTCCTTTCCGCGGGTCTCCGGCAGGCCGAGCAGTGCCAGGGCGGCGATGCCGTATCCGATCGCACCGAAGACCAGCGCACCGCCCACGCCCCAACTGTCCGCCAGGAAGCCGACCGTGGTGGGGAAGACGGCGCCGACGGCGCGCCCGGTGTTGTAGGTGAAGCCCTGTCCCGTGCCGCGTACCGCGGTCGGGTACAGCTCGCTCAGATAGGAGCCGAAGCCGCTGAAGATCGCCGACATACAGAACCCGAGCGGGAAACCGAGCACCAGGAGAAGGGTGTTGGCACCGCTGGGAATGTTCGCGTAGGCGAGGATGCACAGCGCCGAGAGGACCGCGAACAGCCAGATGTTGCGCTTGCGGCCGATCCGGTCGGTGAGGTATCCGCCAGTCAGATAGCCGATGAAGGCTCCGGAGATCAGGAACGTGAGATACGAACCGGTGCCGACGACCGACAGTCCGCGTTCCGTCTTCAGGTAGGTGGGCACCCAGGTGGCGAGGGTGTAGTAGCCGCCCTGGACACCGGTGGACAGCAGGCCCGCGAAGATCGTGATGCGCAGCAGTCCGGGTGCCTCGGGCGTGCCGGGCTTGAAGATCGCCGCGAACGAACCTTTCCTGGGGTTCTTCTCGCGCTCGGCGACCGCCTGGGGCGCGTCCTGCACCGAGCGGCGCACCCAGACGACCAGCAGCGCGGGCAGAGCGCCGGTCCAGAACATCACGCGCCAGGCCAGGTCGTCGTCGAGGAACGAGAAGACCACGGTGTAGACGACCACGGCCAGGCCCCAGCCGACGGCCCAGGAACTCTGGATCGCGCCGAGCGTACGGCCGCGGTGCTTCGGGCTCGCGTACTCGGCCACCAGGATCGCGCCGACGGCCCACTCACCGCCGAAACCGAGGCCCTGGAGGGCGCGGAACACCAGGAGGGTCTCGTAGTTGGGCGCGAAGCCGCAGGCGACGGTGAAGACCGCGTACGTCATCACCGTGATCATCAGCGCCTTGACCCGGCCGATCCGGTCCGCGAGCACTCCCGCGCCGGCGCCGCCCACCGCGGAGACGACCAGGGTGACAGTGGTGAACAGCCCGGTCTGGCCGCTGTTCAAGCCGAAGTACGCGGACAGCGCCACCATGGTCAAGGGCAGCGTGAAGTAGTCGTACGAGTCCAGGGCGTAGCCACCGAACGCGCCCCCGAAGGCACGGCGACCGCGCGGGCCCAATGCCCGCAGCCAGGCGAACGCGCCTTCATCGACGGCGGGTTCGCCCGCTCCAGGGCGGTTTTCGGCGGCCAGGGCGGCCTGGGGTGGAGGGGTCGTGCTCATGTGCACCTCGCAGATGAGGGACGGAGGGTGCTTCAGGAATGAGCGGTGCGGGAGCGATCGGCACCGCGTGGATCCGCCGGCGCCTGTTCAGCAAGGTAGAGGATCGTTGAACGATCCTTCAATACCCGTGTTGTTTCGTTCTTGTATCTACGATTGAATTCCGGGCATGGCAGAGCAGTTGACGGGACTGGCCGACGACCGTGCGCTCCTCGGGCGCACCAGTACCGCCGAGCGGGTGTCGGACATCCTCAGGAGCCGGATCGCCGACGGGTACTTCCCGCCCGGGACCCGGCTCTCCGAGGACAGCATCGGCGGGGCCCTCGGCGTCTCCCGCAACACCCTGCGCGAGGCGTTCCGGCTGCTCACACACGAACGCCTGCTGATCCACGAGCTCAACAGAGGCGTCTTCGTACGGGTCCTCACGGTCGAGGACGTCGAGGACATCTACCGCATCCGCGCCCTCGTCGAGTGCGCCGTGGTCCGCGGCCTCGGCGAGCCGCCCTACGCCCTGGAGAACCTCGCCGCGGCCGTCGAGGAGGGACAGCGGGCGGCGCGCGACGGTGATTGGAAAGGGCTGGGTACGGCCAACATCCACTTCCACGGCGAACTCGTCGCACTGGCCGGCAGCGCCCGCACCGACGAGCTCATGCGCAGCGTCTTCGCCGAACTGCGCCTCGCCTTCCACGTCGTGGACGACCCGCGGCGCCTGCACGAGCCCAATCTCGCGCGCAACCAGCAGATACTGCAGGCCCTCCGGACGGGCGACCGGGAGCGGGCCGAGGGACTCCTTTCGGTCTACCTCGACGACTCGCTCAGACGGGTTGTCGAGGTCTACCGGCGGCGGGTCGCCGAGGACGGCTAGCCGGTACGGGGCACGGGACCTGCGCTGTTCCGCAGGGTGCGAACGGCATGGTGGCGGGGCGGCAGCGGGTCGCTTCTGAGTCGTTTGGGCCGTTGTCAGACCGAGGACCTAGTCTGTGCACCGTGACTTCGCCTGCATCGACGGACAGCGTTCCGCCCCAGCTCAGCGCGGGGCCGCGCCCCGCTCCGGGCCCGGCCGCCGACGAGGGACTGGCGCGGCGCCTGCGCGCGCTCGCCTGCACCGCCCCGCTCCACGACCTGGACGCGCGCAAGGCGAATCTCGCGGGCGAGTACTCGGTGTACGGCATGGCGGAGGTGGCCCTCTCGGCCATCGACCTGGTCACCCTGAACATGGACTTCGACACCGGTGCCGACCACGACCAGATCGTCGCCCGCCTCATCCCGCGCATCGCCGCCCAGGCCCCGCGGCGGCCCGTCACCGAGCACGAGCGCGTCGCCCGCTGGGTCCTGGAGAACCTGATCAACGTCGGCAGCGTCGACCGGGGCTTCCGGGCCGTATACGGCACGTTCGCACCGGACGGCACGTATGTACGCCGTGACTACGACTTCAAGCTGATCGAAGAGGTCCCGGGGTACGGCGGAAGCGTCTACCTCCGCACGACGGACGAGGCGGTCAACGTCCTCGTCGGCGCCCTCGACACCGATGTCACCAGCGCCCAGATCGCGGCCGAGGTCAAGCTGGAGGTGCTGATCAGCCGGGGCAGGCTGGCCGACGCCCAGCTCGCCGCCGAGCAGGCCCGCTACCGGACCGTGCAGTACTCGGAGACCCTGCGCAGGGCGCTGGACGCCACCCGTCGGAACGTGCGCGCGGTGGACTGGCTCCAGACCGTCCCCGACATGATCGCCGAAGCGCTCGACCACGTCGCCGACCGGTACCGCCACGAGAACGCCATCCTGACCAACATCCGCAAGGCCCGTGACGAGTCCGAGGACCCGGAGCAGAAGAGGCGTGCCGCCGAACTCGTCGACATCGTGAAGGACTGCATCCGGCGGCACACCTTGCTCCAGTCGCGCCTTCTGGAGGCGGGGCCGCTGTTCCGCGCGGAACAGGACCGGCAGGCCTTCGCGACACCGATGACGTCCGCGGGGATAGACCTGTACGGCCATCTGGTCGCCCCTGTGCTGCCGTTGCCCCTGGAGGCCGCGGTGCGGGTCACCGACGCGTTCTTCGCGCGCGGGACGGGGCTTCGTACGCCGGTGTCGGTCCGGGTCGGCGACCTCGTGGACATACTGCTGACGCCACCGGTGGAGCGGGAGCATCTCGGGGCGGAGATGCCGGAGCCGGACCTGATCGCCACGCCGGACGACAGCCGGTTCAGCGAGGAGCAGTTGGCGGCGGCGATGGAGTTGCTGGATCTGCCCGCGGACGCGCCTCGGCGGTTGTCGGGGTTGTTGGCGGAGGCGCGTCTTCGGGACACGGAACTTCCGTACCTGGTGGCCCTGTTGGCCGTGCACGCGGCCAGTCCTCCGGTCGGGACGGCCTATCGGCAGGGCGAGGAGAAGCTGTTGTTCGCTGTCGACGACGGGACGGAGCTGGACGATCCGGAGTTCGGGGGTGCGGATCTGATCGTGGGGATGGCGTTGCTGGATGCGGCGGGGATGGCCGCGGGCAGGTCGGAGGCGGCGTGATGTTCCCCGGGTTGTTCTTCGGCTTGCGGCCGGTGGGGGCTCGTCGCGCAGTTCCCCGCGCCCCTGTCGAGGCGTCTGGCCGTACCCCTGTCCACACGAACCGTAGGGAGTCCCAGCCGTGAACGAGCAGGTCGAGTGGAGCGAGTCGGAGGCTGTCGCGGCGCCGGCTGCCGCTGCTCCCGTTACTCCTGCCGACGCCGCCGATGCCGCGCGGCTGGTCGCCTTCGGGCTGCAGCCCAGGCTTCAGGCCGCCCGGGACCAGGAGTACGCCGAGATGTTGCGGCGGTATCGCGAGGACCCGGCCTTCGCCCGGCTCGCCGATGCCGTGGCAGCCGGGCTGGGGCTGGTCGTGCTGGAGGTGTCCCCGCGCGCGGGGATGGCGGTGACCGCCGCCGAGGACTCCGTCTTCGCCGTGCGGATGGGGGACTACGCACGTCGTACGTCCGCCGACGGCTCGGACCGTTTTCTGCACGGGCTCGCCCATCTCGCCGTGGCCGCCATGGCGTTTCCGCGCCCCGAGGATCTCGCCGACGACGGCTACATCGGGCGCGTCACCGTCAACGGGGTCGAGGCCTTCGTCCGGCAGGCCTGTCGGCGGCTGGAGGAACGGGCCGAGGAACAGGGCGAGAACACCGACCCGGTCAGCGACGCCCCGGGACTCGAGGCCGCGTGGCGGATCTGGATCAGGCGCAGCGCCACGGGGGCCACCAAGGACGCGCGGAGACCGGCCGGTTCGACGACCGGCATCGTCGGCAAGGCCGTCGTGTTCCTCACCGACTCCGGCTTCCTCCAGCGCACGGGCGACGACAACGGCGGTACGTATCGGACGACGGCCCGCTACCAGCTCCAGGTCCGGGACATGGCGGGCAACGCCGCCATGGCCGAGCTGCTGGAGCTGGGTGTCGTGCCGGTCACCGACGGGACGCCGACGCTGCTGCCCGCCGAGGACACCGACGACCTTGACCTGGTGGCCGACGCCGGACTGCCCTTCCACCACTCCTGACCGCAGCTCAGACTCCCTTCCCGCCCCAACTCCCTTCACACGCAACCCGACTACTCCTTACGACTACGAGAGTCCCGCCATGTACGAGCTGTCCCGGGTCCGCCTCTACTCCATCGGTCCTGCCGGTGCGCGCTACGCCGACACCGTGCTTGACCTGCGGGGTGTCGGCGAGCCGGTGCCCGACCCCGCGCCCACCCAGGCGGAGTTCTTCGAGGAGGAGCCCGTCGGCCCGCCGCGCCGGCCCGCGCCCGCGGGCGTGCTCTTCCTGGAGAACGGCGGCGGCAAGTCCGTACTCCTCAAGCTGATCTTCTCCGTGATGCTGCCGGGGCACCGCAACACGCTCGGTGGCGCCAGTTCCGGTGTGCTGCGGAAGTTCCTGCTCGCCGACGACTGCGGGCATGTGGTCCTGGAATGGCAGCACACGCTGACCGGTGAGCTGGTGGTGGTCGGCAAGGCCAGTGAGTGGCGGGGGCGGCAGGTCTCCAACGATCCGCGGAAGTTCGCCGAGGCCTGGTACTCCTTCCGGCCCGGCCCGGGGCTGAGCCTCGACAACCTTCCCGTCGCGGAGTCCACCGCCGTACGGCCGCCCGTGGAGGGTGCCTCCGGTGCCCAGGGGCGGCGCCGGACCATGAAGGGCTTCCGGGACGCGATCACCGAGGCGGGCAAGGCGTATCCGCATCTCGAAGTGCACTGGGAGGAGATCCACGACCGTTGGATCGAACATCTGGGGGAGCTGGGTCTGGACCCCGAACTCTTCCGATACCAGCGGGAGATGAACGCCGACGAGGGTGAGGCAGCCGGCCTCTTCGCGGTCAAGAAGGACTCCGACTTCACCGACCTGCTGCTGCGCGCGGTCACCGACACCCGGGACACGGACGGACTTGCCGACCTGGTCGGCGGCTTCGGCAACAAGCTGGGCCGACGGTCCGAACTGATCGCCGAACGGGACTTCACCGCCGGGTCCGTGGACCTGCTAGGACGGATCGTCGAGGCCGCGGAAACGCGTTCCCGCGCGCGGGACGTCCACACGGGTGCGGAGCGGCGTACGCGCACCCTCGCCCGCCGCCTGTCCGCGCGGGGCGTCCAGGAACGCGTCCGGGCCGGCGATCTCGCCCAGCGGGTCACCGCGGCGGCGTACGCCGTCACCCATTCCGAGGGCGGGCGGGAGCGCAGCGCGCTGATCGCCGCCGAACTCGCCTTCCGGCACGCCTCGCTGGCACTCGCGGCGGCGGAGAGGACGGCAGCCGCGCAGAAGCGTGAACTCGCCGACGCGCGCACCATGCACTCCGCCTGGCAGGCCGCCGAGGTCGTGCTGCGGCACCGAGCCGCCGCCGACCGCTCCGCGCGCGTGGCGGTCGCGATCCGCGAGGCCGAGCGGGACGCGGCCCCGGCGCTCGCCGCCCGCGCCAAGGCCGCCGCCGACCTCGTACGGGCACTGCACTCGGCGGCGGAAGGCGCGGAGGCGCTCGCCAACGAGGAGGAGGAGCGGTCCGCCGCCCTTCAGGAGGTCAGCGAGGCCGCCCACCGGGACTCGACCGGCGCGGCCACCGAGGCGCAGCGCGCCCGCAGCGAGGTCGGGCATCTGCGGCAGCGGCTCAGCGAGGTCGAACAGGAGACCGCCGAGGCGGTGCGCGCGGGCTGGCTCGACGACAGCGCTCCCGACGCCGACCCGGCACGGGCCGCACTTGCCGCCAGCGACGCCGAGAAGACGGCCGTCGAAGCCTGGGACACCACCCGTGAAGCCTCCCAACGGGCTTCCGAGCACGCGCGTGAGGCGGCGTCCGCCGAGTCCCGCGCGGAGCTGACGGCGGCCCGCGCGGCGGATGCCGCCACGGCGGCCGAGCGCGCGTACGACGCCGAGCGGCGCACCGCGGAGGCCCTGGCGGCAGAGGAACGGCTCGCCGAACTGCTGAACCTGCCGTCCGCCGGCGGTGTGCGGCAGCGAGGCCGGGCCGCGCTGCCGCACCAGCAGGGTGCGAGCGAGGGCAGCGGCGGCGGGACGTCGGTCGCGCGGGGCGGTGCCGAGGCAGCCGAGGGTACGACCCGCGGCCTCGACGAAGGTCCTTTGACCGCCGGGGAACTGGACCGCTTCGCCGACGAACTCCGTGAGCTGCTCGACGACGGTGTCACCTCCGCCGAGCGACAGCTCTTCGAGCTGCGGACCGGTGCGGCCGACGACGCCAGGATCCTCGGTGCGCTCGGTGACGGCGGACTGCTGCCGCCCGGCCCCGACGTGCTGGCCACCGTCGAGTTCCTCGGCGAACACGGCATCCCCGCGCTGCCCGGCTGGCGCTATCTCGCCCAGGCCGTCGACCCCGCCGACCACGCGCGCGTGCTGGCCGCCCGCCCCGAGCTGGTCGACGGCGTCATCATCACCGACCCCGCCACGCACGCGCGTGCCCGCGAGGCACTCGCCGAAGCGGCCCTGCTGCCCCGGTCGGCCGTGGCGGTCGGTACGGCAGCCGCCCTGCTCGCCCCCACTCCGGCCCCCGGACCGGGCGACGGCGACGTGTTCCTCGTACCGCCGAACCCGGCCATGCACGACGAGCACGCCGCCGACGAGGAACGACAGGCGCTGCGGGCCCGGGCGGGCGAGCGGGAGGAGGAGATCCGCTCGCTCGCGGCTCGGCTCGGGAAGGACCGGGAACTGGCCGCGCGGCTCACCTCCTGGCGTACGGGCTGTCCGGCCGGGCGGCTCGTCGAGCTGGCCCGGGCCGCACACGACGCGCGCGCCTTCGCCGAGGAGACCGAGGCCGAGCTGGCCGAGGCGCGGACCGTGCGGGCCGAGGCCGACGAGGTGGCGAGCGAGGCGTCCCGGGTGCGGGACGAGCGGCAGGAGGCCGCCCAACGCGCCCGGCGCGCCGCCGACGCGCTCGCCGGACTGGCGTACCGGCTGCGCGAACGCGCCGGCTGGCAGGTCAAGGTGCGTGAACTGGCCGACGAGGCCGTCGAGTCGGAGGCCCGCGCCCAGGTCCTGCTGGAGCGTGCCCGGTCCGCCGACGAGGACCGGCGAGCCACCCAGCGCGCCGCTGACGACGCACGCCGCACGGCCCGCGCCCTGCGCGCCGAGCGCGCGGAGATCGCGGGCGCCCCCGATGACCTACCGGAAGCCGACGAGGAGACCGCGAAGTCGTCACTGCCCGCCCTCCGCGAGGCCTACCGGGCCGCCTCCCAGCTCTACGAGAAGGTCGGCGTCGGAGCCGACCTGCGGGCGGAGCAGGCGCGGTCCGAGAGCGAGGAGAGCGCCAGTCGTGCGGAGCTGGACCGGCTGAGCAACAAGGTGCGTACGCGCGCCGAGCAGATGCTGCAGTCGCCCGACGGATCCGACGGACCGTCCCGGCAGGCCGCCTCCGCGCGGGCCGAGGAACTGGTGCAGCTCCTGGAGACCCGGGTGTCCACGGCCAGCGAGCAGCTGGGGCGGCTGCGCGGCGAGGCCGAGCGGCTCGCGCCCGAGGACGGCGGGGAGCACACCGAGCTGGCGGAGGAGCTCGTCCCGCGCGACGCCGAGCACGCCCAGGCCCTGCTGCGCACCGCCACCGCCGAACTCGCCTCCCGCAGCGAGGCGTTGACCCGGGCCAGGGAGGCGCACGCCGAACTTCTCGGCGCTCACCGGGCGGCCGAGGACGCGGCCTCCGGGTTCGACGAGATCGCCGCCATGCTCCGCGACCTGCTGCGCGAGCAGGCCTCCGACGACGAGCAGGAAGCCCAGGAGCCCTACCCCGGCAGCCCGGAAGAGGCCCGGCAGTCGGCTGCCGAGGCCCGCCGCTCCCTGCGCGGCTGCGCCGCCGACCTGTCCGCCGCCGAGGGCGCTGTGCGCGAGGCGAGCGACATCCTCGTACGGCATGCCAACTCCACGCGGTACGAAGCGGTGCGCACCCCCGCCCGCCAGCAGATCCGTGAACTGCCCGCGTCCTCGCTGCCCGAGCACGCGCAGAAGTGGGCGGACGCCTTCGCACCCCGACTCCGGGTCCTGACCGACGAGTTGGCGCAGCTGGAGCGGAACCGGGACTCGATCGTGGACCGGCTGCGCGGGCTGGTGGAGTCGGCGCTGGCCACCCTGCGGTCCGCGCAACGGCTGTCCCGGCTGCCCGAGGGCCTCGGCGAGTGGTCCGGGCAGGAGTTCCTGCGTATCCGGTTCGAGGAGCCCGACCAGGCGACGCTCACCGAGCGGCTCGGCGAGGTCATCGACGAGGCTACCCGGGCGGCCGTGAAGAAGAACTCCGACCTGCGCCGGGACGGGATGTCCCTGCTCCTGAGGGGAGTCGGCGCCGCCCTCCAGCCCAAGGGCATCGCCGTCGAGATCCTCAAGCCCGACGCCGTACTGCGCGCCGAGCGCGTGCCCGTCGGACAGATGGGCGACGTGTTCTCCGGCGGTCAGCTGCTCACCGCGGCCATCGCCCTGTACTGCACGATGGCCGCGCTGCGCAGCAACGACCGGGGCCGCGACAAGCACCGGCACGCCGGCACGCTGTTCCTCGACAACCCCATCGGGCGCGCGAACGCGACGTACCTGCTGGAGCTCCAGCGTGCCGTGTCCGACGCGCTCGGCGTCCAACTCCTCTACACCACCGGCCTGTTCGACACGACCGCGCTCGCCGAGTTCCCTCTGGTCATCCGCCTCCGCAACGACGCCGACCTCCGCGCGGGTCTGAAGTACATCCGCGTGGAGGAACACCTCCGACCGGGGCTGCCTCAGCAGACCCCGGCCGGGGAGGGGGACGGGACGCACAGCGAGATCACGGCGACCAGGATGTTCAAGCGCCCGGCGTCGACAACTCCCCCGGCACAGGCAACTCCCTCAGGGACAACCCCTTAGGGGCGCGGGGCTTTGTCGATCTGCGGCTCCGCCGCGCGGGCGCGACCAGCAACGACGGCGCCGCAGTTCCCCCCTACCCGCACCACCCCTATGCGTCCCCCTTCAAAAGGTCAGCGCACTTCTCCCCGATCATCATCGTCGTGATACACGGATTCACCGACACCAACTCCGGCATCACCGACCCGTCGGCAACCCGCAGCCCCTCGATCCCCTTCACCCGCAGCCGCGCGTCCAGCGGCGCCGACGTGTCGTCGTCAGCGCCCATCTTCACGGTGCAGGCCGGGTGGTAGACGGTGTTGTGGGTCTTGTGGATGTAGTCCAGCAGCTCGTCGTCCGTCCGGACGTCCGGACCGGGGGCCAGTTCCGCTCCCGCCCAGCCGCTGAGCGCCGGTTGGGCGGCGATCCGGCGTGCCAGCTTCAGCCCGTACGTCATCACGCGTGCGTCGTGCTCGTGCGTGAAGTACCGCGGATCGACCATCGGCTTGTCCCGGTAGTCACGGGTACGCAGCCTCACCGTGCCGCGGGACTTCGCCCGGGTCACGTTGGGGGTGAGGCAGAACGCGTTCTCCGAGGTCGGATAGCCCCAACGTGCCGTGTTCATGTCGAACGGCACCGAGCCGTAGTGGAACATCAGGTCGGGCCGGTCCAGGCCCGGTTCGGTGTCGTAGAAGATGCCCGCCTCCCACCACTGGCTGGATGTCGTGGTCATCGGCTGCTTGGCGTCCCACATGATGACGCCCTCCGGGTGGTCCTGCAGGTTCTCGCCGACGCCCGCCGAGTCCACGACCACCTCGACGCCGACGTCGCGCAGCTGCTCGGCCGGTCCGATGCCGGACAGCATCAGCAGCTTCGGGGTGTCGATCGCACCGCACGACACGATGACCTCGCGGCGCGCCCGTACGGTCCTCGTGTGGATGAGATCCGGGTCGAGGTACTCGGCGCCCACGCACCGGCGTCCCTCCAGCACGAGCTGTTTCGCCCGTACTCCTGTCCGTACCTCCAGGTTGGGCCGCTTGCCCATGACCGGATGGAGATAGGCGACGGAGGACGACTGACGGATGTTGTTCTCGTCGGAGTTGATCTGGAACCAGTTGGCCCCGCGGACCACGGTGTCGCCGGTGTTGAAGGGGGTGGTCGGGATGCCCGCCTGCGCGCACGCCTCCAGCAGGGCGGCGCCGCACGGGTCCTCGCTCTTCAGCGTACGGAGCTTCACCGGGCCGGTGCGGCCGTGGTGGTCGCCGGGGGCGTCGTTGGTCTCCAGACGCCGGTAGAGCGGGAAGAGGTCGGCAGCGCTCCACCCCGTACAGCCTGCCGCCGCCCAGTCGTCGAGATCCTCGGCCGGGGCCCAGAAGGCGATGCAGGAGTTGTGGGACGAGCAGCCCCCGAGCACCTTCGCGCGGGCGTGCCGCATGAAGCTGTTGCCGCTGGACTGCGGTTCGACGGGGTAGTCCCAGTCGTAGCCGGACTCCAGCAGGCCCATCCAGCGCTCCAGTCTGAGGACGTCGTCGTCGCCGACGTCGCTGGGGCCCGCCTCCAGTACGCACACGGTGACGGACGGGTCCTCCGAGAGCCGCGCGGCCACCACGTTGCCCGCGGTGCCACCGCCCACCACCACATAGTCGAACTCATCGGTGTGCATGAGTGATTGGTCCATGATCGGCTGGTCCATGTGGGGTTGACCTCCTTCAGTCTGCCGCCGGGGCGGCGAGGGGAGCGGCCGGCGCGGCCGGGTTCTCCTCAAGACGGTGTCCGGCGAGCACACCCGTCCGGTGCCGCTGGACGAACCAGTAGTAGGCGAAGCCGCCACCCGCGATGACCGCGACGAACAGCACGGCGCCCCACTGGAGGTACCAGTGGAAGGGGGCGGTGGCGTTGTAGACCGAGGCCCGCGGCCAGATCAGGTTGATCGTCATGGCGGTGCCCCAGGTCACGGCCCCGATGTTGACGAGCAGTCCCCAGCGGCCCAGCGAGAACTTGCCGTCGCCGGCCGGCTGCCACCTGCCGCGCAGCCGCGCCACGAGCATCGGGCCGGTGACCCCCAGATAAGCGAGGTAGATCATGATGATGCCGATGCTGGTGACGACGGTGAAGATCTGCGGCTGGCGGATGTTGACCACCAGGATCGACAGCGCCAGCACACCGACGATCACGGCCGGCAGCACCGGCGTCTGGAAACGCGGGCTGACCTTCGCGAGGAGCGAGGACGCGGGCAGGTTGTTGTCGCGGGCCATCGCGAACGCCAGCCGGATCGCCGCCGTGTGGACGGCCAGCGCGCAGACGGTGACCGCGATCAGAACGCACCACAGCATCGCCTTGCCGGCCGTCGGCCCGAGGACGTCTAGCACGATGTACTGCAGGCCGTCCGTGGACAGCTGCTCGCCCTTCAGGCTGGAGACGCTCATCAGCGCGAGGAGGAGGATCAGACCGCCGAGGACGAAGGAGGCGACGATCGCCCGGATGATGGCGCGGGGCGCGTTCCGGGACGGGTCGCGGGACTCCTCGCCGAGCGAGGCGGCGGTGTCGAAGCCGTACATGACGTACGCGGATGCCAGCGAGGCCACCAGGAACGCGCCGAGGTAGCCGGCGCCGTGGCCCGCGCCCGTGCCGTTCGTCTCCAGGACCACCTGCGGACCACGGGTGATGTGCACGGCGAACAGGACGATCAGGACGACCGTGGCGACGAGCTCGATGAAGACACCCGCCGTGTTGATCGTGGCCATCAGCTTGACGCCGAAGGCGTTCACCACGGTCGTGAACAGGATCAACACGCCGGCCAGGATCACCGCGTTGGTGGCCACGTCGTACTTGCCGGTGCCGTCCCCGACGATCTGGAACACGTCGGAGATCTGCGGCAGCGTGAGCTGGTAGGCGAGGGCCACCGCCGCGATCGACACGATGGAGGCGATCAGCATCATCCAGCCGGCGAGCCAGCCCAGGTGCGGATTGCCGATCTTCTTCGACCAGTTGTAGACCGAGCCCGCCACGGGGTAGCGGGCGGCCAGCTCCGCGAAGCAGAGGGCGACCATGAACTGGCCGACGAACACCATCGGCCACGACCACCAGTACGCGGGGCCGCCGCTGCCGTAACCGAAGTAGAACAGCTGGAAGGTGCCGGTCAGGATCGAGATGTAGCTGATCCCGGCCGCGAAGGTGTGGAAGTTGCCGAGGGTGCGCTTGAGCTCGGGCTTGTACCCGAACTCGGCGAGTTCGGCGTCGTCCGTATGCCCTGGGCCTGTTGGTCGGTCGGTGGTTGCCATGAGCGGACTCCTGGGGGACCGGGGAGCGGGAGGGAGCGGCTCGTTGCGGGTGCCGGGAACAGTGGGCGCGCACATTCAGGGCGTACACAAGGGGAATGGCGCATGGAGAGCACGCAAAAGGCGCACAAGGGGTGTTACGCGAACCAGCCCTGTGCCGAAGGAGCGGTGTTCCGGTAGATGTGCTTCGCCTCGCGGTACTCGGCGAGTCCCGAGGGTCCGAGCTCGCGGCCGAAGCCGGACTGCTTGAAGCCGCCCCACTCCGCCTGAGGGACGTAAGGGTGGTAGTCATTGATCCACACCGTGCCGATCCGCAACCGGGCCGCGACCCGCGCCGCCTTGGCCTCGTCGGTGGTGAAGACACCCCCGGCGAGCCCGTACACGGTGTCGTTGGCGAGCCGGACCGCCTCCGCCTCGTCCGTGAACCGCTCCACGGTGAGCACCGGACCGAACGACTCCTCCTGTACGACCGTCATGCGGGCGTCGCACTCGTCGAGCACCGTCGGCGGGTAGTAGAAGCCGTCGTCGAGTCCCTGGGGACGCTCCCCGCCGCAGCGCAGCACCGCGCCCTCGGCCAGGCCCTGGGCGACATACGCCTCGACCTTCGCACGGTGTGCCGCGGAGATCAGCGGGCCGGTCTGGGCCTGTTCGTCGAACGGGCCGCCGAGCCTGATCAGTTGGGCCCGCCGGACGACCTCGTCCACGAGCCGGTCGTGCAGTGAGTCCTCCACCAGCAGCCGGGCCCCGGCCGAGCAGACCTGTCCGGAGTGCAGGAACACGGCGGTGAGCGCCATGTCGACGGCCGTCTCGAAGTCGGCGTCGGCGAACACGATGTTGGGGTTCTTGCCGCCGAGTTCGAGCGCGACCTTCTTCACGGTTCCGGCCGCCGCGGCCATGAGGCGGCGGCCGGTCTGGAGTCCGCCCGTGAACGAGAGGAGGTCGACGTCCGGATGGTCGCCGAGCGGCGCACCCGCCTCCGGACCGGCACCGAGGACGAGGTTGGCCACGCCCGCGGGCAGTCCGGCCTCCTCCAGGAGCCGCATCAGATGGATCGCGGTGTGCGGGGTCAGCTCGCTCGGCTTGAGGACGAAGGTGTTCCCGGCCGCCAGTGCCGGGGCCACCTTCCATGCGGTCTGGAGGAGCGGATAGTTCCACGGGGTGATCAGCGCGCAGACACCGACCGGCTCGTAGACGACCCGGCTGTCCACGTCCGGCGAGCCGGTGTCGATGACCCGTCCGGTCTCGTTTGCCGCGAGCCGGCCGAAGTAGCGGAAGCAGTTGACGATGTCGTCGATGTCGAAGGCGCTCTCCACCAGTCGTTTCCCGGTGTCGAGGGACTCCGCGCGGGCCAGCTCGTCCTTGTCGCGGACCATGAGGTCGGCGACGCGCAGCAGCAGGTCGCCGCGCTCGGCGGCCGGCGTACCCGGCCAGGGACCCTCGTCGAAAGCGCGGCGGGCGGCGCTGATGGCCTCCACCGTGTCCTTGCCGCCCGCCTCGTCGACGACACCGACCAGGGAGCCGTCGGCGGGGCAGCGGATCTCGCGGGTGCGCTCGTCGAGCGCGGATCTCCAGGTACCGCCGATGAAGAGTTCGGGCATGTTCTCGTTCCTCCTGGTCAGCGCCGTGCTGAAGGCGCCCTTCCGGTTGTGCCCCTTTCCGGCCGAGAACGGTTCATGCCGAATGTGATCCTCGACACGCCCGATCGGGTGCTCGGTGAAGTGCTGCGACCGGGGGCTCTGTCGGTGAACTCCTCGTCCGGCAACCAGCACACCATCCTTCCGGCGTGTCCGCGATGTCGTCGAAGGTCCTATCCGGCCGCGCGAATCGAAAGAGTGCTCGAACTGCTGGCGGTGGGCACGGCGCGGATTCCGCCGCCTCGGTGGCGCTGAGGAATGCGCAGGGGAGCCGGCATACCGCCGGTGGCGGCGTTCATCGAACCGCCGAGTCGGCGCCGGGTCGTAGAAGTGGCGGAGGGGACGCGACGCGACGGACCAGCTGCCGCACGCGCTCGTTCATATGGCTCAGCTCGGCCCGGCCAGGCCGCCCCGCCCGCGTGGAAGCCTGCCTGCGACTGACCATCCTCGAACACGTGCGGCTGTTCAGGGCCCAGAGCGTGCCCCCTGCGAGGGTCTGCCCCGTCCCAGGGTCCTCAGGGGTGTGACAGCTGCCCGGACCCGCCGCCCTGCCTGCGTATGCGCTCCTGGGTCCGGGCGGTCGCCCGAGCATGCCGTCGGGCCTTGCGGCGCTCGCGCCGCAGTGCGCGTGCTGTGCTGCTGGGGGTCGACACCACGCCGTTGCGCTGGCGCCAGACCTGGCGCGTCACCCATACGTCGAGGGCCGCCCAGGTGGCCACCACCGTACTGGCCACGCTGCTGATCACCATCGGGAAGGCCAGCCAGGAACCGGCCAGCGTGGACAGGAAGGCCACCATCGCCTGGATCAGCGTGACGGAGATGACGAGCACCGCCCGCACGGCCGCCGTACGTACGGAGTCCGGCAGTCGGCGCCGACGCGCCGGCTCCTCGACCCACAGCTGTCGGTAGGAGGGCTGCGCCTCCGCCCTGACGGGCCGGGAAAGTTGTTCGACGGAGGCGGAGGACGGTCCGGTGCCGTCACTGTCCTTGCCGCCGTCCATGCCCCGGCCCGTACTGATGCTCCTGAGACCCCCACGCACCACCAAAGGTGCCGCGACGCTGTTCCCGAGCGCTTCGCGTCGTTCCGCCGTGCCCATCACGTGTCACTCCCCACCGCCCAGCAGACCGCCCGTCCCGGTGTCGGTGACACCGGTCTCCCCAGTGGTTGCCCGGCTTACGCTGTTTTACGCGGCCTGGACGCGGGATGCGGACCCTGACTGACGGCTCCGCCACCCATCTCCTGTGTACAAAGACGCTCGGCATGTCTCGAAGATTCCCGTCAAACGCAAAAAACCAGCCAAACGGCCAAGTTGACCGACGGCTTCCGTCCCGCGGTCGATGCCGGATTCCAGGAGGCAATCTCCCGTAATGATCGGACAACTCGCCATGTCTCGCCCGGAGCACGGCAGTTCAGCCATCAGACAGGTCTTCGAGTTCTGTGTGGGTCAGTAGTAGGCTCACGCCGATTATTGACGCACATGTGTACCCCCGCCTCGACGGGGGCGAGCTGGGGGAGGCCATGCGCTTTCGCGGGAAGTCCATCCGCCGGAAGATCGTGGCGCTGCTTCTCGTGCCGCTGGTGTCCCTCACCGCGATCTGGGGCTTCGCCACCGTACTCACGGGGCGTGAGGCGGCCGAGTTGTTCAATGTGTCGTCGGTCGTGGAGAAAGTCAGCTACCCCACCGAGGACGCTGTACGCGTGCTTCAGCAGGAGCGGCGCCAGACCCTCGTCTATCTCGCCGACCCTCGTACGTCCGATGCCCTGGCCGCCCTTCGGCGCAGCCGCACCGCCACTGACGACGTCATCGACAAGATCCGTGGCAACGCCGACAAGTCCGACGTGCGCAACTCGATCAGCGACAGCGACAGCGAGCGGCTCACCGCCGTCCTGGAGGCGTTCGACGGTATCGGCCCGCTGCGCCGCAGCGTCGAGGAAGGCACCGTCACCCGGTCCCAGGCCCTCAACCTCTACAACCATCTGGTCGACCCCTGTTACGTCCTGCTCGCCAATCTCCACATCATCGACAACCTGGAGATGGACAAGCAGGCCCGCGCCCTCGTCAACGCCGCCCGCGCGCGCGAACTGCTCTCCCGCGAGGACGCCCTGCTCGGCTCGGCCCTGGTCGTCGGCAGACTCACCCGCGACGAGTCCCGCGACATCTCCGACCTCGTGGCACAGCGCACCGTCATGTACGACGTCAGCCTGCCGCTGCTCCCGCTGACGGACCGCGCGCGCTACGAACGGTTCTGGAAAAGCGCCTCCACCGCACCGCTCCGGGTGGCCGAACAGGCCGCCATCGGCGCCGAGTCGGGCAAGCCGCGGGGCGTCACGGCCAAGAGCTGGGACACCACCGCCGGCGACGTCCTCGACGAACTCCGCAAGCTCAACGACGAGTCGGGCGACCGCTACCAGGACCGGGTCCGCCCGGTGGCGATGGGGGTCATCGTCAAAGCCGTCGTCGCCGGCGTCCTCGGACTGGTCGCCCTGCTGTTCTCGCTCTTCCTGTCGGTACGCATCGGCCGCGCCCTCATCCGCGACCTGCGCCGACTCCGCCTGGAGGCCCACGAGGCGTCCGGCGTCCGGCTGCCCAGCGTGATGCGGCGTCTGTCGGCCGGCGAACAGGTCGACGTGGAGACCGAGGTGCCACGCCTGGAGTACGACAAGAACGAGATCGGCGAGGTCGGTCAGGCCCTCAACACCCTGCAGCGCGCTGCCGTCGAGGCCGCCGTCAAGCAGGCCGAACTCCGCTCCGGGGTCTCGGAGGTCTTCGTCAACCTCGCGCGCCGAAGCCAGGTCCTGCTGCACAAGCAGCTCACCCTGCTCGACACGATGGAACGCCGGACCGAGGACACCGACGAACTCGCCGACCTGTTCCGCCTCGACCACCTGACCACCCGTATGCGTCGGCACGCCGAAGGCCTGGTGATCCTCTCCGGAGCCGCCCCCTCCCGGCAGTGGCGCAAACCCGTCCAGCTGATGGACGTCGTACGCGCCGCCGTCGCCGAGGTCGAGGACTACGAGCGCATCGAGGTCCGCAGGCTGCCGCGGATGGCCGTCACCGGCCCCGCCGTCGCCGACCTGACCCACCTCGTGGCCGAACTCCTGGAGAACGCCACGGTGTTCTCGCCCCCGCACACGGCCATCCAGGTTCTGGGCGAGCGAGTCGCCAACGGCTTCACCCTGGAGATCCACGACCGGGGTCTGGGCATGGCGGCCGAAGCCCTTCTCGACGCCAACCTGCGGCTCGCCGAGACACCCGAGTTCGAGCTGTCCGACACGGACCGGCTCGGCCTGTTCGTCGTCAGCCGGCTCGCCCAGCGGCAGAACGTCCGGGTCTCCCTCCAGCCGTCCCCGTACGGCGGCACCACGGCGGTCGTCTTCGTCCCCGACGCACTCCTCACGGACGACGTCCCGGACACCAACGGCATCGGCTTCCGCCTCGACCGCGCCCAGCCCTCCAAGGAGACCGAGTTCGGGGAGAGCCGCAGGGCAGCGCTCTCTCCGGCCCCCGTGCGTCTCCCCGGCCTGCCCGCCTCGCTCATCGACGGGCCGGTCGAACTGGAGGCGCCGGTCGACCTGGACGCCCTCGACGACATTCCCGGTTCCTTCGGCGACGCGGACAGCGAACACGGCGTACTCTCCCGGCCGCACCGCTCGATGCCCGGAGCGACGGGCGATACGAGCGACGTCCCGCGTGAGCAGAACCAGCAACCCGCCGGAGGCTGGGGCGCATCCGCCCCCGACGCTACGATCGGCCGGTCGGGGGATCCCATGGCGCTGCCGCGCCGCCGTACACCGAAGCTGGTCAGCTCGCACGGCCGTCCGGTCTCCGAACAGCCTCCCCGGCGCAACGCGTCGTCGGACGAACAGCCGGCGGAGGGTGCGGGTTCGACGGACCCGGACACACTGGCCCCGCTCCCGGCCCGGCGCCGGGGTGAGACGCCGGTGCGCCGCGAGACAGAGCCGGGTGACGGCTTCGGCGACCGCACCGGGTCCCCGGTGCGGCGTTGGGAGGGCAGAGGGGAGAACATCGGCCGTGGCCTCGACGACCGCACGGATTCAGCGGGCTCCAGGGGCTTCACCGACCGCACGGAACTGTCTGCCTCGCGCTTCGGAGACCGATCCGTCGGCGGCCGTCCCGACGTGCCCGCCCGTGGCGTCGGCGGGCGCGCGGAGACCGGCCGTAACGGCTTCGGCGACCGGTCGCCGGAAGCCCCTGCGCTCCCGCAGCGTGACCGGCGCGGTGGCTCCGCAGGGACTGCCTCCCGCCCCGGTGCGGCGGCCGACGCCGCCACGCCCGGTACGGGAGGGCTGCCCCGTCGCGTACGCCAGGCAAACCTGGCTCCGCAGCTGAGGGACGGTCCGGAGCGGCGCGCCGAACGGGTGAAGCCACGTCCCCAGGACGGGGCCGACGTCTTCGACCGTGACGCCGACGAGGTCCGCAGCCGCATGGCCTCGCTGCAGCGCGGCTGGCAGCGCGGTCGTGACGAGAACGCCGAGGGCGACAGCGCCCAGGACGGCACAGGGCAAGGAACGAGTAAGGGGGACGGTCGATGACCGCACCGAAGACGACCGGCCACACCGCGAGCGACAAGGCGTCGGGGGAGCTCAACTGGCTCCTCGACGACCTTGTCGACCGGGTCGCCAGCATCCGCAGAGCGCTCGTGCTCTCCGGCGACGGACTGCCCACCGGGGTCTCCAGGGACCTCAGCCGGGAGGACAGCGAGCACCTGGCCGCCGTCGCCTCCGGGTTCCACAGCCTCGCCAAGGGCGTGGGACGTCACTTCGACGCCGGCAGCGTCCGCCAGACGGTCGTCGAACTCGACGACGCCTTTCTGTTCGTGACGGCAGCCGGGGACGGCAGCTGCCTGGCCGTGCTCTCGGACGCGGACTCGGACGTGGGCCAGGTCGCCTACGAGATGACTCTCCTGGTGAAGCGTGTCGGTGTGCATCTGGCGGCTGCTCCGCGCACCGATCTGCCCGCAGGCGGGTAGTGGGATGACATGAGCGGAGACGGCCACCCCAGAAGCCACTGGTTCGACGACGAGGCAGGACCGGTCGTCCGTCCGTACGCCATGACGCGAGGCCGCACCAGCCATTCGGCCCAGCACCGCCTGGACCTGATCGCGGTGGTCGTCACGGAGGCGCACGCGGACGACCCGGAAGCGGATCGCACGCTGTCCCCGGAACACGTGGACATCGTCGAACTCTGCCGTGACGCCCCCCAGTCGGTCGCCGAACTCGCTGCCGAACTCAATCTCCCCATCGGTGTGGTGCGGGTCCTCATCGGAGATCTCGTGGACGAGGAAATGGTCCATGTGACGCGTCCCGTGCCCCCCGCCGAGCTGGTGGACGAGAATATTCTGCGCGACGTCATCAACGGCCTCCGGGCGCTCTGAGCAGCACGGAAGCGGGGTGGGGACGTGACAGACCGACGGTTCCGGGCCGATGGAGGCGGGTTGCTCACCGACGTCGTCGAGCGGTGCCCGGACGGCGGCCCGCCCACCCACGAACCGCTCGCCGGCCACCCCGTCCGGTACACCGGCGCGGCCGTCACAGGCGTACGCCAGGAGGCCTCCGCCGACGGGATCCGCGCCGCCGTCATGGTCTGCGCGTACAGCCGCCTCCACCTCGCCCGCGAACAGGCAGTCGGCGCACCGGCCGCCCGCATCGGCTCCCCGCAGGTCCCGCTGTCCAGAAAGGCCGGTCCGCTCACGAGACGCGTCCCGTGTGCGTACACGGCCGTTCGGCGTGGCGGCGGTGGGGGACAATGGCGCGTCGAACGCGCGGTCGGCACGGTCGCCGTGCTCGGCGGCGGCGAGTCGGCGGACGCCGGATCCCGGCGACGTACTCGTCATGGAAACCCCGGGCGGCGGGGGCTACGGCCCACCGTCGACCGACCCCGAACCAGCAGGAGAAGAGACCGATGATCTTCGGGCGTTCTGAGCGCGGCAAGCCCCCGGTCGAGCCCGTCACCCTCAAGATCCTCGTGGCCGGCGGATTCGGCGCGGGCAAGACGACCCTCGTCGGCGCGGTCAGCGAGATCAGGCCGCTGCGCACGGAGGAGTTGCTCACCGAGGCGGGGCGCCCGGTCGACGACATCAGAGGGGTGGAGGGCAAGAACACCACCACCGTGGCCATGGACTTCGGCCGCATCACCCTCCGCGAGGACCTTGTGCTGTACCTCTTCGGGACACCCGGGCAGGACCGCTTCTGGTTCCTGTGGGACGAGCTCGCCACCGGCGCGCTGGGTGCGGTCGTCCTCGCCGACACCCGCCGCCTGGAGGACAGCTTCGCCGCGGTCGACTACTTCGAGCGGCGCTCCATCCCCTTCCTGGTCGGTGTCAACTGCTTCGACGGAGCGGCCCGTTACCCGTCGGAGTCCGTCCGCGCGGCGCTGGACCTCGACCCCAACGTGCCGCTCGTGCTGTGCGACGCGCGCAACCGGGAGTCGGTCAAGGAGGTCCTCATCGGAGTCGTCCAGCACGCGATGGCGTACGCGGCCGACCGCCGCGCGGCCGTCACCACCTGACGGCTCCTCACCCTTGCGCACGCGCACGGCCCGTACCCCCGCCGACCGGGGTACGGGCCGCGGTCCCAGGCCACGCGCGTGCGTGCGTGGAGTGACGCGCGAGCGGTGGCTCTAGCCCCGGCCGTCCTCCTCCCAGCCGAAGCTCTTCTCCACGGCCTTGCGCCAGTTGTGGTACTCACGGTCGCGGACCGACGCCTCCATGGCGGGGGTCCACTCGACGTCCTTCCGCCAGTGCGTCTTCAGCTCGTCGAGGTCGTTCCACACCCCGGTCGCCAGCCCGGCCGCGTACGCCGCTCCCAGGCAGGTCGTCTCGGAGACCCTCGGGCGGATGACCGGCACCCCGAGGACGTCCGCCTGGTGCTGCATCAGCAGGTTGTTCTTCGTCATGCCGCCGTCCACCTTCAGGGTCGTGATGCTCACCCCGGAGTCCTGGAACATGGCGTCCACCACCTCCCGGGTCTGCCAGCTCGTCGCCTCCAGCACCGCGCGCGCGAGATGCCCCTTGGTGACGTACCGCGTGAGGCCGGTGACGACCCCGCGGGCGTCGGACCGCCAGTAGGGCGCGAACAGGCCGGAGAACGCGGGCACGATGTACGCGCCGCCGTTGTCGTCGACGCTCGCCGCGAGGGTCTCGATCTCGTCGGCGGTACGGATGATGCCGAGCTGGTCGCGGAACCACTGCACCAGCGCGCCGGTGATCGCGATGGACCCTTCCAGGCAGTAGACGGGAGCCTCGCCGCCGATCTTGTAGCCCATCGTGGTCAGCAGACCGTTCTTGGAGGGAACGGGCCGGTTGCCGGTGTTGAGCAGCAGGAAACTGCCGGTGCCGTACGTGTTCTTGGCCGTCCCCACGTCGTAGCAGGCCTGGCCGAACACCGCGGCCTGCTGGTCGCCCAGCGCGGAGGCCACGGGGACGCCCGCGAGCTGGCCCACCGCGGTGCCGTACACCTCGGACGAGGACCTGATCTCGGGGAGGATCTTCTCGGGGACGTTCATCGCGGCCAGGATGGACGCGTCCCACTGGAGGGTCTCCAGGTCCATCAGCATGGTCCGGCCGGCGTTGGTCACGTCGGTGACGTGCCGTCCGCCGTCCGTGCCGCCCGTCAGGTTCCAGATCAGCCAGGAGTCGACGGTGCCGAAGGCGATCTCACCGCGCTCGGCGCGGGCGCGCAGCCCCGGCACGTTGTCCAGCAGCCAGGCCGCCTTGGGGCCGGAGAAGTAGCTGGCCAGGGGCAGCCCGGTCTGCTGGCGGAAACGGTCCTGCCCGTCGGTGCCGCCGAGTTCGTGGCACAGCGTCGCCGTACGCGTGTCCTGCCAGACGATCGCGTTGTGGACCGGCTTGCCCGTGGCGCGGTCCCACAGGACCGTCGTCTCGCGCTGGTTGGTGATGCCGAGCGCGCTGAGCTGGTCGGCGCGCAGCCCGGCCTTGGCGAGCGCGCCCGCGACCACCGCCTGGACCTTGGACCAGATCTCGGTGGCGTCGTGTTCCACCCACCCGGGCTTGGGGAAGATCTGGCGGTGCTCGCGCTGGTCGACGGCGACGATCGCGCCGTCCTGGTTGAAGACGATGCAGCGGCTGGACGTGGTGCCCTGGTCGATCGCGGCGACGAACTTCTCCGTCATGACGTCCCTTTCGTGGGAAGCTCCGGAAGTCTGCGGCCCGGAAAGGCGTGTGTGCGTCAGAAGGCTGCGGTGAAGACGATCCCCGCCAGCGCGCCGCCGATCAGCGGCCCCGCCACCGGGATCCACGCGTAACTCCAGTCCGAGGTGCCCTTGTTGGGGATCGGAAGCAGGGCGTGGGCGATGCGCGGGCCCAGATCGCGGGCCGGATTGATGGCGTACCCCGTGGGACCGCCGAGCGACAGGCCTATGCCGACCACCAGGAAGGAGACGATCAGGATCGCCGTGCCGGACTGGCCGAGCCCTTCGGTGAGCCCGAAGGCAAGGATCGGCAGGACCAGAGCCATGGTCGCGATGATCTCGGTGACGAGGTTCGCGACGGGATTGCGGATCGCGGGCGTGGTGGAGAAGATCCCGAGCGTCGGCTGGGCGGTCTCCTCTTCCGCGTTGGCCTGGAACTGGGCGAAGTAGACCAGCCAGCACAGGATCGCGCCGAGGAAGGCGCCGACCATCTGCCCGGCGATGTAGACGGGCACCTGGTCCCAGTCTCCGGTGTCGAAGGCGATACCGACGGTCACCGCGGGGTTGAGATGCCCGCCGGACAGCGGTGCGGCGGTGTATGCCCCGGCCAGCACCCCGAAGCCCCAGCCGAACGTGATGACGGCCCAGCCGGCGTCCTTCGCCTTGGAGTGGTTCAGTACGACAGCGGCGACCACGCCGGCGCCGAAGAGGATCAGAATCGCTGTACCGATGATCTCGCCGACAAAGACGTCCCCATTGCTCATGGCGGCTCCTGGGCCCTCGCCCGGGGCGATCCGGCCCCGGCCGACCGTGCAGAGTACGTTCCCATGGCTACTTCAGCCGAGGGCGGGGAGTTCCCGCGCCCACCCGGCGTCCGTGACGAGCGTGCTGCCGCAGCCGAATCGCACGCAGGGAAGGGCCCGTGGCTCAGCGGGGCCCGCACGGCGCATTGTCGTGATACGCCGAGAATGTGCGGCGATGCCGACTGACACCGGAAGTGTTCTCCGACCTCCTGTGGGCGTCAAGGTCGCCGACGACAATGGTTGAGGCGTTCGTTCCTCGGGGGTCGCGGTGGCGGTCACCGTGCGGCGGCTCCTCCGCTGCCGCCGTTCTCACCTCGCCCGGGCGGGTGCCACCCGCGAACCCCGCCGGATCTCGTGCCCGGGCAGACCCGCCCGTCCGAGCACCCAGCTCGCCCCGTCGAGGGACTTGGCCGCCTGCTTCAGCGGTGCCAGGCACGCGGCGGCCTGCCGGTGGTCCATGACGCTGCCGGGCGCGCACAGGACCGTCGCCAGGGACAGCGTGACGGCATGTCCGCCGGCGGACCAGAACGCGTCGAGCACGGCCGACGCAAGCGGGTCGAGACCTTCCGGGTCCGCCAGCACCAGGAAGCCGTCCCCGCCGATGTGCCCCACGCGCGTGTCGCCGGACGCCGCGTGCGACAACGCCCGCCCCACCGACCGGATCAGCTCGTCACCCGCCGCGAACCCGGCACCGTCGTTGACCCGCTTGAAGTGGTCGACGTCCAGCCAGCTCAGCGCGAACGCCCGCCCGTCCGCGATCCGTTGGTCCACCTCCCAGGTGATCACGTCAGAACCCGGCAGCCGCGTCAGCGGATTGAGTCCCGCCGCCTCCTCGACCCGGTTCTCGGCGAGCGCCCGTACGAGATCCGCCGGCCGTACGACGCCCACACACCGCCCGGACCGGTCGACGACCGCCACGTCGTCCGACGTACGGTCCCGGTCGCCGTCCGCGACGACGTCCAGGACCTCCCAGGCGGTCGCGTCGACGGCGACCGTGCGCGGCGCGTCGCCGAGGTTGGCGGCGGGCCGGTCGGCGTACAGGGCGTGCCCGTAGCGCCCCGACATCGACAGCATGAAGCGGGACCGGTCCACCGACCGGACGGGAACGCCGCCCTCGTCCACGAGCACCACACCTGACACGTCGGGCGACGCCGTCAGCAGCGCCCGTACCCGGCCCGCCGGCGCGGTGGCCGGCAGCAGTGCGCCGGGTCGGACGAACTGCCGCACCGACGGCCCGGGGCGGGGCGTGCCGTCCGTCCCCGGGGAGACGGGCGGCACGAACACGTCCACCACGGGAAGCCTGGCCGGCGGGGCGAACAGCACGCCCTGGGCCAGCTGAGCTCCGGCCGACACCGCGCCGGCGCACTGCAGTTCGGTCTCCACACCCTCCACCGACAGCAGTGCGCCCAGTTGCTCGCACAGAGTCCGCATCGCCCGCACCGCCGCAGGCCGGGCCAGCAGGGACGCGTCGAGCTTCACCAGGTCGGGGGCCAGGTCCGTGAGCAGCCTCAGCGGGACGTCCCCGTCGCCGACGCCGTCGGCAGAGATCCGGAAGCCCTGCTCCCGAAGCGCCGACACCGCCTCCAGCAGTGCCCGCTGCGGCACGTGGGTGAACGGCGGGCCCACGTCGACCGTCACCTCCCACGGCAGCCGCCCCGCCTCGCGCACGGCCTCGTACAGGGCGGCGAGCCCGCCGAGGTCGGCGAGGGTGCCGGCGAACACGTTGACGTGGAACGGCAGCAGCGTCTCCCGGCCGGCCGCCGCCCTCACCGCCAACGCGGCCAGTCGGCCGTCGAGTTCGGGGTCACGGCGAGCCCAGGCGAGGATGTCGCCGCTCTCGGGGCGGGCCAGTATCTCCAGCGCCGCGACTCCGCCGGTCGTCAGGTTGACGACCGGCTGGAAGGCGAAACGGAGAGCGTCCGTCCAGGAGGGCACGGGAGCATGATCGCGCCCCCGACGTCCGCCCGAGTTCAGTTCACGAGGTGTTCACGCACGATTTCCGGCTGATCACGCAGTGTGAAAGTTCCCGGGTGAGCCACCCCATGCGATCCGCCCGGGCACCTGCGCCTCACCGCACCGCGATCACGGAGGAACCGTGCCCGAACAGGCCCTGGTTGGCCGTGATACCCACACGTGCTCCCACGACCTGCCGGTCACCGGAGTCGCCCCGCAACTGCCAGGTCAGCTCGCACACCTGGGCGATGGCCTGCGCGGGCACCGCCTCTCCGAAAGAGGCGAGGCCACCGCTGGTGTTGACGGGTATGCGCCCGCCCAGGGCCGTCGCGCCCTCCCGCAGCAGCTTCGCCGCCTCGCCCTCGTCGCACAGACCCAGATCCTCGTACCACTGCAACTCCAGGGCTGTGGACAGGTCGTAGACCTCGGCCAGGGAGAGGTCCTCGGGGCCGATGCCCGCCTCCTCGTAGGCTGCCCGCGCGATCGACGCCCGGAAGGTCCCGCCCGCCGGCTCCACCGACGCCGCCGAGTCCGTGGCGATGTCCGGCAGGTCCAGCACGGTGGTGGGGTACCGGGGTGTCACCGTGGACACCGCCCGGATCCGCACCGGCTCCGCCACCCCGTGCCGGCGCGCGAACTCCATGCCGGTCAGCACCAGCGCGGCCCCGCCGTCCGAGGTGGCGCAGATGTCGAGCAGCCGAAGGGGATCGGCGACCACCGCGGACGCGGCGACCTCGTCGGCGGTGACCCGTTTGCGGTAGCGCGCGTTCGGGTTGAGGGCACCCAGAGCGGCGTTCTTCACCTTGACCTGCGCGAAGTCCTCCAGGGTGTCGCCGTGCACGGCCATTCGCCGCCGCGCGTACAGCCCGAAGTACGCCGGGTTCGTCGCCCCCAGGACCCGGAACCGCAGCCAGTCCGGATCGTCGGAACGGTCCCCGCCGGCCGGCCGGAAGAACCCCTTCGGCGCCGAGTCCGCGCCCACGACGAGCACCACCTCCGCGAGCCCGGCGAGGATCTGTGCGCGTGCGACGGCGACCGCCTGTGCCCCCGACGCGCACGCCGCGTACACGCTGGTCACCCGGGCACCCTGCCAGCCCAGCGCCTTGGTGAACGTCGCCCCCGCCACGTACCCGGGATAGCCGCCGCGCACGGTGTCCGCGCCGACGACCGAGTCGACGTCCCGCCAGTCGACCCCCGCGTCGGCGAGCGCCGCGCGCGCGGCGGCCGTGCCGTACTCGGTGAAGCCTCGCCCCCACTTGCCCCAGGGGTGCATGCCCACACCGAGTACTGCCACCTCTCCGGTCATTTCACCGCCCCCGTCGGCCGCCAGTGCCAGGTCGTCCAGGTCGTCTCCGCGTCCTCGTGGAGCACCCCCGGGACGACCTCCACCTCCATGCCCACCGTCAGATCGGCGACGGTGACCCCGGGAACAGCCTGTCCCAGTACCACCATCCGCTCGGACTCCAGCTCCACAGCGATCAACGCGTACGGCTCCCAAGGAAGTTCCGGATCGGTCACATACGGTGACGGAGGCCGGTATCGGCCGTCGGTGTACGACCAGACGCGCCCACGCGTGGACAGCGGCACCTCGTCCAACCCGCCGCCCCGGCACCCCGGGTTGCGGCAGTGGACGTCCTCACGGGGGAAGAAAACCGAGGCGCAGGCCGAGCAGCGGGTGCCGAGGAGCCGGAAGTCGTCCCCGTCCTCCGTGAACCACCCGGCGACCACAGGTGTACGGATGCGTGCCACATCCCCTCCAGATAACTGGATCTGACGGAACGTCAGAAGTGTGGCACGGTCACTTCGGATTGGGCAGCCGTCGCACAGAACCGCACACGCCCTGTGTGCGTCGTCGTATCGGTAGGGACGGCCGGAGTCCACGGGGGTGGTTCCGGCCGTCCCCGCCGCGACAGGCTCCAGGGGTGCCCCCGGAAGGCCTCCGTCCGCATGATCGGATACAGTCCGCCGCGTGTCCGTAAAACAACTATCAACCGACAACTCCGCGCCGGGCTCCCACTGTTCGAGCTGCGGAGCGCCCTACGGAGAGGGCGATTCCGGCTGGCCCCGCACCTGCCCCGCCTGCGGCACCGTGGCCTACCGCAACCCGCTGCCCGTCGCAGTGGCACTCCAGCCCGTGTACGACACCAAGGGCACCGCCCTGGTCGTCATCACCCGAACCATCGACCCCGCGCGCGGAGGCACCGCCCTGCCCGGCGGGTACGTCGACCATCGAGAGGACTGGCGGCAGGCCGTGGTCCGTGAACTCAGGGAGGAGACAGGCATCGAGGCGGCGAGCCGCGACGTCCGGCTCGTCGACGCGCTGAGCTCGCCCGACGGGCACCTGCTGCTCTTCGGAACCCTGCCGGAACGCCCGGCCGACCAACTGCCGCAGTCCGCAGCCACGGACGAGACCGACGGCTGGCACCTTCTGCGCAGGCCGGAGGAGCTCGCCTTCCCGCTGCACACGGTGGCCGCACGCGCGTGGTTCGAGGGTCGTTACTGAGCTCCCTCAGCGCCCGCCGAGTCCTCGTACGCGCACAGGGTGGGCCGGTTCTCTCACGCCGTCCTCCCCGTCCCGCTCGACGACCAGCCGACGCCCTTCCCAACGCGTGACGTACCGCTCGATCTCCGGCTCTTCCCACCCGTCACCCGCGTCCTGCACCACCAGCCCGCCCCCGGTACGTCCGCGGGCGGGCGCCCACACCTCCAACTCCAGGCCGCCGTCGTCGTCCCGCACGGGTACGACGGCGCCCGCGCGCGCGAGAACCGGAATCCGCGACAGAGGGGCGTCGACCAGCACCTGGCAGGGCCCCTCGTACGCCTGCTCCGTCACCGTGTCGTACCAGCGCCCGCGCGGCAGCTGCACCGCGCGCCGGTCCGCACCCGGGTCGAGCACCGGCGCCACCAGAAGACAGTCACCCAAGAGGAAGGCGTCCTCGCAGTCCCGCAGAGCCCGCTCCTCGGGCGCCCCCCACCACAACGGCCGCACATAGGGCGCCCCCGTGCGACGGGCCAGATGAGCCAGGGTCATGAAATACGGCAGCAGACGCCGGCGTTCGACGAGCGCCACGCGCGCGTGTGCCAGGACCTCCGCACCGAACTCCCAGGGCTCCCTGTGCCCCGCCCGCAGACTCGAGTGCGTGCGGAACAGCGGCAGATGGGCGCCCAGTTGGAACCACCGCAGATACAGCTCCGGCGACGGCCTCCCGCCGAAGCCGCCCACATCGGGGCCCGAGTAGGGCACCCCGCACAACCCGAGACCCATGACCAGCGACAGCGACGCCCGCAGCCCCGGCCAGCCTGTCTCCACACCCCCGGACCACGCCCCTCCGTAGCGCTGCATACCGGCCCAACCGGAGCGCGAGAATATGAACGGCCGCTCCTCCGGCGCCAGTTCACGCAGCCCCTCGAAGGCGGCCTGGGCCATGCACAGGCCGTACACGTTGTGTGCCTCGCGATGGTCGCCGCCGCGCCCCTCCAGGACGTGGCGGGCCGAACGCGGAAGGGTCGACTCTCCGAAAGCGCTGAAAGACGTGGGCTCGTCCATGTCGTGCCAGAAACCGGCGAACCCCTGCCCGAGCCGCTCCTCGTACAGTCGGCCCCACCAGGCACGCACACGCGCGTGCGTGAAGTCGGGGTGCACCGACTCCCCGGAACGGGCGACTCCCCGGACGAGCTGCCCCGACGCATCCCGTACGAACGCGTCCTCGGCGCTCCCGCTGTCGTACACGGCGTTGCCCGGCTCGGCCGTGACCGCGGGGTCGACGACCGACACCAGTCGTATGCCGTCGCGCCGCAGATCCTCGGCGAGCGTCGGCAGTTTCGGGAACTGCTCCTCGTCGACGGTGAACACCTGGTGCCCGTCCAGGTGGCCGATGCCGAGATGGACCGCGTCGAGCGGCAGATCGTGTTCCTGATAGCCCGCGACGATCCGCCGCACCGCCTGCTCGCCGCCAGGGCCCCCACGCGCGTGGTGGTGGCCCAGCGCCCATGAAGGCGGCAGCGCGGGCGCACCCGTGAGCGTGGCCCAGGTGCGCAGCACGCGCGCGGGGGTGCCCACTACCATCCAGCAGCGCAGCGGCCCACCGTCCATCCGCAGCTCGGACGTGCCGACCCGGTCATGGCCCGAACCCGCGCCCTCCTCACCCTCCCGCAGCGTCACCGTGCCGTCCCAGGAGGTGTCCTGGAACACCAGATGGGTCGCCGCGTCGGCCACCACCAACTGCACCGGCATGGTGATGGACAGCGGATCGTCGCCGGGACCGAAGGCGCGAGCGGGGTCCGTGTTCCACAGGCGGTACGTCCCCTCGCGCAACCGAGGTCCCGAGGCACGCCCGCCGAGCCCGAAGAACCGCGCGTCCGCGGCCACCTCGGAGCGTTGCGTCCAGCGGCTCGTGCCACCGCCCACCGGTTCCCACCAGCGAGGCGGCAACTCCCGTCGCAGTCTCACCCCTCCGGGGGTGAGCAGTTCCACCGCTCCGTGCCGCGAGACCACGACCGTCACCCGCTCGGCAACGACCCGCCAGCCACCCTCCGTGTCCGGCTCCAGCGAGGCACGGGGATCCGGCTCCGGACAGCGGCCGGCGAGTGCGTACGACGGCTCGGGACCGGCCCCGTCCCAGCCCCAGAAGACCGCCCCGTTGACGGCGACAACGATCCGCAGCTCGGACTTCGCGAACCGGACGACACCGCCACCGGGCTCCGGCTCCACGTTCAGCACGGGCCCGGGCACCCGCGCGCGCTCGGTGCCCCGAGGCGGCAGCCCGGTAGCGTCGGCACGCCTCCGGCGCCAGGCGGCCCGTACGGTACGCAACCCCTGGGTCACCCCCGCCGAACCGACAGCCTTCACCGAACGCACCAGGTCACGACCTTCCATGCTCCTCAGCCTGCCACTGACTTCACCCGATGGGCGCACTGTTCAGCAGCCGTTCACCCTGGCAGGGAGCACATCTTCATCTCCATGACACGGCCCCCGCGCGGCGCGCCCTGGTGCCGGAGTCGATCAGATGGCATGGTCCGTGTCAGCCGTGTCACGCGCACAGTCCGGGAGCCGCCCCATGTCCACCACGAACCCCACGCCCCTCTGGGAGCCCGACCGAGAACGCGTCGCCCGGGCCCGGATCACCAGGTTCCAGGCGTGGGCGGCCGAGCGGCACGGGGCCCCCGCCGACGGTGGCTACGCGGCACTGCACGGCTGGTCCGTGGACCGGCTGGACACGTTCTGGCAGGCCGTCACCGAGTGGTTCGACGTGCGTTTCTCGACGCCATACGCGCACGTGCTCGGCGATCGCTCGATGCCCGGCGCGCGATGGTTCCCCGGGGCGAAGCTCAACTACGCCGAGCACGCCCTGCGCGCCGCGGACACCCGTGGGGACGAACCGGCCCTCCTGTACGTCGACGAGAACCACGAACCCCGCCCAATGACCTGGTCCGAGCTGCGCCGCCAGGTCGGCTCCCTCGCCGCCGAGCTGCGTGCGCTCGGAGTGCGCCCAGGCGACCGCGTGAGCGGCTATCTCCCGAACGTTCCCCAGGCAGTGGTCGCTCTGCTCGCCACAGCGGCCGTGGGCGGCGTATGGACGTCCTGCGCGCCCGACTTCGGCGCCCGCAGCGTCCTCGACCGCTTCCAGCAGGTCGAACCGGTCGTGCTGTTCACCGTCGACGGCTACCGCTACGGCGGCAAGGAGCACGACCGTCGTGACACGGTCGCCGAACTCCGCCGCGAACTGCCCACCCTGCGCGCCGTCGTCCACATCCCGCTGCTGGGCACCGAGCCCCCCGAAGACGCCCTGGAATGGTCCATCCTCACGTCCTCGGACGTGACCCCCGCCTACGAGCAGGTCGCCTTCGACCACCCTCTGTGGGTGCTCTACTCCTCGGGCACGACCGGCCTCCCCAAGGCGATCGTCCAGTCCCAGGGCGGCATCCTCGTCGAGCACCTCAAACAACTCGGCCTGCACTGCGACCTGGGGCCGGAGGACCGCTTCTTCTGGTACACGTCCACCGGCTGGATGATGTGGAACTTCCTCGTCTCCGGCCTCCTGACGGGCACCACGATCGTCCTCTACGACGGCAGCCCCGGCTACCCCGACACGGGTGCCCAGTGGCGGATCGCCGACCGTACGGGGACGACCCTTTTCGGCACCTCGGCGGCGTACGTCATGGCCTGCCGCAAGGCCGAAGTGCACCCCGCCCGGGAGTTCGACCTGTCCAAGGTGCAGTGCGTCGCCACGACCGGATCGCCGCTGCCCCCCGACGGATTCCGCTGGCTGCACGACGAGTTCGCGGCGAGCGGGGCCGCCCTGTGGATCGCCTCGGTCAGCGGTGGTACGGACGTGTGCTCCTGCTTCGCAGGAGCCGTGCCGACCCTCCCGGTGCACATCGGCGAACTCCAGGCGCCCGGACTGGGCACCGACCTCCAGTCCTGGGACCCGAGCGGAAGACCCCTCGTGGACGAGGTCGGCGAACTCGTGGTCACCAACCCGATGCCGTCCATGCCCATCCACTTCTGGAACGACCCCGACGGCAGCCGGTACCACGACAGTTACTTCGATACCTATCCCGGCGTGTGGCGCCACGGCGACTGGATCACCCTCACCTCGCGCGGCTCCGTGATCATCCATGGCCGCTCCGACTCCACGCTCAACCGCCAGGGCGTACGCATGGGGTCGGCCGACATCTACGAAGCCGTCGAACGACTCCCCGAGATCAAGGAATCCCTCGTCATCGGCGTCGAACAACCCGACGGCGGTTACTGGATGCCGCTCTTCGTCCACCTCGCGCCCGGAGCCGTCCTCGACGAGGCCCTCCTGAACCGCATCAAACAGACCATCCGGGAACAACTCTCCCCACGCCACGTCCCCGACGAGGTCATCGAGGTCCCCGGAGTTCCCCACACCCTCACGGGCAAACGCATCGAGGTCCCGGTGAAACGCCTTCTCCAGGGCAGCCCCCTGGAGAAGGCCGTCAACCCCGGCTCCATCGACAACCTCGACCTGCTGCACTTCTACGAGGAGCTGGCCCGCAAGCGCGGCTGACGGGCAACCCGGAACAGCGGTCAACCACCGTAGGTGGCCTCGGACTCGACCAGCACGGCGGCGAAGTCCGAGGCCAGCCGCGCCGCGTCGGCCGACTGGAGGCCGGCCACCGCGATCCGCACCGCGGGCCCGGACGCGAGCCGGAACCGCGCCCCGGACGCGACCCACCATCCGTACGACCGCAGCCCGTTCACCACAGCGGATTCGTCCGGCACGGGCACCCACACATTCATCCCGCTCGCCCCATGGGCCGGGATCCCATGCCGTTCGAGCTCCTGCAGGAGCGCGGTCCGACGCAGTGAGTACGTTTCCCGCGCACGCGCGACCAACGCGCGCGTGCCGTCGTCCGTCATCAGCCCGTACACGGTCTCCTGGAGCAGATGACTGACCCAGCCGGACGTCAGCAGCATCCGTCCGTCATGGCGGGCCAGCGTGGTCGGGTCACAAGCCGCAGCGGCCCACCGCAGGTCGGTCCCGAGGAACTTGCTCACCGTGCGGACGTGCACCCACCGGGCAAGCCCACCCGAGGTCAGCGTGTACAAGGGAGCGTCCGCGACGGCGGAGGCGTGATCGTTCTCCACCACGAGAACCTCCGGCTCCTCCCGCAGTACCGCGACCAGCGCGTCCCGGCGCGCCGCCGAGAAGCACCCGCCGCGCGGATTCTGCGCGCGCGGACTGCACACGACGGCCCGCACACCCGCCCGCAGTGCCGTTCGCAGTGCCTCCGGAAGCAGCCCCTCGTCGTCCACGGCTACCGGGACGTTGCGCAGCCCCAACGCGGTCACCAGGTCGAGCAGATGGTGGTAGCCGGGGTCCTCCATGGCCACCGCATCGCCGGGTCGCAGCTCCACCGACAGCAGTCGCCCGATCAGATCCAGCGCTCCGTGCGCGAAGGCCACGTGCTCCGTCGGCACCCCGTCGGGGCCGAGCCACTCCCGGACGGCATGCTCCAGCCGCGTCACCCGGGGCGTCGCGCGATGCGACCGGGCACCGGGAGAGAGGCGCGAGGGCGGCACCAGCCGGGGAAGCAGCTGGGGGTCCGGGTGACCGCCGGCCAGGTCGCGCAGCCCGTCCGGGACTCTGGGAGGCCGCCGCGAGGCGACCGCGGGAGCAGCCGCCACGACAGTTCCACCCCGGCCGCGCGTGACCACGATCCCGCGCTGCCGCAACTCCTTGTACGCCGTCGCGACCGTCCCGGGACTCACCCCCAGTTCATCGGCGAGCCGACGCACGGGAGGCAGTGCGACCCCCGGCCCCAACAACCCCTCGGACACACCTCTTTCGACGGACGAGGCAATTCCCTTGGCCGTCGTACCACTGATCCCATATTGTGTTGCCACGTTGGCAAGTATGTATCAGTACATAAATTGAAGCAAGGGGAGACGTGAATCCACTGCGCCGTGCCGCCGCCTGGACAGACCGCGTACCAGGAGGCCCCCACGGCCGCAGAATGCTCCTGATCACCCTCGTCGACCGCGTCGGCAGCGGTCTGTGGGCATCCGTCTCCGTCCTGTACTTCACCTACGTGTCCGGCCTCTCCATCGCGCAGGTCGGCACCCTTGTCGCCGCCGCCGGAGCCATCGGCATCGCCGGAGCGCCGATGGGCGGCCGCCTCGCCGACCGCTTTCCGCTCACGCGCGTCCTGGTCGCCCTCCAGTTGATACGCGCCCTGGCCTCGCTGGTCCTGCTCACGACCGATCACTACGCGGTGCTCCTCGGGTGTACGGCCGTCGGCGGCTTCGGCGACCGCGCGTCGAGCGTCATCACCAAGCTCTACGCCACCCGCGTCGCCGGACCGGACCGCGTCCGTTACCAGGCGATCAACCGGACGGCCGCCAACGCGGGCTGGGCACTCGGCGGCCTCGCCGCCGCTGCGGCACTGACCCTCGGCACGACCGCGGCGTACCAATGGCTTCTCGTCGGCGACGCCCTCACGTTCGTGGCCACCGCGATTCTCACCCTCCGCTGCGCCGAACCGCCCTCGCCCTCCCGCACGGTAACCACGTCGTCCGACGCCACGCCCACGACCAGACCGGCGAATCCCTGGCGCGATCGCACCTACCTCGCCTACGTCGCCACCGAAACCGTCCTCTTCCTCGACGACGCCGTCTTCAAGGTCGGCCTGCCCCTCTGGATCGCCCACACCAGCAGCGCACCGACCGGCCTCGCACCGCTGCTGATGGTTCTCAACAACGTGATGGTGGTCGCCCTCCAGGTCCCCCTTGCCCGCTTCGGCGCCACCACCAAAGCCGCTCGCACGCTTCTGCTCCCGCTCTCCGCGGTCTTCGCCCTGGGCGGCGTCACCATGGCGCTGTCGGCAACCGGCACGGCCGCCTCCGCGACACTGTTCCTCACTGCCTCGGCCGCCGCCTTCACCCTGGCCGAGATGCTCCATGCCACTGTCTCCTGGGAACTCTCCGTCGCCCTCGCCTCCGACACCGCTCAGGGCGCGTACCTCGGGGTCCACGGACTCGCGCAAGCCGTCCAGCGCAGTATTGGCCCACTGACTGTCACGGCGGCCATCGCCGCCGGCCCTCTCGGCTGGACCGGATTCGGTATCGGCATCGCTGTGACCTGCATGATTCAACACCGCCTCGTCCGCGACCGCCTGACCCGAAAGTCATTGTCAGTGGCTCCCGTTACTGTGAGTGAGCATTGATCGACAGCGCACAGGGGGAACCATGGCGAACACCGGCCACCCGACCATGCGGCGCGTTCTGCGCCGCGAAATCGCGGGCACCATCGGCCTGCTCACCGACGAGCACGACTTCCGGGCGATGCGGCGCTACCGCACCTTCACCTTCCAGAACCACGCGAACTACCTCCGTGAGGTGGAAGCTCTCCTGAAGAGCCTTGCAGCCCAGGGAAACCACACCACCGTCGCGCTCTTCGACCCCGAGGAGTACGCCGAATTCTGCACCGCCACCGGCCTCGACCCGGACGCCCCGTCCAGCCGCACCCGCTTCACAGCGGAACTCGCCACCACGGGCCCGACCGTTCCGTACGACGGCCAACCCCTCGCCGAACTGGTTGCACACCTGGTCGACGAGGCCGTCCGCCAGGCGACCTGGGAGTACGCGGCCACACTCCTGGCACGCATCGGCGCCTGCGCATCCTGTGGTGAGGACATCGGACGCGCAGCCTTCGCCCGTGCCTCGAATCTCCTCGTCCGCATCCTCGACACCGCACCCCAGGGAAACAGGCACCTCGTCTGCAGCGTCACGACACCAGCCGAAACACTCGTCGCAGTCCTCCACGCAGACGACGACGGGGAAGGCGGGACAGGACTCGACGAGGCCGAAGCGCTTGAATTCACCACGGTTCTGGCACTCGGCCTCGCCACCCAGAGCCCCGGAGGCCTGGTCATGCGCACCACCGCCCCCGCCACCACCGACCGCATCTACGGCTGGCACCTGCGCGGCAACGGTGTCGAACCGCTGACTGCCGGCGAGGTCTTCGACGCCTACTGCACGTGCGACGGGAAAAGCCTCTCCCCGTGAGTGGGGGTGAAAGGAGACCGCACAACCACGACTTGTGATCAAAGTCGGTCCTCACCATCCGGTGCGTGAGTCGCAAGACTCGGGTGCTAAGCGGATGGCTCAAGTCCAAGAGGGCTAAGCCTGCCAAGGCCCAACAGACGAGAGGAAGGACGAAAGGGTGAGCGAGCGAACCGCTGTTACTAAAGATCCGATATAGCGACGTCGTGGAGCAGGAGCAAGAGACACGATGAAGGGCACTGATGGACGCCAGGTAATTGAGGCGTGCACAACGAGCCGCGCGGAGAGTGCACTTCGCGCGGAGGATCACCTCGGCCCCGGATCAGAGGCGGCACCCGACCCGTCCGCAGTCTCACAGGAGAGGAACCCGGAAACCCCGTCGGAGTCCCCCTAACCAGGGGTAGGCCGGAGGCAACGAAGGCACAAGTCTCCGACGGGAACAGGATGGTCCGAGAAGCCAAGGCCGGTAGGGCGAAAGCCCAGGGGAATGACCGGGATGGAAGGGGGCTCCACCCCTCCGGTCCAACCCGCCGGATATGCCCAAGCGGACCAGGTAGGTCTGTGAAGAGAACCTGAGAAACCGCCCGCACGAGGGCGCAAGTTAGACAAGGAGGGAATGTTGAACGAGACGAGCGTCGAGGGAGACGTGAACTCCCGGAACGGAACCCCCGACTTCGCCGCCGACTGGCACGGAACCGACTGGGCCAAGGTGGAGAACGAGGTACGACGGCTTCGTCAGAGGATCTTCAAGGCTTCGCAGGCAGGTGATTTGGCCAAGGTCAGGAACCTGCAAAAGCTCATGCTCCGCTCGCACTCCAACACGCTTCAGAGCGTGCGACGGGTGACGCAGCAGAGCACCGGACGGCGTACAGCCGGCGTGGACGGAGAGAAGGTGCTGACCCCGGAGCGACGTGGCCGTTTGGCTGCGGAGGTCTCGGAAAACAGTGCCTCGAAGGCCAGGCCGGTGCGCCGGGTATTCATCCCGAAGGCGAACGGGAAGACGCGGCCACTCGGTATCCCCACCATCAGGGATCGAGTGGAACAGGCCAGGGTGAAAAACGCCCTGGAACCGGAGTGGGAGGCGATCTTTGATCCGCGCTCCTACGGCTTCCGCCCAGGAAGGGGATGCCACGACGCCCTGGAGATGATCCATACGGTCGTCAGCAGGGGAAAACGTAAGTGGGTCCTTGAGGCGGACCTGGAGGCCGCGTTCGACCGTATCGACCACGGCCATCTCATGTCGCAACTCGGGTCGTTCCCGGCCCGTAAGGCGGTCAGAGGGTGGCTGAGGGCGGGTGTTCTGGAGGGGCGAACGTACTCCGCCACTGTGGAGGGAACTCCACAGGGTGGGGTGATCAGCCCGCTCCTGATGAACATTGCGCTGAACGGGATGGAAACAGCCGTCGGTGTGCGGACGAAGGTCGTTAAGGGGATGCTCAAGACACACTTGGACTCCCCGGTCTTGGTGCGATACGCCGATGACTTCGTGGTCATGTACCACGAAGAGCGGGACGCCCACGAGGGGATGCTGAAGCTGCGTGACTGGCTGGGTCCGCGAGGTCTGACCTTGAACGAAGGAAAGACCGGCGTGATCCGCACGACCGAGGGATTCGACTTCCTCGGCATGAACGTCAGGACGTACAGAAACGGCTCAACCCTCTTGAGGCCGACGAGAAAGGCTGTGCAGAGAGCCAGGAAGAGGATCAAGGAGATCATCACCATCCATGGTGGGAACGAGACGGCGATCACTGCCAAGCTCAATCCCTTCATCCGTGGCTGGTGCGCCTATTACTCGCCCGTATCCGCACGTGCGGAATACAGGGCGCTCGACGCCTACGTGTTCCGGACGTTATGGAAATGGGCGCTGAATAGGCACCGCAGAAAGGGTCGGGTGTGGGTTGCCAACAGGTACTGGGGCCATCAAAACCCGAGCCGCCCGAAGGACAGGTGGGTGTTCGGTCCCCGTGATGGAACATACCTGCTCAAGTTCGGGTGGACCCAGACCCGCTACCGCAGGGGCGTCCCGGCGAATGTGTCGAAGGACGATCCGGCGAAGGCGGAGTACTGGGCGAACAGGACCCGGAAGAGGGGCATGCCGCAAACCGAGCGCAAGCTCGTCATCCGGCTGGCTGTCCGTCAGAAGGGCCTGTGCCCTGGCTGCGGTCTGGATCTCATGGAGGGGGCCGGTTACGAGCCGGACAATCTCCGCGATTGGGTGGCATGGTTCGACCGGTCACGCCGGGCGTTCAACGTCCACCACGTCATCCACAAGGTCAACGGTGGTTCCGATGACCTGAACAACCTGGAACTGCGTCACACGGAGTGCCACCAGCAACTTCACGCTGGCGGGCACGACCGCTCGGAGAGCGCGAGGTCCTAGAGACCCGCTTGAGCCGTGTGCGGGGGGACTCGCACGCACGGTTCTGAGGGGGGCGGGACGCAGCGATGCGTCCCGCCTACCCGACCGACGCCGAATCGGGCGATCTCATCTCCCCTGAATCGGACGTCGACTACTGCACACCCCCCGACCTCGGAGAGGAACCCACGACGGGCCACGCTCACTGAACGGGAAACGGGAAACGTGCGAGGGACGTTCCACACGAAGTGAAACGCCCCTCGCACGAACGGACTGCCCTGAGCCCGCCCGAACAGCTGATCGGACACGTGGGCCGAGCGGCCGACTACTCGCCCGACAGCACTGCCTGAGCAGCGTCACGAGCCTCGTCGGCGCTGTCCACAGCCCGGGCCGCCGCGGCGGCCCGCTCGCACTGCGCCAGCGTGTACTTGGCCAGCGATGCCCGCACATAAGGAATCGAAGCCGCGCCCATGGAGAGAGAGGTGACACCCAGACCGATAAGCACACATGCCAGCAACGGATCCGACGCAGCCTCCCCACAGACACCACAGCTCTTGCCCTCGGCCCTTGCCGCCTCGGCGGCCAGCGCAACCAGGTCGAGCAGCGCGGGCTGCCACGGATCCTGCAGACGGGAAACCGCACCCACCTGACGGTCGGCGGCGAAGGTGTACTGCGCGAGGTCGTTGGTTCCCAGGGACAGGAACTCGACCTCCTGCAGGATCGAGCGCGCCCGCAGCGCGGCCGACGGAATCTCCACCATGGCACCGAACTTCGCCCGCAGCCCGGCCGCACGGCACGCGTCCGCGAACGCCTTGGCATCGGCACGGTCCGCGACCATCGGAGCCATGACCTCAAGGTAGACAGGCAGCCCCTCCGCGGCTTTCGCGAGCGCCGTCAGCTGCGTACGCAGCACATCGGGGTGGTCGAGCAGGGTCCGAAGACCGCGCACACCCAGAGCCGGGTTCGGCTCGTCGGCCGGCGTCAGGAAGTCGAGTGGCTTGTCGGCGCCCGCGTCGAGCACCCGAACGACGACGCGTCCCTCGGGAAAAGCCTCGAGGACCTGGCGATACGCCTCGATCTGCTTCGCCTCGGACGGCGCGTTCTTGCTGTCGTCCAGGAAGAGGAACTCGGTACGGAAGAGACCGACACCCTCGGCCCCGGCCTTGACGGCAGCCGGTACGTCCGCGGGCCCGCCGACGTTGGCCAGCAGCGGCACCTTGTGGCCGTCGGAGGTGGCGCCAGGCCCGGTCGAGGCTGCCAGTGCCGCCTTGCGCTGGGCTGCTGCGGCCTCCAACTGAGCCTTCTTCTCCGCACTGGGTTCGACGAAGATCTCCCCCGTGCTGCCGTCCACCGCGATCACGGTGCCCTCGGCAAGCTCACCCGCACCGGGCAACGCCACCACAGCGGGGACACCGAGGGCCCTCGCCAGGATCGCGCTGTGGCTGGTCGGCCCGCCCTCCTCGGTGACGAAGCCGAGCACCAGGGTCGGGTCCAGCAGCGCCGTGTCGGCGGGTGCGAGGTCGCGCGCAATAAGGACGTACGGCTCGTCGCTGTCGGGGACGCCGGGCATGGGCACCCCGAGGAGCCGGGCCACGATACGATTCCGCACATCGTCGAGGTCGGCCACGCGACCAGCGAGGTACTCGCCCGCACCCGCCAGGAGAGCGCGATACGCGGCGAACGCGTCGTACACGGCCCGCTCCGCCGTACTGCCGACCGCGATACGCCGGTCCACGTCCGCTATCAGCTCGGGGTCCTGAGCCATCATTGCCTGCGCCTCGAGCACCGCCTGGGCCTCGCCGCCCGCGAGGTTGCCACGTGCGTTCAGGTCCGCCGCCACAGCATCCACGGCCTGGCGGGCACGACCCTGTTCGCGCTCTGCATCCTCCGCCGGGATCTGCTTGGCCGGAGGTTCGAGTACTGCGGTTCCCATGTGCCGAACTTCGCCGATCGCCACACCGTGGCTCACGCCGACGCCTCGCAGCGTTGTCTCCATCTCACCGTCTCCGATAGTGCGGCGGGTCCCACCGCCGCGGTGGATTTCCTGCTTACCGTCATGGACCGGCACTGACGTCACTGCCACCCGAAGAGGCTGTCGCCGGCCTTGACCGTGCCGTCTTCGATCAGATCGGAGAGGGAATCGGCCGTGGCTTCCAGTGCCACGACCGGGCACACCGGGGACTTGCCGGCAGCTTCCACGGCGGCCGGGTTCCAGCGAACCACGCTCTGACCACGCGTTACGGTGTCACCCTTGTTGACGAGCAGTTCGAAGCCCTCGCCGTTGAGCTGCACGGTGTCGATACCGAGATGAGTGAGTACGCCGTGGCCCTCGTCGTCGACGATGACGAAGGCGTGCGGGTGGAGCGAGACGATGACTCCGGTCACGGGGGCGACGGCCTCCGAGGGTTCACGCACGGGGTCGATCGCGGTGCCGGGGCCGACCATGGCCCCGGAGAAGACCGGATCAGGCACGGCGGCCAGTCCGATGGCACGTCCAGCAAGAGGGGACGTCACGGTGGTCAAGGGAAGCCTCCCGGGGGTGGAGATTCATACGGGCCGTCGCTGCCTGTTCCCGGACGGCACGCTGTTGAGCAGCGTATGTCATATGAAGTGCCGGTTCCGTGGGAGAGACGCCGGTTGGCGTCCTGGAGGACCGGCAATCGATTTGCGCCCGCTCCGACAGCCCGTGTACAGTCGTTCTCCTGCCCGGGGCTGAGTGACGCGATCAAGTGTCCTTGCCTGGCAGCATCCAACTTGTCAGATCCTATCCCGGGGTCTCGTTCTGCATGCTTGCTGAACGATGGTCAGGGGGACGGAAAATCACTGATAGAGTTTGAAACACCGAAGGGAAAGTGCCCGGAGGAAAGCCCGAGAGGGTGAGTACGAAGGAAGCGTCCGTTCCTTGAGAACTCAACAGCGTGCCAAAAATCAACGCCAAATTTGTTGATACCCCGTCTCTCCCGTTCGGGAGGGCGAGGTTCCTTTGATGCAGTAAACACA